>NZ_JBVIGC010000012.1:0-267737 GCF_055571015.1 Streptomyces sp. NPDC031049
CCGTGTTCGGGGCGGATGAAGGCGACGTCGTCGACGATGAAGACGTTGGGTTCGCGGATGCGGGCGAGGTCGTCGGCCGCGGCCTGGGGGGAGACTTTGCGGTAGCTGCGGCCGTAGAAGGTCCAGGCGGAGCAGAAGGAGCAGTCCCATGGGCAGCCGCGGGTGAACTCGATGGAGGCGCAGGGGTCGAGTTCGCCGATGAAGTAGCGGCGGCGGTTGCGCATCAGGTCCCGGGCCGGGAGGGGGGTGTCGATGCTGTGCAGCATCAGCGGTGCCGGGCCGCGGCCGGCGCGGGTGACGATGCCGGGCACACGGTCCACTCCGCCGTCGCGTACGGCGGTGAGCAGCGGGGCCATCACGGGTTCGCCCTCGCCGCGGATCACGGCGTCGACCGCGCCGGCGGCCTGGTCGAGGACCTCTTCGGCGACGAAGGAGACGCTGTGTCCGCCGAAGAAGACGAAGCAGCCGGGGATTTCGCGTTTGACCTTGGCGGCCAGGTCGATCGCTTCGGGGATGTTGGCGAGGTAGTTGAGGGAGACGCCGAGGGCCTCGGGGCGGAAGGAGCGCACCTCGGCGCGCAGTGCCGCCTCGCTGAGCACCTGCCGGTCCACGACCCGGACCTCGTGCCCCGCCTCCCGGGCGGCCCCGGCCACCCGTTCCAGCCCCAGTGGCTCCAGCCGCAGGAAGATCTCGGAGTACATCAGGGCGCTGGGATGGACGAGCAGCACACGCATGGGGTCACCTCGTCACGGGATCGAACGGAAGCGGAACACCAAGGGGACCGGCACGGGACCGGACGGAGTGGTGTCCCCATGGGCCTGCCGCCCGAGGGGCGCCGCGTACCGCGCATACCGCCGCCTGGTCGCAGCACACGGCACGCAGGGGTGACCCACCGGGCCGGGTGCCGAGCCGGTCGGACGGCCGGACCCGCGCTCCGCCGCGCCGGGGCCCGGCGGGCGCGCGCCCCCATGAGGAAGCGGCCCGTCCCGGCGTCGCATGCCCCGCATGCCGACGGGTACGCGGACGGCACTCGTCACGTCCTGAGCGGACGAACTCGTGACGCCCGACGGGCGGGCGCCGGGGCACCGTTCCACGCCGTGAAGCCCGTCCCACCGCATCATCACGCCCAGCGAGCGAAGGAGAGCACGTATGGCAGCCGACCGCGCCCCGATCCTGCAGAAGCTCAGCGACTCCGACCAGACGCTTGAGACTCCCGAGGAGGATGTGCGAGGCCGCAAGGTGACGGACACCGACGGCAACGACGTCGGCAAGGTGGACGATCTCCTGATCGACGCGCCGGAACGCAAGGTCCGCTTTCTCCTGGTGGCTCACGGAGGATTCCTCGGGTTCGGCGAGACCAAGTCGTTCGTGCCGGTGGACGCCGTGACGCGCGTCACCGACGAGCAGGTGTTCATCGACCAGACGCGCGAGCGTGTGGCAAAGGCCCCCGTCTACGACCCCGACCTCACCGACGAGGCCGAGTACTCCACGAGCGTGTACGGCTTCTACGGCTACCCGCCGTTCTGGGGGCCGGGCTACGTGTACCCCGGCTTCCCCTTCTACCGACCGTAGCCGGGCCCCGGCGGGGTCGTTGACGGGGGACCGCTCGGCCGGTGCGTACGGTGAGGGCGTGCATCCGCTTCCCGAACCCGCTCGCCGACTCGCCGCCTGGTGCTGCCTGATCCTCTTGGTCGCCGGTGTGGCCTACGTGGGGATCCAGGTGTGCGTCGCGCTGCGGCCGGCCGTCGTGCCCGTGCTGCTGGCCCTGCTCGGTACCGCGCTGCTCCTGCCCCTCCACCGGTGGCTGTTGAAGGCGAGGGTCAACAAGACCGTCGCCGCGGCGCTCACCTGCACGGTCGTCCTCACCGTGGTCGGCGGCTCCGTCTACGCCGTCACGGTGGCGCTGGTCGACACCTGGGACCAGATCGTCGCGTCGCTGCGCAGGGCGGTACGGCAGCTGGCCGATCAGTTCGGCGCGTCCGGCACGTCGTTGGAGGACCTCGCCCACGACGCCGTGGACCTGCTGGGCAGGTTCGGAGGGACGGCCTCCTCCGGCGTCGTCGCCGGGGTCGGCGCCGCCCTCCAGGCCCTCGGCATGGCGGTGCTCGCCGTACTTCTCGTCTTCTTCTTCCTGCGCGACTCCGACCGGGCCGCCGGCACCCTGCGCTCCCTCGCGCCGCGTAGCAGCGCCGACGCCGTCGAGGCGATGGCCGGGCGGGCCTTCCGGGGCGTCGAAGGGTTCATGCGGGGCACCACCGTGGTGGCTCTCATCGACGCGGTCTGTATCACCGCCGGCCTGCTGATCCTGGGAGTTCCGGGTGCGCCCGGGCTCGGCGCGATCGTCTTCCTCGGCGCCTACGTCCCCTACGTGGGCGCCTTCGTCTCCGGTGCCGCCGCGGTGCTCGTCGCGCTCGCGGACCGGGGGCTCGCGGTCGCACTGTGGGTGCTGGCAGTGGTGCTCGTCGTCCAGTTCCTCGAGGGCAACATCTTCCAGCCGATGGTCCAGAGCCGCACCGTGCGGATCCACCCGGCGGTGATCCTGGTGGCGCTCACCGCGGGCGCGTCCGTGGCCGGAATCGTCGGAGTGCTCCTCGCGGTACCGATCACCGCCGCCGCGTTCGGAGTCGTCGACGAGTTGCGCGCCCGTCACGCCTCCGCCTGAGGCCGTGTCGAGGGGCGGTGGAGCGAACGGGGTGACGGCGGGTCGGGCGTTCACCATCGGCGGTGACGACTTCGGCGCGGGCGATTGCCCACGGCGTTCCGGGGCAGTCGGGGCGGACGACCACCGTTCCTCGGCTGATGCCCGCGGGGCCTCGCGTCGGCCGGCGCCGGCTGTCCTCGAGCGGCCACGGGTGCCGCCGGCAGGACGGATCGCCGGTGCTTCTCGTCGAAAGGACGAACTCGTGCACGACGTACCACTGTGGCTGTGGGTGGTGTTCGCCGTCACCGTCGTGGTGGCGCTGGCCGTCGATCTGCTGGCGCACCGCCGGGCCCACGTCATCGGCTTCAAGGAGGCCGCTGCCTGGAGTGCGGTCTGGGTCGCGTTGGCCATCGCCTTCGGCGTGGTCGTCCTGCTCGTGGCCGGCACTGACGCCGGTGTGGAGTACACGACGGCGTGGCTGCTGGAGAAGAGCCTGTCGGTCGACAACCTCTTCGTCTTCGCGCTCATCTTCGGCTACTTCCAGGTTCCCCGCGAGTACCAGCACCGGGTGCTGTTCCTCGGCGTCCTGGGCGCCCTCGTCTTCCGTGGTCTCTTCCTCGCCGCCGGCGTGGCGGTGGTCAGCCGGTTCACCGCCGTCCTGTTCGTCTTCGGTGCCTTCCTCTTCTACAGCGCCTACAAGATCCTCACCAAGGAGGACGACAACGTCGATCCGGGCAAGAGCCTGGCCGTGCGGCTGCTGCGCAAGGTCGTCCCCGTCCGGGACGAGTACGCGGGCAACCGGTTCTTCGTCAAGGAGGCGGGCAAGCTCGTCGCCACCCCGCTGCTCGCCGTGGTCGCCGCGGTGGAGGGCGCCGACCTGGTGTTCGCCGTCGACAGCGTGCCCGCCGTGCTGGGCGTCAGCAGTGATCTCTTCATCGTCTACACCAGCAACGCCTTCGCGATCCTCGGCCTGCGGGCCCTGTACTTCCTCCTCGCCGGCCTGCTGGACCGCTTCCACTACCTCAGCAAGGGCCTGGCGCTGATCCTCGCCTTCATCGGCGTCAAACTGATCCTTCAGGCGTCCCACAAGGTCATCAGCACCAGCATTCCCGAGGTGCACGCCGTGATCAGCCTCGCCGTGGTCGTCGTCGTCCTGGCCGTGTCGATCCTGCTCAGCGTGGTCCGCCCCGCTCCTGCCGGCGGCGACGAGGCGGAGTCCGGTGATCCCGGCCGAGGAGAGCCCGGCCGTCCCCGGGACACGGCCGGTGCCGAGCGCGACGAGCGGTGACGGTGCCCGCCGGCGCAGGCGAACGCCTTGCTGCCGGCCATCACCCCCCGGCGCGGCTACGGCCGCCCCTCCCCCGTGCCGTACGTCCGGGCCTCACGGGCGGTGCCGGCCACGCCCTGAGGTGACCGGGCCGGTGACCGCTCCGCCCGCCGTCCGCGCGGCGGCCTTCCGCCACACGGGCACGAGGTCCTCCTCCAGTACCCGCGCCCAGGTGGGATGCCGGGCCCGTGCGGTCCCGGCCGCCCGCCGTCCCATCGCCCGCCTGGCCTCCGGCGAGGTGAGCAGTTGCTCCAGCGCGGCGGCCCAGCCCCGTGCCGAGTCGTCCCTCACCACCAGGCCGTCGCGTCCCGGTGCGGCCAGCCATTGCGTGGTGCGGGCGCCCTCCGGCAGCACCACGGGCAGGCCGCAGGCCATCGCTTCGGCGACGACGTTGCCCACGGTCTCGGTGCGCGACGGAAAGGCGAAGACGTCGCAGCCGGCGTACACCAGGGGCAGCCGTTCCTGCGGCTGCGGCCCCAGGAACGTCACGTCGGGCCCCAGCAGCCCGGTGAGCCGGCGGTCCCAGGCGCCGGAGCCGACGACGACCAGGTGCACCGGCGTGCCCCGGGCCCCGAGGCGGCGGACCGCCTCCGCGAGCAGCGGGAGGCGTTTGGAGGCGTCCACCCGGCCGACGAACAGCGCCAGGGGACGGTCGACGGGGAGCCGGTGGACACGGGCGAGTTCCCGCCGGGCCTCCGGGTCGGGCCGGAACCGGCCGTGGTCGATGCCGCGGCGCAGCAGCGACACCCGGTCGGGACCGGTGACCGGGGAGATCTCCTCGCAGACCTCCGGTGAGGACGCGAGCACCCGGTCGCAGTGGCGGAGCAGCCGGTCGCGCCGGCGCCGGGCGAGTTCTCCGACCGCGTGAGGCAGCCCGCCGGCCGGCCCGGCCAGGCCGGGCACCTTGCCGATCACCTGGCGGGTGTACACGGACGCCAGCGCCGGGACGTCCGTGTGCAGCGAGGCCACCAGGCTCGCCCGCCGGCCGGGGGCGGCGCGGCGGGCGAGCCGGACGGCGGTCTGCGCGAACGCGAAGGTGTGGGTGAGGTGCCATACGTCGTGGCGGGGCAGCAGTGCGGCCAGGCGGGGGTGGTGGGGTGCCAGGTCGGTGACGTCCACTCCGCCCACCGCCGGCATGACCGCCGCGGTGCTCAGCACCGGGCGCAGGGCGACGAACCGCACGCGGGCCGAGAGTTCCTCCACGCCTTCGCAGCGTCCCAGCACGTACAGGGTCAGGTCGATGTCCGGCCCGGAATCCGGCCGCCGTGCCGCCGCGGCCTCGGCGAAGCGCTCCCAGCACTTCACGTGACCGCCGGACGCCCCGGTCCTGAGCAGGTCCACCAGGACCGCGACCGAGGTGACGCCCGCGCAGGCCGAAGCGGTGTCGTGCCCGTGGGGGGAGGTGGTGCCCATGGCAGCAGGACTACCCGGCCCCCGGCTCCTTCGCACGGCCCGCCGCCGTCCGCGCCGCACGGTCACCGCCGATCGGCGTTGCCGACGATTGAACCCGCGGAAGCGGGGCACTCACCCACGCGCACGGAGCAGCACCGAGAGGGCGGAGGCCATGGGCGTACGCACCTGGATCGACTCCTGGCCGGTCTACCGGCAGCTCAAGGGCACCGATCCCCTGGGCCGCGGGGCAGCCGCCAAGAGCGCGGGCAGCGCGCGGCTCACCCCCCGGGTCGCCGAGGCGGACCGGGTGGTGAAGTCGATCTGCCCGTACTGCGCCGTGGGCTGCGGGCAGAACGTCTACGTCCAGGACGAGCGTGTCACCCAGATCGAGGGTGATCCCGACTCGCCCGTCTCCCGCGGCAGGCTCTGCCCCAAGGGCGCGGCCAGCCTCCAGCTGACCACCGGGAGCGCCCGCGAACACCACGTGCTGTACCGGCGTCCGCACGGCACCGAGTGGGAGCGCCTCGACCTGGACACGGCGATGGACATGATCGCCGACCGGGTCGTCGAGGCGCGGCGGGCCGGCTGGCAGTGGGAGGTCGACGAGACCCGCACCCGGCGCACGCTCGGCATCGCCAGCCTGGGCGGGGCCACGCTGGACAACGAGGAGAACTACCTGATCAAGAAGCTGTTCACCGCTCTCGGCGCGGTGCAGATCGAGAATCAGGCGCGTGTTTGACACTCCTCCACCGTTCCCGGTCTGGGAACCTCGTTCGGCCGCGGCGGCGCGACCACCTTCCAGCAGGATCTGCAGAACTCGGACTGCATCGTCATCCAGGGCTCGAACATGGCCGAGTGCCATCCGGTCGGGTTCCAGTGGGTGATGGAGGCGAAGGCCCGGGGCGCGAAGGTGGTCCACGTGGACCCGCGGTTCACCCGGACCAGCGCGCTGGCCGACGTCCACGTGCCGTTGCGCGCGGGTTCGGACATCGCCTTCCTCGGCGGGATCATCAACCACGTCCTGAGCAACGAGAAGTACTTCCGCGAGTACGTGGTGGCGTACACCAACGGGCCGGTGATCCTGCGGGAGGAGTTCCGCGACACCGAGGACCTCGACGGCGTCTTCTCCGGTCTCGACCCGGACAGCCGCAGCTACGACAACAGCAGCTGGCAGTACGAGGGCGTGGAGGTCCAGGCGGCCTCCGGCCAGCGCGACCAGGAGTTCGAGCGGCGCACCGGGGGCGCCGACGGCAGCTCCGCCGAAGGCGCCGACGGCGAATCCTCCGACGGTGCCGACCGCAGCGTCCGCGAGGCCGGCGGTGCCGAGTCCCACGGCTCGGGCGGCGCCGGCATCGGTGCGGGCGAGCCGGAGCGCGACGAGACGCTCACCCACCCGCGCTGTGTGTTCCAGGTGCTCAAGCGGCACTACGCCCGCTACACGCCCGAGGTCGTCGAGCGGGTCTGCGGGGTGCCGCAGGAACTCTTCCGTCAGGTCTGCGACCTGGTCACCGAGAACTCGGGGCGCGAGCGGACCACCGCCTTCGCGTACGCGGTGGGCTGGACCCAGCACACCGTGGGCGTGCAGTACATCCGCGCCGCCGCCGTCCTGCAGAGCCTGCTCGGCAACATCGGCCGGCCCGGCGGCGGCATCCTGGCGCTGCGCGGACACGCCTCCATCCAGGGCTCCACGGACATCCCGACCCTGTTCAACCTGCTGCCCGGCTACATCCCGATGCCGCACGCGCACCGGCGCGACGACCTGGACTCCTTCGTCCAGGGTGAGGCGGCCCGCAAGGGCTACTGGGGAAACATGCGCGCCTACCTCGTGAGCCTGCTCAAGGCGTACTGGGGGGACGCCGCCACGGCGGACAACGACTTCTGCTTCGACTACCTGCCGCGGCTGACCGGCTCGCACTCCACCTACGAGACCGTGATGGCCCAGCTGGAGGGCACCTGCAAGGGCTACTTCCTGATGGGCGAGAACCCCGCGGTCGGCTCCGCCGACGCCAAGATGCAGCGGCTGGGCATGGCCGAGCTGGACTGGCTGGTGGTGCGGGACTTCTCGCTCATCGAGTCGGCCACCTGGTGGAAGGACGGCCCGGAGATCGAGACGGGCGAGCTGCGCACCGAGGACATCGGCACCGAGGTGTTCTTCCTGCCGGCCGCCGCGCACACCGAGAAGGACGGCACCTTCACCAACACCCAGCGGTTGTTGCAGTGGCACCACCGGGCCGTGGAGCCGCCCGGCGAGGCGCGCAGCGACCTGTGGTTCACCTACCACCTGGGGCGGATCGTCCGCGCCAAGCTCGCCGGGTCCACCGACCCGATGGACCGGCCGCTGCTGGATCTGACCTGGGACTACCCCACCGAGGGTGAGCACGCCGAACCCGACGCGGCGGCCGTCCTGGCGGAGATCAACGGCCACGACGCCGACGGCGCTCCGCTGGCCTCGTACGAGCAGTTGAGGGCCGACGGTTCCACGGCGTGCGGCTGCTGGATCTACTGCGGGGTGTACGCGGACGGTGTGAACCAGGCGGCGCGCCGCAAGCCGGGTGAGCAGCAGGACTGGGTGGCCGGCGAGTGGGGCTGGGCCTGGCCCGCCAACCGGCGGATCCTGTACAACCGCGCCTCCGCCGACCCGGACGGCAGGCCGTGGAGCGAGCGCAAGGCACTGGTGTGGTGGGACGCCGACGAGGGGAAGTGGACGGGCCACGACGTCCCGGACTTCACGCCCGACAAGGCGCCCGACCACGAGCCGCCACCGGACGCGCAGGGCCCGCAGGCCCTGGGGGGCAGGGACGCGTTCATCATGCAGGCGGACGGCAAGGCCTGGCTGTACGTGCCGGCCGGGCTGACCGACGGCCCCCTGCCGACCCACTACGAGCCGCAGGACTCGCCGTTCCCGAACGCCCTGTACCGGCAGCAGCGCAATCCCGTACGGCACTTGCTGCCGCCGCATCCGGACAACCGCTACCAGCCCAGCGGCGACGACCCCGGCGCGGAGGTGTTCCCGTACGTCGCCACCACCTACCGGCTGACCGAGCATCACACCGCGGGCGGCATGTCGCGCTGGCAGCCCTATCTCGCGGAACTCCAGCCGGAGTTCTTCTGCGAGGTCTCCCCCGAGCTGGCCGCCGAGCGCGGGCTGGAGCACACCGGCTGGGCGACGATCGTCAGCGCCCGCGGCGTGGTGGAGGCGCGGGTGCTGGTCACCGACCGGATGGCGTCGCTGACCGTGCACGGGCGTGCCCTGCACCAGGTCGGCCTGCCCTACCACTGGGGCCCGAACGGATACAGCACCGGCGACGCCGCCAACGAGCTGCTGCACATGTCCCTGGACCCCAACACCCACATCCAGGAGACCAAGGCCTTCGCCGTCGACATCCGTCCGGGCCGGCGCCCGCGGGGACCGGCCGCCACCCGGCTGGTACGGGAGTACCGGGACCGGGCGGGCATCGACGAGAGCACCGGCACGGAGCCCTGAGCGCACGTCACGCGGGCCGGCGGACCTCTCCCCCGGCCGCCGTTTCGGCCGCGCGCGGCCCGGGGACCCGTGCCAGGCTCGACGTGAGCGTTGAGCGACGACCGAAGAACAGTGTGCTGTGGGCACGGCCGAGCGGCAGGAGGACGACGCACCGTGGCGCTCCGGGACGAGAAGGACTCAGCGGGACGCGCCACGCGCGGGGAAAGGGTGGCGAGCGCGCTGGACAAGCGCCTGCCGGTCTCCTCGGCGGGCCAGCAGTTCCTGCGCAAGGCGTTCCCCGACCACTGGTCGTTCCTGCTGGGCGAGATCGCCCTCTACAGCCTCCTGGTGCTCGTGGTCACCGGGGTGTTCCTCACCTTCTTCTTCGACCCGAGCATGGCGGAGCGGCCGTACACCGGGTCGTACGTGCCCCTGCAAGGCGTCATGACGTCGGAGGCGTACGCCTCGGTGCTGCACATCAGCTTCGACCTGCGCGGCGGGCTGCTGATCCGGCAGATCCACCACTGGGGGGCGCTGGTGTTCGTCGCCGCGATCGGTGTGCACCTGCTGCGCATCTTCTTCACCGGCGCCTTCCGCCGGCCCCGTGAGGTCAACTGGACCATCGGGGTGACCCTGTTCCTGCTGGCCCTGCTGGAGGGCTTCTGCGGCTACTCGCTCCCCGACGACCTGCTCTCGGGCACCGGTCTGCGCACGGCCCAGGGCATCATGCTCTCGATCCCGGTCGTGGGCACGTACGTGTCGTTCTTCGTCTTCGGCGGCGAGTTCCCCGGCCACGACATCATCCCGCGCCTGTACGTGGCCCACATCCTGCTGCTGCCGGGGCTGCTGCTCGCGCTCGTCGTCGTCCATCTGGGGTTCGTCGTCTACCACAAGCACACCCAGTGGGCCCGGCCGGGCCGGACCAACCGCAACGTCGTCGGCAAGCCGTTCTACCCGCAGTACACGACCAAGTCGGTCGGCCTGATGTTCGCCGTGGCGGGCGTGCTCACGCTGATGGGCGCCGTGATGCAGATCAACCCGGTGTGGGAGTTCGGCCCCTACCGCGCGGACAAGGTCTCCATCGACGCGCAACCCGACTGGTACGTGGGGTTCCTGGAGGGGGCCCTGCGTCTGATGCCCGCCGCCGAGACGAACATCGCCGGGCACACCGTCGTGTGGGACGTCTTCCTGCCGGGCGTGGTCCTGCCCACGACGCTGTTCGTCATCCTCTACAGCTATCCGTACTTCGAGCGCTGGATCACCGGCCCGCTGCCCGAACAGCACCTGTGCGACCGGCCCCGCGACCGGCCCACCCGCACCGCGCTGGGCGTCGCCGCGGTCACCGCCTACGCCGTGCTGCTGATGGCCGGCGGGCAGGACGTCATCGCCCTGGTGTTCCACGTGAACCTCGAACTCATCACGTACACCTTCCGCGTACTGCTGTTCCTCGGGCCCTTCCTGGCCTACCACATCACCAAGCGGGCCTGCCTGGGACTCCAGGCCGCCGACCGGCGACGGCTGCTCGAGGGGCGGGCGACGCCCGAGGTGCGCCGGGACGACGACGCCGGCTACCGGCAGACCCGCACGCCACTGCCCGCCGCCGAGGCCTACCGCATCCTGGTGCGCGACGAACCGCGGCCGCGGGCCCACGGCACGGAGGCGTGGCGCTGGTTCCGCAAGCACCGCCTCCGCAACGCGCTCAGCCGCTGGTACTTCGCCGAGCGGGTCGAGTTCCCGGTCACCGAGTGGCAGCGCCGCCGGATCGAGGCCGTGCGGGCGGCGCCGGGTGAGGCGGAGGTGCCGGAGGAGTCGTAGCCTCCTCCCGCTTGGCCCACCGCCAGGTGATCACGGCCGCGACGACGCCCAGCGGCAGCATGCCGACGATCATCGCGATGCCCTCCGCCGAGTGGCCCGCGGCGATGATGCCGAGCGCGGGCAGGTCCAGCAGCGGCGCGGCCAGGAACAGGTACAGGCAGCGGCCCGGGTCGCTGAGCCGGTGCCGGGTGCGGGTCAGGACGGGCACCCAGAAGAGCGCGGCGCCCGCGAGCAGCACCGGTTCCGTCACCAGGTGCCCGGCCTCGGGCACCAGTCCCAGCGGGCCGCCGAGCACGGCCCAGGCGTGCAGCAGCACCAGCAGCGGCAGGGCCACGCCGGGGGGCAGACCGGCCTTCTCCCACAGCGGGGACCGCCGCGTGAGCCACACCAGGCCCGGTACGACGGCGGCCAGGGCGAAGCCGGAGCAGGCCATGGCGGCCACGGAGGACAGGTGCGGCACGTGCGTCGAGTGGTCCACCCGGATCATTCCTCCCGCGCGGTCGTGCCGCGCACCGTCAGGGCGGTCGCCACGAGCAGCAGCGGGAGTCCCACCGCCAGCAGCCACAGGCCGTAGACGAAGGCCAGGGCCACCAGGACGGTGCCGATGGCGGCGGGTGCCGCCGCACCGGCGGCCCGGTCCGGCACCCGGTAGCGGGTGTGCTCCTCGGGCCGGCGACGCGAGGACAGGTACACGGCGAGGGCGGTCGCCTCCAGCAGGACCACGACGCCGCCCCACAGCCAGAAGACGAGCGCGCTCTCGCCGTAGACGGCGAGCACCGCCAGCAGCAGGGCGTTGAGTCCGCCCCAGCCCGCCACGACCGCGAACGACACGTGCCGCTTCACCGCTCGCCTCCGGACGGGCCCTCGGTCACCTCGCGGCCGAGCCGCTGCCGCAGGTCCAGCAGGGGCGCGAAGCTGGTGACGGGCGGCAGCGGGTACCGGGTGGTGAAGTTGAACCGGGGCGGCGGCGAGGAGGTGGCCCATTCGAGGCTGTGGCCGCCCCACGGGTCGTCGGGAGCCGGCGTGGCCCGGCCGAGGGCCCGGCGGCGCAGGGTCCACAGGACGTTGACGATGAACACCATCATGGCCGCGGCGAGGAACGCGGCGCCGATGGTGGCCAGCAGGTTCATGGTGCCGAACCCTTCGAAGTCCGCGTACGTCGCCACCCGGCGCGGCATGCCGAGGTAGCCGAGGGCGAACATGGGCAGGAACGTCAGGTTGGTGCCGATGACGAGCAGCCAGAAGTGCAGCCGGCCGCCGCGGTCGCCCAGCATCACGCCGGTCACCTTCGGGAACCAGAAGTAGACGGCGGCGAACAGGCCGAAGGCGCTGCCGGCGAACAGCACGTAGTGCAGGTGGGCGACGACGAAGTAGCTGTCGGTGACGTGGTAGTCGATGACCGGGGTGCCGACCATGATGCCGGTCAGGCCGCCGATCAGGAACTGCGGGATGAACGCCAGGGCGAACAGCATCGGCGTGGTGAACCTCAGGCGCCCGCCGACGATCGTGCCGAGCATGGCGAAGTACTCGATGCCCGCGGGGACGAGCAGGGCGATGGAGGTCAGCGAGTAGTAGTCGTTGGCCGCCTGCCCGGTGGCGAACATGTGGTGGCCCCACACGCTCATCGACAGGGCGGCGAAGACCAGCAGCGACAGGACCGTGCCCTTGTAGCCGAAGAAGCGGCGGCCGGAGAAGACGGCAAGGACCTCGGCCACCGCGGCCAGGAACGGGAAGAACATCACGTAGACCACGGGGTGGCCGTAGAACCAGAACAGGTGCTGGTAGCCGATGTTCCACACATTGTGCTGGAAGATCGACGGGTCGGCCCGGCCGACGGCGAGCAGGACCAGGGCGGCCAGCAGCGCGGGGAAGGCGCCGATCACCATCAGGCAGGTGACGATCATCGACCAGGAGAACACCGGCAGCCTGAGCAGCGTCATCCCGCGGGCCCGCTTGCGCAGCACGGTCCACAGCACGGACCAGCCCATGACGATGGTGCCGGTGGTGGCGAGGAAGACGCCGACGATCCACAGGTCCGATCCGACGCCGGGCGAGAACCGGCTGTCGGCCATCGGCGGGTAGGAGAACCAGCCGCTGCTGTGCGCGCCGTTCGACGTCGCGAATCCGCTGAGCATCACCACCGCGCCGGCGGCGTAGAGCCAGTAGGCGAACAGGGTGAGGCGGGGCATGGCGATCGCCGGTGCGCCGATCTGCAAGGGCACCAGGTAGACGCCCATGCCGATGGCGAACGGAGTGATCACCATGTAGATCATTCCGGAGCCGTGGATGGTGAACAGCTGGTTGTAGGTGTCCACGCCCACCAGTTCCTGCTCGGGCCGGGCGAGCTGGGCGCGCATGATCAGGGCGAGGATGCCCACGACCACGAACAGCACCAGGGCGGTGCCGCAGGTCAGCAGCCCGATGCGCTTGTGGTCGGTGCTGCTGACCCAGCCCAGCCAGCCGCCGGGTGCGACGGGCCGTCCGGCGGTCTCGTCCTCGGTGGCGGGCGGCGCCGACGTCATGCCGCCGCCCCCTGACCGCCGCCCTGCTGGAGCCACCGGTCGTACTCCTCGGGCGACACCGCCTTGATCCAGAAGTGCATGGCGTAGTGGAGGTGACCGCAGAACTCGGCGCACTTGCCCATCCAGCGGCCCTCCCGGTCGAAGCTGAGGGTGAAGGTGTTCACGTGGTCGGGGAAGGCGTCCATCTTGTAGCGCAGCTCCGGGACCCACATCGAGTGGATGACGTCACGGGAGGTCAGCCGGATCTCGACCGGCCGGCCGGTGGGCACGACCAGGGTGGGCAGGTCGTCGCCGCGGCAGGTTCCCGAGACGCTGCGGCGCTGGGCCGACTCCGGGTAGGCGAAGGTCCAGCACCACTGGCGGGCGCTCACGTCCACGCGCACGGGCGGCTGTTCGGGTGGCCGGTGCTCGCGGTGGTTCTGCCAGGCCGTCCACGCCACCAGGAAGACGGCGAACGCGGCGAGGACCCCGACGTAGTAGGTCTCCAGGCGGGGGCGCTCCGCCCGCTGCGAGGCGGTCACCCGCCGTGCGGCGCGCCGCCTGACCAGCGCGTAGCCGAACACGGCCAGTACGGCGAGGAAGACGACTGCCGCGACGATCGACTCCAGGATGAAGACCTCGCCGAAGATCTGACGCTGCTTCACGGTGCCGCCCCCGCCTTCCCCGCCTGCCGGCAGCGGGCGCGCAGCCCGCGGCCGGCCGCCCCGGGGGCGCCCTCGACCACCATCCGATCACTCCCGTCTTGTGCCGCGAACGAGGCCAACCGGACGTTACGGGCAAGCCTGACGGTCCGCGAGCAGACACACCGCTGGGCGGGGTGCCCGGACGCGGGGCACTTACACCCTTCGCCGGCCAGGGCCGGCTACTCCTCCGAGGGGTCGTCGTGGTGCTCCTTCTCCTCCTGCTCCGTCTGCCGCTCGACCTCCCCGCCGTGCTCGGAGGCGGCCTGCGCCCGTTCGGCCAGGGCGAGTTCCGCTCCCGCCACGACCAGGTACACGGCGGACACGCCGAAGGACGTCACCGGCCAGGCCGTCACCCCGCCGATGTAGTGGGCGCAGCCCCAGGCCAGCAGGACCGAGGTGCCCACCGACACCAGGCTCAGCGAGACGCCCATGGCCGTGACCGTGCTGGGCTCCGGCTCCAGCGGCTTGCGGAACCCGGCCGACGCCAGGGCCTGGAGCAGACTGAAGGCCACGGCGGCACCGAGCGCGAAGTAGATCAGGTGTACGGCGCCCGGGACCTTGGCCTCGGTGTTGAGCAACGCGATGGCCACCGTGATGGACACCGAGTAGCCGTAGGCCTGTCCGTTGTTGCGCAGTGACGCCCGCACGCCGTGTGCCAACCGCCCGACACCCTTGCCCATGCGACCAGCTTTCGGTAGTTCTGCGCGGTTCGTGACACCGTACTGTCCGGCCCGCCGCCCGCGCGCGCCACGGCCGCCGTCGGCTCGTACGGTCGGGTGCCACCGGGTGGCGCCGGGTGCCCCGGCGTCGCGGCGGGGAACTCCTGAGTCGTCCCCCGGCGGCGGACGCCGCCGGGGCCGCCTCTCTTCGGGAGACTCCATGGGGAAGCGCCGGAAGCAGAAGAAGCGCCCGCGGCACGCCGACGTCGTCCGGCTGGAGCTGTGCGACCTGTGCGCCGTGACCTTCCCCGCCGACGAGGCGGTGTCGGGTTACGTGCCCGATTCGTCGGCCGTCCACGAGGCGGAGTGGTTCGACGGGCTGCGGCGTCTCACCGCGTGCGGCGAGGCGCACTTCGCGACACTGCGGGAGCGGTACCGGCGGCGCCCCTACGTGGAGGAGGAGCTGTGGGCCGCGAAGGTGGCGCGCGCCCTGACCACCGGCCCTCAGGTGCTGAGCATGGAGCAGCTCGCCTGCCGTACCGGCCTGCACGAGCCGGAGATCCGCCGCGCCGTGGGCCTGGCACAACCGGCGTCTCAGGGATGCCAGGGAGGAAGGCGGGGCCGCTCCGTGACGGGCACGCCGGTCCGTACGGAGGTCAGCGGCGGCACGCGCGGACGCCGGCCGCGGTGGCGGCGGCCGCGACGAGGGCGGCGGCCGAGATCCGCACGGCGCGCTTCCTCAGGGGCGGCCTGGGCGATGCGGCGGCGCCCCGCTCGGGAAGCGGGCCGGGCGGGCGGGCGCCCTGGTCGCGGGCCAGCTTCATCACCTCGGCGACGTGCAGAGCCCGCCGCCCGGTGCCGGCGTCCTCGATCTGCGTCTTGCAGGAGAACCCGTCGGCCACCACCAGGCGGTCCTGCTCCGCGTCGCGGACGGCGGGCAGCAGCGCCTGTTCGCCGCAGTCCATGGAGATGCCGTACTTGCCGGACTCGAAGCCCCAGGACCCGGCCAGACCGCAGCAGCCGCCCTGGAGGTCCTCCACGTCGAGGCCCATCTTCTCCAGCAGCTCCCGCTCGGGGTCCATGCCGCCGGTGGCCCGGTGGTGGCAGTGCCCCCACAGCAGGGCCTTGCCGTCGAGCGCGGGAGGTTCGATGCCGAAGTGCTGGAAGAACTCCGGGAAGTGGTAGGCGTTGCCGACCAGGCGCCGGGCGTCGTCGTCGTGCGGGAGGAGCTTGAGCAGCTCGTCCTTGAACACGGCCAGGCAGCTCGGTTCCATGCCGACGACCGGTGTGCCGGCCCTCAGGTGCGGTCGGAGCACGTCCAGGACGCGGTGGAGATAGCGCTCGGCGGCGTCGAGGAAGCCGTAGTCGTACAGGGGCCGTCCGCAGCAGATGTGCTGCTCGGGCATGACGACCTGCCAGCCGGCGGCCTCGATCGCCTCGACGCAGGCCACGCCGACCCCGGTGTGGAAGTAGTTGTTGAAGGTGTCGGGGAAGAGCACCACCGGGCGGCCGGAGGGGTTGGCGGTGCCGCCGCGCCGGGCGAACCACTCCTTCAGGGTCATGGGAGCGAAGCGGGGGAGCGGGCGGCGTCGGTCGATACCGGCCACCAGCTTGGCGACACGCGCCAGTCCCGGCGTGTGGGTGACGAGGTTGGCCAGCTCGGGCATCCGGGAGGCGAGCCGGGCGACCTGGTCGATGAAGCCGAACGCATAGGCGTGGCGGGGGCGCCACCGGCGGGCCGACTTGAAATGGTGGTGCAGGAACTCGGCCTTGTAGGTCGGCATGTCGACGTCGACCGGGCAGTCGTTGGTGCAGCCCTTGCAGGCCAGGCACAGGTCGAGGGCGTCGAAGACCTCCTTGGACTGCCAGCCGTCGGTGATGACGTCGCCCTTGAGCATCTCGTACAGCAGCCGGGCCCGGCCCCGGGTGGTGTGCTTCTCCTCGCGGGTCACCTGGTAGCTGGGGCACATCGTCGTCTTCGCCTCGGGCACCCGGCACTTGCCGACGCCGACGCAGCGGATGGTGGCGTGCGCGAAGTCGCCGCCGTCCTGCTCGTAGGCGAACTTCACCTGGGGGCGGGGCGGGTTGTAGTCGGTGCCCAGCTTGAGGTTCTCGTCCATCCGGTAGGCGTCGACGACCTTGCCGGGGTTCATCTTCCACCGCGGGTCCCAGACGGCCTTGAACTCCCGCATCGCCTGCACGAGTTCCGGACCGAACTGCTTCTCCAGCAGTTCCCCGCGCTGCTGTCCGTCGCCGTGCTCGCCCGAGACGGAGCCGCCCATGGACACGCACAGGTCGGCGGCCTCCTCCATGAACGCCCGGTAGGCGGCCAGGCCCTCGGCGGTGCGCAGGTCGAAGCTGAGCCGGCTGTGGATGCAGCCCTGGCCGAAGTGGCCGTACATGGCGCCGGTGATGCCGTGCCGGTCCATGACGCGGTGCAGCTCGCGGACGTACTCGCCGATGCGGTCCGGCGGCACGGCGGAGTCCTCCCAGCCGGGCCAGTGGTCCTGCCCGTCCGGCGGGAACGCCGTCGAGCCGAGGCCGCTCTCCCGGATCGCCCACAGGTGCTCGCTGGTCCCGCCCTCCTCCTTGCTCCTGGCGAGGCGGACACGGTCCGGCGCGTAGCCCTTGTCGTCGGCGAGCCACCGCATGAAGCCGTGCGCCGTGCCGAGCGACTCCTCGGACGTGTCGGCCCCGAACTGGACGACGAGCCAGGCCCCGCCGCCCAGACGCGGCAGCTCCTGGAGGTCCCCGGGATGGATGTTGCCGATCTGCTGGTTGCGGATGAGCCGGTCGTCGAGCGCCTCCAGGCCGATCGGCCGCCACCGTTCGATGATCTCCATGCAGTGCTCGGCGGCGTCGGCGAGGTCGTCGTACTCGACCACCACGGTGGTGCGCTTGAGCAGCGCGGGAGTGAGCAGGAGCTGCGAGCGCAGGACGGTCGCGCAGGTGCTCTCGGTGCCCACCAGGGCGCGGGCGACGTTGAAGCCCCGCTCGGGCAGGAGTTCGTCCAGGTTGTAGCCGGAGACCCGGCGCGGCACCTGCTGCTCGGAGCGGAAGCCCTTGCGGATGGCGTCGGCGTACCTGTCGCGCAGGTCGCGCAGCGCGGCGTAGATCTCACCCTTGCGTCCGCCCTCGGCGATGATCTCGTCGAGGCGTTCCTCCTCGTTCACGCCGACCCAGAAGCGGGCGCCGTCGTAGGTGACGACCTCCAGGGCGTGGACGTTGTCGCTGGTGCGCGGCCCGGGACCGTAGAGCTGCGACTGCACCGAGTGGATGCCGCAGGAGTTGTTGCCGATGTTGCCGCCGATCACGCAGCGCGAGTGCGAGGAGGGGTCCGGGCCGAACACCAGGTCGTACCGGCCGGTGTGGCGGTTGAGGTCCTCGTTGATGACGCCGGGTTCGCAGGTGACCAGGCGGCGCTCGGGGTCCACCTCCCCGATGGCGGTGAGGTACTTGGAGTGGTCGATGACCACGGCCTCGTTGACGGTCTCCCCGGACAGGCTGGTCCCGCCGCCGCGGCTGAGGATCGGGGCGCCGAAGCGGTGGCAGATCCTGTGCACCGCGACGACGTCGTCGAGACTGCGGGGGATCACCACGCCGATCGGCACCTGCCGGAAGTTGGACGCGTCCTGCGCGTACAAGCCGAGGGAGGCGGTGTCGAAGCGGACCTCGCCCTCGACGGCCTTGCGCAGCGCCCGCGCCAGCCCGCCGACGTCGACGGTCTCGCGGGCCCGGGGCGGGCCGGGGATGTCGGGGTGGGTCTTGGCCGGGATGTCGCGGGTGACCCGGCGTGCCGGCTTCGCCATGGTGTCTCGGGGCTCCTTCGGTGAGCGGGTCAGGCCGGTCGTGCTCCGTGCACGCGGTAGGGCTCGGCGTCGGCCCACTTGACGTCCAGGCCGAGCCCGGGGCGGCCCGGGTCGGGGCGCAGGGCGCCGCCGTCGGGTGTCGGCACGCCGTCGAACAGCAGGTTCTCGACGCGTACGTGGTCGTGGAAGTACTCCAGGTGCCGCAGGCGGCGTACCGCGCAGAAGGCGTGGGCGGAGATCGCCGGCGCGCAGTGCGCGGACAGGTCGATGTGCCGGCACGCGGCGAGGCCGGCCGTCTCCAGGACCGCGGTGATGCCGCCGCAGCGGGTGACGTCGGCCTGGAGGCAGTCGACGGCGGGCGGTTCGAGGAGGTTGACGAAGTCGCGGGAGGTGAAGGCGTATTCGCCGGCCGCCACCTCCAGCAGCGCCGGGCCCCGGTCGCGCAGCAGCCGCAGCCCTTCCAGGTCGGCGGAGCTGACGGGCTCCTCGAACCAGCGCACGTCCCACTCCTCGTGGAACCGGTGCGCCCAGTACAGCGCCTCCTTGCGGGAGAGCGCCCCGTTGGCGTCGGTGAAGATCTCCGGCTCGTCGCCGATCGCCTTGCGCACCGCCGTCAGGCGCTCCGGGTCGCGGCCGGGTTCGCGGGAGGTCTTCAGCTTCACGCGGGGGATGCCCTGGGCGACCCAGCCGGCGAGCTGCTCGGTGAGCCGGTCCGGGGAGTAGTTCGTGAAGCCGCCGCTGCCGTAGACCGGCACCCGGTCGTGGTAGGCGGGCAGCAGCCGGAGCAGGGGCAGGTCCAGCAGCCTGGCCTTGAGGTCCCACAGCGCCACGTCGACGGCGGAGACGGCCATGGCGCCGACGCCGGGGCGGCCGGCGTTGCGGATCTGCTCGCCCATCCGGTGCCACAGCGCCGGGGGCTTGGAGACGTCCTGCCCGTTCAGCAGCGGGGCCAGTTTCGACTGGACGAAGGAGGCGACGGACACGTCCCCGTAGGTGTAGCCGATGCCGGTCCTGCCGCCAGCGTGCACCCGGACCAGGACCACGGTCGTGGAGTCCCACTCCAGCGTCCCGTCCTGTTCGGTGCCTCCGGGGCCGTCGGTGGGCACCTCGAAGGCGTGCACGTCGACCGCGTCGACCCGGCACCGGGCCGGTTCCCCTCCCCCACCGGTGCCGAGCTCGCTCACGGGCGCCGCCCCGGCAGGTGCTGGGCCAGTTCGGTGGCCTTCTGCCGCATGCCCTTGGCGGTGATGCCGACCCGCTCCGGGTCGTGCACGGCCGCCTTGGCCGCCTTCTTGCCCTGCTCCAGCATGATGTGCGGCGGGATCGGCGCGATCTCGGCGTCGACCTTGAACTCCAGCACCACCGGCACGTCGGAGGCCAGGGCCTCGTCCCACGCCTTGCCGACGTTCTTGGGCTTGTCGCAGTAGATGCCCTTCAGGCCGAGCAGTTCGGCGTACCGGGCGTAGGGCACGTCGGGGATGTCCTGCGAGCCGGGGAACTTCGGGTCGCCGGCCATGGCGCGCTGCTCCCAGGTGACCTGGTTGAGGTCCTGGTTGTTGAAGACGCAGAAGATGAACGGCGGAGAACCGGCCAGCCGGTCGAAGTACCGCTTGACGGTGATCATCTCGTTCATGCCGTTCATCTGGAACGCCCCGTCCCCGACGAACGCGATGACCGGGCGGTCCGGGTAGGCGAACCGGGCGGCGATGGCGTACGGCACGCCCGGGCCCATGGTGGCCAGCGTGCCGGACAGCGACGCCTGCATACCGCGGCGCAGTTTCAGGTGGCGCGCCCACCAGTTGGTGCCGGAGCCGGAGTCGGCGGTGAGGATGACGTCGTCCGGGAGCCGGGGCGAGAGTTCCGAGGCGACGGCCTGCGGGTTCATCGTCTTGCCGAAGTGCTGCCCGGCCCGCTTGTCGCAGAGGGCGTTCCACTCGGCGACGTCCTTCTCGATCTTCTTCCGCCAGGAGCGGTCCTCCTTGCGCCGCAGCAGCGGGATCAGCTGCTTCAGCGTCTCCTTGGCGTCACCGACGAGGTGAGCGTCCATCGGGTAGCGGATGCCGATCATCCGCCCGTCGATGTCGATCTCCACGCCCCGGGCCTGGCCCTCGTCGGGCAGCCACTCGGAGTACGGGAAACTGGTGCCGACCATGAAGAGGGTGTCGCAGCCGCGGATCATGTCGTCACTGGCCTTGCTGCCGAGCAGGCCGATCGGCCCGGTGACGAACGGCAGCTCGTCGGGGAGCACCTCGCGCCCCAGCAGCGCCTTGGCCACCCCGGCCCCCAGCAGCTCGGCCACCTCCACGAGTTCGCTCTCGGCGTGCGCCGCCCCCTGGCCGATGACCATGGCGACCTTCTCGCCCTCGTTGAGGACCTGGGCCGCCCTGCGCAGCTCCCCCTCGTCCGGCAGCAGGCGCGGGCGGCTCCAGCCGACGCTGGAGAACACCGAACCGTGCTTCTTCGGCGGCGACGGCTGCGCCTCCTCCTCCTGCACGTCGTTCGGGATGATGATCGTCGCCACCCCGCGCGTGGTCAGCGCCGTCTTGAACGCCCGGTCGACCACATGCCGGGCCTGCCCCGGGTGGACGATCATCTGGCAGAACTCGGAGACGTCCGCGAACACCTGTCCGAGAGCGATCTCCTGCTGGTAGTGCGTGCCCAGCGACAGCCGCTTCTGCTGCCCGACGACCGCCACGACCGGCTGGTGGTCGAGCTTGGCGTCGTACAGGCCGTTGAGCAGATGGACGGCACCGGGGCCGGAGGTCGCCACGCAGCAGCCCACCTCCCCGGTGAACTTGGCGTGCGCGCACGCCATGAACGCCGACATCTCCTCGTGCCGGGCCTGGATGAACTCCGGGTCCCCCTCGGCACGGTCGAAAGCGCCCAGCAGACCGTTGATCCCGTCGCCGGGATAGCCGTAGACCCGCCGCACGCCCCATTCCTTCAGGCGCTCCAGCACGAAGTCGGCGACCAGCGTCATGACGTCCTCCCTCGGACAGACCTCTGCCGTCTCTGTGGGTGACCGCTCGTCGGCAGGTGTAAACGGAGCGTCGTGCTTCGCCACTCCGTTGGCCCGGGCGTCGGTGGCAGGGGCGCTTTCACCCAGGTGGCCGCCTGGTGAGGTGACGACGGGTGACGGCGTGTTTCATGGAGCCGGAGCCGGGTCACCCAAGCATGGCCACACCGACAGGACGCCGCCCCGGGCGTTCACGGTGCCGAGCCCGTACGCCGCCCACCCGCCCGACCCCGTGAAGAGGGCCATGTCTTCCTCGACCGCCGCCCCACCCCAGCCGCGTGACGCCGCGTCCGCGGCCGGGCGGCCGTCCTCCGACGACCTGGACGCCCTCCTGCGGGAACTGGCGCACCACCCACCCGGGGCGCGGCGTGCCGCCCTGCGGGACCGGATCATCCGGCTGCTGCTGCCGATGGCCCGCCGCGTGGCGCGCCGCTTCCAGCGGCCCGGCGAGGACGCCGAGGACCTGGTACAGGTGGCGGCCCTGGGGCTGATCAAGGCCGTCGACGGCTACGACCCGGCACTGGGCCACGCCTTCCTCTCCTACGCGCTGCCCAAGGTCACCGGTGAACTGCGGCGGCATCTGCGCGACCGCAGCGCCGCCGTACGGCTGCCCCGTCCCCTCCAGGAGGCGAGCGGGCAGGTCTTCCGTGCCGTCGAGGAACTCGAACAGCGGCTCGGGGGCCGGTCCCCCACCATCGAGCAGATCGCCGAGCACACGGGACTCGACCACGACCGAGTGCGGTCCACCCTGCGCGCCCTGCACGAGTGCCGTGCGCGCTCCCTGGACGAGCCCGCGGCTCGCGACCAGGACGCCCCGCTGTCCTGTCTGCTCGGTGCGGAGGACGCCGGTTACGGCCGGGTCCTGGACACCGTGGTCCTCACCGACCTGGTGCAGCACCTGCCCGAACGCGACCGCCAGGTCCTCTACCTGCGCTTCTTCCAGGAGCACACCCAGCAGCAGATCGCCGACGTCATCGGCGTCTCGCAGATGCAGGTCTCGCGGATCCTGCGGCGCTGTCTGGGCCGGCTGCGGGAAGGACTGCTGACGGAGGATGCGCGGTGCGGCGGCGTCGCGGACGCCGCGGGCGCCGCGGACCCGTCGCGGACGGCGCCGCGAACGGTGTCGCGGCCGACGCCGACGCGGGCCGCTCGCCGCCGCCCGGCCGGACCGGTGCCGCCCGCACGGCCCGCCGGACCGGTGCCGCCCGCACGGCCCGCCGCCGGACCGCCGGCTTCCGGTGGTGGCGACGGGTCCCCCCTGGGACCGGACACGACAGGATCACGCGCTCGGGCGGGACGGCACGGCAGGGCGGCGACGGACCGGTCGCCGAGGCCCTGTGCCGGCGCCCGGTCCTTCCGGCCCATCCGGCCCATCCGGTCCGTCCGGCCCATCCGGTCCGTCCGGTCCGTCCGGTCCGTCCTCCCGGCGTTCCCGGCGCTCCCCCGAGCCGTCGGCCGGTGCGCCGCTCCGGGCGACGGACGCCCGGCGCGCGCCCCTCCCCGGCGACGGGTCCGAGGAACGACCGGCACCGCCCGGAAGAACCGGAAGAAGGAGGGACGTGTGACGCCGCGTCCGGCTCCCGGACCGACCGGCTCCCGCGACGCGCGTCCATGACGGCACGGACGCTGGAACGGGTCCTGCGCATCGCCCGGCCGGAGCCCCGCGCCCCCGTGCGCGAGCGGCTCGCCGCCGGCCTGCGGCTGTTGCTGCTGTCCGCGGCGGTGCTGGTGGCCGTCGGCTTCTGCGGGCGGCTCATCGGCTGGGTGGCGCTGACGACGACCGTCGGTCCGACGGCGTACGTGCTGCTGGCACACCCGGGCACCCTGGCCCCGCGGCTGCGGGAGGCGGTCCTCGCGCATGCGTCGGCGGTGGGCGTCGGGCTCGGCTGTCTGGCGGCCTTCGGGCTGTGGCACCACCCGTCCATCGTCGTCCAGCAGCACGACACCACCGCGCAGATCCTCGCGCAGGCCTCGGCGGTGGGCCTGACCCTGCTCCTCCTGCACGTGCTGGACGCCTCCCACCCGCCGGCCGCGGCGACCGCGCTGCTGATCACCTCCGGCATCTCCCGCCCCGGCCCGCCGCTGTACGGGATGCTGACCGGTCTGGCACTCGTGCTCCTCCTCGCCGCGCTGCTCGCGCGGACGACGTCCCCGCATGCGCAGGCGCCGTCGTCGACGGGCGGCGAGGGACGGCAGGACTGACCGGCCGGGGACGGCCACTCGTCACGAAAGGCAGGCAGTACATGGCTCGCTCACGCAGGCGCACCGCCCACGCGTGCCGGGGGCCGGGTCCGGTCGCCGTGATGCTCGCCGTTCTGGGGGTGCTGCTGGCCGCCTGCAACGGCCCGCCGGCCGCCACTCGCCCGGAGGTCCTCGGCCAGGTCGAGTTCCCGTTCGACCGTGCCGTGCGCAAGGCGCTCGACGAGGTTCCCGACAGCAAGCTGCTCTCCACGGAGCTGCGCCGGGCCCAGAGCCCGGACCCCGTCTGGCACACCGAGGTCGCCACCGCGGACGGCACCGTGCACGTGGTGCGCGTCGACGCCGTACTCGGCCGGCTGCTGGACACGTCCGTGCCGGCGGGCCAGTCGCCGTCGGCGAAGGACGAGACGGCGCGACTGGTCGGCGAAGCGAAGCTGCTGCCGGAGGAGGCGGCCGAGACGGCGGCCCGCACGGCCGTGACCGACCCGCACTACGGCAAGGTGACGGACGTACGGCTCACCGAGGGCCCGGAGGGCAAGGTCGTCTGGCTCGTCACCGTCGCGACCATCACCGCGCAGAACACGCGCGTTCACGTGGTCGACGCCGTGACCGGCGAGGTGCTCGACACCCGGACGGACAAGGCCTCTCCCCCGCCGACGGCCGGTGCCACCCCTTCGACGTGAGGTGTCCGCGGTGACGGCCCTCCCGTGGCGACCGGCTCTTCCTGGTCCGGCCAGGTGACGGGCACCGTTTCCGACCGTGACGGCAGGGAAGACACCAGCCTCATGAGCGACAAAGCCCAGCAGCCGACGGCCGCTCCCGACGCCGCCTGCCCGCCGTGGGCGCTGCGCGAGTACGCGGTACTGGCGGACGGCGAGCGGGGAGCGGTGATCGACCCCGAGGGCCGCATCGTGTGGCTGTGCGCGCCGCGCTGGCACAGCGACGCCGTCTTCTCCGCGCTGATCGGCGGCGCCGGCCACTTCACCGTGGCGCCCGCCGATCCCTGGCACGTGTGGGGCGGCGCCTACGAGGAGGGCACGCTGATCCGGGTGAACCGGTGGGTGAGCGCCGACTGCGTGATCGAGTGCCGCGACGCCCTGGCGCTGCCGGCCTCGCCCGACCGTCTGGTGCTGCTGCGCCGCATGCGGATCGTGCGGGGCGAGGCGCTGCTGCGGATGGAGCTGGACCCGCGCCCGGGCTTCGGCGCACACCGCCTGCGGGACCCCCGGCTGGAAGGGGACGTGTGGACGGCCTCGGGCGACGGGCTGCGCCTGCGTCTCCTCGGGGCGCGCGGCGCGGCCTGGAACCCGGAGACCGGGCTGCGCGGCGAGGTCCGGCTCGGCCGGGGCGAGGAACACGACCTGGTGCTGGAACTGTCCACCGGCTCCGCGGCGCACTCCACCGGGCCCGCGACGCACCGGCTCGATCCGCAGGAGCTGTGGCGGGAGACCGAGCGGGAGTGGCACCGTGCCGTCCCGGACTGCTCCGCGCTGGCCGCGCCGCGCGACGCCCGGCACGCCTACGCCGTCCTGCGCGGCCTGACCAGCGGCTCCGGCGGCATGGTCGCCGCCGCGACCACGTCGCTGCCGGAGCGGGCCAACACCGGGCGCAGCTACGACTACCGCTTCACCTGGCTGCGCGACCAGTGCTACGCCGGTCTCGCGGTCGCCGCCCACGGCCCGCACCCGCTTCTCGATTCCGCCGTGCGGTTCACCACCGAGCGCATCCTCGCCGACGGCGACGGGCTCCGGCCCGCCTACACGGTCGCCGGTGAGCCGATGCCCGGGGAACACGGCCTGGCCCTGCCCGGCTACCCGGGCGGCAGCGACCGGATCGGCAACGAGGCGGCGGCCCAGTTCCAGCTCGACACCTTCGGCGAGGCCCTCCAGCTGTTCGCGGCCGCCGCCCGCCACGACCGCCTGGACCCCGACGCGGTACGGGCCGCACGGACCGCGGTGGAGGCCGTGGCCCGGCGCTGGCGGGAGCCCGACGCGGGCCTGTGGGAACTGGAGGACCGCTGGTGGACCCACTCCCGGCTCAGTGTCGTGTGCGGACTGCGCCGCGCCGCGGACGTCCTGCCCGGCGCGGACGGCCGGCGCTGCGCCGACCTGGCCGAACGGGTCTTCTCCGAGACCCGCCGGCGCTGCCTGCACCCGGACGGGTTCTGGCGCCGGGCGGCCGACGACGACGGGCCGGAGGCTGCCCTGCTGGTGCCGCTGGCGCGGGGCTGCACGGCCGCCGACGACCCGAGCGCCGTCCTCACCCGCACCCGGATCGAGGACCGGCTGTCCCAGGACGGCTACCTGTACCGGTTCGAGCACGGCGGCGTCCCGCTCGGCGACGCAGAGGGCGCGTTCCTGCTGTGCGGCTTCCACATGGCGCTCGCCGCCGACCGCCAAGCCGACCGCGCCCGCGCCTTCCGCTGGTTCGAAAGGACCCGGGCGGCCTGCGGGCCGCCCGGGCTGTATGCCGAGGAGTACGACGTGCGGCAGCGTCAGCTGCGCGGCAACCTGCCCCAGGCCTTCGTCCACGCCCTGCTGCTGGAATGCGCGGTCCGCCTCAACGACGCGACCGACCTGCCCTGACCGTTCGTGCGCAGCCCGGCGGCGAGCGCCGTGCCGGCACCGCCGGCCAGCGCGGCCCCCACGGCGAGGGGCCTGCGGTGCCGGGACAGCCACAGCTGCACACTGCGCCCGTGCGCCTCCTCGTCGAAGACGCCGTGCGCCCCGTGGTCATGGCCCGCCGTGCCGTCGGCGGGTTCCCAGAGGTTCACCGGACGGGAGTCGGTGACCGGGTCGTCCGTCTGCTGGGAGTCGTAGGCCGTGCGGGCCAGGTACCGGTCCAGCAGGGCCGGCGCGATCCGCTGGCCCAGCAGGGTGGCGACGGTGGAGCCGCCGACCCAGTGCTCGCGCCGCCTGGGATGGTCGGCCGCGTACACGATGCCCCGGGCGGCGACCTCGGGCTGGTAGACCGGGGGCACCGGCCGCGGATGCCGGGACAGCCGGGTCAGCACCCAGCTGAACTGCGGGGTGTTCAGACCGGGCAGCTGCACCATGGTGACGTGCACGCCGCTGCCCTCGTGCAGCAGCTCGCACCGCAGGGACTCGGTGAACCCATTGATGGCGTGCTTGGCACCGCAGTACACCGCTTGCAGGGGCACGCTGCGGTAGGCCAGGGCGGAGCCGACCTGCACGACGGTGCCCCGGTCGCGCGGCTTCATCCGGCGCAGGGCGGCCTGGGTGCCGTGCACGAAACCGAGGTACGTCACCTCGGTGGCCCGGCGGTACTCCTCGGGCCGGACCTCCATGACCGGCGCGAACACGGTCGAGAACGCGGCGTTGACCCACACGTCGATCGGCCCGAGTTCGCGCTCCACGCGCTCGGCGGCCGCGTCGACGGCCTCCGCGTCGGAGACGTCCACCGGCAGCGGGAGGGCCTCGCCGCCCGCCTCGCGCACGTCGCGGGCGGCGCCTTCCAGGCCCTCCTGGCCACGGGCCAGCAGCGCGACCGTCGCGCCGCGCTCGGCGAAGGCCCGGGCGGTGGCCCGGCCGACACCGCCGGAGGCGCCCGTCACCACGACGACCTCGGCCGCCGCGCGCGGTCCGTTCCGACGGCTCATGAGCTCCCCCGGCCGGGCAGGTGCTCGGCGTACTGCGTGAGCTTCTGGCGTACGCCCTTGGCGGTGATCCCCGTCTTCTCGGGATCGCGCAGCGCCGCCTTGGCCGCCTTCTTGCCCTGCTCGGCCATGATGTGCGGCGGGATCGGCGCGATCTCGGCGTCGACCTTGAACTCCAGCACCACCGGCACGTCGGAGGCCAGGGCCTCGTCCCAGGCCGCGCCGATCTTCTTCGGGTCCTCGCACACGATGCCCTTCAGGCCGATCAGCTGGGCGTAGGCCGCGTACGGGATGTCGGGGATGTCCTGGGAGCCGGGGTACTTGGGGTCGCCGGCCATGGCGCGCTGCTCCCAGGTGACCTGGTTGAGGTCCTGGTTGTTGAAGACGCAGAAGATGAACGGCGGAGAACCGGCCAGCCGGTCGAAGTACCGCTTGACGGTGATCATCTCGTTCATGCCGTTCATCTGGAACGCCCCGTCCCCGACGAACGCGATGACCGGGCGGTCCGGGTAGGCGAACCGGGCGGCGATGGCGTACGGCACGCCCGGGCCCATGGTGGCCAGCGTGCCGGACAGCGAGGCGTGCATGCCGTCACGGAGCTTGATGTTGCGCGCCCACCAGTTGGTGCCCGAGCCCGAGTCGGCGGTCAGGATCGTGCGGTCCGGCAGCCGGGGCGACAGCTCCGAGGCCACCGCCTGCGGATTGATCGTGTTCTCGAAGTGCTGCCCGGCCCACTTCTCGACCACGTCGTTCCACTCGGCGACGTCCTTCTCGATCTTCTCGCGCCAGGAGCGGTCCTCCTTGCGCCGCAGCAGCGGGATCAGCTGCTGGAGCGTCTCCTTGGCGTCACCGACGAGATGGGCCTCCATCGGGTAGCGGATGCCGATCATCCGCCCGTCGATGTCGATCTCCACGCCCCGGGCCTGGCCCTCGTCGGGCAGCCACTCGGAGTACGGGAAACTGGTGCCGACCATCAGCAGGGTGTCGCAGCCGCGGATCATGTCGTCACTGGCCTTGCTCCCGAGCAGGCCGATCGGCCCGGTGACGAACGGCAGCTCGTCGGGCAGCACCTCGCGCCCCAGCAGCGCCTTGGCCACCCCGGCCCCCAGCAGCTCGGCCACCTCCAGGACCTCGGCCTGGGCGCCGGCCGCGCCCTGCCCGACGAGCATGGCGACCTTGTCGCCCTCGTTGAGGACGTCGGCCGCCTTGCGCAGCTCATCCGGGTCGGGCAGGACCCGCGGGCGGCTCCAGCCGACGCTGGAGAACACCGAACCGTGCTTCTTCGGCGGCGACGGCTGCGCCTCCTCCTCCTGCACGTCGTTCGGGATGATGATCGTCGCCACCCCGCGCGTGGTCAGCGCCGTCTTGAACGCCCGGTCGATCACATGCCGGGCCTGCGCCGGGTGGACCACCATCTGGCAGAACTCGGAGACGTCCGCGAACAGCCGCTCGAGGTCCACTTCCTGCTGGTAATGGGTGCCGAGGCTGAGCCGCTTCTGCTGGCCCACGACGGCGACCACGGGCTGGTGGTCGAGCTTGGCGTCGTACAGGCCGTTGAGCAGATGGATGGCACCGGGGCCGGAGGTCGCCACGCAGCAGCCCACCTCCCCGGTGAACTTGGCGTGCGCGCACGCCATGAACGCCGACATCTCCTCGTGCCGGGCCTGGATGAACTCCGGGTCCCCCTCGGCACGGTCGAAAGCGCCCAGCAGGCCGTTGATGCCGTCACCGGGGTATCCGTACACACGCCGGACACCCCACTCGGTCAGGCGTTGCAGTACGTAGTCGGAGACCTGGGTCATGAGCAGCTCCTGATCGAGGGAGATTCAGTGGTCGGTCGGGTTGCCTCACCGACGGGCCCGTAAACCGTCGGCGGTACGGCCATACGGGTGCCCGTCGCCCCGCTCCCGCGGCGCGAACGGCCCACGTCCCCACCGGACCGCCGCGACATACCGTCCGGTATGCTCGGCGCGCCGCCGCTTCCGGTGCGGGCGGCGACTTCTCACGAAGGGGGCCATTCATGGCGGTCGACCCGAAGGGCGCGGATCTCAAGCGCCTGCTGTCCGAGGACCCCGGCGGTCCGGTCGTGATGCTCAACCTCCTGCGCTTCGCGCCGGGGGGCGAGCGGCACTACCAGGAGTACGCGCGGCATCTCGCCAAGACGTTCCTGCCGCGTTACGGCGGGGAGGTGCTGTACGCGGGAGAGGGGGCCACGCCGCTGGTCGCCGAGGAGGGACAGGCCTGGGACGCGGTGATCCTCGTCCGCTACCCGAGCCGCGAGGCGTTCAGCCGGATGGTGGCCGACCCGGAGTACCAGGCCGTCACCGAGCTGCGGACCCGCGCACTGGCGGAGGCGGTGCTGCAACCCACCACGCAGTGGCGGGCCGCCGACGGCCGCTGATCCGAGCGCACGGGCCGAGGCCGGCCGGTGGGCGGCCCGTCGCGGCTGAGCCCACCGGCCGGCCTCGGCCCGGCTCGGCCTCGGTGAGCGTCCGGCCGGGCGGCCTCAGCGCGACTCCGCCGCGGTGGCGTGGAGGTGCTCCAGGGCGTCCAGGACGACGGTGTGCCAGTGCCAGGCCAGCCAGCGCCCCACATCGCTCCCGGTCCGCTTCAGGGCCGCGAGCTGCGCGGCGGTGACGCGGGTCAGAGGGCGTTCGTGGTGGGAGGAGACCATGCCGACCACCGCGCCCCTGCCGTCCACGAGGGGGACGCTGTGCGCGGCCCGGCTGCCGGTCTGGAGGATCGCGTACCGGGACGCCTCGTCGAAGACGGCCGAGCTCGCCACGTCCCGCACGGTGACCTGGCGGCGCTCCGCCGCGGCCTGTGCGCAGGTGGTGGTCGGGGCGTCCACGAAGGCGAAGAAGTCGGTGAAGTACCTGTTCAGGCCGCGGTGTCGGGCCAGGCGCAGTCGGTCGCCGTCCGCGAGCTGGACGTTCCCCATCGGGGTCTGCATGACGGCCAGCAGCCGGTTCAGCGCCGCTTGGAGGACGGCTCCCTGGCTGCCGCGTGAGCCGTGGTCCACGGCGAGGCCGGGCAGCGGGGGCGGACCGTGCCGCCTTCGGCCCGGGAACCACACGGCCGAGTCCTGATCGGGGCCGGGCACGCGGACCAGGGCGTCCGCCAGGGTGTGGAGCTTGACGTTGCACTGCTGCGAGACGGACTTCAGCAGGTCCAGGGCCTCCTCGGCGCCATCGAGGTCGTAGCGCCCGGCCACGATCTCCTGGGCGCGGGCCACCCGCTCGTGGCCCAGCTTGCGGTTGCGCAGGTCGAGTTCCTCCTGCGGCCACTGCGCGGCGCTCTCGACGAGGCGGGAAGCGGTCGGCTCCGGCGGCGCGGCCGACTCGTCGGGTCGCCGGGGAAGCTGCTTCATGGACGGGAACCCCCATGCGGAGAAGGCAGACGGAACGCGAGCCGCGGGCAGGCCGCTCGGGCCCGCCCCGGGGCAGCGCCTGCTTCCCAAGCACTCCGCCCCGAGCGTAACCAGAACCCCGTCGGCGGAGGAAACCCCTCCCCTGTCGTCTCAGCCATCCGGGTGGACAGCCGTCTCAGCCATCCGGGTGGAAAGGGTCATCAGCCGAAGGGGGCGAGGGCGGCGAGGACGGCTGACGCCGCCGCCGGTCGGCGTCCGCCGTTTCGGGCGCGCGAGCCCCGGGCACCCGGGCCGGGCTCGGGACGAACGTCCAACGAGGAGACGAACGGCGGCCGGGGAGCCCGAGCGGCGGCCGGTGCAGAGCGTGCGGCGAGAGGACGGCACACCGTGACGGAGTGCGAGGAGGCCGGGCCGGGCCGGACCGGCCCACGACGGGGCGCGAGGAGCGAGGGCGACGGGCGCGGCGGGCTGCTCTCCGGGCCGCAGCCCGACGTGGCCGCGGCGGCCGGTCACGAGGACGCCCCGCCGCGCATGGGGTTCTTCACCGACACATCGGTGTGCATCGGCTGCAAGGCCTGCGAGGTGGCGTGCAAGGAGTGGAACGCCATCCCGGAGGACGGTCTGGAACTGACCGGCATGTCGTACGACAACTCCGCGGGGCTCGGTGCCGACACCTGGCGGCACGTCGCCTTCATCGAGCAGCGCAAGCCGCTCGGCGGCCAGGAGCCCGGCGTCGGCCACGAGGACACGGACGTCTTCGCCGCCGCCCGGAGCCTGGGCGCCTCCCCCGGTTCACCCGGTCCCGGCGCGACGGCGCCCCCGCCCGGGGCCGCGCCGGCGGGCGCCCCCGCGGGCGGCGTCTCGCCGGTGGCGCCCGACGGGCGTACCGAGCTGCGCTGGCTGATGTCGTCCGACGTGTGCAAGCACTGCACGCATGCCGCGTGCCTCGACGTGTGCCCCACCGGGTCGCTGTTCCGCACCGAGTTCGGCTCGGTCGTGGTGCAGGAGGACGTCTGCAACGGCTGCGGGTACTGCGTGCCGGCCTGCCCGTACGGCGTCATCGACCAGCGCCCCGACGACGGGCGCGCCTGGAAGTGCACCCTGTGCTACGACCGGCTGGGGGCCGGCATGGAGCCCGCGTGCGCCAAGGCCTGCCCGACCGACTCCATCCAGTTCGGCCCGCTGGAGGAACTCCGCGAACGAGCGGCCGGCCGCGTGGCCCAGCTGCACGCCGCGGGAGTCCCCGACGCCCGGCTGTACGGCGCGGACCCGGACGACGGCGTCGGCGGCGACGGCGCGTTCTTCCTGCTGCTGGACGAGCCGGAGGTCTACGGACTGCCGCCCGACCCGGTCGTCACCACCCGCGACCTGCCCGCCATGTGGCGGCACGCCGCCGCGGCCGCGGCCTCGCTCGCCGCGCTGGCGGCCGTGAGCTTCGCCGGGAGGCGCCGATGACCGGGTCCGACGTCACCCGCGGTGGAATGGAGGGCGCCGGGCCCGGGCGGGAGGCCCGCACCGGCGCCGGGCCCGGACGCAGGCGCCGCCGCCGGGGCGAGCAGGCGATGGTGCCCGAGGCGACGTTCTCCTCGTACTACGGCAAGCCGGTCCTGAACGAGCCCACGTGGCAGGCCCTGGACATCGCGGGCTACCTCTACCTCGGAGGCCTGGCCGGCGCGTCGTCGCTGCTGGCCGCCGGAGCCGACGCCACCGGCCGGCCCGCGCTGGCCCGGGTGGCGAAGCTGGGCGCGGCGGGCGCCGTCACGGCCTCGCTGGCCGCGCTCGTGCACGACCTCGGCCGTCCGGCCCGGTTCCTCAACATGCTCCGCGTCTTCAAACCGACCTCCCCGATGAGCGTGGGCTCCTGGCTGCTGGCCGGTTACGCGCCGCTGACGGCCGCCGCCGCTGCCGCCGACGTCGCGGGCCGGTACCGGATCGCCGGGGCCGCCGCGACGGCGACCGCCGCGGCGCTCGGCCCGGCCGTCGCCACCTACACCGCCGTGCTGGTCTCGGACACCGCGGTGCCGTCGTGGCACGAGGGCCATCGCGAGCTGCCGTTCGTCTTCGCCGGGTCCGGCGCGACGGCCGCCGCGGGGCTGGCGCTGGCCTGCGCGCCGGTGCGGCAGGCCGCTCCCGCGCGGCGCATGGCCGTGCTGGGCGCGGCCCTGGAGCTCGGCGGCTTCCGGCTGATGAAGCGTCGTATGGGCCTGGCCGCCGAACCGTTCGAGCAGGGCCTGCCGCACCGGCTGCTGCGCGCCGCCGAGATGCTCACGGCGGGCGGCGCGGCCCTTGCGGCGTGCGCGGGCCGGCGGGGCCGGGTGCCGGCCGCCGTGGCGGGCACCGCGCTGCTGGCCGGCTCGGCGGCCCTGAGGTTCGGCGTCTTCCACGCCGGGGTGGCCTCGGCCCGGGACCCCAAGTACACGGTCGTGCCGCAGCGGGAGCGACTGGCGGCGTCCTCGCGCTCCGGCGGGCACGGGGAGGACGAGCGGGGCTCCTGACGCGCGCGGCGGCGGGGCACCGGCCCGCCCCTGGACGTGGACGGTGAGGCCTCACCTGCACGGCGGAGCCGCCCGCCTGCCGCGCCCGCCCCGTGACCGACCCGCCGGGGGCGCAGGACCGTCCCCAGCGGGCACGCCTCACCGCAGGACGACCGGCTCCGCCCCGCGCGGCACCAGTTCGCCCACGACCGGCGCTCCCGGCACCTCCCCGGCCACCAGCAGTCCGCCGGAGGTCTGGGCGTCGGCCAGCAGGAACCGGGTGTCGGCGTCGGCACCGCCGAAGTCGGTGAACGGCGCCACCCACTCCAGGTTGCGCCGGGTGCCGCCGCTGACGAACCCGTCCCGGACCGCCTCCCGCGCCCCGTCGAGGTAGGGCACGGCGGCGGTGTCGACGACGGCGGTCACCTCCGACGCCCGCGCCAGCTTGTACAGGTGCCCGAGGAAGCCGAACCCGGTGACGTCCGTGGCACAGGTCGCCCCGGCGGCCAGGGCGGCGGCACAGGCGTCCCGGTTCAGCGTCACCATCGTGGCCACCGCCTGCTCGAACCGCTCGCCGGTGACCTTGTGCCGGTTGTTGAGCACTCCGAGCCCGAGGGGTTTCGTCAGCGACAGGGGCATGCCCGGCCGTCCGGTGTCGTTGCGCAGCAGCCGTCCGGGGTCGGCCAGTCCGGTGACGGCCATGCCGTACTTGGGTTCCGGGTCGTCGACGCTGTGACCGCCGCCCACGTGGCAGCCCGCCTGCGCGGCGATGTCCAGGCCGCCGCGGAGCACTTCGCGCGCGAGGTCGAAGGGCAGGACGTCGCGGGGCCAGGCCAGGAGGTTGACGGCGAGGACCGGCCGGCCGCCCATGGCGTACACGTCGGACAGGGCGTTGGCGGCGGCGATGCGGCCCCAGTCGTAGGGGTCGTCGACGACGGGGGTGAAGAAGTCGGCCGTGGAGACCATCGCCTGCGTCCGTTCGCCGTCCGGCGCGGGCAGCGCGACCACGGCCGCGTCGTCGCCGGTGGCCGTGCCGACCAGGAGCGGTGTGTCACCGCCCGTCGCCGGCGGTGCCGCCAGGCCGCCGAGCACGGCCTCCAGCTCCCCCGGCGGGATCTTGCAGGCGCAGCCGCCGCCGTGGGCGAACTGCGTGAGGCGCACGGGGCTTTGACTGGTCGTCGTCATCGGTGTCTCCCTGGTGCGGTGACGGGGTGGTCGTGCCGTGGCGGCGATGGGTGTCCGGTAGCCTGGGCGCGCGGTGGAGGCGTGTGGGTGCCTGGTGGCCCTCCCGGTCTTCAAAACCGAGGTGCCCGAGGATCTCGGGCAGGCGGGTTCGATTCCCGTCCGCCTCCGCTCCCGGAGTCGCCCGGGCAGCGGCGGTGCCGGGCGTCCAGCCGTTCGGTGTAGCCGCGGGCGTCCAGATGCTCCAGCAGGGGGACGGCCACCCGGCGTGTGGTGTCGAGGGCCTTGCGGGCCTCGCTGAGGGTGAACGGCTGCGGCAGCTCGCCCAGGACGGCGGCGGCCCGCCGGTCGGCGCCGGGCAGCAGGACGATGCCGTCGCCGACCCGCAGCAGTTCGCCCGCCGCGACCGCCGCCGCCAACGCCCTGCGGTCCAGTCCGAGTTCGGCCAGCCGGCCGGCCTCCGGGGCGCGGAACGGCGCGTGCTCCAGCTCCCGTCGTACGGCGTCGACGGCCTTCCGGACGGCGGGCGGCAGCGTGGGCCGGGTGGCCTCGGGGCCGTACAGCCGGCCGTGCGCGCTGTGCAGCCGGTGCCGGCCGGCGGCTGCGGCGAGGGCGTCGACGAGAGCCCGGTCGGGCAGGCCGAGCAGGTGCCGGGCGGCCTCGGTGGGCAGGCCCGGGTCCAGCGGATGGCGCTCCGCGTGCCGGGCCACCTCGGCGGCCAGGCGGTCGCCCAGTGCCCTCCAGTGGCCCGGGTCGGCCAGCCAGTCCCCGGCCACGGCCGCGGCGGGGGCCGGCACCCCCATGGCCTCCAGCTCGGCTCGGCGCACGATCCCGCGCCGCCGCAGTTCCGCCGCGCCGTCGGGTCGGCCGGTCATGCCCGCGAGTTCCCCCGCCCTGGCCCGGGCCGCGCCGCGCCGGGCCAGCCGGGGCGGGCGCACGTCCAGCACCGTGACACCGCACGGCGCGCGCCGGCCGCCCGGTTCCCGCAGGACGGCCCGGTCGCCGACGCGCAGCGGCAGTTCCCGGGCGAGGGTCAGCCTGGCGGTGTCCGTGCCGAGCGGGCGGACGGTCACCGGCACCGCGGCGGTGCCGATGTGCAGGGTCACGTGCCGGGGCAGGTCGGGTACGGGCGTCCCGGTGACCCGGGCGTCGAGCTGCCCGGTCAGCAGCCAGCGGTCCGGGGTCAGCAGCACCCTCCCGCGGCCGAGTTCGCCGTCGGCCGCGCCGGGCACGTTGACCGCCACCCGGGCCACGCCGCGTACGGCGGTGCGCTCCTCGTGCAGGCATTGCAGCCCGCGTACGCGCAGCCCGGCCGTGCCCGCACCCGTCACGAGGCGGTCGCCGACCCGGAGGGTTCCGGCGGCCAGTGTGCCGGTGACCACCGTGCCCCGGCCGCGCACGGTGAAGGCCCGGTCCAGCCACAGCCGTACGGCCGCGTCGGCGGGCGGGTCGGGCAGCGCCCGGGCCAGCCGGGCCAGCTCCGCACGCAGGTCGTCCAGTCCGTCGCCGGTGACCGCGCTGACCGCGACGGACGGCACGGTGCGCAGCGAGGTGGCGGCCATGCGCTCGAGCGCGTCCGCCCGCACGGGGCCGGGGTCGGCGAGGTCGCTGCGGGTCACCGCGAGGACGGCGTGCCGCACGCCGAGCGCGTGCAGGATCTCCAGGTGCTCCTGCGACTGCGGCTGCCAGCCCTGGTCGGCGGCGACGACGAACAGCACCGCGGGGACGGGTCCGACGCCGGCCAGCATGGTGGCGACGAAACGCTCGTGCCCGGGCACGTCCACGAAGGCCAGGTGCTCCCCCTCCGGGCCGTCGGCGCCGGGGGCGTCCAGCCGCGTCCACACGAAGCCCAGGTCCAGCGTCAGCCCCCGGCGCCGCTCCTCCTCGAGGCGGTCGGGTTCCATCCCCGTCAGCGCCCGCACCAGCGCCGACTTGCCGTGGTCTACGTGCCCCGCGGTGGCCACTACCCGCATTCCGGCGACCTCCCCGCGTCCGCCACCGCCCGCACGGCCGCCGCCAGCCGCTCGTCGTCCTCCTCGGGCACGGACCGCAGGTCGAGCAGGCACCGGCCCGCCTCCAGCCGCCCGACGACGGCGACCGGACCGGTGCGCAGGGCGGCGGCGCAGTGCTCGGGCAGGGACAGCGCGGCGCTGGGCAGGGTCACGCCGGGCGCTCCGCCGCCGCCCACCGTCGCGGTGCTGTCGACGGCCCGGACGTCGACGCCGTCGGCGGCCAGTGCGGCGGCGAGCCGGCCGGCGCGGCGCGTCAGCGCCGCCGGATCGGCTGCCAGCGCCTCGGCCGTGGGGGTCGCCGGGCCGGTCAGCGTCGCCTCCAGCGCGGCCAGCGTGAGCTTGTCCACGCGCAGGGCGCGGGCGAGCGGATGCCGGGACAGGGTGCGGATCATCTCCTCGCGGCCCAGCAGCAGTCCGCACTGCGGGCCGCCCAGCAGTTTGTCGCCGCTGGCTGTGACGAGGGCGGCGCCCGCTCGGAGCTGGGAGTCGGCGTCGGGTTCCTCGGGCAGCAGCGGATGGGGGGTGGGCAGGCCGGAGCCGATGTCGACGACGACGGGGACGCCCAGGCCGGCGAGATCGCCGACGGCGGCCGCGCGGGTGAAGCCGGTGATACGGAAGTTGGACGGGTGCACCTTGAGCACGAACGCCGTCTCCGGGCCGAGGGCCTGCGCGTAGTCCGCGGTGGTCGTGCGGTTGGTCGTGCCCACCTCGCGCAGCCGTGCTCCGGTGGATACCAGCAGGTCCGGCAGGCGGAAACCGTCGCCGATCTCCACCATCTCCCCCCGGCTGACGACGATCTCCCGGCCGGCGGCCAGGGCGGTGGCGGCCAGGACGAGGGCGGCCGCGCCGTTGTTGACGACGTGTGCGGCCTCGGCGGACGGCACCCGGTCACGGAGGGCGGCCAGGGCGGTGCGGCCGCGGCGGGCCCGTACGCCGGTGCCCAGGTCCAGTTCGACGTCGGTGGGTCCGGCCGCCTCCTGGACGGCCTGCCGGGCGGCGTGGGACAGCGGCGCCCGCCCGAGGTTGGTGTGCAGCAGCACGCCGGTGGCGTTGATCACCGGCCGCAGCCCGCCGGCCGTGCGCGGCAGCAGGGCGAGTGCCGTGTCGGCCACCCGCTCCGGCGCGACGGAGCCGTCGCGGGCGCGTTGCTGTGCCCGGTGGACGGCCGCCTTCACGGCCGTGGGCCCGAGCCGCTCCGCGGCCGACGCCAGGCGCGGGTCCCGCAGCAGGGCGTCGGTGCGGGGGATGCGCCGCCGTGGGTCCGGGCCCGCTGCCGTGGTCTGCGCCGTGCCGCGCCGCAGTGTTTCCCGCTGGTCCACTCGACCCCTCCGTCCGGGTCCGGCTCCCTCGCCGGACGACGACCTCCCAGGAACGTCCATCGTCTCCCAGTGCCCCGCCGGGCCGGGCGGACACGCCGTCACCGTGACGTCGCGTCAGCGTTCGGCGTCCTCGCCGTCCTCGCCGTCCTCGGATTCCCCGGCGTCCTGGGACCTGGTTCCTCCGGGCAGGGGCGTGCCGTCGCGTGCGAGGCGGTCGGCGAGTTCGTCGCGGACCAGCCGCCGGCGTTCCAGGCCGTGGGTGCGGTAGGCGGCGCGGCCGATGACCTGGCTGGTGATCGGGGCGGTGAGCAACTGGAAGAAGGCCACGAGGAGCAGGACCGGGGCGTGGCCCGGGGATGTCTGCGCGGCCGCTCCGACGAGGAGGAGCAGCAGGCCGAGGGTCTGGGCCTTGGCGGCCGCGTGGAGCCGGCTGGCGGTGTCCGGGAAGCGGACCAGGCCCAGGGCGCCGAGGAGGCAGAAGGCGGCCCCGGCGGGGAACAGCAAGGCGGTGACGACGTCGCGCCAGTCGGTCATCGCATGCCCTCCCGCTTCTCGATCAGGTGGGCCGCCGTCATCGACCCGATGAAGGCCAGCAGGGCGAGGACGACCAGGACCGGGACGGCGGTGGGGTCGCCGCGCAGCGTGATCCCCACGGCGGTCGCGGCGATGGACATGGTGACGAGGACGTCCAGGGCCAGGATGCGGTCGAGCGCCCGCGGGCCGCGGACCAGGCGCACCAGGGTGAGCAGGCCGGCCGCCACGACCATGGCCAGGGTGACGACGTACAGGACGGTCACGGGTTCCTCCCTCGGCCGTGCCGCGGTGTGCCGTCCGGGCGCTCCGGTGCCGGTGCGCCCCCGTCGCCGTCGCCCTCGTGGCGGAGGACGACGGCGCGGACGACCCGGCGTTCCACGGCCCGGACTTCGTCGCGGCGATGGGTGATGTCCCGCCGGTCGCGGACCGGCAGCGCGTGGACGTACAGCCGCCCGCGGCGCCGGTCGATCTCCGCCACGAGGGTGCCGGGGGTCATGGTGGTCACCTCGGCGACGGCCGTGATCAGCAGATCGCTGTCGGTCTCCAGCGGCACCTCGATGATCGCCGAGGAGACCTTTCCGCCGTGTCTGACCACCTGCCAGGCGACGGTGCACCCGGACACGACGAGGTCCGCGACCAGGTGGAGCAGCAGCCGCCCGGCCCGCAGCGGCCTCGGCACGGCGGACGGCCGGACGGCGGGCAGCGGGAAGGCCAGCACCACGGCGACGGCGACGAGCAGTCCGCCGACGAGCACCACCGCTGTCGTGGCTCCCCACAGCAGGACCCACAGCAGCCAGAGCCAGCCGATCATGGGCAGATGGCTCAGCACCCGGTGGGTCCGCCCCGGACGGCCGGTGGCCCGGTTCACCGCTCTCCCTCCCCCAGGACGGCGGACCGGTAGGCGCGCGGGTGGAGCAGATCGTCGGCGGCGCGCTCACCGAGCCGGGCGAGCGGGCCCGCGCACACGGCGACCGCGACCCCGGTCGCCGCCATGCCGGCCGTCGCGGCGAGCATGAGCCGGGCGCCGCGTGCACGCCGGCGGCGGGCGGGGGCGGCGGGCTTAGACGGGCGGGGCCGAGCGGGTTCCGACGGCCGTCCCAGGAACATCGCCGTCCCCGCCCGGGTCATCGCACAGAGGGTCAGCAGGCTGGTGAGCAGGGCCGCGGCGGCGAGCGCGTACGCCGTCGGCCCGCCCTGTGCGACACCGGCCTCCAGCAGGGCGAGTTTGGCGACGAAACCGGAGAACGGCGGGATGCCGGACAGGCTGAGGGCGGGCACGACGAACAGCACGGCGGCCGCCGTGCCGGGCGGTGGCCGCCGGGACATGCGGTGCAGCGCGGCGGTCCCGGTGCGGCGCACGGCGAGACCCGCGACGAGGAACAGGGCGGCCTGGACGACGATGTGGTGGACGACGTAGAGGATGGTGCCGGTCACTCCGGGGGTGTCGAAGAGGGCCAGGCCGAACAGCATGAAGCCGATGTGGCTGACGAGGGTGAAGGACAGCAGCCGGTTGAGGTCGTCCTGCGCGAGGGCGCCGAGGATGCCCACGACCATGGTGACGATCGCGGCGCAGGCCAGCAGGGTCCACGCCTCGGTCCGGGGGAACAGCAGCGTCTGGGTGCGCAGCAGGGCGTACACGCCGACCTTGGTCAGCAGCGCGGCGAAGACGGCGGTGATCGGGGCGGGCGCGGTGGGGTAGCTGTCGGGCAGCCAGAAGTGCAGCGGGACGATCGCCGCCTTGATGCCGAGCACGGCCAGGAGCAGCAGGGCGAGCGCGGAGCGCAGGCCGTCGGGCAGTTCCGCGAGCCGGGGGCCGAGCTGGGCCAGGGTGACGGTGCCGGTGGCCGCGTAGACCAGGGCCACCAGGGAGAGGAACAGCAGCGACGACGTCAGGCTCACGACGGTGTACGTCATGCCGGCCCGGACGCGGTTGCCGTCGGCGTCCAGCGTGATCAGCACGTAGGAGGCGGCGAGCATCACCTCGAAGGCGACGAAGAGGTTGAACAGGTCGCCGGTGAGGTAGGCGAGGCTGACGCCCGTGACGAGCACCAGGTAGGCGGGGTGGAAGACCGCGGACGAGGCGTGCCGTTCCTCCGCCGTGCCCTGGCCGATGGCGAACACCAGCACCGCGAGCGCCACCAGCGCCGACACGGTCAGCAGGAGGGCCGACAGCCGGTCGGCCACCAGAGTGATGCCCAGCGGCGCGGGCCAGGCTCCGACGTGCACCACCTGTGGTCCGTGGCGGTCGGCCAGGGCGACGAGCACGGCGCCGCAGGCGACGACCGCGGTGAGGACGCCGATGGCGAGGGCGCGCACCACCGCGCGGTTCCTGCCGAGCAGGGACAGGCCGGCGCCGAGCGCGGGCAGCAGCACGGGCAGCGCGGGCAGTGCCGCCGTCATCGGTCGCCCCCGTCCGCCGTGCCGTCCGTGCCCCGGTCCGGGACGGGGTGGGCCTCCTCGCGCTCCCCGACGCTGCCGATGCGCCGGTCCTCCACGTCGTCGCGCACCTCGTCGTGCCCGGTCAGGCGCCAGGACCGGTAGGCCAGGGCCGCCAGGAACGCGGTGAGGCCGAAGGTGATCACGATGGCCGTCAGTGCCATGGCCTGCGGCAGCGGGTCGGCGAGCCCCGCCTGGTCCGTGCTGCCGCCCTTCAGTACGGGCGGGCGGCCGGGGGTGCCCCCGGCGACCAGGAGGAGCAGGTTGGTGCCGTGGCCCAGGAGGATGAAGCCGAGCAGGATCCGCATCACCGAGCGTTGCAGCATGAGGTAGAAGCCGACGGTGAACAGGCCGCCGACGGCCAGGGACATCGTCACGTCGATCGGGTTCACCGGCTACCGCCCTCCGTCGCGTCCTGGCCGAGTGAGACGCCCACCGCCGACAGCAGTTTCAGGACGACTCCGACGACGAGCAGATAGACCCCGATGTCGAAGAACAGGCTCGTCGCGAACTTCACCGTGCCGAGTACCGGCGGGTGCACGGTCACCACCGTGCTCTCCAGCGGGGTGCCGCCGAGCAGCAGCGGGAACAGCCCGACGGCGGCGGCGAGCAGCAGCCCCAGGCCCGCGACCACGCCCGAGGACACCCGTACCGCGGCCCCGAGGTCGGCGCGCCCGCCGACGACGTACCGCAGCACGAACGCCTGGCCCGCCACCAGGCCGCCGGCGAAGCCGCCGCCGGGGCGGTAGTGACCGGAGAAGAGCAGGAACAGGGAGAACACCAGGATGGAGGGGAAGAGCAGGCGGGTGGCCACCTCCAGCAGCACGGAGCGCTCGCCGCCGGGCCGTTCGCCGGCACCGGGCAGCCAGGTCCGCACCGGCTCGTCCCAGTGCGCCGTCGGGAAGACCGCGCGCGGCCGTCCGCCGCCGGGGCTCCGGGGGCCGTCGCGCTCCCCCACCCGGACCAGGCTCACCACCCCGACCGCCGCCACCAGCAGCACCGAGATCTCGCCCAGCGTGTCCAGCGCGCGGAAGTCGACGAGGATCGCGTTGACGATGTTGTGCGCGCCGGCCTGCGAGGCATGGTGCGCGTACTCCCGCGAGACCGGCTCCGCGGTGCGCGCGGCGGACGCCACCAGGGCGAAGCAGGTGACCAGGACACCGACCGCGCCGGCCGCGCAGGCCCGCACCACGCGCACCCGGGTCAGCGTCCGGCCGGGGCTGAACCGGGCCGGCATCCTGCGCAGGACGAGGACGACGACGACCAGCGTCATGGTCTCCACGAGGAACTGGGTGAGCGCCAGATCGGGCGCTCCCCGCACCAGGAACACGCCGGCGACGCCGTAGCCGACGGCGCCGGCCAGCAGGATGCCGGTGAGACGGTGCCGGGTGGCCACCACCGCCCCGGCGGCCGTCAGCACCACGACGGCCAGGAACGGTTCGACCGGGGACCACCAGGCCCGCGGGGAACCCGGTGACGGCGCCGCGGCCAGCAGTGCCGCCCCGGGCACCACCACCACGGTCACCAGAAGCACCGTCAGATACAGCGGCAGGGACCCCACCTGGGTGCGGCGGGTCACGGCGACGGCCAGCCGGCCGACGGCCGCCACCACCCGGTCGAAGACGCGTTGCGCGTCCGGCAGCCGCGGCCGGGCGGGCAGGGAGCGCCGGCCCGCGTGCAGCAGGGCGCCCGCCGCCAGGCTCAGGGCCGACAGGCCCAGCACGGGCGTGAAACCGTGCCACAGGGACAGCTTGTACGGCCCGTGGGCCCCCGGCGGGTAGACGTCGGCGTACGCGGTCGCGACGGCCGCGGTGCCCGCGTAGCCGATGCCCAGGGCCAGTCCGGCCGCCGCCAGTACGGCCACCGGGGCGAGGAATCCGGCCGACGGCGGCTGCGCCCGGTCCGCCGTCGCGCCGCGAGGTCCGCCGAAGGCGCCCTGGAGGAACCGCGCGGCGTACGCCACGGTCAGTGCCGAGCCGACGACGAGCACCGCCGTGAGCGGGCCGTGCCCGGCCAGTTCGGTGCCGTGCAGGAACGCCTCGAAGTAGGCCTCCTTGCCCAGGTAGCCGAGGAGCGGCGGAAGGCCGGCCATCGAGGCGGCGGCGAGTGCGGCCACCGCGCACAGCGCCGGCATGCGACGGCCCAGCCCCGACAGTTCCCTCAGGTCGCGGGTGCCCGTGAGGTGGTCGATGATCCCGACGGACAGGAACAGGGCCGACTTGAACGCGGCGTGGGCGAGCAGCATCACGGCCCCGGCGAGTGCGGCGGTACGCGTCCCGGCGCCCAGGAGCGCGATGAGCAGGCCCAGTTCGCTGATGGTTCCGTAGGCCAGCAGCAGCTTCAGGTCGGTCGCGCGCAGGGCCCGCCACGCGGCCAGCACCATGCTGGTGAGCCCGACGCCGAGCACCAGCGGGCGCCAGGGGCCGGTGTCGGAGAGGGCGGGCGCGAGGCGGGCGACGAGGTAGACGCCGGCCTTGACCATCGCGGCGGCGTGCAGGTAGGCGCTGACCGGAGTGGGGGCCACCATGGCGGCGGGCAGCCAGCCGTGCAGCGGCATCTGCGCGGACTTGGCGAACGCCCCGACCAGGACGAGGACCGCCGCGGCGGTCACCGCGCCGCCCTGCGGCGGGTCGGCGACGATCTGCGAGATCCGGTAGGTCCCGGCGGCCCGCCCGAGCACGACCAGGCCGAGCAGCATGACCAGGCCGCCGGCCACGGTCACCAGCAGCGCCTGCCGGGCGGCCCGGCGCTCCTCGGCGGTGCTCCCCCGCCCGGCGATCAGCAGGAACGAGGCGACGGTCGTCAGTTCCCAGAAGACGTACAGGACGAAGAGGTTGTCCGCCAGGACCAGGCCCGCCATCGACCCGGCGAAGGCCAGCAGCAGGGCGGCCTGGCGGCCGGCGTCCCGCTCGACGTAGTACCGGCAGTACAGCAGGACCAGGGCCCCGACGCCGGCGACGATCCACAGCATCAGCAGGGACAGGGCGTCCAGCCGCAGGTCGAGGGTCAGGCCCAGGGACGGCGCCCACTCCAGGGACGCGCGGAGGTCCCCGCCGTCCAGCACCCGTGGTGCGCGGGCGCCGGCCCAGGCGACCGTGGCCAGCGGGACGAGGGCCGCCACGGCCCACACGGCGCGGCCGAGCCGCCGCTGCCACCAGGGGATCGCCGCGGCGACCCCCGCGTGGGCGGCCAGCAGGAACAGCACCGCCTCAACTCCTTCGTGACTCCCGGGCCGTGGAGGCCACCGCTCGTGACGATCGTCCCGGGCCGGTACCCCGGTCGACGGCCATGAGTGCCCGGTGTCGCGGCAATCAGTCCTCGGACGGGGCAGACGGGTGCATGGCCGGAGCGTGGCCGGCGGCCGGGGTGAGCATTGACACATCAGGTAAAATAAACGCAAAGGTGCCGCGGCCGTTCCACGACGGCCCGTCGTCACAGCTCATGCCCTCGCACGCCCGCCCAGGTGAGAAGAGGCGCGTCATGGACCCATGGCTGATCTGGCTGATCGTCGCCGGTGTGCTGGCGGTGGCGGAGATCTTCACCCTGACGGCCGCGCTCGGCATGCTGAGCGCGGCCGCGCTGGTCACCGCGGGAGCCGCCGCCATCGGGCTGCCGCTGGGGTTCCAGCTGCTGGTGTACGCCGTCGTCGCCACCGTCACGCTGCTGTTCGTCCGGCCTCTCGCGGTCCGCCACCTGCTCAAGCCCCCGTCGGCGCGGTTCGGTGTGGACGCCCTGGTCGGCAAGGCCGCGCACGTCGTCTCCGAGGTGTCGGGCACGGGCGGCAGGGTCCGGATCGACGGCGAGGAGTGGACGGCCCGGGCCTACGACGAGACCCTGGTGATCGCACCCGGCTCGACCGTCGACGTCATAGAGATCAACGGCACCACCGCGCTCGTCTACCCCCGGGACTGAAGCCATGGACCTCTCCGCGTCTCTCATCGCCGGCCTGATCCTCGCCGTCCTCGCGATCTTCACCGTGGTGCGGGCGGTGCGCATCGTGCCCCAGGCACGCGCCCGCAACGTGGAGCGGCTCGGCCGCTACCACCGCACCCTGAACCCCGGCCTCAACGTCGTCATCCCCTACATCGACCGGGTCCACCCGCTGATCGACCTGCGGGAACAGGTCGTCTCCTTCAAGCCGCAGCCGGTCATCACCGAGGACAACCTGGTCGTCGAGATCGACACCGTGCTGTACTTCCAGGTCACCGACCCGCGCGCGGCCTTCTACGAGATCGCCAGCTTCCTCCAGGCGGTCGAGCAGCTCACCGTCACCACGCTGCGCAACGTCGTGGGGTCCATGGACCTCGAGAAGACGCTCACCTCGCGGGACACCATCAACAGCCAGCTCCGCGGCGTGCTGGACGACGCCACCGGCAAGTGGGGGCTGCGGGTCAACCGGGTGGAGATCAAGGCGATCGACCCCCCGCAGTCCATCAAGGAGGCGATGCAGAAGCAGATGCGCGCCGAGCGGGACAAGCGGGCCGCGATCCTCGGTGCCGAGGGACAGCGCCAGTCGCAGATCCTCACCGCCGAGGGCGACAAGCAGGCCGCGGTGCTGCGCGCCGAGGGCAACCGGACCGCCGCGATCCTCGAGGCCGAGGGCCAGTCCCGGGCCATCGACGAGGTGTTCCAGGCCGTGCACCGCAACGACCCCGACCCCAAGCTCCTCGCCTACCAGTACCTCCAGGCGCTGCCCCAGCTCGCCCAGGGCCAGGGCAACAACTTCTGGGTGATCCCCAGCGAGATCACCTCCGCGCTGCAAGGCGTGTCCCGGGCCTTCACCGAGTCGCTGCCCCCGTCGCCCGCCACCCGTGACACGCCGAGGGACGACGACACGGCGGCCCGGACCGCCAGCGACGCGGCACAGGCGGCGGAGGCCGCCGCCGAGGCCGTCGCGGACGCGGCGAAGGCCGACACCACGCCCTCCGCCCCGGGCCTCGCGTCGCACCGCCGGCCCACCGGCGGGGACGACGAGGACCGGACGTGACACCGGGGGCGGCCCGCGCCGACGTCGCCGACGTCGCCGACGTCGCCGTCGCTAGAGCAGGTCGCGGGGGACCGCCTCGTTCCAGGTCCGGGAGAACACCCGGCGGCCGCCCTCGTAGCCGTCGAGCGTGGCGTCCACGAAGAAGTCCCGCTCGTCGCAGGTGAGGCGGGTGTGGGTGACCACGCGGACGTCCCAGTCGTCGCGCCGGAAACGCATGGTCCACGTCGACTCGCCGCTGACGGACGTGAAGTCGTCGGCGACGGCCGCGTACCGTTCCCTGGCCCGGCGCCCGACGTCGAGGCCGATCTCCTCGAAGCGCGTCGTACCGCGGTCCTTCACGATGTCCAGCTCGGCGTTGTAGCCGATCAGATCGCGCCGGACCTCCCAGCGTTCCTCCGGCGGGGTCAGCGCGGTCGTGTCGATCGGCGGGGTGCCCTCCGGCTCGCCGAACGGGTCGGCCACGGTGTCGTCGGGCCGGTCGGCCGGGCGGACCGGCAGGGTCAGCGTGCTGGTGCGCTCGTGGACGGCGAGCCGGGCCGGTTTCGGCGGCGGCCAGGCGAGCGGCCAGTAGGACGTGGACAGGGACAGCCGGATGCGGTGCCCCGGCGGGAAGCTCTGCGCCACTCCGTTGAGCTGGACGGTGGCGCGGTAGCGCCGGCCGGGCTCCAGCGGCTCGGGCTCCTCGGTGCTCTCGCACCGGGTGAGGTTGAGCAGGCCGTAGGTGACCCGGGTCGCGGCCCCGTCGGGGCGGACGTCGGAGAGGCGGGCGGCGACCATCGCGACCGGCTCGTCGACCGACAGGTCGAGGTCCACGGTCGGCGAACCGAGGATCTCCAGCCGCTCGGGCAGCGGGTCGGTCTCGAAGACGAGCGAGCCGCCGTCCTCCTCCCGCTGGTCGTAGGGCAGGTCCGGCGGCGCGTTGTAGGAGGCCCACTTGCCCGCGAACTGGCCGACGGACAGCGGCGACTGCACGGTCAGCGCCTCCCCCGCCCCCTCCGGCGCCGGCCGGCCGCCCGGTTCGGCGGGCGGCTCGATCCGGTGCCGGGTCAGCGGACGGGTGACCGGGTGGACGTTCGGCGAGGGCCAGCTCGGCTCCGCCACCCAGCGCCCCGGCCGTTCCTCGTACGAGGTGGACGGTGGCACGCTGTCCTGCATCCAGGTGTGCAGCATGGGGCCGTCCATGACGCCGTTGTCGACGCCCTTGAGCCAGTGGTCCCACCAGCGCACCACCTCCTGGAGGTAGCCGATGGCGGGGCCGGGCTCGCCGACGTGGGGGAACTTGTGCGACCAGGGGCCGATCAGTCCCTTGCGGGGCACGTCCAGGTGGGCGAGCAGCCGGGTGACGGCGTTGGAGTACCCGTCCGCCCAGCCGCTGGAGGCGAGCACCGGGCACCGTACGTCCTGGTAGTTCTCGGCGACCGAGGCGTGCCGCCAGTAGTCGTCGCGGCGCTGGTGGCGCAGCCACTGCACGACCCAGGGCCGGGTGTGCTCCAGCCGCTCCAGCCACATGTCGCGCCAGCGGTCGCCGACCAGGGAGGGGTCGGGCGGGCAGGTGCCGTAGGCGAACATGGTGCCCGCCTCGGCCAGGTTGTCCGACAGCATCGCGCCGCCCATGTAGTGCATGTCGTCGGCGTGCCGGTCGTCGGTGAAGGAGGCGATGACGACGGCCTTCAGGCTCGGCGGACGCCTGGCCGCCACCTGGAGGGCGGCGAAGGCACCCCAGGAGATGCCCATCATCCCGGTGCTGCCGTCGCACCAGGGCTGTTCGGCGAGCCAGGCCAGGATCTCCTCGGCGTCGGCCTGCTCCCGCTCCAGGTACTCGTCCGTCAGGACGCCCTCCGAGTCGCCGGTGCCGCGCAGGTCGACCCGGACGCAGGCGTAGCCGTGTCCGGCGATGTAGGGGTGGTTGACCGAGTCGCGGACGGCGGTGAGGTCCCGCTTGCGGTACGGGATGTACTCCAGGACGGCGGGCACGGGCTCCTGGTCGGACGACGTGGGGCGCCAGATCCGCGCGGACAGGCGGACGCCGTCGGACATGGGGACGAGGACGTGCTCCTCCTCCTTCGTCGCGTACGGCAGATGGGTCACGTAACGCATGGGCCGGCGTTCTCCTCCCTGCTGACGGTGGTTCGCGGCGGCGCGCGGTGGCGCGCGGTCGCTGCGGGGGTCACCGTTCGCGCGGCGGCTCGTCGAAGGTCAGGCCGAGGGCCGCCACGCACTTGTCGTACTTCCTGCGCAGGTCGTCCTCGTCGTCGCCCCCGGTGAAGATGTGCGCCAGTTCGTAGCTGTAGCTGTCCTGCTGGGAAAGGTCCGACAGCCGCTGCCCCTCCTCGGGGACCACGTCGATCCGCACGCCCGGGATCTCGCTCTCGATGCGGGCGATCTCCTCGGCCGAGGGCACACGGCGCACGACGCCGTCCGTGAACCAGCGGTGGTACCACTTGGCCGCCATCGCGTACGGGCCCTGCCGATAGGGCATGGCCGGGTCCTCGCCGAGGGCGAGCGCGAGCATGCAGTGGTGGTTGGGCACGCCGTCCACGTACTGGAACAGTTCGGCGTGCGACTGGGAGTGGCGGGGGTTGATCTCCAGCAGGTCGATCCGCTGGGTGCCCGGGTCGTAGAAGTACTCCACGCTGAAGGTCGCCGAGTCGAAGCCGATGCGGCGCATCACGCGCTCGGTGACGTCGTGGAGCCGGGCGATCACGTCCGGCGGCAGGGTCGAGGGGTACTGGTGGCGCAGGAAGCACGGGGAGTCCGGGTAGTCGATCGAGTCCAGCGTGCCGTAGACGGTGACCTCGCCCTGGTGGACGTAGCCCTCGACGGCGACCTGGATGCCGGTCAGTGCCTCCTCGGCGAGGCAGACCCGGCCGCCGACGCCGTCCATCTCGGGCGGGACGTCGACCCGTTCGAGGATCTTCTCGAAGGGGCGGCCGACGCGGGAGATCCCCTGGCGTATCTCGGTGACGGCTGCTTGGAACTCCTCCTCGTCGGCGACGCCGAAGGCGAGTTCCGAGGAGTAGGACAGCGCGGGCTTGACCCACATCGGGAAGCGGACGCCGTCCGGGGGGCGCGGCGGGTCGGCGGACAGGTCGACGCGGCCGAAACGCGGGTGGCAGTCGGTGACCTTCTGCTGTTCGAGCCGGCTCCAGTACTTGTGCTCGCACTTGACGACCGACTCCAGGCTCGTGGTGCGGGTGCCGTAGCGTTCGCCGAGGAGGGGCACCAGCGTGCTGACCGGGAAGTCCCAGTAGCCGACGATGGCGTCGATGCTGCCGTCGAAGGAGTCCAGCACGCTCTGCGCCTTCTCGATGACCGTGGGCAACGACACCTCACCGCCCTGGAGTTCCTCGGGGGTCAGCAGTCCGTGGAAGCGCAGCGCATCGGCGCCCGGTACGGCCTTGAGCGTGGGAAGGTTGGCCTCGTCCAGACCGACCACGAAGACGTTCTTCACGTCGTCGTCGGACATGAATCTCCTTTCACGATCGCCGGCACACCCGTGTGCGGCGTGCCCGTGCGGAGACCGGCGGGCCGGTCGGCCCCGGTGGCCGCACGCAGTCGTGCGGGTACCACCGAGGGGCCCGGAGCACGCACCGGGGACGGGCACTGTGACCGACGGCGCGAACGGCTCCGGCCGGGTGTGTCCGGGCGGAAGCCGGGTATCCGCGGCTCGCCCCGTCCCGGGTGACTGCGGGTCGCTCCGTCCCGGGTGCCCCTTCGGGCCCCCCTTCCGGCCCGGTCCTGGTAGCCGCCGCCGGGGTGGCCGGCGGCGGCACGACGGTCCCGGGAGCGGGTTACAGCGCGCGGTGCAGGCGGTCCGCCACCAGCTGCGCGAACCGGGCCGGTTCCTTGGGCCGGCCGCCCTCGGCGAGCACCGCCAGGCCGTACAGGAGCTGTGCGGTCTCGGCGAGCCGGCCGGGGTCCTCGCTGTCCTGGTGGGCCTGGTGGAGTCCCTCGACCAGCCGGTGGTCCGGGTTGAGCTCCAGGATCCGCTTGGCGCGGGGCACTTCCTGCCCCATCGCGCGGTACATGTTCTCCAGCGCCGGGGTCAGGTCGTGGGCGTCGGAGACGACGCAGGCCGGTGAGACGGTGAGCCGGGAGGAGAGCCGGACCTCCTTGACGTCCTCGTCGAGTTGCTCCTTCATCCAGGCGAGCAGCGCGGCGTACTCCTCGGCCCGCTTCTCGCGCGCGCCCTCGGTGCCGCCCCCGGTGTCCAGGTCGATGTCGCCCTTGGCGACGGACCGCAGCTTCCGGCCCTCGTACTCGCCGACGGCGTCGACCCACACCTCGTCGACCGGGTCGGTGAGCAGCAGGACCTCGATGCCGCGTCCGCGGAAGGCCTCCAGGTGCGGGGAGTTCTCGATGCTCTGCCGCGACTCGCCGGTCAGGTAGTAGATCTCCTCCTGCCCGTCCTTCATCCGCTCCACGTACTGCTGGAGGGTGGTGGGCTCGGTGTCGTCGTGGGTGCTCGCGAAGGACGCGACGGCCAGCAGGGCGTCCCGGTTCTCGGCGTCGGTGACGAGTCCCTCCTTGACGACCGTGCCGAACTCCCGCCAGAACGTGGTGTAGCGCTCGGGGTCCTTGGCCTTCATCTCCTTGACCGTGGACAGGACCTTCTTCGTCAGCCGGCGCCGCATCATCTCGATGTGGCGGTCCTGCTGGAGGATCTCGCGGGAGACGTTGAGCGAGAGGTCGGCCGCGTCGACGACGCCCTTGACGAAGCGCAGGTACGGCGGCAGCAGCGCCTCGCAGTCGTCCATGATGAACACGCGCTTGACGTACAGCTGGAGGCCGCGCGTGAAGTCCCGGGTGAACAGGTCGTGGGGGGCGTGGGCGGGCAGGAAGAGCAGCGCCTCGTACTCGAAGGTGCCCTCGGCCTGGAGGCGGACGGTCTGAAGCGGGTCGCGCCAGTCGTGGCCGATGTGCTTGTACAGCTCGTGGTACTCGTCGTCGGACACCTCGTCGCGCGGCCGGGCCCACAGCGCCTTCATCGAGTTGAGCGTCTCCGGCCGGGCCTCCTCAGCGCTGCCGGCGTCGGCGGGGCGGTCGGGCATCATCCGGATCGGCCAGGTGATGAAGTCGGAGTAGCGCTTGACGATCTCCCTGATCTTCCACGGGGAGGTGTAGTCGTGGAGCTGGTTCTCCGGGTCGGCCGGCTTGAGGTGGAGGGTGACCGAGGTGCCCTGCGGCGCGTCGTCGACCGTCTCCAGCGTGTACGTGCCCTCGCCGCGCGACGACCAGCGGGTGCCCCGGGCCTCGCCGGCGCGACGGGTCAGCAGGGTGACCTCGTCGGCCACCATGAAACCGGAGTAGAACCCGACGCCGAACTGGCCGATGAGCCCCTCCGCCCCGGCCGCGTCCTCGGCCTCCTTCAGCTCCCGCAGGAACTGCGCGGTGCCCGAGTTGGCGATGGTGCCGATGAGCCGTCCGACCTCGTCGTACGACATCCCGATGCCGTTGTCCCGCACGGTGAGGGTGCGGGCGTCCTGGTCGACGTCGATCTCGATGTGCAGGTCGGAGACGTCGGCGTCGAGCGAGTCGTCCCGCAGCTTCTCCAGACGCAGCTTGTCCAGCGCGTCGGAGGCGTTGGAGACGAGTTCCCGCAGGAAGACGTCCTTGTTCGAGTAGACCGAGTGGATCATCAGCTGCAACAGCTGACGGGCCTCCACCTGAAACTCGAACGTCTCGGTCGGCATGGTCGCGAACACCTCACAGGTCCTGTCGTCGGAACTGGCGGATGACACTGTAAAACACCACGTCAGGGCAGTTGGGCGGAATGGGACACGGTCGGCCCGGACGGTCCGGCCTCGCCCCGGTCCTCCCCCGGATGGGTGCGAGCCGGTGCGGAGTGGCACGGGTCGGCCGGAGGCTTGGCGCATGCCGACCAAACGCGCGAGAACCGCTGCTTTCCTGCTGTCCGGCGCCGTTCTGCTCTCCGCCTCCCTCGCCGCGTGCGGCCAGGGAGCCCGGGAGGGCGGGCGGGGCGGGGAGGGAGGCGGCGCGGAAGACGGTCACCGCGGCCGGGTCTGGAGCCAGTCCCTGAAATGGGCCGACTGCCCCGCTCCCTCGACCGCTCAAGGCGGCGGAGACGCCCCCGCCCCCCTGCCCGACGGCACCCCGTGGCAGTGCGCCACCATGCGGGCCCCGCTCGACTGGGACGAGCCCGACGGCGACACGATGGACATCGCCCTCATACGGGCCCGCTCCAGCGGTGCCGGGGAGCGCATAGGCTCCCTGCTGTTCAACTTCGGCGGTCCCGGTGAGTCCGGGGTCACGACCCTGCCGGCCGCGGCCGGCGACTACGAGAAGCTGCGCGGCCGCTACGACCTGGTCGCCTTCGACCCCCGAGGGGTCGGCGCGAGCAGCGGTGTGCGGTGCCTGGACGCCGAGGCCATGGAGGAGATGTCCCGGCAGGACGACACACCGGACGACGGGGAGGACGAGGTCGAGGCCTTCCTGGAGCAGAGACGGGAGTACGTCGCGGCCTGCGAGAAGAACTCCGGCCGCGTCCTGCCGCACGTCAGGACCACCGACACCGCCCGCGACATGGACCTGATGCGCCGGCTCCTCGGTGACGACGTGCTGCACTACTTCGGCATCTCCTACGGCACCGAACTCGGCGGGGTCTACGCCCATCTGTTCCCCCGCAACGTCGGCCGGGCCGTCCTGGACGGCGTCGTGGACCCCACGCAGAACCAGATGGAGGGCGCGCTGGCACAGGCCAAGGGGTTCCAGCTGGCCTTCGACCACTTCGCCGCGTGGTGCGTCCGGCAGGGCTGCTCCCTGGGGGACGGCGCCGACGAGGTGGAGCGGCTGGTGACGGAGCTGGAGGCCCGGCTCGACGAGCGGCCGCTGCCCACCGGCGACGACCGTGAACTCACCGGTTCCCTGCTGCTCCAGGGCGTCAGCGCGGCCCTGTATTCCGAGACCTCCTGGCCGGCCCTCCGGGTGGGGCTGGAGGCGGCGGCCGACGGTGACGGCACCACGATGCTGAAGCTCGCCGACATCCTGGACGGACAGCGCGCCGAGGCCACCAGCGACCTCCAGGACGCCAACACCGCCATCACCTGTGCCGACCGGAGCGACCGCTACACCCTGGACCGGATCGCGGACCGGATGGCGGAGTTCGAGGCCGCCTCACCGGTCTTCGGCGAGAGCACCCTGTGGCCCCTCCTGCGGTGCACCGGCTGGCCGGTGCCCGGCGAGGCCGCCCACCCCGAGGTCGCCGCGCCCGGCGCGGCACCGATGCTGCTCGTCGGCAACACCGGCGACCCGGCCACGCCGTACGAGGGAGCCGCCCGGATGGCGGAGGCGCTCGGCAAGGGCGTCGGGGTCGAACTCACCTACAAGGGCGAAGGACACGGCGCCTACGACTCCGGGAACACCTGCGTGCGCGACGCGGTCGACCGCTATCTGCTCGACGGAAGGCTCCCGGCCGCCGGGACCGTGTGCGAGCACGAGCCGCTGACCGGGAAGTGAGCGACCGGGCCGCGTGACGGCGCGTCGCCTCCACGGGGGGCGACGCGCCGGTGCCGCGCCGGGCGCGGACTCGCGGCCCGCCGGGCTCAGCTCGCGGGGACCGTGTCCTCGTAGGCGGTTCCCGCCGACCGGTACGCCGCCACCTTGGCCGCGACCTGCGCGGGGGTGAGGACCTGGTCCTTGACGTGCAGGACGTAGTCGACCTGCTCCTGGTACGTCCGCGGGGTGGTGGAGGTCTGGCCGGCCAGGTCGATCAGCCACTGGTTGAAGTTGATCGACATGGGGCGCTCGGGCAGGTAGGCGGCGTCGTGGGTGCCGAAGAGCTGACCGTCGACGTAGTACGTGATGGCGTGGTCGTCGATGGTCAGGACGAGGTCGTGCCAGCCGGCGTGGCTCCGCCGGCTCTCGGTGTGCTGGTTCACCGCCTGCCAGGGGTCGGGGTTGTAGGTCTCCCAGGACGTCGTGTAGAGGATGTTGGAGGGCTCGCCCCAGCCGCCGTTGGGCAGGTACTCGAAGTCGTACTCGGCGTAGTCGTCGGCCATCGGGGCCTTGAGGTCGTTGATGGTGAAGAAGGTCTGCACCAGGTGGTCGCCGTCGGGTCCCGAGGTGGGGGCGTCGCTGAACCGGACGCGGGCGGCGTAGGTGCCGTTCTTGAACTTGGTGGCCCGGGTGAGGACTTCGGTGTGCTCGGTGCCGGAGGGCGTGCCGTCGGTGGAGGTCTCCATGGTCATCACGGTGTTGCCGTCGCCGGAGGCGAACGTGACGTTGGAGGGGTCCCAGGTGGCGCCGGGCACGCCCGGGCCGCCGGAGTTGGCGCGCACCGACCAGCCGTTGGCGGCGAGCCGCGGGTCGGTGTGGGAGGTGTAGGTGAAGTCGTCCCACAGGGTGCCGGAGCCGCCGGGCGGAGGGGTGGTGGGCGGTGGGTCGGTGGGGGTGTTGCCGTCGGGGGCGGTGCCCCAGACGAGGGCGCCGGCGCGGGTGGCGGTGACCTTGGTCCAGTCTCCGTAGGCGGTCTGTGCGGGGCCGAAGGAGTAGTCGTCGCTCTGCCTGAGGGGCTGCCAGGACGACTGGTGGAAGCGCAGTTGCATGTCACCGGTGTCGGCGCCCGGGGCCAGGGAGCCGGCCCCGGCGGTGAAGCCGATCTCCAGGTAGCGGTCGGCGGTGTCCGTGGGGTTGGCGAGGGTGCCGAAGGTCCCGGTGATGTGGGCGCAGCCCTTGGCCGCCCAGGAGCAGGCGAAGCGGTAGGCGGCGCCGGGCGAGTCGGCCTTGAAGTAGTAGCGGATCCTGACCTCGTTCAGCGGCAGGGCGGTGGAGCCGGTGTTCCTGACCTTGAACCACGGCTCGCTCTGGTCGGCGGTGGCGCCCGGGGCGCTGGTGCGGTACTGCACCGACAGTCCGCTCGCGGCGTTCGCGGTACCGGGCAGGGCGGCGAGCGCGGCGGCGCCGAGGGCCGTGGCGACGGCCGCCGCGGCGGTGGCCCGGAGCCGGCGGCGGCGCGCCGTGGCCGGCCGGCTGCCGCCGGTGGCGTTGGTGCGGCAGGGCTCGCCGAGGTCACTGGGGTAGCTGGTCACTGCGGGGTCCTTTCCGTGCTGCGGTCGGTCGGGGTCGTGCCGGCGGCGCTGTACGGGCGGGCGCCGCGGCGGTCCGCGGCGCGGTGTCCGGTGGGGTGGCGGCGGACACCCAGCGCGTCCAGGCGCGGGAGGTGGCCGCCGAGCCTGGCCGTGAAGTCGGTCCAGCCGGTGGGTCCGCTCCAGGCCCGGTCGGCGAGTGCGCACAGCCGGGGGTAGGCGAGGCGGTCGAGGTCGTCGGCGGTGGGGGCGAACTCCGTCCAGAGCTGGGCCTGGGTGCCCAGGACGCGTCCGGTGCCGGTGCCGGGGGGCTCGGGTTCGGGATCGCCGCCGTGGACGGTGCGCAGGTCGACGAGGGGTCCGGGCTGGGCGGGCGGTCCATGGGGGTCGTCGTCCTGGGCGTAGTCGAGGTAGGTGGTGCGGTGGTGGGTGAGCACGACGTCGTGGCCGTGGCGGAGGGCTTCGCTGGCGTGGGCGGGGTCGCGCCAGCTCATCACGGTGAACCCGGCGGGAAGCCGGCCGCCGTCCTCGGCCCAGCCCACGGGAAGCCGGCCGTGGTCCAGGAGGTGGCGGCCCGCCCGGCCGAGGAGCCAGCCGTGGAGGGCGGCCGTGCCGGGCAGTCCCTCGGCGGCGGCGCGGGCACGGGCGCGGGGGCTGGCCTCCCATTCGGTGGTCGGGCACTCGTCCCCGCCGAGGTGCACGTAGGGGGAGGGGAAGACCTCCATCACCTCGTCCAGGACGGCGCGCAGGAAGTCGAGGACCTCGTCGTGGACGCCGAGCACGGTGTCGCACACGCCCCAGCGGGTCCACACGTCCAGCCGTCGCCCGGGGTCGTTGCCGAGGTGGGGGTAGGCGGCGAGGGCGGCGCGGACGTGGCCGGGCATGCCGATCTCCGGGACCACGCGGACGCCGCGCCGTGCCGCGTGGGCGACCAGGCCGGTGAGTTCGGCACGGGTGTAGGCGCCGCCGTGCGGGCGGCCGTCGAAGCCGCTGGTGCCGTCGGGACCGGTCATGGACTCGGCGCGGTGGGCGCCGACCGTGGTGAGACGGGGGTGGGAGGCGACCGGCATCCGCCAGCCCTGGTCGTCGGTGAGGTGCAGGTGCAGGACGTTGAGCTTGTGCAGGGCGAGCAGGTCGACGTGGCGGCGCAGGGCGGCGGCGTCGTGGAAGTGCCGGGCGACGTCGATCATCAGCCCCCGCCACGGGTGGCGCGGCACGTCGGTGATCTCGGCGCAGGGCAGTTCCCAGTGGTCGCGGCGGGCGCCGGGGGTGCTCGCCAGTGCCTCGGGCGGCAGGAGCTGACGGAGGGTCTGGACGCCGCGGAGCAGACCGGTGGGGTGGGCGGCGCGCAGCAGGAGGGAGTGCGGGGAGACCGTGAGCCCGTAGCCCTCCTCCCCCAGGCCGCCGAGGTGCGGGTCGACGGTGAGGGTGACGGTGCCGGACGGCGAGGGCGCCAGGGGCAGCCCGGTGGCGGGGGCGAGGAGGTCGCGCAGCAGACCGGCGGCGTCTTCGGCGGCCGGGGTGGCGCGGACGGTGGTGGTGGCGTCGAGGGTGAAGTGGCCGGCTCGGGGCACGAGCCGGGTGGGCCTGGGCACGAGGGCGGGTTCTCGGCGGGGAGGGGGCACGGGTGGGCGGCCTTCCAGGAGGGGGCACGGGACGGCGGCGCGGGCTCCGGGGCGGTGTGCGGGCACCGGGCCGGGGGCCGGTGGCGGTCAGCCTTTGACGGCGCCGGCGGCCAGACCGGAGGTGACGTGGCGCTGGAGGAGCAGGAAGACGACGAGGGCGGGGAGCGCGAACAGGGTGGAGGCGGCCATGGTGGCGCCCCAGTCGGTGCCGAAGGTGTTCTGGAAGGAGGACAGCCACACCGGCAGCGTGCGCTGGTCCTGGTTCTTGATGATGAGGAAGTTGGCGTAGGCGAACTCGTTCCACGCGGTGATGAACCCGAACAGCGACGTGGCCATCAGGCCGGGGGCGAGCAGCGGGAACGCGACCCGGCGGAAGGCCCCGGGCCGGGTGCACCCGTCGACCTGGGCGGCCTCTTCGAGTTCGGGCGGGATGGTGGCGATGAAGCCGCGCAGCACGATGACGGTGAACGGCAGCGTGATCATGAAGTAGACGAGGCTCAGGGTGGCGAGCCGGTCCAGCATCCCGGTGTCGCGGGCGATGATGTAGACGGGGATGACCAGGGACTCCCACGGGGCCATCTGGGCGATGAAGACGGCGAGGACGAACTGGCGTCGCCCCCGCCACCGCAGGCGGGCGACGGCGAAGGCCGCGCCGAGGGCGACGATCAGCGACAGCAGCACGGCACCGGCGGTGACCAGCAGGCTGTTGCGCCAGAACTGGGCGAAGCCGTCCGCCTCCACGGCCGTGCGGAAGTGCTCCAGCGTCCAGTCGCCGGGCGCGAGCCGCGGCGTGGCGGACTGGATGTCGCGGGACGGTTTGAAGGCGGTGGTGGTCATCCAGTAGACGGGGAAGAGGCAGACCAGCACCGTCAGGCCGGCGCCGAGGTGGAGCGGGAGGCGGCGCAGCCGGCGCGCCGGGCCCGCCGGGGTTGTGCCACCGCGGTGGCGGAGGCTGCTCACCTCTCGTCCTCCTGTCGGAACATCTGGCGGAAGTAGAGGACCAGTACGCCGGAGAGCAGGACGACCGTGATCATGGAGGCCGCCGCGCCCAGGTCGTAGCGCTGGCCGGAGAGCGCGGTCTGCACGGCGTAGACCGGCAGGATGGTCGTGGCGTCGCCGGGGCCGCCCCTGGTCATCACCCAGATCTGCACGAACGCCTTGAAGGTCCAGATCACTTCGAGGCAGATCACGAGCATCACGATCGGCCGGATCAGCGGGAAGGTGACCGAGCGCAGGACCCGCCACGGGCCGGCGCCGTCGAGCCGGGCGGACTCGTGCAGTTCGGCGGGGACGGTCGTCAGCGCGGAGTACAGGGTGACGGCGGCGAACGGCACGGACTGCCACACCACGAGGACGACGAGGATGGCGAAGGCCGCGCCGCCGTCGGCGAACCACGGGTAGCGCTCGAAGGATTCGGCGCCCAGGGAGGTCAGGGCCCAGTTCACGATGCCGAACTCGGAGTGGAAGAGCCACTGGAAGACGGTGGTCGCGGCGACGACCGGCATCGCCCAGGCCAGCACGAGCGAACCGAGCACGACGGTCCGCCACACCCTGCCCAGACGCTGGATCATGAGGGCCACCAGCAAGGACACCGCCATGATCAGGACGACGTTGATCGCCATGAACACGAAGGTGCGCCGCACGACCGTCCAGAACCGCGGGTCCGTCAGCAGCGCCCGGTAGTTGGCGAGTCCCACGAAGGCGGCGTCGCCGGAGATCAGTTCGCGCAGCCGGAAGTCCTGGAAGGAGATCACCACGGCCCGGGCGAGGGGGTAGACCAGCAGACAGAGCATGCCGAGGACGGCGGGCGCGACGAGCAGGTAGGGCCAGGGGCCGCCCCGCCGCCCGCCGGAGCCGGCGCGGGCCTGCGCGCGGGCGGCCGGCGGTGGGCGGTGGGTGCGGGGCGGCCTGGGGCGGTCGGAGTGCGGGACGGCACGCTCTCGGGTGGCCGGCACGGCTCCTCCTCTCGTACGGGCGGCTGGGGCGGACGGGACGGGGGGGACACCGGCGGGACGGCGGAGTGTGCGTCCGGGCAACGGGACGGCGGGACGGCGGAGTGTGCGTCCGGGCGGTCGGCCGACGGGATGTCAGGAGCCGCTGTTCATCGCTCGGGTGATGTCCTCGGACGCTTCGGACGCCGCGCGCTTCATGTCCGCGCCGGTGAGTGCGGCCGTCATGTAGTCCTTGATCGGGTTCTCCGCCTCCACGGCCGCCCAGCCCGGTGTGTTGGGCGTGGCTCGTCCTTCGGCGGCGCCGACGGCCATCGCCGCGACGCCGGGATCGGAGGCCACCGCCGGGGCGAGGGAGGTCTTGTTCGGCACGTAGCTCATGGCGAGGGCGAGCTTCTTCTGCCAGGTGTCGCCGGTCAGTTCCTTGATGAACGCGTAGGCCGCGTCCTGGTGCCGGGAGGCGGCCGGGATCACCAGGTCGGATCCGCCGGTGAAGACGGCGCCGGGCTTGTTCGCGGTCTTGCCGGGGATGGGGAAGAAGCCGAGCCGGTCCTCGAGTGCGGGGTTGTGCTCGGCGATGACGTCCGCGCCGCCGGGCACGGAGATGATCTGGGCGACCTTCCCCTCCGCCATGACCTCGGCCTGCGGCGGGCTGGCCTCGTCGGCGTCCTTCGGTCCCTTGCCGAGCGCCTGGAGCCGCCGGTAGAACTCCATGCCCGCCAGTGCCTCGGGGGTGTCCAGGGCGCCTTTCCACGTCCCGCCCTCCTGGACGGCGAGGTCGCCCCCTTCGTCCCAGATGAAGCCGGCCAGCGCGTACCAGGTCTGCCCGGCCAGGTAGATGCCCTGCTGGTCGCCCGAGTCGAGCTTGCGCGTGGCGGCCAGCCACTGGTCGCGGGTCCTGATCGCGGCCGGGTCGACGCCGGCCCGCCGGAAGAGGTCCTTGCGGTAGACGACGACGCGGTTGGCCGCGTAGTAGGGAATGCCGTACTGCCGGCCCTTCCAGGCGCCGGGTTCGGCGAGTCCCTCGAGCCAGGTGTCGCCGCCCAGGTCGGCCTTCTTGTCGGTGAGGTCGAGCAGTCCGCCGCTCTGGGCGTACTGGGCGACCTGGGTGTTGCCGACCTCGATGACGTCGGGGGCGTCGTCGCCGGCGAGGGCCGCGGTGATCTTCTGGCCGATGCCGTCCCACTCCTGGATCTGGATCTTCAGGTCGATGCCGGGATGGGCCTCGGCGAAGGCGGTGGTGAACTCCTTCTGGAAGGCGGCGGAGACGCTGTCGCGCATCAGCCAGACGGTCAGCTCCGCTCCGTCGCCGTCACCGCCCGGGCCGGAGGCCCCGCCGGAGCAGGCGCCGAGGGCGGCGGTCAGCATGAGGACGGACGCACCGGCGAGCAGACGGAACTTCACGGTTCACCTCGGAGGCGGCTCGGGGATGGCGCGGGGCAGGGAACGGACTTGACGCACGGACACTTGACCTGACCACTTGTCCACTGGACAGCTCACCAGTTGACGAGGAATGAAAATGGCATGGACCAATGAGGCCGTCAACCCCCGTGCAGAAACGGGACTTTGCGCCTCATCCACGGCCGGTGGTGTGCACGATGTCCGCTCCAGCGGTGATTCTCTGACGTAATCTGGTATTGACCAGTGAGGTCGGAAGAGGGGACGACACGGATGCACGACAGGGAGCCGGGGTCGCCCGGGCGGGACCGGCACCGGTCCGGTGGCGTACTCAAGCGCGAACGGGTTCGTGACGCGGTACTGGAAATGGTCGAGCAGCGCCGCCCCGGCGACGCCATCCCTTCCGAGCGGGCGCTGTGCGCGCGGCTGTGCGTGTCCCGGCCGACGCTGCGGGCGGCCGTCGACGAACTGGTCGCCGCCGGGGTTCTCACCCGCGAACACGGCCGGGGTGTGTTCGTCGCTCCGGAGAAGATCACCCAGGAGCTGGTCTCGGGTCACCAGTCACTCAGCGTGCCGCGGGCGTCGGGAGCGTGGGCCAGCCGGCTGCTGGAGTTCACCACGGTGCCCGCGGGCGCGCGGGTGGGCCGCAGGCTGCGCCTCTCCCCCGCCGCGGAGATCGTCTACGTGGCCCGGCTGCGGCTGGTCGACGGCTACCCCATGGCCATCGAGCACCTGCACATCCCGGCGGCGCTGGTGCCCGGCCTCACCGCGCGCGAGCTGGAGCAGGGCGATCTCTACGAGCATTTGCGCGCGCATCACGGTGTGCAGGTGAGCGAGGCGACACAGGCCATCGAGCCCACCGTGGTGACGCGTGCGGAGGCGGAGCTGCTGGACGTACCGGAGCTGTCCCCGGCGCTGCTCTTCGAGCGGCTGACCACCGACACCGCCGGACGCCCGGTGGAGTACGTCCACTCCCTCTACCGCGGCGACCGCTACCGCATCGTCTCCCGGCTGACGCTCGGCACCGACACGGCGCCGGCCGCCGCGCCCGTCGGGCATCACCCGGGCATCCCGCCGGGCGACCTGCCGCACGGCGACCCGGTCGCCGCGTCCACGCTGGGGGACGTGCAGTAGCCGGTGCCCGGCGCGGACCGACGGCTGCCGGCGCCACCCCCTGACGGCGGGCTGCCGGCGCGCCCCCCTGATGGCGCCGCCTGCTCCAGCCGCCCCGACCGCACGGCCTGTTCCGCCCCTGGCGGCACCGCCTGCTCGGCCCTCCCTGACCTGACCGCCTGTTCCAGCCCCTGACCACACCACCTGTTCCGCCCCCTGGCGGCACCGCCGGTTCCGTACCCTGGCGGCATGCGGATGCGCCCGACCCTGAGCTGGACCCCCGCCGAGGATCTGCCGCCGGCGACCACGGACCCGGAGCCGGTCGCCGACGCGCTGTGCGCCGGCGGTGTGCTGGTGCTCAGCGGGGCGGGCATCTCCACGGAGTCGGGCATTCCCGACTACCGGGGCGAGGGCGGAAGCCTGAGCCGGCACACGCCGATGACCTACCAGGAGTTCACGGCCGACGCCCGGGCCCGGCGCCGGTACTGGGCGCGCGGCCACCTCGGCTGGCGCACCTTCGGCCGCGCCCGTCCCAATGCCGGGCACCGGGCGGTGGCCGCGTTCGGGCGGCACGGGCTGGTCTCCGGCGTGATCACCCAGAACGTGGACGGACTGCACCAGGCCGCCGGCAGCCGGGACGTGGTGGAACTGCACGGCAGCCTCGGCCGGGTCGTCTGCCTCACCTGCGGCACGCTCCTCCCCCGCGCCGAACTCGCCCGGCGGCTGGAGGAGGCCAACGCCGGCTTCGAGCCGGTGGCCGCGGGCATCAACCCCGACGGTGACGCCGACCTCACCGACGAGCAGGTCGGGGACTTCCGCGTCGTGCCCTGCGGGATCTGCGGCGGCGTCCTCAAACCGGACGTGGTGTTCTTCGGCGAGTCCGTGCCGCCCCAGCGGGTCGAGCACTGCCGCTCACTGGTCCGGGAGGCGACCTCGCTGCTCGTCCTCGGCTCGTCCCTGACCGTGATGTCCGGGCTCCGGTTCGTCCGGCAGGCGGCACAGGCCGGAAAACCGGTGCTCATCGTCAACCTGGACCCGACCCGGGGCGACCGGCACGCCGTCACCCGGGTCTCGCTCCCCCTGGGCCCGGCCCTGACCTCCGTGGCCGAGCGGCTGGGAATCCCCGTCGACGCGGACGACGGCCCCGGTGACAGGGCGGCGGTGCGCTGAGCCCGGCGCCGGGGCGCCGGCCCGCTGCCCGGATCCGGCAACGTCCGAGGCCGGGAGCTGCCGGTTCGTGATCTTCCACGTCGCCACGTGGCCGGGCGACGCTGGGCCACGCACGCCCCACCGAAGAGGAGGATGCCCCATGAGGACGCTGCTCGCCCGGGCCCGGTCCGCCGTTCGGAACCTCGTCGGGGGCCACCGCCGGCTCGACACGTACCGGCACCCCGAGGCGCACCGCCAGAGCCACCCGGACCGGTACACCGGCCTGGACCGCCACTATGTCCCCTCCCCTCACTCCTTTCTCGGAGCCGGCTCCGGCTCCGGCTCCGGCGGCTAGCCGCGACCGGGCCCGGGGGACGCCCGCCCACGTGAGGGGCGCGGCGCTCCGTCGTCAGGCGGGCGGACGGACCGCGGTGCGCGGGCGTCCGCCCGGTGTCGTACGCTGAGCGTCGACGGCGGCCCGGTGGGGTGGCCGTGCGGCGGTGGGGCCCGCCGTACCCGAACCGCGGCGCCGACGCCGCCAACGGTCCCTACTTGCGATCACGCGCACCCGGTCACGCGGGGTGCCCGGCGAGTAGGAGACGTGTCCGATGAAGCGCCCCGAGTCCCCGGCCGTGGACGGACCCGCCGGCCCCGACGCCGGTCTCCCCGTGCCCGTTCGGCGGTCCGGCGCCTGGCGGGACCAGGCCCCCGTCGTGGGCGTGGTGGCGCTGGGCGGTGCGGCGGGCGCCTCGGCCCGCTACGGCGCCTCTCTGCTGTGGCCGACGCCCGACGGCGGCTTCCCCTGGACCACCCTGGCGGTGAACGCGATCGGCTGCGCGGTGATCGGCGTGTTCATGGTCGTCATCAGCGAACTGTTTGCGGCGCACCGGCTGGTGCGGCCGTTCTTCGGCACCGGCGTCCTGGGCGGGTTCACCACGTTCTCGACCTACGCGGTGGAGGTCCAGGGGCTGACGGACGCCGGCCGGGTCCCTGCGGGGCTCGCCTGTCTGGGGTCGACGCCGCTGATGGCGCTCGCGGCGGTGTGGGGCGCGTCCTGGGCGACGCGCCGCCTCGTGGCAAGGAGACGATCATGACGAGGACGGCCCGTCGCGCGCCGCGCGCGACGATCCCCATCGGTGAGAACGACGTCTGGCACCACCGGCCGCTGTACAGCGAGGGCTGCGAGGTCGTCCGCTACGCCGGCCGCGACGAGGAGGACGAGGAGGGCCCGCGGTGAACTGGCTGCTGGTGATCGCCGGTGCCGCCGTCGGCGCGCCGCTGCGCTACCTGACCGACCGGGCGGTGCGGAAGCGGCACGACACCGTCTTCCCCTGGGGCACCTTCGCCGTGAACGTGGCCGGCTGCCTGGTCCTCGGCCTGCTGACGGGCGCCGTCACGTACGGCGCCGCGTCCGAGTCGGTGCGGCTGCTGGCCGGCACCGGGCTGTGCGGAGCGCTGACCACGTACTCGACGTTCTCCTACGAGACGCTGCGGCTGGCGGAGTCCGGAGCGAGGTTCCTGGCCGCCGTCAACGTCACGGCGAGCGTGGTCGCCGGTGTGGGCGCGGCCTTCGCCGGCGCGGCGCTGGCGAGGGCGGTGTGGGGGTGAGCGGCCGCGGACGAGTCCGCCTGACGGGTCGTGCACGTCCCGTCAGGCGACCCGGCTCGTGCCCTGTCGGTCAGGAGGTCTGGGCCTTGTCGTACAGGGCCTTCGCCTCGTTCCCGAAGTACGGGCCGAACATGCGGTTGGGCAGGAACGTGTAGCCGAAGCTGTTCACGGAGACCTGGAGCCCCACGCCGGTCGACTCGTTGAAGCCGGTGAACCACGGACCGCCGCTGGAACCGCCCGTCATGTTGCAGCCGAGGCTGTGGTCCTGCGAGAACAGGAAGTCCCTGGAGCTGTTGCCGCTGCAATAGATCAGCTTGGAGCCGTCGTACGGCGAGGCGGCCGGGAAGCCGAAGGCGTACATCGGCTTGTTGTAGCCGCCGTTGAACTGAAGGCCCTGCGCTCCGACGACGGAGGTGAGCGTCCGGCCGTTCAGCGGGGCGACGACGGCGGCGCCGACGTCATGGTTGATGTCCTCGCTCGCCTCCCACTGCGGGGTCGTGAGCGTCCTGGTCGCGGTCCACTGCCCGTACGGCGCGTTGCCGTTGTCGTACGCCGGTACGAAGACCCAGTTGGTGTGCCAGCTGCCCTGGTACTTGACGCAGTGTCCGGCCGTGATGACGGTGCTGGCGTTCTGGCTGGTCACGGCGTTTCCGGAGCAGGACGCGGTACGTCCCTGGAAGGTGAAGAAGACGCGCCCCGATGTCTTCACGACCGCTCCCCCGCCGGTCCACGCGCCTCCGGCCTGCGGGAAGGAGGCGGGGGCGGCGGTGGGTTCGACGGTGGTCGCGGGGCCCGTGTCGGCCGGAGGCTTCAGCCGCTTGGCGGCCTGCGGGGTGAGGAGCAGGTCGAGCGGTGTGGCGCCCCGCATGCGCTCGGCGGTCCAGTAGGTGCGGGAAGAACGCTGTTCGGCCTCGGAGATGGTGCGGGCCGGAACAGATCGTTCCGAAGGTGCTTGCGAGGGTTGGGCGTTGGCCGCCCCGGCCTGGGTCAGACCGCCGGCGAACAGGGCTCCCACGGCCAGCAGGATGCCCGCGGCAGTGCGATGGCGTCTCACGCATGTCTCCTTCTGCCGTGCCCGGACGACGGCGTCCGGGCAGGGTGGGGGTAGGAAGAGCGGTGCGGACAGACGTGCGTTAGGCAGCGTGCCACGGAAATCGTGCGTTGTCAGGTGCCCATCAAGAGCGATTCTTCGGCGCCCCGCAAGCGGGTGCGGACATCCGGCGCGAGGGGCGGCGGGTGGTGACCGACCGTCAGGAAGCTGCGAGGCGCTGGGGGCCTGGGTGCCCGGGTGCACAGGCGCACGGGGGCGACGCCCTCGGGGCGCGGGCCACGACATGCGCCGGCCCGTCACCGCGGGAGGTGACGGGCCGGCGGAGGGGTCTGGGTCAGAGGCAGGTCAGAGCCGGGGTGTGCGGGGCCGAAGGTGGGTCAGAGCCGGGGGTACGTCAGGTGTCCGTCGCGGACCCTGGCGTTCTCGTTCAGGGTGGCCGGTCGCGCCGCCGTCGCCGACATGATGTGGACGACGTCCACACCGGCGACGATCAGTGCGTCGGTGATCAGCCTGCGGTGGCACCGCCAGGGCACCGCTTCGCTGCACATGATGGCGGGGCGTTCACGCTCGGCCAGGCCGAGCAACTCCCGCAGGCCCGCCGCGAACTCCTCGCCCGCCATGTGGTCGGCGTAGTCCCGGAAGGCTTTGACCTCCCAGGCGTCGTTCTCGCTCGGCACGCCCTTGGGGGTGTGCCGGCGACCGCCCAGTTCGCGGATCCAGCGGTAGGCCATGTCGGACGGCAGGGCTTCGGTGATCGCGGACTGGTTCCACTGGGGATGCTTGCGCGATGAAGGGAACGAGCGGACGTCCACCAGGCAGGTGACGTCGTGCGCGCGCAGCATCCGCAGCAGCTCGTCGAAGCCGCGTGTCGAGTGACCGATCGTGTGCACGGGGTTGGTCATCGCCCGCACCCCGCCCCGTGCGCCGGTCCGTTCCCGGGTGCGGGAGGGCGTGGCCGCCCTCCCGCGCCTCGTCTACTCGTCCCGCTCGAAATCGGCCTCCCACCCCTCTTTGTCGAGGGCTCGCTGAGCGGCGAAGTACAGATCGTGCACGAAGCTCCTGGCCTGCTCGGGCGGCATGCCGGGGGCCTCTCTCACGAGCCGCTCCGTCCACGTGGCGATGTTCTCGTCGTCGCCCATCTCTCCGACTCCCTCTCCGCCGAAGGCTCCGCTCAGTGGCTGCGCGGGTGGAGCCAGTTCGGCCGGTGGACGCCCCCGCGGCGCTGCCCGGCCGTCCCACCCGCGGCGTCGGTGTGGCTGGTGTGGCCCTCGTCCGCCGCACGGGCGGCCAGTTCGTCGCGCTCCGCGGTGGCCCGGGCGGCCGTCGCCCGGTCCCGGCGGCGCCGCTTGCCGCGGTGCCGCGCCAGCGCCGCCCCCGCCGCCAGCATCCAGACGCCCAGACCGAAGATCAGGGTCAGGGCGATACCTGCGAGGAACGCCCCGAGCGTACTGACGGTGAACGGCTCGCTCCCCAGCAGCGCCACGGTGTAGTCCGGCCCGCCGGAGAGGTTGTAGGCGATCAGGAGACCCGCGAAGGCGGCGGAACCCGCCATGAGCAGGAGACCCAGCAACAGCATGGTTCTCACCTCATCGTCTGTGGGTGTCCTCAACGCACGGGTTACCGGGGCACACGGTGCGAAACGCCCTGCGCCGCACGCGGGACCGCGCCGTGGGTCGCCCGCGTGCGGCGGGCCGGGTGCGGCGGGAGGATGACCGAGTTCCGCGGCAGATTTTCGCACTCTCGACACCACGAGGAATCCGTCTCCATTCGCCTCCATTCCCTCTTCACCGTGTAGCCACGAAATACATGCATCCCGTCCGGACATGCACCCCGTCCGGCGGATATTCGGGCCGGAGCCTGAACAAAGGGCCCATCGGGGACGTCATGTACGGCGGTGTAACACGCCTTCCGTCACAAGACGCAGAGGCAGAAGGAAGAGCGACGACCGGGCCGGCTCTGTTTTTCGGTGACCGGAGCCCCGGATCGATCGCGTCGGCACGACACCCCGCAGATGGGAATTCCCCGTGAGCAATCTCGACCCGAACCCCGGATATCAGCAGAGCCCCGGGTACCAGCCGAACCCCGGATATCAGCCGACCCACCCGCCCGTGGACCCCGGCCGCCCCGTCCGCCGTCAGGAGGCGACGCGCCGCACGGCCCTCGCCATCTGCACGGTCGTCGACATCGCCGCAGGTCTGCTGGTCCTGTGGGTCCTGCTGTTCCTGCTCGACGCGAACCAGGGCAACGTGTTCGTGAAGTTCGTACGGGGATCCGCGGACCTGCTGGCCTGGTGGTCACAGGACATTTTCACGATGGACACCGAGGGGATGCGCGTCCTCCTCAACCACGGCCTTCCGGCTGTCGTCTATGTGCTGCTCGGCCATGGAATCGCCGCCCGGCTCAACCGGGCCTGACGCCCGCCGCAGCGAAGGATAAGGATCCACCGTGACGAGCACTTCCACAGAAAACGATCTCCCGCCGATCTACGAGCTTCTGGTACGCGAACGCGGTGACGCCGTGGCGGAAGCCCAGACGGCAGCCGCACACATGGAGCGGCAGGCCACGGAACTCCTGACGGGTTTCACCGCGGGCCGGCAGACCCGGCGCCCCGCCGACCGCGGAATTCCGGCCGCCGGTGAGCAGCCGGGGCGGCGCGGGGCACAGCCATAGCCGCACCCGCTGCCGGGACATCCGCCCGCCTCACCCGTTCAAGGAATGTGTGCAGGAGCCTCACACGGATTGCACACGGCCTTTCGAAAGGCTCATTAGCGTGGCTGCCCGATCGCTCCCCCCGTCCGGACACGGACCCGGTCGGTTCCGGACGGGGCACGGCCAGTCGACCCAGGAAGGCCGCAAGACCGCAGATGGACTACTGCTCCTCGTGCCGGCGCCACCTCAACGGTGCCCTGGTGTGCCCAGGGTGCGGCGCCTACGCCCCGGACATCGACCCGTGGACCGGCGGCGGCCATGACGACCGGACCGGACCGGCGCAGCCGCCGACCGGCGGCGGGACGATCGCCCTGGCGGACGGCGGCACCGCCGTCGTGGACGAGGAACCGCCCGCGGCGAGTCAGGGTCGGCCCGCGGCGAGTCAGGGACGGGCGGCCCGCCGCCGGCAGCTGGCCCGCTGGAAGAAGAACAAGCGCCGGGCAGCGGTCGCGAGCGCCGTCGCACTGGTCGGGGGCGGGCTGACCATGGCGACGATGGACCGGCACTCCCCCGACCGGGCGCAGGCCGCCGAAGCGACCGACAACCGCATCACGGGCAAAGCGCAGGAGCAGGGACACGCACCGAACCCGCCGACGACCGCACCGAACCCGGCCCAGCGCACTGACCCACCGTCACCGGTGCCCTCGTCGGCGCGGCAGCAGGTGACCTCCGCCCCGAGCGGACGGCCCGTCACCCCCTCGCCCCGCGAGACACCGCCGGGCGCGGCACCCGAGGCCACCGCGTCCGGCGGCCCCTCCGCCCCGGCGCAGCCCCGGACCACCCCTCCGGACGGCGGCGGCCCGGCCCCGGACGGCGCCGACTCCAGCGCCGGCTCCGGGTCCGGCTCCGCGACGGCGCGGCCGACGGCTCCGCCGACGTCCGGCGGCACGGACACCGGCCCGTCCCCGAGCGCCCCGGCCCCGGCACCGGAGTCCCCCACGCAGGTCTGCTTGCTGGTGCTCTGCCTCGGCTGACGTACGACCCACCGGCACGGACACCCGGCGCTCCTCGCAGTTCCCTCACACGCCCGGCACAGCAACGGCGTGTGACGCGGCAGCGGCGTTACGGTCGCACGAGGGCGACGAAAGGGAGCCAGTGCACCCGATGTGGAAGACGTTCCGGTGGGCCTTCGCCGTCACCGCGCTCGGCCTGTCCGCCGGCGTGCTGTACGACGGCTGGACCGCGCTCGGCCTCGTGGCCGTCCTCGCCGTGCTGGAGACGTCCCTGTCCTTCGACAACGCGGTGATCAACGCGGGCATCCTCAGGAGACTGAACCCCTTCTGGCAGACGATCTTCCTCACCGTGGGCATCCTCATCGCCGTCTTCGGGATGCGGTTGCTCTTCCCCGTCGTCATCGTCGCCGTCAGTGCCCGGCTCGGGCCCGCCGATGCCGTCCACCTGGCACTCACCGACAAGGCCCGCTACCAGGAACTCGTGACCGACGCGCACCCGTCGATCGCCGCGTTCGGCGGCATGTTCCTGCTCATGATCTTCCTGGACTTCGTCTTCACGGACCGCGAGACGAAGTGGATCGGCCCGCTGGAGCGCTTCCTGTCCCGGCTCGGCCGGATCGACATGCTGGCGCTCTGCATCGCACTGGGCGTGCTCCTCGTGACCGCCACGACCTTCGCCGCCCACGCCCACCAGCACGGCGGCACCCATGCCGACAAGGCTCAGACGGTGCTCGCCTCGGGGGTCGCCGGCCTGATCACCTACCTGGTCGTGGGCGGCCTCTCCGGCTTCTTCGAGGGCAGACTGGAACGGGACCGGAGCGAGGAGGGCGCCGGGGAGCGGTCGCGAGCCGGTCTGGCCGGCCGGGCCGCGTTCTTCACGTTCCTCCACCTGGAGGTGCTGGACGCCTCCTTCTCCTTCGACGGGGTGATCGGCGCGTTCGCCATCACCAACGACATCGTCCTGATGGCGCTCGGTCTCGGCATCGGCGCCATGTACGTCCGCTCGCTCACCGTCCACCTGGTCCGGCAGGGCACCCTCGACGACTACGTCTACCTGGAGCACGGCGCCCACTACGCGATCGGTGCCCTGGCCCTGATCCTGCTCGTCAGCATCCGGTACCAGATCAACGACATCGTCACCGGCCTGGTCGGCGTGACCCTGATCGGTGCCGCCTTCTGGTCGTCGGTCCGCCACAACCGCGCCCCGGCCCGCTGAGCCGGCCGACGAGCGGCACGCGGGTGCGGTGGCCGACGCGGAGCACGGCTTCGCGCTGCTGGAGAACGGCCCGGGGAACCTGGCCGCGCGACCGTGACTCCCCGGACCGCCCCCCGGATCAGTGGCCGCCGGTGAGCTGTCCGGCGAGCCGCTGGTGCATCCTGGCGCTGGCCTCGTCGAGGCCGGTGATGGTGACCTTCTTGCCGCGCTGGGCGTACTTCGTCTCGATGGCGTCGAGGGCGGCGACCGAGGAGGCGTCCCAGATGTGGGTGCCGGACAGGTCGATGACGACGTCGTCGGGGTCGTCCTTGTAGTCGAACTGGTAGACGAGGTCGTTGGAGGAGGCGAAGAACAGCTCACCGGTGACCGAGTAGACGACCTGCTTGCCGTCGGGATCGACGACGCCGGAGACGTTGGCGAGGTGGGCGACCCGCTTGGCGAAGACCACCATCGCGGCGACGGACCCGACGACGACGCCGACGGCGAGGTTGTGGGTGGCGACGACGACGATCACCGTGGCCGCCATGACGCCGGTCTCGCCCAGCGGCATCCGCCGGAGGGTCTTCGGGCGGACGGAGTGCCAGTCGAAGGTGGCCACCGACACCATGATCATGACGGCGACGAGGGCGGCCATGGGGATGTCCGAGACGACCGGGCCGAAGACGATGCAGAGCACCATCAGGAAGGCCCCGGCCAGGAAGGTGGACAGGCGGGTGCGGGCGCCGGAGACCCGAACGTTGATCATCGTCTGGCCGATCATGGCGCAGCCGCCCATGCCGCCGAAGAAGCCGGTGACGATGTTGGCGACGCCCTGGCCGATGGACTCCCGGGTCTTGTCGGAGTGCGTGTCGGTGATGTCGTCGACCAGCTTGGCCGTCATCAGGGACTCCATCAGGCCCACCAGCGCCATGGCGAGGGCGTAGGGGGCGATGGTGGTGAGGGTGTCCAGGGTGAACGGCACGTCCGGCAGGCCCGGAACGGGCAAGGAGGAGGGCAGCTCGCCCTTGTCGCCGACCGTGGGGACGGCGATCCCGGCGGCGACCGTGATCACGGTCAGGACGACGATCGAGACCAGCGGCGCCGGGACCACCTTGGTGACCTTCGGGAAGAGCACCATCAGGGCCAGACCGGCGACGACGAGGGGGTAGACGGCCCACGGCACGTCGCGCAGCTCGGGAACCTGCGCCAGGAAGATCAGCACGGCCAGGGCGTTGACGAAGCCCACCATGACGCTGCGGGGCACGAACCGCATGAGCCGGGCCACGCCGAGCGCGCCGAGGATCACCTGGAACACGCCGGCCAGGACGACGGCGGCGACGAGGTAGCCCAGTCCGTGCTCGCGGTTGAGCGGGGCGATGACGAGGGCGACCGCACCGGTGGCCGCCGAGATCATCGCCTTGCGGCCGCCCACGACCGAGATGACGGCCGCCATCGTGAACGAGGCGAACAGGCCGACGCTCGGGTCGACACCGGCGATGATCGAGAAGGAGATGGCCTCCGGGATGAGGGCCAGGGCGACGACCAGACCGGCCAGCACCTCGGTGCGCAGCACCTTCGGCGAGGCGAGCCAGTCGGGCTTGGACGGACGCAGCTTGGCGGCCGCGGACAGCGGAGAGGACATGCAACCGTTCCTGTTTCGGGCGCTCGCGTCCACACCGCTGGACGCCCGCGCACGCGTACGGATTCCCACGGGGTGTGAGGAATCCCTCCGGCACCGGACGTCCCTGCGGGGGGCGTGCCGGACGGGGCGGCAGCCCAGGGCTGCCGGATCGGGCGTCGTCGCCCGGGAAGTCTTCGGGTGCCGTCCGGGCCCTGCCGGGCCCCGCTACGGCGGACGTGCCCCTGCCGCGCACGAGGCGGCGCGAGGAGCACGCCGGAAACTCTACCCTGACGTTAGGGAAGAGTGCGAGTCGCGGCTGGGGAACGCAGGCGAACGGCCCTCGGGACCTGTGATTGCCCTCACGTAAACTCGAGGACTCGTCCATGACTCGAGGACTTGTCCATGGCGCACGGACTCGTCCCCGACGCAGACCAGCGGGGACCCGAAGGAGAAGGCGCGGCGATGAGCGAGCGGCACATGCAGATCGGCGAGGTGGCCGAGCGGACCGGTCTGTCGCTGCGCACCATCCGCCACTACGAGGACGTCGGCCTGGTGGTCCCCTCGGCCCGCAGCAAGGGCGGATTCCGGCTGTACACCGAGTCCGACGTCGAGCGTCTGATGGTGATCCGGCGCATGAAGCCCCTGGACTTCTCGCTGGAGGAGATGCGGGACCTGCTGGAGATCACCGACCGGCTCGGCGACCTGGCCGACCCTCCGGCCGGTGACGAGCGCGAGCGGTTGCGGGAGCGCCTCGATGCCTACCGGAAGGTGGCGGACGAGCGCTGCGAGAGCCTCCGCGCCCGCCTGGAGATGGCCGAGGAGTTCGCCGGAACACTGCGCCACAGGCTCCGGGAGGACGCCCGCCCGACCGGCTGAGCCGAGAGCGCCGTGGAGCCGCAGAACGTCATGCTGGCACCGGACGGGGCGGTCACGCCTGACATCAGGCGTTCCTCGGCCGGCCGTGTCAGACGATGACGTCGGGCCGGTCGGGGCCGAGGTGGTGGACGGCGGTCTGTCCGGCGTGCGGGAGGAGCAGCCCCCGCAGTTCCTCCGCCGCCGTCTTCAGCAGGTCCCCGTCGCGGGTGCCGTGGAGGGTCTCGAGGACGAAGACCACGCGGGTGGAGTCCTCGGTGACCCGGGTGCGATGGGCGTCGCGGTGGTTCCAGTGGCGGGTGAGGACCCCCGTGGCGTCGGCGTAGACGATCTCGCCGGGCCTGGGCTTCTCGACGGTGCCCGGCTCACCGAGCGGGGTGAACTCCTCCGTGCCGTCCGCGTGCCGGATGTCGACGTCGCCGGTGACCTGGTCGAGGTCGAAGGCGCCGGCGGGCAGGCCGTGGCGGACGGAGACGGAGTTGTAGGAGTCGACGGCCGGGTTGATACGCGGCAGGGTTCCCTTCTTGGTGAGGCGGCGCCCGAGCGCGTCGACGCTCGGGCGGATGCGGCGGGGGTTGGTGCCGAAGGAGCGGTACGCGGTGTGCCACGCCTCGATGCGGGGGTCGGTCTCGTCGGCGGGCCGCCAGACGCCCGCGGCGAGCCGCTGCTCCAGGTCCTCGAGGGCGGCGGCGGTCTTCGGCCACGGTTCGCGGCCCGTCAGGTCGGTGGCGGTGACCAGGGTGATGAGGGTGTCGGGGAAGGCGTCGGCGACGGCGCCGGCGAGGCGGAAGGTGGTCATGGAGCGGCTCCGGTTCCTGCGCGGTGAAAGGGGTGGGGCGTTCGCACGTGCTGGACGGCGGAAGTGACGATGGACAGCGGAAGAGACGGCCGGGGGGCGGGACTTGGCGTCGGCGCGCCCGCGGGGGGATGGATCGGGTCGGGGGGCGGAGCGGGCCGGGGCGGGCCGCGTTCAGGGCTTGAAGGTGCCGACGCGGCCGAGGCGGTCCCGTTGCCGGCGCGCCGCGGAGGCGTCCAGGCCCCGGCCGCGCGCGGTGAGGCGGTCGGCGACCGAGGAGCGGTGCTCGACCGGCTTGTGGTCGTCGTACTTGAACTTGGCCAGCACCTCGGTGACCTCCAGGCGCAGCCCGCGGATGCCGGAGAGCATCCGGCCGTACGGGGGCCGGTCCGGGGCGACGGGCGCGTGGTCGCCGTCGGGCTGGAAGTGGGCGAGCTGGCGGCGCAGCAGGGCGGCCTTGGCCTCGGGCTCGTCGACGACGTGCGCGCGGCAGGCGAACTGGACGGCGGCGTAGTAGCTGGTGGGGACGCCGTCGGTGGGCGGGGTGCCGGGCTTGGCGCGCCAGGGGCCGGGGACGAAGGCGTAGTCGCCGGTCACGGTGAAGGTGACGTTCGGGTCGTGCTCGATCGCGTCCCAGACCGGGTTGGGGCGGGCGAGATGGATCAGTAGCCCGTCGCCGTCGCCGGTGAAGTGGGTGGGCACGACGACGGGCGGGCGTCCGGGCGGGCCGTTGACGCTGAGCTGGCCGAAGTCGTGGCCCTCGGCGATCCAGGCCTGCCATTCGGCGTCGTCCAGGCCGGCGTCCCAGGGATGGATGAGCATGCGGTACTCCGTGCGTGGTGTGGTGCTGCGGCGGGCCGGAACGACTGGACCGTACAACGAACCGACCGAGGTATGTCAATCAAACGACCGGACGGTACAGTGCAGTGACCGCCGAGAAACCCGAGGAAGGAGGCCGGATGGCCGCCGAGACCGAGGCCGCACTGCGCGCGCTTGCGCACAACGTCAGGGCGGTCCGCGCCCGCGCCGGTCTGTCACTGGACGAACTGGGCCGGCGCGCGCAAGTGAGCAAGGGAGCCCTGGTCGCGCTGGAGAAGGCCCAGGGCAACCCGAACTTCGCCACTCTGGTGCGGCTCGCCGACACCCTCGGCGTCTCCGTGTCCGCCCTGCTGGACGGACCGGCCGAGGGCCGCGTCCGGGTGGTGGCCGCCGACGCCGTGATGCCGCTGTGGACCGGCCCGCGGGGCAGCGAGGCGCGGCTCATGCTCACCACCTCCGGTCCGGCCCCGGTCGAGGTGTGGCGGTGGCGGCTCGAACCCGGCGAGGAGTACCCCAGCCACCCGCACCAGGCCGGCGTCGTGGAGACCGTCAGCGTCACCTCCGGCCGGCTGACCCTGGTCGTCGACGGCACCGAGCACGCCGTCGCCGCCGGCCAGACCGCCGCCTTCGACGGCGACGCCCCCCACACCTACCGCGGCGCGGGCGACGAGACCTGCCACCTGGTCATGACCGTCCACCTGCCGCCCGGCCCCGGTGCCGCCTGACCGGGGCCGCCGCGGCGCGGTGAAGGGGCCGTGAAGGGACCGGGAACCGCAGGACCCCGGCCCACCGGCCCGTCAGGTGCCTCGTGCATGATCGGTGGGGCCCCTCGACCTTCAGGGCGGGGAGGCGTCTCGTCGAACACGAAGGAGATGGCGTTGACCATCTGGGAGTCACTGGCGGTCTTCACCGCCGGCATCGGCGCGGGCACCATCAACACCATCGTCGGTTCCGGAACGCTGATCACGTTTCCGGTCCTGCTCGCCACGGGACTGCCGCCGGTGACGGCGACCGTGTCCAACGCCCTGGGGCTCATCCCCGGGTCCGTCAGCGGCGCCATCGGCTACCGGGCGGAACTCAAGGGGCAGCGCCCGCGAGTCCTGCGGCTGGGCGTCGCGGCCGCGATCGGCGGGCTGGGCGGGGCGATGCTGCTGCTCATGCTGCCCGAGACCGCCTTCGAGACGATCGTTCCCGTCCTCGTGGCGCTCGCGCTGGTCCTCGTCGTGTTGCAGCCGCGCCTGTCCGCCTTCGTGCAGCGGCGCCGCGCCCGCGCCGGAACCGCCACCCGGGCCGACGGCGGACCGGTGCTCTTCGGCGGTCTGCTGCTCGCCAGCGTGTACGGCGGCTACTTCACAGCCGCGCAGGGGATCATCTACCTCTCCCTGATGGGCATGCTGCTGGACGACACCCTCCAGCGCCTCAACGCCGTGAAGAACGTGCTCGCCGCGATCGTGAACACCATCGCGGCGCTGTTCTTCCTCTTCGTCGCCGACTTCGACTGGACCGCCGTCCTGCTCATCGCCGTGGGGTCCGCGATCGGCGGGCAGCTCGGCGCCAGGATCGGGCGCCGGCTGCCTCCGGCGGCTCTGCGCGCCTTCATCGTCGTCGTCGGCGTCAGCGCCATCGTGCAGTTGCTGCTGCGCTGAGAGGGGGCGGGCGGCACGGGGCCCGGTCAGCCGACGGCGCGGCGGAAGACCTGGCGCGAGCCCCCTTCCGGGCCGGGGTCCGCGGCCTCGGCGGGGACGAAGCCGAGGCGCTCGTAGAAGACGCGGGCGCCGCCGGTCACGGCGGCCGGGTGGTCCGCGCCGAAGGTGACCACCTCGACGGTGCCCGGGCCCCGGACGAACCGGCGCATGGCCTCCGCCATCAGGGCCCGTCCGACGCCCGTCCCGCGCCGGCGCTGCGAGACGACCAGCCAGTCGACGTGGTGCACGGGGCCGCCGGCGCCGAACAGCAGGCCGCCGAGGAGCCCTTGCCCGGACGCGTCGGCGACCAGGGCCGTGGACCGGCGGATGTGCTCCCGCACGGCCCGGTGGAACCCCGGTTCCTCCACCATCGGCCCGAACCAGTGCTCCACCTCGGCCGCCAGGCCGAGAAAGCCGTCGAAGTCCCGCTCCTGCGCAAGTCTGACCGTCATCGCACCAGTCTGACAGGCCGGGCGGGCACGGCACCGCGCCCACGGCCCTGCGCGGGAGAGCGGCGTCCCGCGAGGTCACCGGCCCACGGGCGAGGGGGGCTCGGGCACCCGGCCACCGGGCACATCCGGCGCACCCGGTCGTCGTCTCGTCCTAGGCTGTGCCCATGCAGTCACCGGGGGACATGATCGACGGGCGTTTCGAGCTGGTGGAACGGCTGGGCAGCGGAGGCATGGGCACGGTGTGGCGGGCCCGCGACACCGTGCTGCAACGACAGGTCGCGCTCAAGGCCGTACGTCCGGACGCGGAGGCCACGGACGCGGTGCGCGAGCGGGTCCTGCGGGAGGCCCGAGCGCTGGCCCGGCTGAGCCACCCCCACGTGGTGACGGTGCATCAGATCATCGAGATGGAACCCCACCCGTGGATCGTCATGGAGCTGATCCACGGGCTTTCCCTGCAAGAGCGCCTGAGCCAGGGCCCGTTGACGGCACAGGAGGCGGCGCGTATCGGCCGTCAGGTGCTGTCGGCGCTGCGTGTCGCGCACGCGGCGGGCGTCCGCCACCGCGACGTCAAGCCCGCCAACATCCTGCTGCGCGCCGACGGCGAGGCGGTCCTCACCGACTTCGGGATCGCGGCGCTGCACGGCGCGACCGGGCTCACGGCCACCGGCGAACTCGTCGGATCGCCCGAGTACATGGCCCCGGAGCGCATCCGGGGCCGGGACGACGACCCGGCCTCCGACCTGTGGTCCCTCGGCCTGGTGCTGTACGTGTGCGTCGAGGGCGCGAACCCGCTGCGCCGCGCGACGACGCTCGCCACGCTCGCGGCGGTCATCGACGAGCCGGTGCCGCCGCCGATGCGCTCCGGACCGCTGGCCCCCGCCCTCACGGCGCTGCTGGTCCGTGACCCGGCGGCCCGTCCGGACGCCGCCCGGCTGGACGCCATGCTCGCCGAGGTGGAGGCGGGCACCGCGGCACGGTGGGACCAGCCGACGGCGACGGCCCTGTCCACGCCCGCGCCGGCGGCGCCGCCCGCGCCTTGGCCGGTCCCCGCCCCGCCGGGGCCCGCGCCGACGCCCACCCGGCCGGACGTACCGGCGGTCCCGGCGGCGCCCCGGCGTGCGCGCCGGGCCCTTCTCGCCGGTGTCGGCGTCGCCGCGGTCGCCGCGGCGGCGGTCGCCCTGTACCTGCCGTCGAGGGGCGCGGGCGACGGCGGCGGTGCGGCAGCCGGCCCGGCGAAGGGGGCCACGACGGTGACGGCCACGGCGACCGCCACGGCCCCGGCGACGGGCACACCGGCCGCGTCCGCACCGGGCCCCGCCCCCGGCGCGAACGACGGCACGGCGCCGGACGGCCGGAACCCCGACAGCCCGGGCCCGGACAGCTCGCGCCCGGGCGGCCGGAACCCGGACGGCCAGGACCTGGCGGGCCGCTGGATCGCGCAGCTGTACTCCGAGCCGGTGTCCTCCGGCACGGCGGCCCGGGACCGGCGGCTCGCCCGGGTCCGGGCGACCGTGCCGGAGGCCCGGCTGCTCCGCAGCGACGACTACGCCTCACTGCGCCCCGGGTACTGGGTGATCTACGCGCCGGGCCCGTTCGCCGACGGCCGTGCCGCCCTGGACCACTGTGCCGAGTACGGCCGTACCACGGCGAACACGTGCATCGGGCGCTATCTGAGCCGCGACCCGGCCGACGCGGCTCTCCAGTGCCGCCCGCCGGCCGCGAACCCCACGGGGCGCTGCACGAGGAACGACTGACGGGCAGGGCGCCGGCCGGCGGGGCACCGGCCGGCGCTGCGGCCTGTTGACAGCGGCCGATCCAAGATCACACAATCGGTCCATGACCACCGCCTGGTTCGACTCGACTACGGGGCTCTCGCGTTGCCCCGACCGAACCGGGTGTGAGCGCTCCGGTCGATGACCGATCGCCGTTGAGCCGACTGCCCGCCGCCCCCGAGGGCGTCGGAGCCTCTGCGCGGCGGCACGCCACGGAGCACTTCTTCCTCACCGACGCACCTGACGTGCGGGCCGCCGACGCGACCGTATCCGCACACGGCCCGACCAGGCCGTCGAGGGAGAGGGACACATGACCGCCATGGACACCGCACCGGCAACCGTCCTCCGCGCCGCACAGATCCCGGGTGACGGGCTCTACGAGGGACCGCGCATCCTGCGCCGGGTGCCGGAGGACTGGGAGGAACGGCCCTACGAACTGTTCGAGGTGATCCCGCAGGCCCGCACCATCGGCGCCGAGATCCGCGGAGTCGACCTCGCGCAGCCGCTCACCCCCGCCCTGTACGAGGAACTCGACCGTGCGCTGCTGGAGTGGAAGGTGCTGTTCTTCCGCTCCCAGCACCTCACCTCCGACCAGCAGCGGGCCTTCGCCCGGAACTGGGGCGAGCTGGAGACCAACCCCCTGCTGGCCATGGGGTCCAGCGAGGACGTCGTCCGCTTCGACAAGGGCGCCACCGACGTCCGGACCTTCGAGAACGTCTGGCACACCGACGTCACCTTCCGCGAACGCCCCGCCCTCGGCGCCGTCCTCCAGCTCCGGGAGGTGCCGCAGTTCGGCGGGGACACGATGTGGGCCGACATGGCCGCCGCCTACGACAACCTCCCGCGGCACGTGAAGGACCGCATCGACGGCGCCCGTGCGGTGCACGACTTCATCCCGGGCTTCGCCCGCTTCTACGGGCCGGAGCGGCTCGCCCCGTTCCAGGACCTCTTCCCGCCGGTGGAGCACCCCGTCGTCCGTACCCATCCCGTCACCGGCCGCCGGATGCTGTTCGTCAACACGTCCTTCACCACCCGCATCGTCGGCATGGACCGCGACGAGAGCGACCGGCTGCTGCGGATGCTGTTCCAGCAGGCCCACGTACCCGAGTACCAGGTGCGGTTCCGCTGGCAGCCCGGCGACATCGCGTTCTGGGACAACCGCGCCACCCAGCACTACGCCGTGAACGACTACGCCGGCCGGCGGCGCGTCGCCGAACGCGTCGCCATCGCCGGGGACCGGCCGAGGTAGCCCACGGCCGTGTGATCCTGCGGTGCCGGGGGCCGCTTCCCCGGCGAGGCGGGGTACCCATGACGGGTGCCCCGCCGGACAGCCACGGGAATCGGCCGGGGCGGACCGCGATCGGCCGAGGAGGACGGGTGAAGGGGACGAAACCGGTGAGCCGGGTGGTCTCGCTGGTGACGGGCGCGGCGCTGCTGCTGATCGGTGCCGCGCTGCTGGTCCTGCCCGGTCCCGGCCTGCTCCTGGTGTTCGCCGGTCTGCTGATCCTCTCCGGGCAGTTCCCCGCCCTGGCCCGCTACGTCGATCCGGTGCGGGAGCGGGCGATGAGCGCCGCCGAGGAGAGCGTCTCGTCGCCGCTGCGCCTGACGGGCTCCCTGCTCACCGTCGCGGCCCTGCTGGCCGCGGGCGTCGTCTGGGGGGTCGTCCCGGGCCTGCCCCTCGCCGGCTGGGCCACGGCCTCCGGGCTGATCGTCTCCGGCTTCCTGCTGCTGGCCCTCCTGGTGTGGAGCCGGCGCAGGCTCGGCACACGGCGCGACCGGGTGCAGTGAGCGGCCCGGCCGTCGTCGACCTCGACCAGGCGTCCCGGGCACGTCCGGGGGTCCCGGGCACGTCCGGCCGGCCCGGCCGGAATACGGGTTTGCATGATCATGCGAGAGGCTGCATACTCTTCCTGTGTCCAAGGTTCTCACTTCCCTCCCCTCCGGCGAACGCGTCGGCATCGCCTTCTCCGGCGGCCTCGACACCTCTGTCGCGGTCGCGTGGATGCGTGACAAGGGTGCCGTCCCGTGTACGTACACGGCCGACATCGGCCAGTACGACGAGCCCGACATCGCGTCGGTGCCCGGTCGCGCGAAGACGTACGGCGCCGAGATCGCACGCCTGATCGACTGCCGCGCCGCGCTGGTCGAGGAAGGCCTGGCCGCGCTCACCTGCGGGGCGTTCCACATCCGTTCCGGCGGGCGCGCCTACTTCAACACCACGCCGCTCGGCCGTGCCGTCACCGGCACGCTGCTGGTCCGGGCGATGCTCGAGGACGACGTCCAGATCTGGGGCGACGGCTCCACCTTCAAGGGCAACGACATCGAGCGCTTCTACCGGTACGGCCTGCTGGCCAACCCGCACCTGCGGATCTACAAGCCCTGGCTGGACGCGGCCTTCGTGACCGAGCTGGGCGGCCGCAAGGAGATGTCGGAGTGGCTGCTGGCCCACGGCCTCCCCTACCGCGACAGCACGGAGAAGGCCTACTCCACCGACGCCAACATCTGGGGCGCCACCCACGAGGCCAAGACGCTGGAGCACCTGGACACCGGCGTCGAGACGGTGGAGCCCATCATGGGCGTGCGGTTCTGGGACCCGTCGGTCGAGATCGCCGCCGAGGACGTGACGATCGGCTTCGAGCAGGGCCGTCCGGTCACCATCAACGGCAAGGAGTTCTCCTCGCCGGTCGAGCTGGTGATGGAGGCCAACGCCATCGGCGGCCGGCACGGCCTCGGGATGTCCGACCAGATCGAGAACCGGATCATCGAGGCCAAGAGCCGGGGCATCTACGAGGCACCCGGCATGGCCCTGCTGCACGCGGCCTACGAGCGTCTGGTCAACGCCATCCACAACGAGGACACCCTCGCGCAGTACCACATCGAGGGACGGCGGCTGGGCCGGCTCATGTACGAGGGCCGCTGGCTGGACCCGCAGGCCCTGATGATCCGCGAGTCGCTCCAGCGCTGGGTCGGCGCGGCCGTCACCGGTGAGGTGACCCTGCGGCTGCGGCGCGGCGAGGACTACTCGATCCTCGACACCACGGGCCCGGCGTTCAGCTACCACCCGGACAAGCTGTCGATGGAGCGCACGGAGGACTCCGCGTTCGGCCCGGTCGACCGGATCGGCCAGCTCACCATGCGCAACCTGGACATCGCCGACTCCCGCGCCAAGCTGGAGCAGTACGCGGGCCTCGGTCTCATCGGCACCAGCGGCGCGGCCGTCGGCGCGGCCCAGGCGGCGGCCGCCGGGCTGATCGGGACCATGCCGGAGATGCCGCAGGGCGGTGCCGAGGCCATCGCCTCGCGCGGCGAGGTCTCGCAGGAGGACCAGCTGCTGGACCGAGCCGCCATGGAGTCCGGCAACGACTGACCCCGGGCGGCCCCTGAGACATCGGGCCGGTTCCGTGCCGCTCGGCACGGAACCGGCCCGCCGCTCATCCGGTGCGGGACCGGCCCGCCGCTCGTCCGGCGCGGGACGAGCCCGCCGCTACTCCACGCCGGGCGGCACCCGCGTGGCCTGGTGGTAGTACATCCGCCAGCCCGCCGCCCCTTCCGCCTTGCGCCAGAGGGAGCTGTGCCGGGTCCGCACCTCGCCGAGCACGGTCTCGAAGGTCAGGTGCACCAGGCCCGGGGCGAGTCGTACGCCCCGGATGTCCGAGGGCCGGTAGCGGGGGCCATCCGCCGCACTGCCGGGATGCCCGGGCAGTTCGGCGAGCATCTGCTCGTACGTCCACCGCCGGCCCGAGCCGCCGACCTCCACGAACTCCGGGTCCAGCAGCGGCGCGGCGCGTTCCCGTGAACCGCGGACCGCCGGATCCATGAGCCGCAGCTCGCCCGCGATCGCCTGGGCGACCTCCTCCTGCACATCGTCCATGGACGTATCGTCACCGCCTGCGCTCCCTGCGCCGCAAGCGGATTTCCCCCGCGCCGGTGCCGGTGATAGCACCGCGTTATGGCCAAGAGCTAGTACCTCCCTCGCGCCCTCCTCTGGGATTCTGAGCGGTGTTCACAGCGAACTCCCGTGTCACGTACGGGTGTTCGCCGTGCACGCGGTCTTCGGGCCGCAACCCCCACACCCACACGCCCACCCGGCGTGTCTCCCCGAATCGAGGAACCTTGCGCATATCAAGGCTCTTGCTCGCTCTCGCCGCAGCGGCGGCCTCCGTCCTGGCCCTGCTCGTCCCCTCGGCCGCCGCGGCCACGGGCCCGGGAGGCCAGGGCACCAAGGCGCCGCAGCCCATCATCGGCGGGGCCCCGGCGACCAACGCACCGTGGGCCGCACGGCTGTTCTCGAACGGCAGAGAGACCTGTTCCGCGACGATCATCGCCCCGACGTGGATCCTCACCGCCAAGCACTGTGTCACCGGCGGCGGACTGTCCTTCCGCATCGGGAGCCTGTACCAGCACAGCGGCGGCACCGTCGCCAACGGCGTGCAGACCTACACCCACGGCTCGGACCTGGCGCTCGTCCGTCTCGACCGTTCGGTGTCGGCGACCTACGCCCGCCTCGGGCAGCCCGGCTCGGTGCGGGTCGGCCAGACCGTGCAGGTCTACGGCTGGGGCGCCACCTCGCGGTGCGGATCGGAGATCAACTGCCAGTCCCCGTACCTGAAGGTGGCCAACGTCACGGTCACCGGAGGCTGCGGTGACGCCTACGGCGGCTCCGCGATCTGCGCCCGCCGCGGCGACGGCATCACGGCCGGCGGTGACTCCGGCGGCCCGATGATGGCGAACGGCATCCAGGTGGGCGTCGCCTCCACCAGCGACCGGCAGACGACCACGGCGTACACCAACGTCACGGCGTACCGCTCCTGGATCCAGTCGGTCGCCGGCGTCTGATCCACTCCCTTCCCCATGCAGGGGACCGGGCCCCTCGTCCGCGCCGGGCTGAGGGGCCCTCGGCGTCCCTCGGCGTCCCGGCGCTCAGCGCGCGGTGCCGCTGAGGACGAAGTCCGCGAGCGTGATCGTGTAGTCGTCGCGGGACGGCCGGTAGGCCATGCAGTAGCGGGCCGGGTACCAGCCGGGGACGCGCCAGGCGCGCGGCTGGGGCACCGGGGAGCAGGCGTGGTGCGGTTCGGCGGTGCGCAGCCCTTCCAGGAACGCCTTGGTGAGCATCGGCTCCATGAAGACGATGTCGCCCCCGTAGGCGCCGTAGATGAAGGTGTGGCCGGTCAGCGGCCCGGTGGTCGGAGGCCGGCTGTCCAGGTGGGCGCCCATCGCGCCCTCCGCCGTCTCGGGGCTGGCGGCCGGATAGCCCTCGGGGAGGTACGCGGCCGGCACCGGCTCGGCGGCCGTGGCGAGCTGGTCGCAGTCGATGAGCAGCGCGCAGCGGCCGAGCCGGATGGCGTCGCGGGTCTCGCGGGGCACGAGGTAGAAGTGCACGTCGAAGTGGGGCACGTCGTAACGGCCGTGCGGCATGTGGCCTTCGGGGTTCCAGTTGAACAGGACCCACCGGAAGGGCAGCCCGGGGTCGCCGGCGGGCCGGGCCGGCTCCCCGGGCAGGGACAGTTCCAGGCCGTGACCGCCGACGCACTCGTGGGAGGGGTGGACGGCACCGTCGCCGTCCGCGTCCACGCAGTGCTCTCCGTCCGTGGGGGCGGTCGGCAGTCCGGACAGGGCGGAGGCCGTCAGGACGACGCCCAGGGAGCCGGGGCGGTCGCCGGCGTCCTCGTGGAAGACGCGGATGTGTCCGTCGCCGAGGCGCTGCGCCGGGCCGTAGACGACGTGCTCGTCGCGCGCCCCCCTGTCGTCGGCGGAGGCGGGGGCGCCGGAAGCGGCGTGCCGGTCCGGGCCGGGACGGGGCTGCCCGCCCGCGCCCGGCAGGGCCGCGAGCAGCAGGGCGGCCGAGGTCAGGGCGAGGGAGTGGACCAGGCGCATGCGTCCGTCCTTCGTGCCGGGACGCTCCAGGAGGAGCGTGCGTTGAGCCCCGCAGCGTCCACGCCGGTGACCTTGCGCGTGCAGGACCTGATGTCCGCCAGCCTGTGCTCCGACAGCACCTGGCGAATGTCGGAGAAGCCGTCCGGGGCAAGGATCTCCACCCGACGGAGCAGCGGGTCGGGCTCCAGCCGCCGGTGCGCGTCCAGCAGCCGTGTCGTCTCCGGGCGCCGCGTCGCGTCGTAGCGCAGCAGCGCCTCCTCGACGTCGTCGTGGTGGGCGAGCTGGTAGGCCAGCACGCGCGCGTCCACGATCGCCTGGGACGCCCCGTTGGACCCGGTGGGGTACAGCGGGTGGGCGGCGTCCCCGAGCAGGACGACACGGCCGTCGGTCCAGCCGGGCAGCGGGTCGCGGTCGATCATCGGATAGCGCAGCACGCGCGGTGCCGCGGCGATGGTCCCGTGCAGGTCGAGGAAGGGCACCCGCCAGCCGGCGAGGTGCGGCAGGACGGCGCCGGGGGCGGCCGCGCACTCCCAGTCGGCGGGCGGGACCCTGCGCGGGTCGGCGGCCTCGCGGGTCTCCACCACCCAGTTCAGCGTGCAACGGCCGGTCGCGTCGGGGGGCGAGACCGGGTAGACCACGGCCTTCACCCGGGAGTTGCAGCCGATGATCACCATGGTGCGCCCGTCCAGGAAGGGCGGCTGCCGGCTCAGCCCGCGCCACATGCAGATGCCGTTCCAGATCGGCGGCCCCTCGCGGGGGTACATCACGGACCGCACGGCGGAGTTGACGCCGTCGGCGCCGACGAGCAGGTCGCAGGCGTAGGGGGTGGGCTCCCCGGCCACGTGGGCCCGCACGCGCCGCCCTCGGACGTCGCCGCCGTCCTGCTCGTAGCCGGTCAGCCGCCGGCCCGTGCGGACCGTTCCGGGGCCCAGGCGCCGGGTCACCTCGCGCAGCAGGAGCGCCTGGAGGCGGGCGCGGTGCACGGAGTACTGCGGCCAGCGGTACCCGGCCGCCCGGCCGCGCGGCTCCGACCAGATCATGCCGCCGTAGCGGTGGTGGTACTCCAGCCGGGCCGTGGCCACGGCCTCCGCGGCGAGTTCCTCGCCCAGGCCCAGCTCCGTCAGCTCCCGCACGGCGGCGGGCTGGAGATTGATGCCCGCGCCCACGGCGCGCAGCCGTCGGCTGCCCTCCAGGACCACGACGTCCTCCAGGCCGGCGGCGTGGAGGCTGAGCGCGGTCGTCAGCCCTCCGATGCCGGCGCCCACGATCAGAATTCGGGGAGAATTCTTTCCGCTGTGTGGCAGCATTTTCAACAACCTTTCGGCAGTCTTCCCCCAAAAATGCGGGAGCCCGGGAAACGGCGCAAACGCAGCCCGGAACGATCTCTCGTATGAGCGCCGGAGAATCATCCGCATCACCCGATCGGCCCAGACCCGAGTGCCGCCTAACGGGTTACGTGCTTTCAATTGAGAGTCGGCAACAGAAAGGCTGCGACATGAATCACGTGGCGTTCGGCGCGTGCGACATCCAGCGCCTCCAGCATGCCGTTGACTACGCACGTCACGCGTCCGGGAGCCCACTTGAGGAGCTTCTGCCGCCCTGGATGCCAGGCGCGCTGAAACGGGAAATCAAAAGTCAGTGCATTGTGTCGCACTGTGCCACACTGCTGTTCCCGTCGTCGGAAGAAGCAGCCCTGGGGTACTTCGCAGAAAATGGCTGGCGGGCAGCGGCGACTATTCCGAGCGTGCTGGTGAAACGACGGCTCATCGAGCGGTACGGACTGCCCGACGACGTGCGAATACTGGTGACACGCCTCGGCGTGACATCGGAGCCCGGTCCCGAGGTGGAGATATTTCTCTTTCCGTGGTCGAGTCCCGGATACCGGCCGGACGTGGCCGACGAGGAACGCACCCACGGCTTCGAGAACCACGTGGGCCTGTTCCTCGACGCGCCCCGGCCCGCCGACCTCGCCGCCCTGGCGGACCGGATGGAGAGCGCGGGCGAGATGGTCTACGAGGGGTTCGCGCACAACCCGCACGAGAACACCACCATGCTGTACTTCGCGCCCGGCGACCGGGTCGCCCGCATGCGCCGCCGCTTCCCGCGCTGGGAGTTGCAGTGCGCCGGTGACCTCTCCGCCGTCGCCGAGGCCCGGCCGGTGCGGGAGCGGGAGGTCGAACGCTCCTACGCCGCCCTGCGGGCCAACTCCGCCTCGGCCGTCCTGCGGCCGGCCGGCGCGGTGACGGCGCCTTCGTGGCGCACGCCGGAGAGAGCTGTGGCAGCGCGGACCTGAGCGGTCCCGGGCGCGGCGGCGGACGCGGGCGCCGGGCCGCATCGCCCGGCGCCGGCCGTTTGGGGCGGGCGCCGGGTGTTACCCGGCAGGCGGCGGGCGCCGGGCGCGCCCGTGTCGCGGTCTCAGCGTCAGGAACAGGAGCGACCCATGACCACTTCCGTGAACGACATGCTCCGCACCTACCCGGCCGACCTGGGCAACGTGGACCGGGCGGCCATGGCCAGGTGCATCGAGGAGTGCCTCGCCTGCGCGCAGGCGTGCACCGCGTGCGCGGACGCCTGTCTGTCGGAGGGAATGGTCGGCGAGCTGACCAAGTGCATTCGCACCGACATGGACTGCGCCGACGTCTGCGAGGCCACCGCGTCCGTGCTGTCCCGGCACACCGGCTACGACGCCAACGTCACGCGGGCCGTCCTCCAGGCCTGCGCGACGGTCTGCAAGGCCTGCGGTGACGAGTGCGCGGCCCACGCCGACATGCACGAGCACTGCCGGATCTGCGCCGAGGCCTGCCGGCGCTGCGAGCAGGCCTGCAACGACCTGCTCGCCGGACTGGGATGACACACCGGCGCCGGGCGGTCCCTCGTGCGTCGAGGGGCCGCCCGGCGCCGTGCCGGGGGCGGTCAGTGGTAGGCGTGGACGACGGCGTGCCCCTTGCCGCGGCCGATCATCCACTTGTTGACCGGCGTGGTGATCACGAACGCCACGGCGAACCCGCCGAGCAGCGCCGACCAGAACAGCCCGTCCGACAGATGGGCGTCCATGGCGCCCGGCGTCAGCGCGATGATGGCGTTGTCGACCAGTTCCATCACCGCGATGGAGACCGTGTCGGCGGCCAGCGCCACCTTCACCGCGGCCTTCAGGGACAGCCCCGCGCGCACGACCGCGAACAGGGTGAACGAGTAGCCGAAGAGGAACGCCAGCGCGATCGCCAGCACCATGGTCTGCACGTTGCCCCACAGCAGCGCGGTGCCGATGACCATGCCGAGGATCTCGCCGACGGCGCACCCGGTGAGGCAGTGCAGCGTCGCCTTGGCCGCCGTCGGCCAGGACGCGCCGTGACCGTGGCCACCGGAGTGCTTGCCGTGGCCGTGGGGGCCGTGCGGGGCCTCCAGGTGGTGCGCGCTGTGGTCCATGACCTCATCCCCATTCCGCCTCCGGTGGGGGCCGTGACAGCCCCACCGGGATGAACCATATACCCCCTAGGGGTATTCCGCACCGCGGAGAAGGCGCCGGCCGCCCGCCGGTGTTCCTCAGGGCGTCCGCGTGCCCGGTGCCTGCGGTACCGGGGAGGCGCCGCCCTCGTCGCGCAGCCGCTGGGAGTTCAGGACGTCGACCGCGCCGCGGGCGTCGCCGATCGTCGCGTAGTCCACGGCGATGAAGGTGACCGGCGCGCCGCGCAGTTGCTCGCAGGCGCGGACGCGCTCCAGCACCCGCTGCCGGGTGTTGACCGCGGCGGCGTCCAGCCGCCGGCCGCCGCCGGCCGTGATGAAGTGGTTGAGCAGGAACAGCCGCCGGTCGCTGCCGCCCCGGTTCGGCAGGCAGGTCATCTCGTCGGGGCTGCGGAAGGCGAACGGCGTCTCCATGCCGTACCGGTAGAAGTTCCGGTACCACGGCGCCGGCCCGTCGGCCTTCTCGGCGAAGACGACCAGCCGCCGGCCGTCGTCGATCATGTCCTTCAGCTTCGGCCACGGCCGGTCCGGGTCCGGGTCGGGCTCGTACAGCAGCTCGCCCAGCCCCGCCCGGCGGAAGGCGCGCTCGGTCTCCCGGGGGCCGACGCCGTCCTGAAGGATCAGCGTGACGATCTCGGTGGGGTGGGCGCGCAGCCAGTCGCCGATCTGCCGCAGGGTGGCGCCGAACTCCAGGGCGCCGGCGCCGCAGACCGAGTGGCACAGCCACACCCCCGGGCGGGGCGGATTGACCCGCTCCAGGACGCTGGTGAGCCGGTCGCGCAGGTCGGGCGCGAAGTCGGAGTCGCTCAGCCGGTCCGCGACCTCCTCGGGCCGCTCCCAGTGGTGCGTGTCGAGCAGCAGCACCCGCACCCCGGCGTCCAGCTGCCCGACGATGTCCGGGTCCTGGAGGGGGCCGAAGAAGCGGTCCGCGGTCGTGGCCATCGCGTTGTGCGCGCCGAGCTGGGCGATCTCGTCGTACCGGGCGTCGCACAGCCGGGAGCCGCCCTGGCAGATGCGCGGCGCGGAACCCGTCATCAGCGCCGGTGCCAGCACCGTGCCGACCAGCGCGCAGGCGGACACCGCGCCGGTGAGGACCAGGCCGCGACGGGCGTCGGACAGGGCCGGCACCGAGGGCCTGGTCTCCCACACCCAGGCGACGGCGATCAGCAGCGCCCCGGCGGCGAGCAGGATGACGGCGACGACGGTGGCCGTGGACAGCAGCCGGTCCAGGGCGGTGGCCTGGATGTCCTCGATGAGCGCGGCGGCGGTCGGCGACCAGTCCGGCGGCGCCCGGAACAGCGCGCCGCCCAGCGGCAGGCGCAGCGCGGCCACGGCCAGGGCGCTCAGCGACGCGGCGGCGGCCGGCACCCAGCCCAGCCGCAGCAGCCGGCGGGTGGTCGGCCCCGGGCCCGCGTACCACAGCAGGCCGAGCGCGGCGGCGCAGAGCATCGCTGCGACCGGCTCCACCACCTCCTGGAACAGCCGCGTCACCTGGCGTGCACGGTGCAGTCCGGCCACGACTTCGTGCGAGGGCCCCAAGTCGACGGTGACGACCCACTCCCCGTCGCGGACCTGCCGCATCACCTCGGACGCGGCGGCCCGCACCCGGTCGGACACGAAGACCGGGGCGATCGCCGCCACCGCGGCGACCACGTCCCCGCGGCCGAAGGCGGCCCGCACGGTGTCCCGGACCCCGGCCCGCTCGCCGTCCGGCACGAGCCGCAGCAGCGCCTCGGCGGCGGCATGGGCCTGGCGCTCGGACAGCGGCAACGGCGGCAGCTCCAGCAGCGGGTCCTCACCGGCCGCCAGTCGCTGCGCGATCTGCGCCAGCCGCTCCATGAAGGCCCGGAAGTCGGGTTCGGACCGCCGCTGCATCGCGGCGACGGCGTCCGCGAAGTAGGCCCGGCCGATCCGTTCGACGTTGGCGACGAGCGGCCCGAGGTCGACGGTGAGCCGCAGCCTGTCGCGGTGGCCCTCCAGGTAGTGGATCACCTCGGCGATCTGCCGGTCCCCCATGGCCCGCAGTGTCTCCGGCGGGATCACGACCTTGAGGTTGGAGGTGACGGTCGACTGCGGTACGGGGAGCCGCCCCAGCAGGTCGCGGGCGAGCGGTGCGCTGTGCGGGTCGACGAGGACCTCGTCGTAGAAGCGCTGGTAGGCCCGCTCGTCGTCCAGGACGCGCCCGTAGAAGCCGGAGTCCAGCACCGTGTTGCGCACGACGGCGGCCGCGGCGAGCACGGTCAGGCTGAGCACGGCCAGGACCCACACCACCACCTGCTTCCACGTCGAGTGACGGGCCGGACCCAGCATGGTCCCCATCTTCGGGCACCGGGCGGAGCGGGGCCATCACCTGGGCCGTGCCGCACGGCCGGGGCCGGTCGGCGGTCCGACGGGTGCCGACGGCCCCCGTTGGGCGTAGCGTCCTCCTATGGGACTCATGGGGAACGTCCCGTGACCGGCCCGTCCGGCCCCGGCGCCGGCAGCGGTGCGCTGGACGCCGTGTTCACGGAGACCGTCCGCAGGACCGGTGCGTCCATCGGTGCTCTGTACCTGCTCGCACCGGACGAGCGGCTGCTGCACATCGACGCGCTGTGCGGGGCGCCGGCGCAGCTGGCCGCCCCGTGGGCGACGGTCCCCGTCGGGTCGCCGGCCCCGGTGGCCGACGCGGTCCGCGAGGACCGCATCGTCTGGGTGAGCAGCCAGGAGGAGATGGCCCGCTCGTATCCGCGCACCGCGGTGGCCCTGCCCTACCCGCTGGCGCTGGCCGCCGCCCCCGTCGCCGGTGTCCGGCGCTGGGGCGCCCTGCTGCTGATGTGGCCGGCCAACCGCCCCCCGTACATGACGGGCCGGGAGAGGAGCAACATCTCCGCCAGCTGCCACCGCCTGGCCCGTGCGCTGGAGGAGGCCGCCGAGCACGGCGGGCCCCCGGCCGGCCGACGCCGGCCCCGGGTGCTGTCCGCGAGCCCCGGGCGCCCCGCCACCGGCCCGGAGATGGCCCCCGCCGACTTCATCGAACGGCTGCCCGGGGGCAGTTGCGCGCTGGATCTGGAGGGCCGCTTCACCTACCTCAGCTCGGGCGCCTGCGAGCTGCTGGACAGCGACGCCGGCCGGCTGCTGGGCACCCTGCCGTGGCAGTCCCTGCGCTGGCTCGACGACCCCACCTACGAGGACCGCTACCGGGCGGCGGTGCTCACCCGCGAACCCGTGTCCTTCACCGCGTGCCGCCCGCCCGGTGACTGGATGGAGTTCCACCTCTTCCCCGACGCCAGCGGCATCAGCGTCCGCATCGTGCCCACCGGTACGCGGCCACCGCCCGCGCCGGCGCAGCGGCGGCCGGCGTCCGCCGCCGCCACGGCCCGCGCCGGCCCGCTGTACCAGGTCACCCACCTGGCCGCGGCCCTGACCGAGGTGGTGGGCGTCCAGGACGTCGTCGACCTGGTCGCCGACCAGGTCGTGCCCGCCTTCGGCGCGCAGGGCCTGGTCCTGTCCATGGCGGACGCCGGCCGGCTGCGCATCACGGGCCACCGCGGGTACTCCCCGCAGACCATCGAGCGCCTCGACGGCCTGCCCCTGGACACGGATTTCACCCCGGCCGGGCGTGCCCTCGCCAGCGGCATCCCGGCGTTCTTCTCCGACGCGGAGGAGATGCGGCGCATCTATCCCGAGGCGCCGTTGATCAGCGGCAAGCAGGCCTGGGCGTTCCTGCCGTTGATCACCTCGGGCCGGCCCGTCGGCATCTGCGTCCTGTCCTACGACCGCCCCCACCGGTTCCCGGCCGAGGAGCGCGCGGTGATGACGTCGCTGGCCGGGCTCGTCGCCCAGGCCCTCGACCGGGCCCGCCTGTACGACACCAAGCACGAACTCGCCCACGGGCTCCAGCAGGCGCTGCTGCCGCGGGCGCTGCCCGAGGTCACCGGGCTCCAGGTCGCCGCCCGCTATCTGCCGGCCACCCGGGGCATGGAGATCGGCGGCGACTTCTACGACCTGCTGCGGCTGGGCGACAGCGCCGCCGCCGCCGTCATCGGCGACGTACAGGGCCACAACGTCGCCGCCGCCGCTCTCATGGGCCAGGTCCGCACCGGCGTGCGCGCCCACGCGGCCCTGCGCAGCAGCCCCGACCAGGTCCTGGCCCGCACCAACAAGCTCCTGACCGATCTCGGCCCCGACCTGTTCACCAGCTGTCTGTACGCCCATCTCGACCTGGCCGGCGGTCGCGCCGTTCTCGCCGGCGCCGGACACCCGCCTCCGCTGCTGCGGCTGCCCGACCGCGAGACCCGGCCGGTCCCCCTCACGCCGGGGCCGCTGCTCGGCATCGACCCGGGGGCCGAATTCCCCGTGACCGAGATCGAGCTGGCCCCCGGCACGCTGCTCGCCTTCTACACCGACGGCCTCGTCGAGAGGCCCGGCGTCGACTTCGACGACACCGTCGCGGACCTCGCGGGCCATCTCTCCCGGGCGGACGACGAGGATCTCGACCGGCTGATCGACACCCTGCTGGCCCTGACCGGCGGCACCGGGCGGCGCACGGACGACATCGCGCTCCTCGTCCTGCGGTACGGCACCGGCCGCTGAGGCCGCCGCCCGCGCCGACCGTCCCGACATCCGCCGGCCGCACGGGTGTTACCCAGGAGTAATCGGCGGTGGTTTGATGTGCGGCGCCCCCCAGCCGCACTTCCCGGGAGACACCCATGACGTTCTTCGCCCCGCGCCGGCCGGCCCGGCCCCGCGCCCTCGGTGCCGCCGTGCTCGCCCTCACGCTCGCCACCGCGCTCCCGGTGGGCGCGGCGCCCGCCGCTTCGGCCGCCGAGCAGGCCGTCCCCCTGCGGGTGCTGTCGTACAACGTCTTCCTGTTCAGCAGGTCGCTGCACCCGAACTGGGGCCAGGACCACCGTGCCGCCGAGATCGCGAAGGCGCCGTTCGTGAGCGGCAACGACGTCGTCGTGTTCCAGGAGATGTTCGACAACTCCTCGTCGGACGCGCTGAAGAGGGCCGTCGCGGACCGCTATCCGCATCAGACGCCGGTGGTCGGGCGGACGAAGAGCGGCTGGGACGCCACCGGCGGATCGTACTCGTCGACGACCCCGGAGGACGGCGGCGTCGTCATCGCCAGCAAGTGGCCGATCCTGCGCAGCGAGCAGTGGATCTACCAGGACGCGTGCGGTTCCGACTGGTGGTCCAACAAGGGCTTCGCGTACGTCGTGCTCGATGTGAACGGCAGCAGGGTGCACGTGGTCGGCACGCACGCGCAGTCGACGGACCCGGGCTGTGCGGCGGGCGAGGCGGCGGCGGTGCGCAGCCGCCAGTTCCGGACGATCGACGCGTTCCTGGACGCCAGGAACATCCCGGCCGGCGAGCAGGTGCTGGTCGCCGGTGACCTCAACGTCGACTCGCACGGCGCCGAGTACGGCACCATGCTCGCGGACGCCGGCCTCGTGGACGCCGACGGGCGGACCGGACACCCGTACTCCTTCGACACCGAGGAGAACTCCCTCGCGCGCGACCGCTACCCCGACGATCCGCGCGAGGACCTCGACCACGTCCTGCACCGCGCCGGGCACGCCCGCCCGGCGGTCTGGAGCAACGACGTGTTCAAGGAGCGCAGCGCGCCCTGGACGGTCACGAGTTGGGGTAAGTCGTACACGTATACGAACCTCTCGGACCACTACCCGGTGACGGGCTCCGCGGGCTGAACACCGCCGCCCGGCCGGCGGTGGCCGGCGTCAGCGCGCGCCGTCCCGGTCGAGGGGCCCCCAGCTCCCGGGCTGTTCGGTGACGATGTCGCCGGCCCGCTCGATCACATGGTCGGGGATCCAGCCGAGCGGCCGGACGTCGGCCACCAGGGGCTCGTTGTCCGGGCCGCGGGCCACCTCGCGGCCCTGCAGGACCCACGGCCGGGTACGGGAGTCCTTCACCCGGGGCAGGTGGCAGTAGTCGTACAGGCGGCGGGCGACCCAGACGTAGCGGGGCCGCTCGCCCCACCAGTCCTCGACGTCCAGCGGGCTGGCCGACAGCCCGGGCAGTTCCACGCCGGTGAGGTCGTCCGTGCTGGTCACCTCGGGCAGGTCGTGCTCCGGGCCGCGGGACCAGCGCACGTACATGCCGCGGCGGCTGGTCACCAGCCGGGTCAGCTCCTCGAGGCCGTCGATGGTCGGCAGATCCGTGCTCGCGCTCACCGCACGCCTCCCTCGTCATCCTCGCCACCAGGGGCTCAGCGCCCACGCGTACCCCGGGGCGGCGGCTCCATGCCGGTGCGGATTCCCCGGCGGGTGCCGGTGGGCCGGAACCGCCCCGCGGGCCCGCGTCCGGGAGGCATCCGGAGGCGGACCCGTGAGAGGGAAGGGGCGGCGGGCGTGGTCAGCGGCCGTCCATCGCCTTGCGCACGGCGTCCTTGGTGCGGTCCATGAGGGCCGCGACCGGACCGAGAGCCAGGTTGGCCGCGCCGGACTCGACTCCCGGGTGGGGCCGGGTCGGCGCCATCGCCTCGGCGGCCTTCACGGCCTTGGCCATGGCGGCGAGGCCGGCGGTGTCCGCGCTGCGCCGGATGTGGGTGAACTCGTAGCGCTCCTCGGCACGGGCGTGTGTCTGCACATCCGTGCGCAGCGCCGTCAACCGCGGCAGGAACTCCGGGTCGTCGGTGTCCATGCCGTCCAGGGCCGCCAGGGTCTCCTTCGCCTCGCGTTCCTCGGCGAGCCGGTCCTCCGCCACGGCGTCCCCGCCCGGCACCGCCCTGCGGACGAAGGGGTGGACGACCTCCTCCTCGGCGGTCTCGTGCACGGCCAGCAGCCGTACCAGGCACCGGAAGGCGTCGCGGCGCTCCTCGCCGGTGGCGCCCTCGACCTGGTCGAAGAGGTTGCGGATGTCGCCGTGCTGACGCATCAGCAGGGCGACGACGTCGTCGTCCTTGGCCCGGTCGTCGCCGGCCCGGGGCGTGTGCTGCTCCGCCACGTCGCTCCCTCTCACTTCTCGCGCAGGGCGGGGTCGGGGTGCTCGCCCTCGGTCTGGACCCGGTAGTCACGGCCGAACATCTCGTCGTGCTGGGCCATGACCCGCTCGCTCGGCGGCTGCTCACCGCCGTGGATCTGCTCCTGCATCCTCTCGAACCGTTCGTGCGCCTCGCGGACGTAGCCGGCGCCCAGCGTGGTCAGGTCCAGCTGGGTGTCCAGCAGTTCCCGCACGTACTGCTTGTTCGGCTCGAAGGTGAGCACGTTGGGCAGCTCGGGGGCGAGGATCTCCTGCGGGTCGCGGCCGTCGTGGCGTCGCATCAGGTCGCAGGCGAGGTGCAGGTGCTCCAGCTCCATGTTCAGGTGCAGCTCCCAGATGGCCTTGACCTTCGGGTCGCTCTCCTGCTCCATGAAGGAGTGGTACAGGTAGCACTCGTTGTACTCGTGGTCGACGAGCTGCTCCCACCAGGTCTCCCCCGGGTCGACCAGCGACTCGTAGTGGGTGACGTGCTCCTCCTCGATGAGCCCGATCTCCTGGTAGAGCTGCCGGGCGATCGGCTCCATGTAGGTGGGGCCGGTGTTCATGTAGAAGTTCATCGTCTGCTGCTCGGCCGACATGATGGTGAGCGCGTGCAGCCGCGACAGCGGGTTCGCGGTGTTCTTGTCGTACGGGTCGCGCACGTTGTCGTACGCGTCGCGGTGGTGGTACTTCGTCGGGCGGCCCGGGATGACCTCGGTGAGGCCGTCGACGATCGACTCCGCCTTGCGGTGCTCGATCATCTCGTACAGGTTGGCGTACCGGTACAGGTGGTCGAAGTCCTCCAGCACACCGAACTGGTAGGCCTGCTTGAGGTACGGGTCCGGCTCCATCCGGGCGACCCACGCCGTCAGGTCCACGGCGACCTGCTCGTAGGCAATGGTCGTCTCCAGCACCGACGACACTCCCGGCAGCAGCCAGTTCACCACCTTCTGCTGCTGCGCCTCGATGTACCGGGTGCGGGCCAGCTGCCGCTTGATCTCGGGGTCGGCCGTGTGGCGGGCGAGTTGGTGGCTGAAGAGGATCGCCTCCACCTCGATGCCGTTCATCGTGATGATCCGGCACCGGGTGTAGGGGTCGCAGCGGTCGGGGTCGATCGGCTCCACGTTCAGCTCCCGCCAGTTGCGGAGCTGGCGGTCCAGCGGGATGCCCCGCTGCTCGAGCGGATTGAAGGTCATGGGGAGGCCTCTTGGGGAGGATGGGGGATCCGGCGCGCCGACGGGTACCCGGGTACGGACGGCCCGCACGGCCTGCCCGCCCAGTCTCTCCACCGTGCGTGCTTTCCGGCCACTGCTCCCGCCGGTGGTGCTCCCGGTTCGCCCTGGTGGCCCAGTACGGGATGTGGGCGGGCCCGTCCTGTGACAGGGCCGGATCGCATCGGACGCGGTCACAGCACCACCGGGGCCTCGCGGGGGCCACCCGCCAGGCGGACGCGCCGGCCGTGGGGGCAGTGCACGATCCGGTCCCCCAGGCCCAGCCGGCCGGTCTCGGCGAGGAACGCCGACAGCGGCGAGCGCATCACCGTGTAGTCCCCGTGGTGCACGGGCAGGACCAGGCGGGGATCGAGGCGTCGTGCCAGCTCGGCGCCCTGGGCGCCGTCCATGGTGACCAGGAAACCACCGGGGAGCACCGTCCCGCCGAGGTGGAGGACGGCCAGGTCCGCGGCGGGGAACCGGGCGGCGATCTCGTCGAGCGCGTCGTGGAGCAGCGTGTCGCCCGAGATGTACAGGCGCAGCCGGACCGGCCCTGCGGCGGGTCCGAACTCCAGCATGCTGCCCATCACCGGAGGCAGCAGGCCGCGCAGCAGCCGGTGGCCGGCGTGGCGGCCGGGCAGGGCGGTGACCCTGACCCGGGCGCCGCGGCTCTCCAGGGTGACCCCGTGCCAGGTGGGCAGCCCGGCCGTGCGGGGGAAGCCGTGCAGCACCCGCAGCCGGCGCGCGGCATGGGGAGTGGTGAGAACCGGCACCGTGCGGTCCAGGTTCCGGCGGGTCCGGCGGTCCCAGTGGTCGCCGTGCAGGTGCGACAGCACGACGGCGTCCAGGCGGGGCAGCTCGGCCACGTCGATGGACGGCTCGGTCAGGCGTCGGCTGAGCAGCCCGTACCCGAGGTGGGCGTACTGCCCGCGGTGGAGGAAGTTCGGGTCGGTGAGCAGCGTGAGCGCGCCGTAGCGGAGCAGGACGGTCGCGTTGCCGATGAAGTGGAGGTCGAGGACGTCGTCGCCGACGCGCTCCGTGCTGCCAGTCATCGCGGCCTCCGGCTCGGGGACGGCCCGGAAAGCGACCGGGTTTCCGGGCCCGGCGGGAGCCAAACCGCGTGCGGCGGCCGGGCGCCCCGCGCCGTCCGTTCAGGCGGCACCCTCGTCACCGTGAGCCGCCAGATGCCTGAGCCGGACCTCGATCCGGCCGTCCACGATCCGGGAGTCGAACGCGGGCTGCGGCGCGGTGGCCGGCCCACGGACGTTCCAGCCGTCGGCCAGGCGGAAGACACTGCCGTGCCAGGGGCAGCGCACGCAGCCGTCCGTGATCTCGCCCTCGGACAGCGGGCCGCCCAGGTGGCTGCACCGGTCGGCCAGCACGTGCACCGCGGTGCCGTTCTCGCGCACTACCAGCACCGGCACGTCGTCCACCCGCCGGCGCACGGCCCGGCCCACGGGGACGTCGGCCACGTCACCGACGGCGTGCCAGCCGGGTCGCACGGCATGGGGCACGTACTCGGCGTGGTTGGCTCCGGACGCCTGGCGGTAGGCCATGTGCCCGCCGAGCGCGCCACCGACACCGGTCACGGTCAGCCCGGCCAGGGACAGCGCCCGGCCGGCACCCACCCGGCCGCGGCTGCGGGCGGCCAGGGAAGCGGCGAACAGGGACACGGCCGCGCTGTTGGCCAGCGCGTGGACCAGCCCGACGCGCTGCTGCTGCGGGTGCAGCTCGGCCCAGTCGGTCCAGCCCGATGCGGCGGCGGGTACGGCGGCGGCCAGTCCGACGCCGATGAGGGCGCGCTGCCCACGCTGCGCTCCGGGCAGCAGGTCGAGCACCGAGGCGGAGAGCCACGTGCCGATGGGCACCTGCACCAGGAGCGGGTGGACCGGGTGTCCGAGCCGGCGTCCGTGCAGGACGTCACGGCCCCGGCCCAGCGGCAGGGACCGCACCCGCTGCCGCAGGGCGCCGATGGTCCGGTCGCCGCCGGACCACCGTTCCAGGCTGTCGAGCATCGAAAGCACACGTCCGGGGCCTCGCTGTGGCATCCGTCCTCCCGGCGGCCGGTACGGGTGTGTCGGTGACTGCCGGGTAGCTCGTCCGCTCATCGGCAAACCTGCGTGGTGACGTGGTTGGGCCCGGCCCGAAGGGGCACGCGTGGCGCTGTACGAAGCCCCCGCGGGCACCCGTGTCCGCAGGGCTGCCCGCCCCGGCACCGATCAGGCAGGGACAGCGCATGGCAGGCACCGGACAACGGCGGTACGGCGTGGCGGCCTCCGGTGAGTGGACCGACGAGGAGGAGGGCCGGCGCCGGCTCCCGGCCGGTGAGGTCCACGCCTGGGAGCCCGGTACCAACCAGACGGTCTGCGGTTTGTCCCTCAGCCGCTCCCGGCTGAGCCGCTTCTCCCACGTCTCCTGGGCGGACACCTTCCCGGAATCCGGCGGAGCGGCCGACCGGGTGCGTCGGCTGTGCCCGCGCTGCGCCTCCGTCGCCGGGCGCCGTGGCGGCGACGCGCGCCCTCGCTGGCAGCGCACGAATCCCCGCCCCTGATGAGGGCGGGCCGGAACGACGGCCCGCGGTCGGCCGTTCACCGGCGGCGACGACCAGGAGCGCACAGCCGGCACAGCCATACGGGTGCTCTGTTCAGCCCGTCGGCCCAGTGACCGCCCTCTTCGGGCTACGGACCTGCCGATCGAGGACTAACTTCCTCGCGACTGGTAACGCACTGTCCGTCCATGGTGAGCCGGGTGCCACCGCCTCGCACAATTGCCGCCGTACCGAAGGACCTTGATGGCGACTCATACGACAGAACCCACGTCCCCGGTGCCTGCGGCCGAGGGGCGCCGCGGCCCCGGCAAGGTCGTCGTCTCCTGGCTGACCACGACCGACCACAAGAAGATCGGACACCTGTACCTGATCACATCGTTCGGGTTCTTCCTCATCGCGGGCGTCCTGGCGATGGCGGTCCGCGCGGAGCTGGCCCGGCCGGGGATGCAGATCATGTCGGCCGAGCAGTACAACCAGGCGTTCACGATGCACGGCACGATCATGCTGCTGCTGTTCGCGACCCCGACGTTCGCGGGTTTCGCCAATGCGATCATGCCGCTGCAGATCGGCTCCCCGGACGTCGCGTTCCCCCGGCTGAACATGTTCTCGTACTGGCTGTTCCTCTTCGGCGGGCTGATCGTGCTCGGCAGCTTCCTCACCCCGCAGGGCGCCGCCGACTTCGGCTGGACCGCCTACACCCCGCTCAGCAGCGACCGCCGCACCCCCTACGTCGGCGGGGATCTGTGGATCATGGGGCTCGCGCTGTCCGGGTTCGGCACGATTCTGGGGGCGGTCAACTTCATGACCACCATCGTCTGCATGCGCGCCCCCGGGATGACCATGTTCCGTATGCCCATCTTCACCTGGAACGTGCTGCTCACCTCGGTACTGGTCCTGCTGGCCTTCCCGGTCCTGGCCGGCGCCCTGCTCGTGCTGGAGGCCGATCGCCGCTTCGGTGCGCAGGTGTTCGACCCCGCCAACGGCGGGGCGATCCTGTGGCAGCACCTGTTCTGGTTCTTCGGCCATCCCGAGGTCTACATCCTCGCCCTGCCGTTCTTCGGCGTGATCACCGAGATCATCCCGGTCTTCGCCCGCAAGCCCATCTTCGGCTACATGGGCCTGGTCGGCGCCACCATCGCCATCACCGGCCTGTCCGTGACCGTATGGGCGCACCACATGTTCGCCACGCAGGCGGTACTGCTGCCGTTCTTCGCCTTCATGAGCTTCCTGATCGCCGTCCCCACCGGGGTGAAGTTCTTCAACTGGATCGGCACCATGTGGAAGGGCTCGCTGTCCTTCGAACCGCCGATGCTGTGGGCGGCCGGCTTCCTCGTCACGTTCCTCTTCGGCGGCCTGACGGGCGTCCTGCTCGCCTCGCCCCCGCTGGACTTCCACGTCACCGACAGCTACTTCGTCATCGCCCACTTCCACTACGTGCTGTTCGGCACGATCGTGTTCGCGATGTTCGGCGGCTTCAGCTTCTGGTGGCCGAAGATGACCGGCACCATGCTCGACACCCGGCTGGAGAAGGTGCACTTCTGGACGCTGTTCGCGGGCTTCCACACCACGTTCCTGGTGCAGCACTGGCTCGGCGCCGAGGGCATGCCCCGCCGGTACGCCGACTACCTGGCCGCCGACGGTTTCACGGCGCTCAACACCGTCTCCACCATCGGAGCGTTCCTCCTCGGCCTGTCCACGCTGCCGTTCCTGTACAACGTCTGGAAGACCGCCAAGTACGGGACGAAGGTCGAGGTCGACGACCCCTGGGGGTACGGCCGCTCCCTGGAGTGGGCGACGTCCTGCCCGCCCCCGCGCCACAACTTCGTCACGCTGCCCAGGATCCGGTCCGAATCCCCGGCCTTCGACCTCCACCATCCGGCGCTGGCCTCCCTCGACCAGAAGGAGAACACCCTCAAGCGCGACGTGGTCGACGCGGCGGGACACGAGAGCGACCGGTCGTGACCCGGGAGCGTCCCGCCGCCGCGACGGCTCGTCAGGACAGCGGCCTCGCCCATCAGGTCGAGGGTTATCTGCTGCTGGAGACCGAACGCGCGCGGGCGCGACAGGAGGCCGCGGCCCTCTGCGCCCGCCTGCCCTGGCTCACCGGCGCCCAGGCCGAGGACCTGAGCCGCCACTACGCCGAACAGCGCCTCGTTCTCACCCGCGCACAGCTGCTGGCCACGGCCGACCGAGCCCGGGAGCTGCGCGAGGAGTACGAGGCCCGCTACGCGACGCTGCGCCGTGCCCTGCTGCGGCGGCACGCCCTGTGCGGCGCGCTCACCCTCGCGGTGAGCGCGGCGGCCGGTTCGGTCCCCTATCTGCTGATCCGTTAGCTTCCCGTCCGCCGACCCGTCGGCTCACCGGATGCGGACGTCGCCCGCACACCCGTTTACATCGATGTACACACGGGCCTAACCTGACCCGGATTTCGTTCCCGCGGGAAGGGAAGACCGTGTTGCACCTCCACCCCTCACACATCGTCGGACGCCGTCGCGATCCGTCCCCCGGCGGGGCGTCCGTCCCCCGCTCCGCAGGCACCGCCCGGCGCGTCCGGCGCCGCGCCCTGGCGGTGCTGCTCGCCGTGACCGGCGTGCTGAGCCTGCTGCTCGCCACCCCGGCCGGCGCCCGCTCCGCCACCCCCGGGGCCCCGGCCGGCCCGTCCGGCGTCCCCTCCGCGTCCGGCGCCACGGCCGACGGCGTCTCCCCCGCGGCCACGGGCACGCCCCTGCGGGACGGCACGGGCCTGTACCCCCGCGCCGTCCGGCTCGCCCACAGCGGTGCCGCCAACGGACGCGTCCTCGCCTCCGTCGTCACCTTCGACGGCGACAACGGCATCGGCGCCATCCACGAGAGCACCGACTCCGGAGCCACCTTCCGCGAGGTCGGCCGGGTCACCGACCCCGAGTCCGCGGCGGGCCAGGGCCTGTGCTGCGCCACGCTGTTCGAACTGCCCCGGCGGGTGGGCGCGCTGCCGGCCGGCACCCTGCTGTGGGCGTCCTCCGCCGGGCAGGACGAGGACGACCGGCGGATGGCCCTGCGGATCTGGCGCAGCGACGACATCGGGCGCACCTGGTCCTACCTGTCCTCCTGCGCCGTCGCGGGCGGCACCGGCGGCCTGTGGGAACCGGAGTTCTCCGTGGCCGCGGACGGCGCGCTGGTCTGTCACTACAGCGACGAGACCGATCCCGGGCACAGCCAGAAGCTCGTCGCCGCGCGCAGCTACGACGGCGTGCACTGGCAGGGCCACCACGACACGGTGGCGAGCACCTGGTCCGCCGACCGGCCGGGCATGCCGGTGGTGCGCAGACTGCCCGACGGCACCTATTTCATGACCTACGAGATCTGCAACCCCGGCGGCCAGTACCAGTGCGTGGTGCACTACCGCACCTCCGCCGACGGCTGGAACTGGGGCGATGCCGCCTGGCTCGGCGTCCGGCCGGAGACCGTCGACGGCAAGTACCTCCGCGCCACCCCGACCGTCGCCTGGGCACCGGCGCCGGACGGCGGCCCGAACGGGCGGCTGCTGCTGATCGGGCAGCGGCTGCTGAACCGGGACGGCACCGTCGCCGCGGGCAGCGGCCGTACGATCCTCGCGAACACGGAGAACGGCAGCGGGCCCTGGTACGAGATCGAGTCGCCGGTCGCCGTGCCGGACCCGGGCGTCAACTACTGCCAGAACTACAGCTCCGCGCTGCTGCCGTCACCGGACGGCGGCCGGGTGCTCCAGATCGCGACCGACTGGGACGGCTCGGTGTGCCGGCCCTACTTCGCCACGGGCGGTGTCACCGGGACCGGGGACGCGGCCGGCGCCGTGGACGGAGCCCTCTACCGGCTGGTGAACGCCAACAGCGGGCACTGCCTGGACGTCGCCGGTGACGCCCGGGAACCCGGCGGCAACGTCCAGCAGTGGACGTGCAACGGCCTGGGCCCGCAGCAGTGGACGCTCCGCGCCCGGGGCGGCGGGCACTTCACCCTCACCGGCCGCAACAGCGGGCACTGCCTGGACGTGGAGAACGGCTCGTCCGTGCCGGGGGCGAACGTGCGGCAGTGGTACTGCAACGGGCTCGCCGCGCAGGACTGGCGGCTGGAGAACACCGGCCGGGGCTACTACCGGCTGGTGGCCGGGTCCGGCGGCCGGTGCCTGGACGTGGCCGAGGGCTCGCGGGAGCCCGGCGGCAACGTGCAGCAGTGGACGTGCAACGGGCTCCAGCCGCAGATCTGGCGGCTGGAGCGGGTCTGACGGCGCAGCGCCGCCCCGGCGTCCGTCGGCGGGGCGCCTTCCCGGGGTCCGCCCGGGGAGGCGCCCCGCGGCGCGGTCACGCCGGAGCGGCCCCGTCGCCCTCCTCGGCGGCGGTGCCCTGCTCGATGGCCGCCGGGCGCAGCTGGGCGGCGCGGACGCGCGCGACGTCGAGTTTGTGGCCGCGGTCGAAGCGGTAGATGCCGTTCTGCTCCTGGAAGACGTCGGTCAGCTGGGTGTAGCAGTAGCCGAACATGTTCGGGTCGCCCAGCAGGACGTCGGTGAGGCCGGCGAACCGCGCGTGGAACTCCTCCTCGTCGCGGACCCGTTCGCCGTAGCCCCAGGACTCGGTGCGGTCCGTGCCGGAGCGGTCGGCGGCGGCCTCGGGGTCCCACCAGATGCCGCCGAACTCGCTGACGAAGTACGGCTGCCCGCGGTAGGGAACGGAGTAGGGGGCGCCGTCGTCGTGGGTGTTGACGAAGGGGTCGTCCTTGGCGAGCCCCGCCATCAGCTGCCGGAAGGCGGCCGGGTCCTGCTCGTAGTTGTGGGCGTCGTAGACGTCCGTCTCGGTGACGCGGTGGGCGTAGCCGGAGGCGTCGATCACCGGGCGGGTGGTGTCCATGGCCTTGGTGGCCAGGAACATGGCCCGGGTCACGTCGTCGAGCTGGGTGATGCGGTCGTGCAGCTTCTGGTAGGTCTCGTTCAGCGGGCACCAGCCGACGATCGAGGGGTGCGAGTAGTCCCGCTCCACGGCCTCCAGCCACTGGGCGACGTAGGAGGCGTCCGGCTTCTGGTTGTCGCCGGAGGAGCCGCCCGTCTCGCAGCCCCAGTCGCCGAACTCCCCCCAGACCAGGTAGCCGAGGCGGTCGGCGTGGTGGAGGAAGCGCTCCTCGAACACCTTCTGGTGCAGCCGGGCGCCGTTGAAGCCGGCCGCCATGGCCAGTTCGATGTCCCGCACCAGGGCCTCGTCGGTGGGCGCGGTCATCAGCCCGTCCGGGTACCAGCCCTGGTCGAGGACGAGCCGCTGGAAGAGCGGGCGCCCGTTGAGGGTGACGGCCTTGCCGCGCAGTCCCACGGCGCGCAGCCCCGCGTAGCTCTCGGCGGAGTCGGCCACCTGACCGGCGGCGTCGAGGAGTTCGAGCCGCAGGTCGTACAGGTGCGGGTCGTCCGGGCCCCACGGGCGCCGCCTGTCCTCGGGCACCGGGAGGTGCAGGCGCGGCGCGAGGTCGAGGTCGGCGCGTGCCTCGGCGCGGCTCACCTCGCCGTCGGCGTCGGCGAGGACGGCGCGCACCCGGTGTCCGGGCCGGTTGCCGGACAGGGGCAGTTCGAGGTGGAAGGCGGAGCCGGCGAGGTCGGGGGTGATCCGGGGGCGGCGCAGATGCAGGTCGGGGACGGGCTCCAGCCAGACGGTCTGCCAGATGCCGGTGACCCGTGTGTAGTTGCAGTCGTGGTTGGCGTACCGCACGGCCTGCTTGCCGCGGGCCTGCGGGCCGGACTTGGGGTCGCGGGCCCGGACGGTGATGACGACCTCCTCCCCCGGCCGTGCCACGTCGCCGAGGTCGGCGGTGAAGGGGGTGAAGCCGCCGCGGTGCCGGGCGACCTCCGTGCCGTTCGCCCACACGGTGGTGTCGTGGTCCACGGCCTGGAAGTGCAGCAGGACCCGGCGGCCCGCCCAGGCGGCGGGCAGGATCACGGTGCGCCGGTACCAGACGGCCTGAAGGAAGTCGGTGTCGCCGATGCCGGAGAGTTCGGACTCGGGCGGGAAGGGGACGAGGATCTCCTCGCGCAGCTCGCGGTCGAGGAGGCCGCGTTCCAGGCCGCTGTCCCCCCGGTCGGTCTCGAACTGCCAGGCGCCGTTGAGGTTGAGCCAGTCGGGCCGCACGAACTGCGGTCGCGGGTACTCGGGGCGCGGTACGGAGGGGGTGGGCACACATGCTCCAGTCGATCGGGCAGGCCGGCGCACCGGCGCCGGCCTGCGGGGTACGGCGGGGTGGAGGGGGTCAGGTGCCGCCGAGTCCGGTGGTGGCCACCGAGTCGACGATGCGGCGCTGGAAGAACAGGAAGACCACGATCAGCGGCAGCGCGGCCAGCAGCGCGGACGCCATGCCCTGCGCGTACTGGATGCCGTAGGCGTCCTTCACGGTGGCCAGCCCCACCGGGAGGGTCATCAGGTCGGGGTCGTTGGTGACGATGAACGGCCACAGGAAGTTGTTCCAGGCCCCGATGAAGACGAAGATCGCGACGGCGGCCACGATGGGCCGCGACAGCGGCAGCACCACGGAGCGGAAGACCCGGAACTCGGAGGCTCCGTCGATGCGGGCGGCGTCCTCCAGCTCCCGGGGGATGCCGTCGAAGAACCGCTTGAGGATGAAGACCATCATGGGGGCGACCACCTGGGGCAGGATCACCGCCGCGTAGGTGTCCACCAGGTCGAACAGGAGCATCTGCTCGAACAGCGGCACGATGAGCAGTTGCGGCGGGATCATGATGGCGGCCACGGTCGCGGCCAGCAGGGCCCGGCGGCCGCGGAACGTGCCGCGGGAGAAGCCGTAGGCCGCGAGGGTGGAGACGGCCACCGTGATCAGGGTGACCAGCCCGGCGATCAGGAAGCTGTTGAAGGCCCACAGCGGCACGTTGCCGCGTTCCAGGATCTGCCGGTACGCCTCCGTGGTGAAGGCGCCCTTGAGGGGTGACAGGCCGGGTGTGGCCACGTCCTGTTCGCTCTGCACCGAGGTGGCGACGGCCCACAGGAACGGCAGCAGCCAGACGGCCGCCAGGACGGTCAGCGCGGTTCCGGCCAGCACGCGCGGCAGCCGGCCGTGGCCGAGCAGCAGCGGCGACCCTGTCGCCTCGCGGGGGGTGCGAGACCGTGGGCGGAGGGTGGTTGCGGTGGCGGACACGGTCAGTCCTCCCGGCGGAAGAGGCTCAGCTGCACGAGCGAGACGACGATGACGAGGGCGAAGAAGAGGTAGGAGATCGCGGAGGCGTAGCCGAGCCGGTAGCCGGTGAACCCGACGTCGTAGACGTACTCCAGGATCGGCCGGGTCGAGCCGCCCGGGCCGCCCTTGGTGAGGATGTAGATCTGGTCGAAGACCTTGAGCGAGGCGAGGATCTGGAGCATGGCCACGAGCGCGGTGGTCCGGCGCAGCTGCGGCAGGGTGACGGACCACAGGCGCCGCCACGCGCCGGCCCCGTCCAGCGCCGCGGCCTCGTCGTAGGTGGCGGGCAGGGACTGCAACGCGGCGAGGTAGAGCAGGAAGTTGAAGCCGACCGTCCACCACACGGTGAGGGCGGCGATCGCCCACATGGCGACGGACTCGTCGGAGAGCCAGCCGACGGGGCCGATGCCGATGGCGTCCAGGAACTGGTTGGCCGGGCCGAGGTCCGGCTGGTAGAGCCAGCTCCAGATCAGCGTCACGACGGTCACGGGGAGCAGGTAGGGGGCGAAGAAGGCCAGTCGCCAGGCCCACTGGCCGGCGAGTCCGCTGTGCACCAGCAGCGCCATGGCCAGCGCCACCAGCACCAGCGGGACGCTCGATACAGCGGTGAAGAAGAGGGTGTTGCCGAGGCTGTTCCAGACCTCGGGGTCGCCGAGCGCCTCGGCGTAGTTGTCGAGGCCGACGAACGCCGTCCCGCGCAGGGCGAGCGAGGTGTCGGTGAGGCTCATCCACAGTCCCTGGACGACGGGCCACACCAGGAAGAGGCCGAACAGGAGCAGGAACGGCAGGACGAAGACCAGGCCGGAGCCGGGGGCGCTGCGGGCGGTGCGGGACTCGCCGGTGCGGCGGCGGCCGGTGCGGTGGTCGGACGAGCCGGCCGGCGCCTCCGCGCCGGGGGGTGCGGTGGTGGTCACGTGGGTCACTCCTTCAGCTCGTCAGGCCACCGGGTCGGGCTGCCGCAGCAGCGCGTCCGCCTCGCGGACCATCTGGCGCACCGCCTTCTCGGCGGTGGTGTTGCCCAGCAGCGCCGACTGGAGCGGCTGGGACATGCGGTTCTGGAAGGTGGAACCGGCCCCGGCGAACCAGTTCGGCGGGTCGAGCACGGCCACCTCCGCGGCGTCCGCGTACGAGGACTGCGGGTCGAGACGGGCGTACTCGGGCTCGGCGAGCACGGGCTGGTAGGCGGGGATGTGGCCGGCGCTCGCCCAGGTCAGGCTCTGCTTGAGGATGGCGGCCACGTACCGGTGGGCCTCGCGGCGCCGTGCCGGGTCGGGGTCGTCCTGGTGCGGCAGGACGAAGGCGTGGCTGTCCGTGTAGACGGCCGGCCGGTCGAAGACCTGTGGGAAGGGCGCGGCGCCGAGCGGGATGCCGGACTTCCGCAGGGTCGGCAGCTCCCACTCGCCGAGCATGGCCATGCCGCCACGGCGGCCGAGGAAACCGGCCATCGCCCCGTTGTAGTCGAGGTTGTTGGGGTTGGTCCGGCCGTCGAAGAGCCGCTGCATGAACGTCACGACGGTCACGGCGGCGTCGACGTCGATCCGTGGCGGCCCGCCCTCGGGCAGCGTGAAGCCGGCCCCGGTCTGGGCGTAGAGGGCGGCGAACTGCCGCCAGTTCTGCGCCGTGTCGGTGACGTGGCCGAAGAGGATGCCGGACTCGCCGGTCGCCTCGGCCAGCGCCCGCCCGGCGTCCAGCAGGGCGTCGGGCGAGCCCAGCGGCGCGAGTTCCCCGGAGGAGTCGAGCAGCCCCGCGGCGTCCGCGGCCTCCTTGTCGTAGAACACGATGAACGGGTGGACGTCGAGTGGGATCGCGTAGACGGTGCCGTCGTGCAGGGTGCGGGCCCGGACCGCCGGGGTGAAGTCCTGCGGGGTGACGCCGAACTCGGCGAGCAGGTCGAGGTCGAAGGGGTCCAGCAGACCGCCGGGCGCGTAGCCCGCCAGCCGGGACAGGTGCAGGACCGCGACGTCACAGGCCCGTCCGCCGGCGGCCGACATGGCCAGTTTGGTGTAGTACGACGGTCCCCAGTCCAGGATCGTCCGGTCGATCTCGAAGCCCCGCGCGCCGCCGGACACGTTCCTGATCATCTCGTCCATGAGCATGCCGTCGCCGCCCTGGAACAGGTCCCAGACGCTCAGGGCCGAGGGGCTGGACGCGGAGGCGGGCGGGGCGCAGCCGGACAGCGGTCCGGCGGCGAGCAGGGCGCCCGCCGCCCCCACGCCGTGGCGCAGCAGCCGGCGGCGGGTGGGGCCCTGCGCTCGGGCGGGTGGGGACGCTGCTTCGGGGACCGGGGAACGGTGGGACATCGCGGACCTTTCGACGGCCGGACACGCATGCCGGACCGGCGGCGGACCACGGCAGGGGCGGAGCACCGCGCGGCGGGCGGGAGGCGCACCGAGCGGTGCGGTGGCACGTTTTTACATCGATGTACATTGGCTGTAAAGAGCCGGGAGCGAACCGGCGCCGACCGTGCCGCAGGGCAGGCGCGGGCGGTCCGCCCTCGGGTCCGCGACCTGCCGGGACTTAGACTCGGCGGGTCCGAGGGGCAGGGAGGTTCCGGTGGCACGACCCAGGATCAAGGACGTCGCACGGCACGCGGGGGTGTCGGAGAAGACGGTCTCCAACGTGATCAACGACTACGCCCATGTCTCCGAGCGCACCCGGCGCGTGGTCCAGGAGGCCATCGAACAGCTCGGCTACAAGGTGAACCTGGCCGGCCGCCATCTGCGCAAGGGCCGGACCGGCATCATCGCGCTCGTCGTGCCCGAGCTGGACGTCCCGTACTTCGCCGAACTGGCCCGGCACGTCATCCGCGAGGCCGAGCGGCGTTCCCTGACCGTGCTCATCCACCAGACCGGCGGCGACCGCGACCACGAGCTGGCGGCCCTGGCCGGGTTCGGGTCCACCTTCGTCGACGGGGTCATCCTCAGCCCGCTCGCCCTGACCGCCGACGACCTGCGCGACCGCGCGGGCGCGCCGCCGACCGTCCTGCTGGGCGAGCTGCTGGAGGAGGGCGCGGACCATGTCGCCATCGACAACGAGAAGGCCGCGCGGGAGGCGACCGAGCATCTGATCGGCCTCGGGCGGCGCGCCGTCCTGGCCGTCGGCGGACGCGACGGCGCACGGCTCGGGACGGCCGAGTCGCGCACCCGCGGCTACCGCGCGGCCCTCGCCGAGGCGGGCATCGCCTGCGATCCGGCGGCCCTGCTGCCCGTCGGGTCCTTCCGGATGCCGGACGGCGCCGAGGCCGTGGCCCGGGCGCTGCGCGAGGGCATGCGGTTCGACGCGCTGCTCTGCTTCAACGACCAACTGGCGCTGGGTGCCCTGCGGGCACTGCACGAGCACGGTGTGCGGGTGCCCGAGGACGTCGCCGTCGTCGGCTTCGACGACGTGGAGGGCGGGCGGTTCAGCGTGCCGACGCTGAGCACGGTGGCCCCCGACAAGGCCGCCGTGGCCCGGGTCGCCGTCGAGCTGCTGCAACGCCGGATGGAGGAGGCGGCCGGCGAGGCCGGGGCGGACACGGCGCGGGCGGACGACCGCTCCCCCCAGGACCTGGTGGTACCGCACCGGCTCGTCCTGCGCGAGAGCACCGAGGGCGTGGAGCGGCGCTGACGGCCGGGCGACGCCCGCGCCGGGCCGGCGTCGCGGGGCGGCGTCGGCGACGTGCCGGGCGATTTTCATGCAAGCGCATTTTTTGCGCACGGCAGTACCGCGCGCACGCATGTATCCTCGCGGCCATGAAGGCGATCACACTCAAGAGCTATGGTTCCGCCGACGACCTGGAACTGACCGAGCAGCCCGAACCCAAGGTGGCCCCCGGCGAGGTCCTCGTCCGCGTGCGGGCCGCGGGGGTCAACCCGGTGGACTGGAAGCTGGGCGCCGGCATGCTGGACGACTTCGTCGAGAGCCGGTTCCCGCAGATCCCCGGCTGGGACGTCGCCGGGGTCGTCGAGCGGGTGGGGCTCGACGTCGGCGAGTTCGCCCCCGGTGACGAGGTGTTCGGCTACATCCGCAAGGACTGGGCGGAGCTGGGGTCGTACGCCGAGAAGGTGTCGGCGCACGTGCGCCTGCTGGCCCGCAAGCCGGCCTCGCTCTCCTGGGAGGAGGCCGCCGGAATGCCGCTGGCCGGCCTGACGGCGCTTCAGTCGCTGGAGCGGGTCGGCGTGCGTGAGGGCGAGACCGTGCTCGTCCACGCCGCCGCGGGCGGGGTGGGCTCGCTGGCCACGCAGATCGCCGTCGCCCGGGGTGCCCGGGTGATCGGCACCGCGAGCGAGTCCAACCACGCGTTCCTGCGCGGTCTGGGCGCCGAGCCCGTGACCTACGGGGACGGTCTCGCCGACCGGGTGCGGGCGCTCGCTCCCGACGGCGTCGACGCCGCGCTGGACTTCGTCGGCGGCGACGCCATCGACGCCTCCCTCGACCTGCTCCGGGACGCCGGGCGGCTGGCCTCGATCGTGGACCCGGACGCCGCGGCACGGGGCGGGCGGTACGTGTGGGTGCGGCCGGACTCGGCCGGCCTGGCCGCCCTGGGCCGGCTGGCCGACGAGGGCCGGCTCACGGTCCCCGTCGCCAGGGTCCTCCCGCTCGCCGAGGCCGCCGAGGCGTGGCGGCTGAGCGCCGAGGGCCGCACCCGGGGCAAGCTGGTGCTGTCGGTCGGCGATCACTGAGGCGGGACGCGGGCGGCGGCGAGGTGCGGCGCACCTCGCCGCCGTCGTGCGTACGTCGACGTCCGCCCCGGCCGGGGTGACCCGCTCAGCCCCGGGGGGCTGCTTCCCGGGCGGTGACCGCGCCCGCGGACTGGGCGGCGGGCCCCGACATCACGACGCGCGACCGGCTGTGCAGCCGCAGGGAGACGACGACGAGCGCGATCGCGACCAGGGTCATCGCCGCGCCGGCCCAGGCGGTGGCGGCGAAGCCGAAGCCCGCGTCGATGACCGTGCCTCCGAGCCACGGGCCGCCGGTGTTGCCCAGGTTGAACGCGGCGGTCGTCGTCGCGCCCGCGAGCGTCGGGGCTGCGCCCGCGACGTTGAACATCCGCGCGTTGAGCGCCGGCGCGGTGTAGAAGGCGGAGACGCCGAGCAGGAACGACAGGGCGACCACGGCGGCGGAGGCCGAGGCGAACAGCGCCAGGGCGGCCAGCAGCACGGTCGAGGCGACGATGCCGGAGAGCATCACGCCGAACAGGTGGGCGTCGGCGACCCGGCCGCCGATCGTCGTGCCGACCAGCGCCCCGACCCCGAACAGGGCGAGCACCATCGGCACCCAGCCGTCCGCCAGCCCGGCGACGTCGGTGAGCAGCGGGGCGAGATACGAGAAGGCGCAGAACACGCCGCCCGCGGCGAGCGCGGTCACGGCGATGGACAGCCACACCTGGCGGTCGCGGTAGATGGTCAACTCGCCCTTGAGCCGGGGGCGTCGTTCGGGCAGCGGGATGCGCGGGACCAGGGTGACCACGCCGACGAGCGCGACGGCGGAGGCCGCACCCACCGCCCAGAACGCGGACCGCCAGCCCAGGTGCTCGCCGAGGAACGCGCCGGCCGGGACGCCGAGGACGTTGGCGATCGACAGCCCGCCGATCATCACCGCCATCGCGCGGGCCCGCGCGGTCCGCGGCACCATCGCGATGGCGACGGCGGCGCCCACCGCCCAGAATCCGGCGCACGCCAGGGCGCTCACGACCCGGGAGACGAAGAGGACCGCGTAGTTCGGCGCCACGGCGCCCGCGACCTGGCCGAGGCCGAACACCGCGAGCAGGGTGACGAGCGTGGTCTTCCTCGGCAGCCGCAGTGTCGCGACGGCGAGCAGCGGCGCACCGACCACCATCCCGATCGCGAACGCCGATATCAGCAGTCCGGCCTGCGGGATCGTCACGTCCATGTCGTCGGCGATCGGCGGCAGCAGGCCGGAGAGCATGAACTCGCTCGTGCCGAGCGCGAAGACGGACAGGCCGAGGAGGTAGACGGCGAGCGGCATGCGCGCGGCCGCGCCGCGTACGGAAGGATCGGGCATGATCGTTGACAACGACGGCCCCCGGGCGGGCATTCCCGCACCGGCCCGCCGTCTCAGGATGCGGCCGGTGGCGTCAGTGCTCCCAGACGCCGGGCCCGCCGCCCCGCCATTCGATCCAGCCGGCCGTCCGGATGTCCGCCGCCTCCACGTCCTCCATGCCCGCTCGGCGCAGGAACTCGGCGATGTCCACCAAGGTGTACGCCAGGCCCAGGAAGGTTCCGTCGACACGGACCCGCCGGCCGCCGTCGGCGGCGGGCGGGTAGATCACCACGGGCAGATCGTCGGCCATGCCTCCCAGGGTGCGCCGGGCCCGGTCGGCGCGCATGCGGGGTGCGTCGGGGGCGGTACGCGGCCCGGCGGCCGGGCGGATCGGGGCACCCATAGGGTGACCTTCGTGTCTGCCTCCTTGAATTCCGCGAGAGTTCGCTCCGCACTCCACACGACCGCGCGGGTGTCCGTGGAGTTGCTGCTGATATGCGCCCTGGTCGCTGCCGGCCTCTGGCTGCTCGGACGCATGTGGTCCGTGGTGTGGCCCCTCGTCGTCGGCCTTCTGCTGACGACGCTCACCTGGCCCCTGGCCCGCTTCCTGCGGCGGCACGGGTGGCCGCCGGCGCTGGCCGCGGCGACGGTGACCGTGCTGTTCCTGCTGGCGGCCCTGGGCATCGTGGCGCTGATCGCGGTGCCGATGGCCTCCGAGACCGACGAGCTGACCGACGGGGTGACCGCGGGCATCCAGCAGCTGCGCGAGTGGGCGGCGGGGCCGCCGCTGAACATCGGCGACGACCAGATCACCGGGGCCGTCGACTCCGCCATGGCCCGGTTGCAGGACAGCGTCGGCAGCATGGTCACCGCCGTGGCGACGGGGGTGGGCACCGTGGCCAACGGCCTGATCACCGCCGTCCTGGCCGTCTTCCTGATGTTCTTCTTCCTCAAGGACGGGCCGCGGTTCCTGCCCTGGCTCACCCGGCAGCTGCCCGGCCGGCTCGCCGTCGACGTCCCGACCGTCGCCCTGCGCGGCTGGAACACGCTCGGGTCCTTCGTGCGCTCGCAGGCGCTCGTCGGCCTGCTCGACGCCGTCTTCATCGGCCTCGGCCTGTGGATCCTCGGGGTCCCGCTGGTGCTCCCGCTGGCCGTGCTGACGTTCGTGTCCGCGTTCGTGCCGATCGTGGGCGCCCTGTTCGCCGGGTTCGTCGCGGTGCTGATCGCCCTGGTGTCGAACGGCCTGACGGACGCGCTGATCGTGCTGGCGATCATCGTGGTGGTGCAGCAGCTGGAGGGCAACGTCTTCCAGCCCGTCATCCAGAGCCGTGGCCTCGGTCTGCACGCGGCGGTGATCCTGCTCGCGGTGACGCTGGGCGGCAGCCTGGCCGGCATCGTGGGCAGCCTCCTCGCCGTACCGGCCGCGGCGCTGATCGCCGTGGTGTGGGGATACGTCCGCGAGCAGCTCAGCGTGCCGCCCCGGGAGCCGGAGCCGGCGGCGTCCGGCTGACGGGAGGTCGCGGCGCATGGGGCCGCCCGCGCCGTGACCGATGAGTTTCCCCGCCGGGCGGGGTCAGTGAGTGACAGTTGGTGGTTCCCGCGCCCGCGGGGCCGCCGGCCGCGACCCCGCCCGCCTGTGCCGAGCCTCGGCCACGGAACTCCAGGAGACCTCAGATGCGCACCCTGATCAGCACCGCTTTCGTCTCGCTCGACGGCGTCGTGGAAGCCCCGGGCGGCGAGCCCGGTTACCGGAACTCGGGCTGGACCTTCAAGGAGGTCGAGTTCCTCCCGGAGGCCTACGAGATCAAGGGCCGCGAGCAGCAGGAGGCCGCGGCCCTGCTGCTGGGCCGGGTCAGCTACGAGGCGTTCAGCCCGGTCTGGCCGGACATGGAGGAGTTCGCCGACTACCTTCGGATGCCGAAGTACGTCGTCTCCACCACCCTCACCGAGGACGACCTGGTGTCGAACTGGGGCGAGACCACGATCCTGCGCTCGGTGGAGGACGTCGCCGCGCTGAAGGAGACCGAGGGCGGCCCGATCATCATGCACGGCAGCGCCGCCCTGAACCGGAGCCTGTCGGACGCCGGCCTCATCGACCGGTACCACCTGCTGGTGTTCCCGCTGCTGCTCGGTGCCGGCAAGCGCCTCTTCAGCGACACGGACAAGGACACCCAGAAGCTGAAGCTGGTCGAGCACGAGGCGTACGCCAACGGCGTGCAGAAGAACGTCTTCGACGTCGTCCGCTGACGCCCCCGCCCGGCCGCGCCCCGGTCATCCCCGGGGCAGCAGGGCGAGTTCGCCGTTCAGTTCGCGCAGGAAGCGTACGACCACGGCCAGTTCGTCCCGCGTGAAGCGTTCGCACGCCGCGCCGGTGCCGCGGGCGAGGGGACGGAAGTAGTCCCTGGCGACCTCGCGCCCCGCTTCCGCGTAGTGCAGATGCACGACCCGGCGGTCGCCGGCGGCCCGGACGCGCCGGATGTGCCCGGCCTTCTCCAGCCGGTCGATGCACGCCGTCACGGCGCCGGACGTGAGGTCGAGGCGGCGGCGCAGGGCACCGGGCGTCATGGGGCCGTCGTCGCCGGCGTCCAGGATGGCGATCAGGGCGAGCACGTCGGTCAGGTGCAGGCCCTGCACCCGGGCGAACTCCTGGGCGAACCGGTTGAACTCGCCGTTCATCCGGCGCAGCAGAACGGCGAAGGTCTGCAACCCCACGGGATCGTCGGAAGGAGGCGGCGGGGAGGGGTCGTCGGTGCCGGGCATGCCTCCAGTATACGATCACTCAATCATCGAGATACTTGATGACTGAGTAATCGACGATCCCTGGGAGACGTCCGTGACTACCGCAGCCCGCCGCGTCCGGTGGGTCATCCCGCTCGTCCTGCTGCTCGCCTGGCTGGGCATCGGCGGAACCCTCGGCCCCTACGCCGGCAAGCTCGGCGAGGTGGCCACCGAGGACCAGGCCGCGTTCCTGCCCCGGAGTGCCGAGTCCACCCGCGTCCTTCAGGCCCGTGACGCGTTCGACCAGTCCGAGACCCTGCCGGCCGTGGTCGTCTGGACCACGGACGGGGCACGGATCACCGAGGCCCAGCAGGAAGCCGCCACCCGCTCCCTCGGCGCGCTCGCCGGCGAGCCCGGTGTGGTGGGCCGCCCGTCGCCCGCCCTGCTCTCCGCCGACCGCCAGGCGTTGCAGGCCGTCGTCCAGCTGGCGCCCGACCTGGGCGAGGAACTGCCCGCGGCCCTCGACGCGGTGCGCGACGCGGCCCGGGAGGTTCCGGGCACGACGGCGAGGATCGCCGGACCGGCGGCGAGCCGGGCCGATCTGTCGGACGCGTTCTCGGGCATCGACGGGCTGCTGCTCGGGGTCGCGCTCGGTGCCGTGCTGCTGATCCTGCTGCTGGTCTACCGGAGCGTGCTGCTGCCGTTCGTGATCATCCTCGGTTCCGTCTTCGCTCTGGGTCTCGCCTGCGCCGTGGTCTACGCCCTGGCCGAGCGGGACGTCGTCCGGGTCGACGGACAGGTGCAGGGCATCCTCTCGATCCTGGTGATCGGCGCCGCCACCGACTACGCCCTGCTGCTGACGGCGCGCTTCCGCGAGGAACTCGCCGCACGCGGGGACCGTGCCGCGGCGGCGCTGGCCGCGGTGCGCCGTTCGTTCGGCGCGATCACCGCGAGCGCGGCCACCGTGGCGCTCGGGCTGCTGGCCCTGCTCGCGAGCGACCTCACCAACAACCGAGCCCTCGGCCCCGTAGGCGCCATCGGCATCGTCTGCGCCGTGCTCTCGGCGCTCACCTTCCTGCCGGCCGCACTGGCCCTGCTGGGGCGCGCCGCGTACTGGCCGTCCCGGCCGAAGCCGGCGGCTCAGGGGGCGCGGGGCGACGGCGTGTGGCACCGGGTCGCCGCGACGGTGGACCGCCGGCCGCGGCGCACCTGGGTGGTGACCGCGCTCGTCCTCGGCGTCTGCGCGGCCTTCTCCCCCACCCTGTCCGCCAAGGGCGTGCCGCTGGACGAGATCTTCGTCAACGACGCCCCCTCGGTCGCCGCGCAGCGGGCCCTCGGCGAGCACTTCCCCGGCGGGTCCGGCAACCCGGCGGTCATCATCGCCGACGCCGACCGCACCGCCGAGGTGACCGCCGTGGCACGCGGCACCGAGGGCGTGGCGTCGGCCGGCGCGGTCTCCGCCTCCGGACGGCCCGGCGCCGGTGAACCGCTCGTCGTCGACGGGCGGGTACGCGTCGACGCCACCCTCCGGGCCGCCGCGGACAGCGACGCGGCGAAGGAGACGGTCGAGCGGCTGCGCGCGAGGGTGCACGCGATCCCCGGGGCCGACGCCCTGGTCGGCGGGTACACGGCGCAGCAGGTCGACACCCAGCGGACCGCCGCCCGGGACCGGACGGTCATCGTGCCGGTCGTGCTCGCGATCATCCTGCTGATCCTGATGACGCTGTTGCGCTCCCTGCTCGTCCCGGTGCTGCTGGTGGCGACGGTCGCGCTCAACTTCGCGGCGACGCTGGGGGTTTCGGCGCTCGTCTTCGAGCACCTCCTCGGCTTCGGCGGGACGGACGCGTCGGTGCCGCTGTACGGCTTCGTGTTCCTGGTCGCGTTGGGCGTCGACTACAACATCTTCCTGATGTCCCGGGTGCGGGAGGAGTCACTCGCGCACGGCACCCGGCAGGGCGTGCTGCGCGGACTGACCACGACCGGCGGAGTGATCACCTCCGCGGGTGTGGTGCTCGCCGCGACGTTCGCGGCGCTGATGGTCATTCCGCTGGCGTTCCTGGTGCAGATCGCGTTCATCGTCGCCTTCGGCGTGCTGCTCGACACGCTCGTGGTCCGTTCGCTGCTGGTGCCCGCGCTGGTGGTCGACATCGGACGCGTGGCGTGGTGGCCCAGCGCGCTGGCACGCGCCGCCACGGGCCCCTCGGCCGGGGAGCCTTCTGACGGCACGTCACACCGCGGGTGAGGAGCCGGGTCCGCGGAGTCCCGCGTCCCGCGCGCAGGGCGCTCCCGGGTTGGGTGGTGCGCCGAGTGGCAGGGCTGGGCCGGGTGGGTGATGGTGGTGGAGGTGCGTCCGAAAGGAGGCTCGGAGATGCAGTCGTTCACGAACACCGCCAGAGCAGGCCTGGTGAGCGTCGTCGTACTGGGACTCACACTCCTGACCGCGCTGACCACCGGCACGAGCGCGGCGGCACCCGGCAGGGTCTGCGGCACGGACGGGGCCTCGGGCCTGGCCGTCTCGGCCGACGGGACGACGTCGTGCGCCACCGCTCTGCGGGTCGCCGGAGCCTACACGCAGCAGGCACGCGGCGCGACCGGGACCACGGTGACCGTCCGTGCCGACGGGACCGCCTGGAACTGCCGGGAGCAGCAGGGCGATCCGAACCCCTACCAGAGGTGTGTGGCCGCCGCGGACGCGAGCCGCTGGGTCACGCTGACGTCCTAGAGCCCGCGCGCCCACCGTCCGAACCGCACGTTCCCGTCCTGGATCCGCCCGCGTAACGGAGGTGTCCCATGGTGTCTCGCCGCATGTTCGCCGGCGCGGCCGGAGCCGCGGCCGCACTCGTCCTGGCCCTGCCCACGGCGGCACAGGCCGCACCGACCGTCTCGAACGCCTGCTCAAGGGCGCTGGCCGTCGCCGAGAAGTCGCAGAAGGACTACGAGTCCTGGCTGCAGTGGTACCGGGACCTCGTCGACCAGGGCGGCCACCCCGGTGAGGCCGGGCGGCAGGCCGTGGCCGACGCCAAGGCCGACCGCGACCGGACGGCCTCCCAGGCCCAGCGCGTCTGCGGCCCGTGACCGCCCGACCGTGAGGGTGCCGTGCGTCCGGCGGGGCGCACGGCACCCGGTCATTCCGGCAGATGCGCCTCGGGCGCGTCCGGACGGTGGTCCGGCAGCGCCGAGCGGGCCGCGGCCTCGTCGTGCAGCCGCAGGAACTCCAGGTGCCGCTCGTACTGGTCGAGGATGTCGGCGATGAGCTGGTCCTTGGTGTAACCCATCACGTCGTAGCCCTGGTTGCCCTCGGCGAGCTGCACCTCGAAGCGCACGTAGGTGTCGTGCGTGGTGACCGACCGGGTGGCGAACCCGGGGGTCGGCGTCTCGACGGGCCAGACCTGGTAGACGAACTCGTCGCTCTCGCCGATCGGCACCCGCAGCCCGACGTGGGCGAGGCCGTTGTCGGGTTGCACGCCCTCCAGGGACTCGGCCTCGGCGCCCTGTTGCCGCAGCTCCTGGGCGACGTCCCCGAAGGCGGGACGGCACACCTCGTCGACGAACCGGGTGGCCGCGCGCCTGCCGGGGAACGCCATCGCCCGTGCCAGCCGCCGACGCCAGTTGGGCGCGCCGGGCGGGCCGTGGGGCGTGGTCCGGCCGGACAGCGATCCCGGCAGCGTGGTGATCTGCGCTTCCTCCCGCATGCGTTCGGTGCGCAGCGCCAGGTAGAGCCCCGCCATGATGAGGAACATCACGAAGGAGAACGGAAGGCCCATGATGATGGTCGCGTCGGTGAGCGCCTGCACGCCGCCCACGATGAGCATGGCGAGGGTGAGCAGTCCCGTCGTCACCGCCCAGAAGATGCGCAGCCACGGCTTGGCGTCGGTCACCGGGCTGGGCAGGTCGGAGCTGAGGTTGCCCATGACCAGCGCCCCGGAGTCGGCGGAGGTGACGTAGAGCAGCAGGCCCACGAACGTGGCCAGTCCGGCGCTGAACAGCGCGCCGGGGTACTGCTCCAGCAGTCCGTAGAAGCCCTGTTCGGGGGAGGCCATAGCGGTCTGGCCGAACTCGGTGTCGCCGTCGCGCACCACGAACAGCGCGCTGTTGCCGAAGACGGCCAGGAACAGACCGGTGAAGACGAACGGGATGATCAGGGTCGCCGCGACGAACTGACGCAGGGTCCGGCCGCGGGAGATGCGGGCCAGGAACAGTCCCACGAACGGTGCCCAGGCGATCCACCAGGCCCAGAAGAACAGCGTCCAGGCGTCCAGCCAGTCGGTCGGCTGGTCGTAGGCGAAGGTGTTCAGCGTCATCGACGGGAAGCGGCTGACGTAGTCGCCGACGTTCTGCACGAGGGAGTTGAGCAGCCGGATCGGTTCGCCGACGACCAGGACGAACAGCATCAGCAGGGCCGCGAGGAGGACGTTGAGCTGCGACAGCCGGCGAATGCCCTTGTCGACACCGGCCACCGCGGACACCGTCGCCATCACCGCGGCCACGACGATGAGACCGATCTGCGCGGGGAGCCCCTCCGGCACGTCGAACAGGACCTTCAGGCCGTAGTTGAGCTGCACCACGCCGATGCCGAGCGACACCGAGATGCCGAACACCGTGCCGATGATGGCCGCGAGGTCGACGGCGTCGCCGATCCGGCCGTGGATCCGCCGGCCGATGATCGGGTACAGCGCCGAGCGGATCGCGAGCGGCAGCCGGTAGCGGAAGGCGAAGTAGCCGAGCACCATGCCCATCAGCGCGTACATGGCCCAGCCGGTGATGCCGTAGTGGAACAGCGTCCACACCACGGCCTGCCGGGCGGCCTCCACCGTCTCGGGGTCGCCTTCCGGCGGGGCGAGGTAGTGGCTGACCGGACCGGCGACCGAGAAGAACATCAGGTCGATGCCGATGCCGGCCGCGAAGAGCATCGCCGCCCAGGCGAACAGCCCGTAGTCGGGCTTGTAGTGCTTGGGGCCCAGCTTGATCGTGCCGTACTTCGACACCCCGATGAACACCACGAAGGCCAGGTACAGCGTCGCGGCGAGGAAGTAGTACCAGCCGAACCAGGAGGAGATCCTGTCGACGGCCACGCCGATGGCCTTCTCCGCGCCGGACGGGGTGACGATCGCCCAGATGGAGATGGCGAGCACCAGCGCCGCCGACCCGGCGAACACGACGGGTTTCAGCCTGCCCGTGCCCTCCGTCTCCGCCTCCGCACCCTCCGGTGCCGCCCCGCCGCTCTGGTCTCCGACACTCGACATAGACGTGTTCCTCCACGCGCGACGCAGTTGACGCGCCAGTCTCCTAGCAATCGCGCGGCGCAGTCCAGCACCCGGGCGACGTGTCCCGACGGCGGGATCAGGCCAGCACGGCCTCCCAGGTGTCCACGGCGTGGTGCACCTCCATGCCGTGACGGGCGTACAGCCGCGGGGCGCCCGTCGCGTTCGCCGTGTCGACGCCGAGCCCGACGGTGTCCCGGCCGCGGGCCGCGAACTCCGCGAACGCGTGCCGGAGCAGGAAGCCGCCCAGTCCCCGGCCGCGCGCCTCGGGCAGGACGCCCACGTTGCGGATCCAGCCCATGGCCCGGCGGTCGCCCCGGGCCAGCAGGAACCCGGCGTCGCCCAGGTCGTCGATGGTCAGGATCCACACCAGCGACCAGTCGAGGCTCTCGGCGTCGATGTCGTGCAGCCACTGCCGGTAGTCGCGGGGCTGGAAGTCGAAGTGACCGGCGAACGCGGCCTGGTACAGCTCGTGCACCCGGACGCGGTCCGCCTCGCCGCCGCAGCTGCGCAGGCGCACGCCCGCCGGCGGGATGGGCCGGCGGTCCCGGGCCGGGTCCACGGGGCGGTGCAGGACGTGGTAGCGGCGTACGGTCTTCCAGCCGCGGTCGGCGAGGAGGGCGGTGTCGGTGGTGGGCCGGCTGTTGAGGTGCAGGTGCACGACGGCGCGGGCGGCGCCGTTGCCGCGTGCCTTCTCCAGGGCCCGGGCTTCCATCGCGGCCAGGAGCCGCAGTCCGGTCCGCTGGTGGTCGGGCAGGACGTAGTGGTCGATGTCGATGCGCTCGCCGCCGGACTCGTCCCACACCAGTCCGTACGCGACGAGCCGCCCGCCGTCGAAGGCGAGCCAGGAGTCGCGCTCCAGGTCCGTCTCCGGATGCTTCAGGTAGGCCTCGACGGTGTGCTGCTCCGTCTCGGGGCGGCCGATCTCCATCCGGTCGATCTCGTTGAGGAGCGCGGTGACGGCGGGTGCGTCGGCGAGCGTGGCCGGGCGCAGGGAGGCAGGGTGCGGGGAGGCGAGGGGCGGGGAGGCAGGGGGCATGGGGGAAGCGTCGGGGGCGCCGATGGGCCGCCGCAACGGATTTTCCGTCGGCGGCGGCCCACCGGCGCCCGCGTTCGGCGCTCTGCCGGTTGTGCGGCCGTGCCCTCAGTCCTGCGCGACCAGGGACGGGGTCGACCTGGTCAGCACCTCGCCGCGGAAGAAGGCGGGACTGCGCCGGCGCATCACGCTCATGATCACCAGGCCGAGGAGGAGCAGTCCCACGCCGATCACGAAGACGGAGCCGACCCCGAAGACGGACGAGCCGCTGCCGTAGGCGGGGTCCCACATGTCGATCAGCGTCTTGGCGAAGACGGCCGCGAGCAGCAGACCGCCGAGCACCGGGAAGACGCCCTTGAACACCAGGTCGCGGCCGGACCTGCGCAGGTCGGCGCGGAAGTACCAGGCGCAGGCGAAGGCCGTCAGCGCGTAGTAGAAGCAGATCATCAGGCCGAGGGCGTAGATCGTGTCGACCAGCACGTGCTCGCTGACCAGGGTCATCACCGTGTAGAAGACACCGGTCGCGACGCCGGCCGTGACCGTGGCCCGTCCCGGGGTGCGGAAGCGCGGGTGGACCTCGGCGTAGGAGGCGGGCAGTGCCTCGTACGCCGACATGGCCAGCACGGTGCGGGCGACGGGGATGAAGGTGGTCTGCAGGCTGGCCGCGGCCGAGGCGACGACGGCGACGAAGAGCAGGACGCCGAGCACCGGGCCCATCACCGGGCCGGCGAGGGCGGCGAAGACGTTGTCGGAGGTCTCGGGGTTGGCGAGACCGAGGCCCTGGTCGCCGGAGCCGACGACCATCTGGGCGGCGATGCCGGTGGCGAGGTAGGAGCCGACGAGCACGATCATGGCGACGAGTGCCGCGCGGCCCGGCGTGCGGCCGCTGCCGCTGGTCTCCTCGTTGGCCGTCAGACAGGCGTCCCAGCCCCAGTACATGAAGATCGACAGCGACAGGCCGGCGGTGAAGGCCGCGAAGGACTGGACGGCGAACGGGTTCAGCCAGGACCAGGAGAAGTCGGCCGAGGTCGGGAACCGGGCGCTGCCGGCCTTGGCGAAGGCCATCGCGACGAACACGGCGAGGACCACCAGTTGCAGCGCGACGAGGGCGTACTGAAGTCCCTTGGTCGCGGTCATGCCGCGGTAGCTGACCACCGTGGCGATCGCGATGAGGGCCAGGCAGGTCACGATGTGGACCGCTTTGTTCCCGTCGAGCGCCGCCACCGCGTCACTGCCGGTGATCTCGCCCGCGAGCAGCCAGAAGTACGAGGTCGCCACGCCGGCCAGGTTCGACAGCACGATGATGGTGGCGATGACCAGTCCCCAGCCGCACATCCAGCCGAGGCGGGGCCCGAAGGCCTTGACCGTCCAGGTGAACGAGGTGCCGCAGTCGGGCATCGCCCGGTTCAGCTCGCGGTAGGCGAAGGCCACCAGCAGCATCGGCAGGAAACCGGCGAGGAAGATCGCCGGCATCTGGAGGCCGACCTCGCCGGCGGTGGAGCCGAGCGTGGAGGTCAGGCAGTAGACCGGCGCGACCGTGGAGACCCCGATGACCGCACTGCCCAGCAGGCCCACGGAATTGCCGCTGAGGCCCTTCTCCCGCACTCCTTCCGCGGGAGCCCCGTCATGCTTGTCGGTGGCCTGAAGCCGTACGTCCAGCTGAGTCATGCACGAGACGTTAGATCCTGCGGTTTCCGTGGTGACGGTTCCTTGAGGTAACCCCGCGAGGCCCACGAGAGCCCCTACTTCAAGGGTCGACTAGGTCAGGTCACCTTCATTCCTAAGGCCTCCCGCCGAGTCGCATCCGGCTTTCCAAAGGGTGAACAATCGGTGTCCGATATTCGGTAATCGCAGCGGAGCCCGTTTTGCTCCGTTCCCGGTTTCCCATGTGATCTGCGTCACCGGCAATATCGGCCAGCCTCACGGGCCGGTGCGCGGGCGGGCGGCGAGGGTGAGTGCTCCGTCGGGCGACAGGGCCACGTCCACCCCCTCGCTGATCCGGTCGAGCGTCGAGCGCAGCCAGGCGCGGTCCTCCCGGTCCGCGTGCTCCAGACGCATCCGGCGCGCCCGCAGCGGCACCATCCGCACCGAGGCGAGCCGGCCCGTGCCGGCCTCGACCGAGACCAGGTGGGCGAGGCGGAGGTCGTCGCGGTACTCCTCGAACCCGCCGATGCCCTCGTAGTCGTCGATGAAGTCCCCGCAGCCGTAGAGGATCAGCCGGTCGCGGTACACCTCCACGGGGCGGGGGTGGTGCGAGGAGTGTCCGTGGACGACGTCGACGCCGCCGTCCACCAGGGCGTGCGCGAAGCGGACCTGGCCCTCGTGGACCCGGTAGCCCCAGTTGGAGCCCCAGTGGACGGACACCACCGTGACGTCACCCGGCCGTCCGGCCTGCCGCACCCGCCGGGCCAGGGCCTCGGCGGCCGCGGTGGTCGGCTCGGCGACGTAGGCGACCCCGGACTGCCGCCGGGTCGCCGTCCAGCTCGGCGGGATGCCGCTGGAGGCCGTGCCGACGGCGTGGACCAGGACCCGGGTGGCGGGGCCGACGGGGACCACGGCGGGCGCGTGCGCCGCCGCGGCGTCCCGCCCGGCACCGGCCACCCGCAGCCGCGCCGCCGCCAGGGTGTCGAGGGTCTCAGCCAGGCCGCGCCGTCCGAAGTCGAGCACGTGGTTGTTGGCCAGCACGCAGACGTCCGGCCGGGCCACGGTCAGTGCGGGCACGTTGGCCGGGTGCATCCGGTAGTGGACCGCCTTGCCGGGGGCGAACTCGCCGTCGGCGGTGACCGCCGTCTCCAGGTTCAGGATCCGCACGTCGGGCGCGGCCCGCTCCAGCACGTCCAGGGACTCGCCCCACGGCCAGTCGGGGGCGACCGGCGCCGGGACCGGGCCGCCGGCCCGCTCGGCCAGCTCCACGTAGCAACGCGCGTCCCTGATCCACTCCTCCCGCAGCTCCGGGTCGCCCGGGTGGGCGAGGATCTGGTCGATCCCCCGGCCGAGCATGACGTCACCGCACAGGAACAGGGTCACGACGCCGCCGCGCCCGCCGCCGCCTTCCCGGTACGTGTCCATCTCCCGCACCTCCCGCGCCGTCCGGGCGGGCCGTGTGGCCCCGGCCTCTCCTGGACCGACTACCCCGCGCTCCGCGATGATCGACCGCGACGGAGCACGAGCGGCGGACGACCGAGTGAGGCGATGAGACGGTGTGGCCACGAGTCGGCGGTATGCGGACGATGGAACTCGGCACCCCGGGCGCCCTGCGGTCCCGGCTGAACGCCCTGGTGCTGGCCGGCCGGAAACGGGCCACCACCGGGCTGCTCGCCGAGTACGTGGCGGAGACCGAGGGGCTGGAGTTCGTCGGCGAACGGCTGGCCCTGCTGGACGACGACGGCCGGGCCGTCGCCACCCTGGAGATCACCGGAGTCGAGCTGACGCCCTTCGGCCGGGTCACCTGGGAGCACGCCGCCGCCGAGGGCGAGGGGAACAGTTCCCTCCAGGAGTGGCGGGACGGCCACCGGCGCTTCTGGGAGGGCATCGGCACGCCCGTCGCGGACGACACCCCGCTGGTCTGCCTGTCCTTCCGGGTGGTGGAGGCCGCCTGACGGCGGGGTGCGCGGTCAGTGGGCGTGGACGCCCGCCTCGTGCAGCGAGTAGCCCCAGTCGGTGCCGCGGTCCAGGAACTGGAGGCGGACGTGGCGGGCCGGTGTGGCCGGGAAGCGGGCGGTGTCCAGGCCGCCGTCGCCGGCCGTGGTGGACCAGACCGTGCGCCACCGCTCGCCGTCGGTGGACACCTCCACCCGGTAGGACCTCGCGTACGCGCGTTCCCAGTCGAGGGTGACGCGGCCGACCCGGTGGGTGGCGCCCAGGTCGACGCGCAGCCACTGGCCGTCGCTCCAGCCGCTGGCCCAGCGGGTGCCCCGGTCGCCGTCCACGGCCCGGCCGGCCGCGTAGCTCGTGAACGGGTTCCACTCCGTGGAACTGGCCGTGGCCGGCGCTCCGGCGGCGAGGTTCACGGCGGCCCGGTGCCGTTCGGAGGCCCCCCAGGTGTCGAGGTAGGACTCGGCGCCGCTCAGGAGGTCGTCGACCACGTCCTGGCCGCCGACGAGCCGGAGGTCCTCGATCCAGTCCGGGACCAGTCCGTAGTGCGCGGCTCCGTCGGTGTTCAGGTCCCAGGTGCGCTCGCCGGTGGTCTGGCGGTCGATGACGGAGCCGCCGTCGGCGCTGCGGAACGGGTACCTGACCGGGTTCTCGGTGTCCGCGCCGCGCGGGCCCGGCCAGCCGCCGACGCCGTTCATGTCCGTGCCGTAGCCGTAACCCACGCCGTACTTCTCGCGCAGGGCGTCGGTGCGCTCCGCCTCCGCGGTGAACTGCTGCGAGCCGTGCATGTACTGGGCGATGAAACCGCCGAGGCCGTAGACGCGTTCGGTCCAGTTCAGGTCCATCCAGCTGTGCGAGGACAGCACGCCGGGGTAGGACTCCGCCTCGAACAGGTCGAGCACGCGGCCGGTGGCCTTGACGCTCATGTGGTCGATCTCGAGCATCATGCCGCGCCGCATCATGCCGCGCACGGCGTACTCGCCGAGGTCGGTGAGCCCCCGGACGTTGCACCGCGCGTCGCCGTCGTACGAGGGGACGCGCACGCCGGCCGGCAGCTTCTCCTCGGCCCGCGGTGCCGCGGCCAGGCCGATGGGGTTGTCGCGCTGGGGGCCGGTGCACTCCTCGGTCTTCCAGAAGGTCCCGGTCGACAGGAACTGGCCGACGTTGATCGCGGTGCCGAGTGCTCCGGAGTCGAAGCGGACGCCGCACAGCGCGTTGTCGAACTTGTGGCACAGGAACATGCTGCGCACGCCCAGCGCGTACAGCTCGTCCAGCCCCTCGTCGATGTCCTCCCGGTCGCACTGCGGGACGTCCAGGACCTGCTTGCAGCCGAACGGCTCCGAGGTCTCCACACCCAGGACCACCGCCAGCTTGCCCTGTTCGATCACCTCGCGGGCCTGGGCGCTGTCGGTGACGATGCGGAACCAGCCCTTGCCCGGACCGCCGTACATCCGGTCGACGTAGGCCTGGAGGTCGTACGTCAGCTTCGCCTGGAGGCGGATGGAGGTCATCTCGTCGCAGCCGCGGTCCTTGAAGAAGTAGACCGAGCAGATCACCCCGTTGGTGACGAGGTCGTTGACCATCACCCGCTGACCGCCGCGCCAGGCCCGTTCCACCCAGGCGTAGTAGTTCTGCTGGTGGGTCAGCGAGTCGTGGGCGGGCCAGTCCCGGAAGGTGGGCCAGCCGACCGGGTCGTGCCGGCCGTCGCCGCCGCCGGTGATGAAGTCGAAGACCGCGAGCGAACCGTCGGGGTAGTGCTCCGGACAGTCCTTCAGCGCCTCGGCGATGCCCGCCTCGGAGAAGGTCTTCCCGCAGATCAGCCGCCCGCCGAAGGCCTCGTTGGACATCAGGTGGTTGTGCGCGTCGACGAAGCCGCGCACCTCGCCCTCGGCGTTCGTGCCCCGGAACGGCTCGCCGGTGACGCCGATCGCGCTGTCCGGCGCGGGCCGCGCGACCGGGTTCCACCACGCGCCGTCCGCCGCGGAACTCGGCGCCGGCACGAGGGCGGTGGCCAGCAGCAGCAGGAGCGAGACGACGGTGAGGCCGGTGCGTCGGCGGTACGGGCGGCGGGCGATGGTCACGGGCCACGTCCCTCGGTCGGCGGGATGGCACGGTCGACGAGCCGGTCCCCCGGACCGTGAGCGCTCCCCCGGGCGGCGGGTTGTCATGACCGGCACAATGGCTGCTGACGCAGCATCGCCGGTCCCGCCCGGGACGTCAAGAGTCGCGGGGCCCGGCCTCCGCGGGGCCGGACGCTCCCGGAGTCGCCACTGAGGCCGTTTCCCTTCCGGGATCGTTGAACGGGACACCGCAACCGTTGCGCCTCGCGGGCCGTCTTGCACCGGAAGGCGACGAAGAGGTGAGAATGGCGACGGACGGTGACCGGGCGGACACGGTGAGGGCGCGTGCAGCCCGGTGGGCGCGGCGGCGGGCGGGGCAACCGGCCCGGGACGGGGCCTCACACCGGGGGTGGGCGGGAAGCAGGGGCCGGGTGCTCGGCGGCCTGGCGGTGCTCACGGCCGCGCTCCTGGCCTTCCACGGCGCGGTGCCCAACTCCGTGGGGCGACTGGGCAGTCTGCTGGAGACGTTCCTTCCCTGGCTGGGCCTCGTCGTGCCGGCGCTGCTCGTCCTGGCCCTGGTGCGTCGTTCGGTCCTGGCCCTGGTCGCCCTGGTCCTGCCGGCAACCGCCTGGGCCTTGCTCTTCGGCGGCCTGCTGCTGCCCGCGGCCGCCGGAGAGGGGCCCGGGCTGACCGTGGTGCAGCACAACGTCAGCGACGAGAACGCGGACCCCGCGGGCACGGCCCGTGCGCTGGCCGGTGCGGACCCCGACCTGATCGCGCTGCAGGAGCTGGTCCCCTCGGCGCTGCCGGCCTACGAGCGGGTTCTCGCCGAGGAGTTCCCCCACCACGCCGTGCGGGGCACGGTCGGGCTGTGGTCGAGGTATCCGCTGAGCGACGCCCGGCCGGTGGACATCAGGCCCACCGGCTTCGGGCCGGACTGGCGCCGCGCGCTGCGTGCCACGGTCCGCACGCCGCACGGTGAGATCGCCGTCCACGTCGCCCACCTGCCGTCGGTGCGCATCGGGGCGAGCGGGCTCGGGTCCGCCCCGCGCGACGAGAGCGCCGCCCTGCTGGGCGAGGCGATCGCCGCCGAGAGGCTGCGCCGGGTGATCCTGCTGGGTGACCTCAACGGCACCGTCGACGACCGCGGGCTCGCCCCGCTGACCTCGCGCCTGGACCCGGCGGAGCGGGGCTTCGCGTTCAGCTTCCCGGCCGCCTTCCCGGTGGCCCGGATCGACCAGGTCATGGCCCGCTCGGCGACCGTCGGGCACATCCGTTCGCTGCCCGCCACCGGCAGCGACCATCTGCCGGTCGCCACCCGGGTCCACCTGGGCTGACGCGCCGCCGGCCACTGCGCGCCGCGTTCTCGCCGCCCGTGTCGCGGGGTGCGCCGCCCCGGCCGCTTGGCCAACGATCGTTGCGGGGACGGGTCAACGATCGTTGAGTACCGGCCCGGCGGCCCGTAGGCTGTGCCACCGTTGCCCGTGACCGCCCGCCTGGGAGCGCACCCGTGGAACCGCCCCCGCAACTGCCCGGCACCCTGCGGCGCTTGGACGTGGTCGCCGAGCGGAGGGGCCTGGACCGGTCCCGGCTGCTGGACCCGCGGGCGCTGGCCGCGCGGACGGCCCTGCCCGTGGGCACCGTCCGCACGCTGCTCGCGGGCGGGAGCGCGCCGCCCGAGACCGTCAACGACCGGGTCTGCGCCCGCATCAAGGCGGTGGCCGCCGGGCATCTGGCCCGGACGGGCGGGCGGATGTCGGACCTCGCCGCGGAGATCCACACGCGTCTCGGCGTCTCCGCGTACTGGGCGCGCCAGGTGTGCGGCGGCAGGAAGGTGCCCAGCGTCGAATTCCTGCACGGTCTCGTGGAGTTCTTCGGCGTGGAGGGCGGCGAGGCGTTCTTCACCGCCGGGGCTCCCCAGGCCCTCAACCGGGTCCTGCTGCCGGTGCTGCGGGAGCTGGAGGAGGCGGGTCCGGTCCCCGAGCAGCCGGAGGCCGACGCGTCCGGGACGCTCCAGGAGGTGCTGCACCGCTTCCGGGGACTGGACGAACAGGAGCAACTCCAGGCGCTGATGCGGCAGTTCGGCGTCGACCCCGAGGCCCTCGCCTTCCGCGGCTCCGCGCCGCCCACCGCCGGCCGGCTGGCCGCCCTGCTGATCCTCGCGCTGAAGGACGACGACGCATGACCGACACAGAAGTGCGCACGAGCGGGGGCTTACTCCCGCCCCGGCGGTTCCTGCCCCGGCTCGTGCGCGACACGACCCGGCGGGTGACGGTCCCGGTCGGGCCGGAGGCGTTCCTCCGGGCGCTGTGCGAGACGCTCGGTCCGCGGCTGGACCGGCCGATCCGACTGAAGTTCGTGCGCTTCCCGCCCGGGATGGAGGTCTCCGGGGTCACCTTCGCCACCGACGACGCGTACGTGGTCGTGGTCGAGGACGCCGTGCCCGACGCCCACAAGTTCGTCATCACCGGGCATGAGATCGGGCACTGCTACTACGGCACGCTGGACGTGCACTATCCGTCCGCGGCCCCGGCCGCCGCGCGCAGGCTGCTGGCCCGTCCCGACGACGACGTCCCCTGGGACCAGGTCGTCGCCCTCGCCACCCGCTCCCCCGCCGCGAGCGACCCGGCCGCCGAGTGGCAGGCCGAGGAGTGCGGCCTCCGCCTGGCCGCGCGGTTCCACAAGGTGGTCGGTCCGCGGGCGACGCCCGGCCGGCCCACGCAGGACACGCTGACGGAGCGCCTGTCGTCGTCCCTGACCAACCTCGGCGACCTGTGATGGCCTGGGACCCAGCCGGCCACCACCTCGCCTACGCCGTCCCCGCGGTCCTCGGGACGACGGCGCTCGTGATGAAGCTGCCGCTGCTGCGGCGGGCCTGGCACGACCCGATCCTGCGGGCCACGGCGCTGCTCCTCGTCATCGGCGTGGTCAACTTCCTTTCGCTGCCGCCGCCGAGCCTGCGGCTGATCAACCGGCTCACCGGCGTGCCCAACTTCGCGGCGCCGTGGGCGTATTCGCTGCTGACGGTGTACTGCGGCGCGTGTCTGTGGCTGGTGCTGCTGTGGAAGAACCCGCCCTCGCCCACCCGCCGGCGCCAGATCCGTGCCGTGGCCGTGAGCTACACGGCCGTCGTCGTCGGCCTCTGGGTGACCTTCCTGCTCGCCGACGCCCCCGTGGAGCGGCTGCGCGACCTGGACACGTACTACGCCGGCACCCCGTGGATGCGGGAGCACATCCTCCTGTACCTCCTGGCGCACATGGTCTCCGCCGTCGTCACCGCCGGCATCCTGTGGGCGTGGTTCAAGGAGATCGACCAGGTGTGGCTGCGCCGCGCCGTGGTGCTGCTGCAACTCGCCTACGCCCTGGGGATCCTGTACGACATCGCCAAGCTCACCGCGGTGGGCGCCCGGTGGGCCGGCCGGAACTGGGACTGGCTGTCCACCTACGCGGCGCCGCCCTTCGCCATCGCCGAGGCCGTCCTGGTGGCGGTGGGCTTCATCATCGGGCAGGCCGGCCCCCTGGCGCAGGAGCGGCTGAGGGTCCGTCGCACCCACCGCCGCCTGGCACCCCTGTGGGAACTGGTGCGCACCGTCAGTGTCTCCCCCGCACCGGCGACGGGACGGGTCGGCGGGGCCGCGCTGCACCTGGAGATGCGCCGGGCCGCCATCCACGACGCCCTGCTCACCCTCGCACCGCAGCTCAGCCGCTCCCGACGCGATGCGGCCTACCGCCAGGCCCTGGCGGCCGGTCATCCCGAGTCCGCCGCGCGGGGCATCGCGGACGCGGTGGACCTGACCGTCGCCGTCGAGGCCGTCCGGTGCGGCCGGGCCGCCCCCGAGGCCGGCACCGCCTCCCCGGAGGCCGGAGCCGCTCCCGGCAGGTCCGGCCCGGACAGTGAGCTGGAGTCCATCGCCCATGCGCTGCGCCGTCACGCAGCCGACGTCGAATCGATCCGCCGGCAGGCGGCCGCAACAGAAGGTCATTCCTCCCATGCCTGACATCACCGGACGCCGCTCGGCGGTCGTCATCGGCGGCAGCGTCGCCGGTCTCCTCACCGCCGCGGCCCTGACCGAGTTCGCCGACGTCACGGTCGTCGAACGCGACGCGCTGCCCTCGGGCCCCGCACCACGCCGCGGGGTCCCGCAGGCACGCCACGCCCACGTGGTGTGGACCGGCGGGGTACGGGCCTTCGACGCGCTGCTGCCCGGACTGGTCGACGAGATCGTCGCCCACGGCGCCCGGCTGCACCGCATCATGGCCGACATGGTCTCCCGGGCCCCCAACGAGATATGGTTCCGCCGCTTCACCGGCCCCACCCACCACGTCCTGGTGTGCTCCCGGGACCTGCTCGACTTTGTGGTCCGCGAGCGGGTGCTGGAGGACCGGCGCATCATGCTGCTCCAGGGCACCACGGCCCTCGGCCCGGCCGGGGACGCCCGCCGGGTCACCGGCGTACGGGTCCGCACCGGCGACCGCACCCGCACCCTCGCCGCCGACCTCGTCGTCGACGCCTCGGGACGCGGGTCCCGGTCCCCCCACTGGCTGCGGGAGCTGGGACTCCCCCGGGTCGCGGAACGGGAGATCGACGCGGGCATCACCTACGCCACGCGGCTGTACCGGGCCCCGGGGAGGGCCACGGACACCGCCTTCCCCATCGTCAACGTCCAGGCCAACCCGGCCAAGGCGCCCGGCCGGGGCGGCATCGTCCTGCCCATCGAGCAGGGCCGCTGGATCGTCACCCTGGCCGGCACCCGGGGCGCGGAACCCACCGGCGACGCCGGGGAGTTCACCGACTTCGCGCTCGGCCTGGACGATCCCGTCATCGGTGAACTGATCAAGGACGCCGAGCCGCTGACGGAGGTCGTCACGACCCGGAGCACGGCCAACCAGCGCCGCTACTACGAGAAGATGCCGAGCTGGCCCGACGGCTTCACCGTCCTCGGCGACGCCGTCGCCGGCTACAACCCCGTCTACGGCCACGGCATCACGGTGGCCGCCCAGAGCGCCCTCGCCGTCCGGGACACCCTGCGCGCCGCGGACGTCACCGCACCCGGAACGGCACGGCGCCTCCAGCGTGCGACGGCCCGTCCCGTCGGCGCGGCATGGGACCTGGCCGTCGGGCAGGACGCCTTCTACCCCGGCGCCGCGGACACCCCGCCCACCCTGGCCGAACGCTTCCTCGCGCGCTTCGTCGACCGCGCCGTCGCCACCGGCGCGCGCAATCCCCGGGCCATGCAGGCGCTGCTCGACGTGATGAGCCTCGACAAGCCGGCGACGCGGCTGTTCTCGCCCGACATGCTCGTGCCCATGCTGCTGGGTCCGAGGAGACCCCCTCTGCCGGGTCCTCCGCTCACCGAGACGGAACGCAAGACCGTGATCACCTGACGCGGCGCCCGCACCGTGATCACCCGACGCGACGTCCGCACCATGATCACCTGTGCTCGCGATCAGCTCACCGTGATCACTCGGCTCCGGTCCCGTCGCGGTTCCTCAGCGGACTTTGGCGGCTTTCTTAAGGCTTCTTGAAGATGACCTTCGAGGGGCCTTCCGCGGGCCGGCGCCGCCCTAGGCTCTCGGTCAACCCCCCACAGTCCCGGTGGGCGCGATCGCGTCCACCGGGTCTTCATCGCCGACCGACAGCCGAGGTGCCGTACGCATGGGTTCCCGCCGAGCCGACCGTCCCTCCCGCTCCCACGCCCGCCCCAGGCGGGGGCTGCTGACGCGCAAGACCGCGCTCGTGCTCGGTGCCGTCACCGTCACGGCGGGCGTCGGGGTCACGGTGGCCGTCGCCGGCGGCGACGGGAAGCGGGCCTCGGACCAGGTGGCCGCGAGCACCGACCGCCGGACGCCGGGCGCCGGTGCCGCGGCGGGCGGCGCCATCCCGACGGCGTCGCCGTCGACGGGCCCGAGCGCCTCGGCGAGTGCCTCCGGCCCGGCCGCGACGCCCTCGGCCGAGCCGGAGCGGACGGCGAGCACGACGCACCCGGCGAAGAAGGCCGCGCCCGCCTCCGAGCCGTCGGTGCGGCGGACGCCGAAGAGCACGAGCGGACAGCCGGCCGGCGGCGGTGGCGGCTCGGCGGCCGGAGCGGGTTCCGGCTCCGGCTCCGGTGCCGACTCCGGCTCCGGAGCGGGGGCAGGTTCGGGTGTCGCGGCCGGCGGGCCGGAGGCACAGGTGCTGGCGCTGGTGAACGAGGAGCGGGCCGCGGCGGGCTGCTCGCCGGTGACCGCGAACGCACGGTTGACCCGGGCCGCGGACGACTACAGCGACGTCATGGCCGAGAGCGGTGTGATGTCGCACACGGGCCCCGACGGCTCCACGATGACCACCCGCGTGGAGGCGGCCGGCTACGCGTGGTCGACGCTGGGCGAGAACATAGCCCGGGGGCAGGCCGACGCGGCGTCGGTCATGAGGTCCTGGATGAACAGCCCCGGCCACCGCGCCAACATCCTCAACTGCTCCTTCGAGGAGCTGGGCGTCGGCGTCCACTTCGGCGACGGCGGCCCCTGGTGGACCCAGAACTTCGGCAGCCCCCGCTGAGGCAGCGCGCGCAGGCTCCCCGCCCGGCGTGCCGGACCTCTCGCCGTCACGCCCCTGCTCGCCGCCGCCCCGTCAGCCCTGCGCGCCGGCGAGCGCGAACGACACCCGCACCCGCGCGCCGCCCATCGGCGCGCGGGTGATCGTCAGTTCGCCGTCCGCCGCACGGGCGGCCCGGGCCACGATGTCCAGGCCGAGGCCCGTGGAGCCGCCGACGCTCACACCGCGGGTGAGGGCCGCCTCCGGGTCGGCGACGCCCGGCCCCGCGTCGTCCACCGTGAGCAGCACGTGCCGGTCCGCCCGCTCCACCCGGACGACGAAGGCGGTGCCCTGCGGGGTGTGCCGGAAGACGTTACCGATCAGGGCGTCCACGACGGCGGCCAGATCGTCCTCGGGGAAGCGGACCGGTGTACGGCGCGGGGTGAGGTACCTCTCGTACGGGCGGTTCTGCTGTGCGGCGAGCACCGACCAGAAGTCCAGGCGCAGGGCGACCACCTCGGCGACGTCGCAGGGCTTCGCCGTGGCGGGCGCCGCACCGCGGGGCTGGCCGGCGGCCAGGGGCGTGCGGGCCGCGGTGATGATGGAGTCCAGCTCGCTCTCCAGCTGCGCGGCGGCCTCGGTGACCCGCCGGGCGCCGGGGGTCGCGCCCATCCGGTCCGCCTCCAGGTAGAGGGCGGTCAGGGGGGTGCGCAGCCGGTGGGAGAGGTCGGCGACCAGTTCGCGTTCGACGGCGAGCAGGTCGACGACCCGGTCGGCCATGGTGTTGAACGCCACTCCCGCCTCCTGGAGCTCCGGCGGGCCGTCCGGTTCCACCCGCACGTCGAGGTCGCCGGAGCCGAGGGCGAGCGAGGCGCGCTTGAGGCTGCGGGAGGACCGTACGACGCGGGCGCCGAGCCGGTCGGCGACCAGCACCGACCCGCCGACCAGGCCCACCGCCAGCAGGGCCATGACGCCCCAGGACGCGGCCACGCCGCGGGTCAGGTCGGCGGCCGGGACGAAGGCCTCCACCACGGCGACGCGGTCGCCCGGGAGCACGACGGGCTGGAGGTAGACCCAGCCGTCGGCGGTGTCCACCGCGAGCGTCTCCCGGCCCCGTACCGCCCGGTCGAGGGCCTCGCGGGGCGCGTGCGGGGTGCCCACCAGGCCTCCGTCGGGCAGCCGTACCGCGAGCTGCTCGGGCGAGCCGAGTTCGGCGACGGCCTGCTGGACGTCGGCGCGCTCGGTGGTGAGCGCGAGCACCGGCGACAGTGCGGCGGCGCGCTGCTCGGCCACGGTGGTGGCCTGGTCGCGGGCCTGTTCGCGGACGAGGAGGGCGAGCGGCACGAGGAAGGACAGGGCCACCATCGAGGTGACCGCGAGGGCGATGCCGGCGAGCGCGCGTCTCATGGCGAGCTGACCAACTTGATACCTATTCCGCGCACCGTGTGCAGGTATCGCGGCTGCCGCGCCTTTTCCCCCATTTTCCTGCGGAGTGCGGAGAGATGGACGTCCACCGTCTGGTCCTCCAGGTACGGCTGCTGCCAGACCTCGGCGAGGATGTGCTGCCGGGACATCACCCGGTCGGCGTTGGCGGCGAGATAGGCGAGCAGGTCGAACTCGCGGCGGGTGAGGGACAGCTCCCGGCCGGCCAGGTGCGCGGTGCGGGCGGTCGGGTCGATGCGCAGGTCGCCGACCTGGAGGACCTGCTGCCGTGCGGTCCGCACCTCGGCGGGCGCGGACCGGCGCAGCACGGCGGCGAGCCGCGCGGCGAGCTGACCGCCGGAGAACGGCTTGACCATGTAGTCGTCGGCGCCGGCGTTCAGCAGCCGGATGATCTCACTGTCGTCGTCGCGGGCGGTGGCGACCAGCACCGGCACCCGCGAGATGCCCCTGACCATGCGCAGCACGTCGAGCCCGTCGAGGTCGGGCAGCCCGAGGTCGAGCACGACGATGTCGGGCGGGCTCTCGGTGATCTCGCGCAGCGCCTCGAAGCCCTGGTGTGCGGTCTTCACCGCGTAGCCGTGCCCGGTCAGGACATCGATCAGCGCGGCCCGGATCACCGGGTCGTCCTCGACGACAAGTACGGAGGCCATGGGCAGGCACGTTAGCCGGTCCGTCACTATGGTGTCGTGTCCCGCCTCCTGCGCTACCTGATCCTCTGGCTGTCCTGCACGACGGCGAGTGTGACGGCCGTCATCCTCACGATCCACTTCGTCGTGGGATCGACCCGGCCGACGGCACCGGTCGCGCAGTCGGCGCCGCGGGAGCTGCCGGCGTCGCCGCGGCCGGAGGCCACCGGGAGCGCCCGACCCTCGCCCAGCCCGTCGCCGAGCCGGACGAAGACCGCGCCGCCCAGCCCGACGCCGGCCCGTACGTCCCCGCCGCCGCGGCGGACACCGTCGGCGCCGGAGCCCAGTACGACGACGGCCTCCCGGACGCCGGAGCCGAGCAGCGGCGCCCCGCGGTGCGACGGGGGCGCCTCCGGCGTGTACACGGTGCCGTCGGAGGGCGGCAAGGTGACGGTGCGCTTCGGCGGTGACGACGTGTGCCTGGTCTCCGCCGTGCCCGAGCGCGGTTTCACCGTGAGCACGGAGCAGAGCGCGCCGGAGACGCTGACGGTGACGTTCTCGGCGAGCCGCCACCGCTCCGAGGTCACCGCGACCACCCGGCCGAGGAACCAGGTCGGCGTCCGCGAGATCTCGTTCTAGCATCCGCGCGCACTGATGCAGGGAGGGGCGGGCCGGAGCGGCACCGGCCGACGGCCGGTCACCCGCGCCTTTGTCTCCGTGAAGGAAGAAGTGTCGAGATCTTGTGCGAAAGGGGTTACGCCCCCGAACGAAGCGCACTAACTTCCGTGAAATGAACCGGTCATGACACGACGGCCGGTGTTTCATGGCGCGACGGCGCGCGCCTGTACTCCCCCCGGCAGGGCGGCTCCGGCCTGCCGTACCCCACCCCCCATGGGAGACACCTGTGCGCACAAGACCGTATCGACGCAGACTCCTTCGATGGCTGGTACCGGCGGTGGTCTGCGCCGTCGGTGCCGTGCTGCCCGCGGTACCGACGGCGGCCACGGCCGCGCCGAACGGACCGGACGGGCCCGGCGGCGCCCGCGAGGCCGCCGCGGCCCCGGACTTCCAGCAGGTCACCCTCGCCAAGGGCCTGGCCGAGACGGGCGAGCCGATGACCCTGGCGGTACTCCCCGACCGTTCGGTGCTGCACACCTCGCGCGACGGCACCCTCCGTCTCACGGACGCCGCCGGCACCACCAGGACGGCCGGCCGGCTCGACGTCTACAGCCATGACGAGGAAGGCCTCCAAGGCGTCGCGGCGGACCCGGACTTCGCCACCAACCGGTACGTGTACCTGTACTACGCGCCCAAGCTCGACACGCCGGCCGGTGACGCTCCCGCCGACGGATCGGCCTCGGACTTCGCCCGGTTCGACGGCGTCAACCGGCTCTCCCGGTTCGTGCTGAGGACCGACGGCACGCTCGACCTCGCCAGCGAGAAGAAGATCCTCGACGTGCCGGCGTCCCGGGGCACCTGCTGCCACGTCGGCGGCGACATCGACTTCGACGCCGAGGGCAACCTGTACCTGTCCACCGGTGACGACACCAACCCGTTCGCCTCGGACGGCTTCACCCCGATCGACGAGCGCCCCTCCCGCAACCCCGCCTACGACGCCCAGCGTTCCGCCGGCAACACCAACGACCTGCGCGGCAAGGTGCTGCGGATCAAGGTGAACGCGGACGGCTCCTACTCGATCCCCGACGGCAACCTCTTCGCGCCCGGCACCGCCCGGACCCGGCCCGAGATCTACGCCATGGGCTTCCGCAACCCGTTCCGGATGAGCGTCGACAAGGCCACCGGCATCGTCCACCTCGGCGACTACGGCCCCGACTCGGGTACCTCGAGCCCGACGCGCGGGCCCGAGGGCCAGGTCGAGTTCAACCGGATCACCCGGGCGGGCAACTTCGGCTGGCCGTACTGCACCGGCGCCAACGACGCCTACGTGGACTACGACTTCGCCACGGGTGCCTCGGGTTCCGCCTTCACCTGCTCGGCGCCGCGCAACACCTCCCCGAACAACACCGGACTCGCCGAGCTGCCCCCGGCGCAGCCCGCCTGGATCCCGTACAACGGCACGTCCGTACCGGAGTTCGGCGGTGGCTCGGAGTCGCCGATGGGCGGGCCGGTCTACCGCTACGACGCCGCCTCGACGTCGGCGGTGAAGTTCCCGCAGGAGTACGACGGCGACTTCTTCGCAGGGGAGTTCGGCCGGCGCTGGATCAAGCGCGTCGAGAGCGCGGGCGACGGCACCGTCCAGTCCATCAACGCCTTCCCCTGGACCGGCACCCAGGTGATGGACATGGCCTTCGGCCCGGACGGCGCGCTCTACGTCCTGGACTACGGCACCGGCTACTTCAACGGCGACGAGAACTCCGCGCTGTACCGCATCGAGCACGTCACCGGCGGCCGCGCCCCCGTGGCCCAGGCCGCGGCGGACGTGACGTCGGGTCAGGCCCCGCTGACCGTGTCGTTCTCCTCGGCGGGCAGCTCCGACCCGGACGGCGACGGCATCACGCACCGCTGGACCTTCGGTGACGGTTCCTCGTCGACGGCGGCGAACCCGTCGCACACCTACCACGCCAACGGCCAGTACACGGCGACCCTGACGGTGACCGACTCCACCGGCAGGTCGGCGACCGCCTCCGTGCAGATCACCGTCGGCAACACCGCCCCGAAGGTCACCCTGGACACGCCTCTGGACGGCCGCATCTACGACTTCGGCGCGGCGATCCCCTTCAAGGTCACCGTCACCGATGCCGAGGACGGCACGATCGACTGCTCCAAGGTCAAGGTCAGTTTCATCGTCGGCCACGACAGCCATGGCCACCCGCAGACCTCGGCGACCGGCTGCACCGGCACCCTCCAGACCCTCGCCGACGGCGAGCACGACCCGAACGCCAACATCTTCGGGGTGATCGACGCCGAGTACACCGACGGCGGCGCAGGCGGCCAGCCCGCCCTGACCACCCACGACCAGCACATCACCCAGCCCACCCACCGGCAGGCCGAGCACTACGGCGACTCCGCGGGCGTCCAGGTCGTCAGCCATGCCCCGGCGCACGGGGGCAGGACCGTCGGCCACATCGAGAACGGCGACTGGATCTCGTTCAAGCCGTACGCGCTGGACAACGCGACCCGGTTCACCGCCCGGGTCTCCTCGGCGGGCGCGGGCGGCACCATCGAGGTGCGCGCCGGTTCGGCGACCGGCACCCTGCTGGGCACGGCGACCGTGCCGGTGACCGGCGGCTGGGAGAACTTCGTGGACGTGACCGCGTCCCTCACCGACCGGCCCGGCACGACCACCACCCTGTACCTGGTGTTCAAGGGCGGCGCGGGCTCCCTGTTCGACGTGGACGAGTTCTCCTTCGCCACCTCGGGCGGCCCGGGACCGCGGTCGGGTGCGGTGAAGGGCGTGAACGGCAAGTGCCTGGACGTCTCCGGCGGAGCCACCGCCGACGGCACCCAGATCCAGCTGTGGACCTGCAACAACACCGCGGCCCAGACCTGGACCCTGCCCGGCGACGACACCCTGCGCGCCCTCGGCAAATGCCTCGACGTCTCCGGCGGAGCCACCACCGACGGCACCAAGATCCAACTGTGGACCTGCAACGGCACCGGCGCCCAGCAATGGACCCCCCAAACCGACGGCACCCTCCGCAACCCCCGGTCCGCCAAATGCCTCGACGCCTCCGGCGGCACCTGGAACGACGGCACCCCCGTCCACCTGTGGACCTGCCACACCGGCCCCAACCAGAAATGGACCCTGCCGTGACCGTCCCGCATGATCACAAGGAGGTGAGTCACCCATGCGCAAGCGACTGCGGACGGTAGTGGCCCTGCTCGCCGGAGCCCTGCTGGCCACCACACCGACCATGTCCTCGGCCAAGCCCGCGGACGGCCCGGCGGACAGTTCCGCGGACGCGGCGGTCCGCGCCGCGGACCCCGCCTACAAGGTCCTGGTGTTCTCCAAGACAGCGGGCTTCCGGCACTCCTCGATCGACGACGGCATCGCCGCGCTCCGCGACCTCGGCACCGTGAACAACTTCACGGTGGACGCCACCGAGGACGCGAACGCCTTCACCGCCGGCAACCTCGCCCAGTACCGGGCGGTCGTCTTCCTCTCCACCACCGGCGATGTCCTCGACGGCACCCAGCAGACCGCCTTCGAGCAGTACATCCAGGCGGGCGGTGGCTACGTCGGCGTGCACGCCGCGGCCGACACCGAGTACGACTGGCCGTTCTACGAGGGCCTCGCCGGAGCCCTGTTCCACTCCCACCCCGCGATCCAGTCCGCGACCGTGAAGGTCGAGGACCGGGCCCATGACGCCACGGCCCATCTGGGCGGTGCCTGGCAGCGCACCGACGAGTGGTACAACTACCGCACCAATCCCCGCACCACCGCCCATGTGCTGGCCTCGCTCGACGAGTCCAGCTACAGCGGCGGGAACATGTCCGGCGACCACCCGATCAGCTGGTGCAAGGACTACCGGGGCGGCCGTGCCTTCTACACCGGCGGCGGCCACACCGACGAGTCCTACGGCGAGCCGGCGTTCCGCCGCCATCTGCTGGGCGGCATCCGCTGGGCCGCCGGGATGACCGAGGCCGACTGCCGGCCGGAGACCGGCTACCGGCCGCTGTTCGACGGCTCCGGCACGACCGGCTGGAGCCAGGCGGGCCCCGGCGGCTTCACCCTGGCCGACGGCACGCTCACCTCCCACGGCGGCCTCGGCATGCTGTGGTACTCCGCCGAGGAGTTCACCGGCGACTACTCCCTCAAGCTGGACTGGAGGACGGCCGGAGACGACAACTCGGGGGTGTTCGTCGGGTTCCCGGCCTCCGGCGACCCGTGGTCGGCCGTGGACAACGGCTACGAGATCCAGATCGACGCCACCGACGCGCCCGAGCGCACCACCGGCTCCGTCTACGGCTTCCAGTCGGCCGACCTGGCCGCCCGCGACGCCGCGCTCAACCCGCCGGGTGAGTGGAACACGTACGAGATCCGGGTCACGGGCGAGCGGCTGGAGCTGTTCCTCAACGGTCGTAAGATCAACGACTTCACCAACACCGACCCGGCGCGCAGTCTGGCGCAGGGGCACGTCGGCCTCCAGAACCACGGCGACGGTGACGAGGTGTCCTTCCGCAACGTCCGGATCCGGACGTCGGACCCCGGCCCCGGCCCCGGCCCCGGTCCGCGGTCGGGTGCGGTGAAGGGCGTCAACGGCAAGTGCCTGGACGTCTCCGGCGGAGCCACCGCCGACGGCACCCAGATCCAGCTCTGGACCTGCAACAACACCGCCGCCCAGACCTGGACCCTGCCCGGCGACGACACCCTGCGCGCCCTCGGCAAATGCCTCGACGTCTCCGGCGGCGGCACCACTGACGGCACCAAGATCCAACTGTGGACCTGCAACGGCACCGGCGCCCAGCAATGGACCCCCCAAACCGACGGCAGCCTCCGCAACCCCCGGTCCGCCAAATGCCTCGACGCCTCCGGCGGCACCTGGAACGACGGCACCCCCGTCCACCTGTGGACCTGCCACACCGGCCCCAACCAGAAATGGACCCTGCCCTAGCGGCCGGGGACGGTGACGGAGGGCCGGGCCGCGCGCTCGGCCCTCCACGCAGGTCGGGGCACGGGGCACAACGGGCCGGGGATCCGCTTTTGGGCCGCTGACATGGGGGAACCCGGGGGTTCGTCCCGGTTCGCTCGAACGACAGGAGGCCGCCGTGGCGGACGAACAGCGCGCCCAGCAGGACCCGACCACCCAGCATCCGCGCCCCGACTTCCCGGCGCAGGACCAGCCGCACCCGGGCTGGACCGGGCCGATGGACCCGCCGCCGGACCACGGCGAGGAGTCCTACCGCGGCTCCGGCCGGCTGGAGGGCCGCAGGACCGTCATCACGGGCGGTGACTCCGGTATCGGGCGGGCGGTGGCGCTGGCCTTCGCCCGTGAGGGCGCCGACGTGCTGTTCACCTACCTCCAGCAGGAGGAGGACGAGGCGCGCGAGACCGCACGCCTGGTGGAGGACGCGGGCCGCAAGGCGGTCGCCGTCTCCTGCGACATCCGGGAGGAGGCGAACTGCCGGGCCCTGATCGAGCGGGCCGTGTCGGAGTTCGGCGGCATCGACGTCCTGGTGAACAACGCCGCGTACCAGATGGCTCAGCCGGACGGCATCGAGGCCATCGGGACCGAGCAGTTCGACCGGGTGATGCGGACCAACCTGTACGGCATGTTCTGGCTGACGAAGTTCGCCCTGCCGCACATGCCCGAGGGGGCCAGTGTCATCAACTCCACCTCGGTTCAGGCCTACCAGCCCAGTCCGCATCTGCTGGACTACGCGATGACCAAGGGTGCGATCGCCACCTTCACCAAGGGTCTGGCCCAGATGGTCGCGGACCGGGGCATCCGGGTGAACGCGGTCGCCCCGGGACCGGTGTGGACGCCGCTGATCCCGGCGACGCTGCCGGACACGGCGGAGTTCGGCAAGCAGAGTCCGCTGGGCCGCCCCGCGCAGCCCGCGGAACTGGCTCCCGCCTACGTCTATCTGGCCTCCCAGGAGGCGAGCTACATCACCGCCGAGATCCTCAACGCGACCGGCGGCCAGCCCCTGCCCTGACCGGTCCTGCGGCCCGGACGGCTACGGCGCACCAGGTGACGTTCCGGGCCGGTCGCGGGCCGGCTCCAGGGGCGGCGCGGAGACCCCGCAGTGCATCCGGCACTCCGGTTCGGTGGCGGGTTCGGCGGCCGGAGCGGCGGCGGGCGTGCGGACGGACGTCCAGGCGATGAGGGCGCCCAGCACCAGCACGCCCGCGCACATCGGCATGGCCTGCCGGAAGGTCTCCTGGAACTGGTCCGGCGACCGGTACGCCTCCGGGCCCATGCCCGTCAGCAGGGGCAGGGCCGCCACCGCCAGCAGACCCGCGGCCCGCGCCGCCGCGTTGTTGATGCCGCTGGCCAGGCCGGCCCGCCCGGCCTCCACCGAGGCGAGCACCGTGGCGGTCAGCGGCGCGACGAGGGTGACCATTCCCAGTCCCAGCACGGCGAGCGCCGGCAGCACGTCCGCCACGTAGGAGGCGCCCTCGCCCACGCGGAGCATCAGCAGCATCCCGGCGGCGCACAGCAGGGGCCCGACGGTGAGCGGCAGGCGCGGCCCGATGCGCTCACCGAGCGCGCCGGAGCGGCCGGAGAGCAGCAGCATCAGCACCGTGGTCGGCAGCAGCGCGGTGCCGGCGCCCAGCGCGGAGTACCCGGCGACGGTCTGGAGCTGGACCGCGGCCAGGAAGAAGAAGCCGCCGAAGGCCGCGTAGACGCAGAGGGTGACGAGGTTGGTGGCGGTGAACAGCCGGGACCGGAAGACGGCGGGCGGCAGCATCGGGTCGGGGCGCCGCCGCTCGAGGAGCACGAAGACGGCTCCGAGCACGAGCCCGGCCGCCCCGGCGACGAGGACGCCGTCGATCAGGGCGTACGTGAGGAGGGCGAGGACCGCCGCGCCGAGCACCGCGCCCAGGACGTCGAAGCGGCCCCGCCGGCGGGTGTCGCGGGACTCGGGCACGTGACGGAGCGCGACCGGCAGGCACAGCAGCGCCAGCGGGACGTTCAGCAGGAACACCCACCGCCAGCCGGGCCCGTCCACCAGCCAGCCGCCGACGAAGGGACCGACGGCCGCCCCGACGCCGCCGAGGCCGGACCAGACGCCGACCGCCTTCGCCCGGTCGTCGGGGTGGAAGGTGGCCTGGATGAGCGCCAGCGACCCCGGCGTGAGCAGCGCGCCGCCGACGCCCTGGAGGGCGCGGGCGGCGATGAGCACCCACGGCTCCGGGGCGATCCCGCACAGCAGCGAGGCGAGCGCGAACCAGGCGACGCCGACGACGAAGACCTTCCGGCGGCCGTACCGGTCCCCCAGCGCCCCGCCGAGCAGGATCAGGGCGGCCAGGGTGAGCATGTACCCGTTCACGGTCCACTGCAACGCCGCCAGGTCGGCGCCCAGGTCGCGCCCGATGTGGGGCAGCGCCACGTTGACGACGGTGGAGTCGAGCATGGCCATGGTCGAGCCGAGGACGGTGGTCAGCAGTACCCACCGTCCCGCGGCCGTCCCGGTCCGTACGCTTCCGGCGCCGTGCTCCATGGCAGGCATCCTCCCCGCCCGGCGCTCCCACGGCCAGCCCGCGACCGGACAGGAGGCCGCTGCGTGACCGGCACGGCGAACCCGACGCCCCGCACCGAGGGCACGGCACCTCCCCGGCACGTCCCCGCCGTGCTCCTCCTCCCGGTCTCCCGCGCCGGCCGGCCGCCGGCAGGACAGGCGTTCCCGTCATCGCCCGTCGGGTGATCGCGGTCCCGCTCCGCACCGGGGACACCGGATCGTTGCTCCGGACGGCGCGGCGCACCCGCGCCGTCGGCTCGGGCGGCGAGGGGTGACGCATGACGCGTGAGACGGACAGCGGCGGCGGCCTGGACCGGCAGGCGGTCGTGCTGGCGGCCGGACTGGCGGATCTGGCGGTGAGCACGCCGGGCACCGCCGTGGGGACGCTGCGCGGGCTGCTGCGGCGCTCCGACGGGGCGGAACTGGTCGCGGAGGCCGAGCGGGACCTCATGGCCCGCGGCCGTCTCGTGCTGGACCGCCACGCCGCCGGGCCCGCGCATCTGGAGGTCCTGGCACGCCGGGTGGCGGCACGCCGGCCGGTGGCCGACGCCGATCCCTGACCGCTGGGACCCGTCGGCGTTCAGGGCCCGCGTCGACGACACCCTGCGCTCCTTCCTCTCGGCGGAGACCGCGCGGTACGCGGCGGTCGACCCGGACCTGGAACCGGTGGCGGCACGGATCCGGGCAGCCGCCCGGCACGGCAAGCGGCTGCGTGCGGCGTTGTGCTACTGGGGCCGGCGCGCGGCCGGACAGCCCGACAGCGACGCCCTGGTCCGGGCGGCGGCCTCGATGGAGCTGGTCCATGCCGCCGCGACCGTCCACGACGACCTCATCGACGACGGCCCCGTTCGCCACGGTCTGCCCACCGCGCACCGCTCGCTGTGCTCGGTCCTGCGGGACCGGCCCGACGCCGCGCCGGCGGCCCGCTGGCCGGCCATGCCGGTCGGCGACCATCTGATGGCCCTGGCGGGGCAGTCGTTGACCATCTGATGGCCCTGGCGGGGCAGTCGTTCGCGGCGAGCGGCCTGCCCACCGCCTACCTGGCCCGGGCCCGGCCGCTGTGGGCGGCGCTCGACCGGGATCTGACCGCGGGGGCCTGCCTGGAGATCCTGCACACCGGCGGCAGCCCGGACACGGCGGTGTCGTTGCACCTCGTCCGGTACAAGACGGCGAAGTACACGGTGGAGCAGCCGCTTCTGTGCGCTACGTCTCCACGGCAGGCGCCCCGCTGCCGGACGGGCTGCCGGACGCGGCCCGCGAGTACCTCGAGGCGACGGCCGCACCCCCGTCCTGGGTGGACTGGGACCGGACGGAGAAGGCCCGGCTGTTCCTCATCGACAACAACGTGCACATCTCCACCGCCCTGTCGTTCGCCGCCATGCCCGCCTGCTACGTCGTCCCGCACGTGGCGAGGCTGCTGTCCACGACGCACGGCCTGGACTACCCCTCCAGGCGCATGGCGGACGGGGCAGTTCACCGTCCTGCTCATGCAGCCGGGCGCCTTCGAGGCGGGCAGCCGTTTCGTCCCCGCCGCCCAGAAGGTGCGCCTGCTGCACGCGTCGATCCGCCACCACCTGCGGCGCGAGGGCCGCTGGGACGAGGGCTCGCTGGGAGGCACGGCAGTTCCTCGACCTGTACATGCTGCGCCACATGGGCCCGTCGGAGGAGGGGCCCGGCTGACGCGGCAGCTGATCGACCTGTACGAGGAGGTCGTGCCGGGCACCTTCTTCGACCCGGTCGTCTCCGCCCTGATCCACTATCTCGTCGGCGACGCCTGCGGCGACTGGCTCGGCGTTCCGCGCACCGCCTGGGACGGCGTGGTCAGGGTACTGCCGAGTCTGCTGGGGGTGCCGGAGGGCATCGAGGGCCGCTCGCCGCTCGGAGCCTGGGCCCTGGACCGCCTCGGTCACCTGACGACCGTGTTCGAGCTGTCGTCGCCGACCCGCGGACGGGTCATGCACTACGCCATCCCCGAGCAGCTCGAGAAGGAGTACGGCGTCTCCGCGGCGGTGCCGCCCGGCCGGCGGTGGTCACCACCGCCGGCCACCGTCTGACGAGCCGCCCGCTCAGCGCACCGGCACCGCCAGGTACTGGTGCTCCAGGAACTCCTCGATCCCCGCCCGGCCGCCCTCCCGGCCCAGTCCGGACTGCTTGACCCCGCCGAACGGTGCCGCCGGGTTGGAGACGAGGCCGGTGTTGAGGCCGACCATGCCCACCTCCAGGCGTTCGCCGACGCGCAGCGCGCGGTCCAGGCCCTCGGTGAAGACGTAGCCGACGAGCCCCCAGGGGGTGTCGTTGGCGCGGCGCACCACCTCGTCCTCGTCGTCGAAGACGAGGATCGCCGCGACCGGGCCGAAGATCTCCGTGCCCATCAGCCGGCTGCCCGGGTCGACGCCGGTGAGCACGGTCGGCGGATAGAAGAAGCCGGGCCCCTTCGGCGTACGGCCGCCGACGAGGACCTGGGCGCCGCGCTCCACGGCGTCGGCGACCAGCTCCTCGACCTTGGTCCGGCCGTCGGCGTCGATCAGCGGTCCGACGTCGACGCCGTCCCGGGTGCCGGGTCCCACGGAGAGCGCGCCCATCCGGGCGGCGAGCCGTTCGCCGAACTCGGCGGCCACCGACCGGTGGACGAAGAACCGGTTGGCGGCGGTGCACGCCTCGCCCATGTTCCGCATCTTGGCGACCATCGCGCCGTCCACGGCCCGGTCCAGGTCGGCGTCGTCGAAGACGATGAAGGGCGCGTTGCCGCCGAGTTCCATGGAGGTGCGCACGACGGTGTCGGCGCACTGGGCGAGCAGCAGCCGCCCGACCGCCGTGGAGCCGGTGAAGGACAGTTTGCGGATGCGGCCGCCGCGCAGCAGTGGCTCGCAGACCTCGCCGGCGCGGGAGGTGGTGACGACGTTGAGGACGCCGTCCGGCAGCCCGGCCTCCGCCAGGATCGTGGCGAGCGCGAGGCTGGACAGCGGGGTCTGCGGGGCCGGTTTGAGCACCATGGTGCAGCCGGCCGCGACGGCCGGGCCGATCTTGCGGGCGCCCATGGCGAGCGGAAAGTTCCACGGGGTGATCAGCAGGCAGGGCCCGACCGGGCGGCGGCCGAGCAGCATGCGGGTGCGGCCGTCGGGCAGGACGCCGTAGCCGCCGTCGACGCGCACCGCCTCCTCCGAGAACCAGCGCAGGAACTCGGCCGCGTACGCCACCTCTCCCCTGGCCTCGGCCAGCGGCTTGCCCATCTCCGCCGTCATCAGGCGGGCGAGGTCGTCGGTGCGGGCGAGCAGCGTCTCGTGGGCACGGCGCAGGATCTCACTGCGGGCCCGGGGCGCCGTGCGCGCCCACTCCTGCTGCGCCCGCACGGCAGCGTCCTCGGCGGTCCGGGCGTCCTTGGGGCCGGCGTCGGCGACCCGGCACAGCGCCTCGCCGGTGGCCGGGTCGCTCACGGCCATGGTGGCGCCGTCCGCGGCGTCCACCCAGGTGCCGCCGATGAACAGGCGCTTGGGTACCGCGGTCAGGAAGTCCGTCGTCGTCACCGCATCACCCGTCGTCGTCACCGCGTCGCCCGTCATCGTCACTCCGTCCCCGCGGTGCCGGCCTCGACCGCCCTCGTCCACGCCGCCAGCCCCTCGTCCACCGCCGTCTCGTCGACGACGAGCGCCGGGATCATCCGCACGACCTGGTTCCAGGCGCCGCACAGCAGGAGCAGCAGGCCCTCGTCGACGGCGGCGCGCTGGACGCGGGCGGCGGTCGCGGGGTCCGGGTCGCCGTCCTCGGTGACGAACTCGGTGCCGAGCATCAGCCCGAGGCCCCGGACGTCGCCGATGGCCGGGGTGCGTGCGGCCACCGCCTCCAGGCCCCGCCGCAGCCGGTCGCCCATCGCCTCGGCGTTCGCCACCAGCTTCTCGTCCCGTACGACGTCGAGGGTGGCGCAGGCCCCGGCGCAGGCGACGGCGTTGCCGCCGTAGGTGCCGCCCTGGGAACCGGGCCACGCCTTGCGCATCAGCTCTTCGGGGGCGGCGATGCCCGACAGCGGGAAACCGCTGGCCAGGCCCTTGGCGGTGACGAGGATGTCGGGGGTGACGCCGAAGTGGTCGTGTCCCCAGAACCGGCCGGTGCGGCCGACGCCGGTCTGCACCTCGTCCAGGATCAGCAGGAAGCCGTGCCGGTCGGCGCGTTCGCGCAGCCCCTGGAGGAAGCCGGCGGTGGCGGGCACGTAGCCGCCCTCGCCGAGCACCGGCTCGACGATGACGGCGGCGGTGTCGGCGGGCGGGGAGACGGTCTGGAGGGTGTAGTCGAGTTCCTTCAGGGCGAAGCGGGTGGCGGTCTCCTCGTCCCAGCCGTACCGGTAGGCCGTCGGGAACGGGGTGACCACGACTCCGCTCATCAGCGGGGAGAAGCCGGAGCGGAAGCGGGTGCCGGAGGTGGTCATGGCCGCCGCGGCGACGGTGCGGCCGTGGAAGCCGCCGTGGCAGACCAGGACGTTGGGCCTGCCGGTGGCCTGCCGGGCCAGGCGGAGCGCGGCCTCCACCGCCTCGCTGCCGGAATTGGTGAAGAACAGGCTGTCCAGTCCGGCCGGCAGCACCTCCCCGAGTTTGTCGACCAGCCGGCGCAGCGGCTGGTGCATCACCGTCGTGTACTGGCCGTGGATCAGCGTGCCCACCTGCTCCTGCGCCGCCGCCACGACCCTGGGGTGGCAGTGGCCGGTGCTGGTGACGCCGATGCCGGCGGTGAAGTCGAGGTAGCGGCGGCCGTCCTCGCCGTACAGGTGGACGCCCTCGCCCCTGACCGCCACCACCGGGGTGGCCTGGCGGAGGTGCGGCGACAGTGCGGTCATATCGTCTCCCGGCCGTGCGTGGTCTGGTCGTGTCCGGTCGTGCCCGGTCGCGGTCCGCCGGCTGGGTGGACCGCCCCGGTTCCGAGCGTCCCGGCCGCTTCCGGCCCGGGCAAGGGATGAACTGTCCGTTCCGGTGGCCGGCTCCGGACGATCTGTCCAGCGGCGCCGCTTGCCCCCGCGGCCGGGCGGGCAGGGAGGGACCGTGAGCGAGAACCTCCCCATCACCGGGGCGCGGAGCCAGGGCGGCGGTGCCGCCCGCGGCGCCGGCCGGGACGCGCCCGGGCCCGGGCCCGGGCCCGGCCTCACCGTGGCCGACGTGCTGTCGCTGCCCGTCGTGGCCGCGGGCCGCCCGCGGGTCGTCACGGGTGCCCCGGGGCTGGACCGGACCGTGCGCTGGGTGCACATCACGGAGCTGACCGACCCTGCCTCCTTCCTCAAGGGCGGCGAGCTGGTCCTGACGACCGGGATGCCGCTGCCCGAGGACGCGAGGGCGGTGCGCCGCTACGTGGACGAGCTGGCCGACGTGGGCGCGGCCGCCCTCGTCATCGAGCTGGTACGGCGCTTCCACCGGCCGCCGGAGGCCCTGGTCCGGGCGTGCCGGGCGCGCGGACTGCCCCTGGTCGGCCTGGCGAGGGACGTCAACTTCCTGGAGGTCACCCAGGTCGTGCACGCGCTGATCCTGGGCAGCCAGGAGCAGGCGATGCGCCGCGCCCAGCGGGTCCACGAGCAGTTCACGGCGCTGACGCTGCGCGGCGCGGGCGCCGAGGAGGTGGTGCGCGCGGCGGCGGAGTTGAGCGGACGCACGGTGGTGCTGGAGAACCTGGTGCACCAGGCGCTGGTCTGCGAGCCGGCCGGCGGCACCGTGGAGGCCGCCCTCGGTGGCTGGGAGCGCCGGTCCCGGGCCGCGCCGTCCGGCGACCGTACGGAGGTGTGCGGTCCCGAGGGCTGGCTCGTGGCGCCGGTGGAGTACCAGGGCGAGCGGTGGGGCCGTGTGGTGATGCTGCCCGCCCCCTCGGTGCCGGAGGACGTCCGGGCGTACGGCGGAGCGCCGGAGGACGTCCGGGCGTTCGGCGGCGAGGACGTCCGGGCGTACGGTGGCGAGGACGTCGTCGTCCTGGAGCGCACGGCGATGACGCTGACCATCGCCCGCCTCATCCACCCCGCACCCTGGGAGCGCACGGCGCATCGCGGGCTCCTGCGCGACCTCGCCGGGCAGCGGCACCGCTCCGCCGGGGACGCCCGGGCCCGCTGCGCCGGGCTGGGGCTGCCCACCGACGGCTGCCGCTATCTCGCCGTCCTCGCCCGGACCGGCCCCGCCGGCGGCGACGCGGGCGGGACCGAACCGCGGCTGGCCACGGAGCTGGCCTCGGCCGGCGTGGCCGGTCTCGTCGGCGAAGTGGCGCCGGGCCGGCTCGCCGTCCTGCTGGCCCTGCGATCCGAGCAGCCCCGGCATCCGGTCCTGGACCGTCTGGCCCGCACCGTCCGGGGGCTCGACCCCGGGGCGGTGGTCAGCGCGGGCACGGAGGTCACCGACCTCGCCCACGCCGCGCGTTCGTTCCGGGAGGCGGCGCGCGTGGCGGAGGCGACTCCGCCGGGCGAGCCCCCGCCCACGGGCCGCGCCTACCACGAACCCTCCGACATCGGCCTGCGCCGGCTGCTCTACGCGCTGCGCGAGGACGTGCGGGTGCAGGAGTACGCGGAACGGCAGCTCGGACGGCTGGTCGACCACGACGCGCGGCACGGCACCGACCTGCTGACGACCCTGCGCCACTACCTCGAAGCGGCCGGCAACAAGACGACGACCGCCCGGCTGGGCAACGTCTCCCGGGAGACGGTCTATCAGCGGCTGCGCACCGTGGAGCGGCTCCTCGGCCGCGACCTCGAATCGGGAGCGCAGCGCACGGAGTTGCACGTGGCGCTGGCGGTGCTGGAGGCCCTGCGAGCGGGCTGAGCGGCCGCGCCGGTCCCGCGAGGCGGCGCACCCGGCGACGCGGTCCGCCCCGGCCCGGGCGTAGCGGACCGGCGACATCGGCTTCTCCTCGTACTTCTGACTGCTGCGCCGAGTTCAGCGACGGCACGAGCGCCAGGGGCGGCCCCGTCCACCCGCCCGAGACCCGCGTCGTGCGCGCCTGACGACGGCGCCCCGCGGCGGTCGGCCGCGGCACGCGCGGCGGCACGCGCGGCAGCAGGCGCGGCACGCGCGGCGGCAGTTGCAACGGCAGGCGCGGCACGCGCCCGGCCACCGCCGCGCCCCGCGGCCGGCTTTCGACCGGTCCCCCGCACCGGGCCCGGCGCGATCTGGTCGAGACCTCTGGCACTCGTCGGCCGGGAGGCGGGCCGTCCGGCCCGGCCGCCGGCCTCGGCTCCGGGCAGGACGAGGGCGGTGCCGCCACATGTCACCGCCCCTGCGGGCGCGGGCGCGGTACCGGCCGCCGACGGTCGTACCGCTGCCGGACCCGGCCGGGCGGCCACCTACGCTTTTCCGTCAAGTTCCGCAGCAGGCACACAATTGCTCCACACAGACCTCACCATGTGACGCGACGGACACGTCGGCGACCGGCGTCATGGGGGGCGGCGGCGTGAGCAACGGGGTGGGGGACGTTCCGCGTGGAGCAGCCCACTCCTGCCCTGGGGAGGGAATCGCACCGCATGAAGCGGACCATTCGCACGACGGCGCTCGCCGCCGGCCTGCTGCTCGCCGCGTCGGGCCCGGAGGCGGGCCCGGCCCGGGCGGACGCCCCGGCGCCACGGGTCGACCTGCGGGTGCTGCCGCAGCAGAGCGAGGACAACCCGCATCCCGGGCCCGCCCTCGCCGACACCGGCATCGCCCGGCTGGCCTCGGACAACTCCCGGGCCCCCGCGCAGCGCCGGGTCGGCCCGGCCACCACGGTCCCCCGCCATCCGATGAACGTCTTCCACAACGCCGGGCGGGCGGCCGAGAAGGTCGACGAGTACAACTGGATCCACACCGGCCGCGCCCAGGGGGGCAGCGGCATCTGCGAGGACCGCCCGGCCACCACGACGTGTCTGCCCGACCCGCTGGACACCGCCACGGGGTACACCGTGCCGCTGGAGACCCGCATCGCCCTCGGCCACGTCCTCACCAACGACCCCAGGCCGCACTTCGTCCACCAGTCGAACCTCGCCGAGGACCGCATCGCCCACCCGGTGCTCGACGGCGTGCTCGGCGGCTACGCCCGCCTGTTCGCCGACGACACCCCCGTGGTCCACCTGCGGATGAAGGGCATCGGGGCGGAGCTGGAGCGCCGGGCCCGCTGGCAGGGCGCCCTCGCGGACGGCCGGGTCACCGCCTACCGCGTCGGCACCACGGTGACCGTGCGAGCGCCCGGCGGTGTGCCGGTGCCGGCGACGATGCCCGAGGGCATCCGGCACGGCGACGCGGACTTCGGCGGCGCCTACGCCGGGGCCAGGTCGGGGTGGGCCGTCTCCACCGGTGAGCCGCTGACCCTCACCGTGCCTCCGGCCGCCGCCCCTCCGGCCGCGACCGCCACACCGGGCGGGCCCGCCACCGCACCGGACGGGCCCGCCGCCGCCTCGTCCACGGCCCCGGACACCCGCGTCGCGGCCGGGGTGTCCGACCCGGTGCCGTACGGCCGGGAGCGCTGAGCGGCCCCGCGCGGCCGTGTCCCGGACGCCGGCCGACGTCCGGGACACCCACCACACCCAACCCGTCACCGCGGGACCGACCACCGCTGCCCGGCCCGTCCGGCCGGCCCGGGGTCCGGCCCTCCCCGCACCTCGCCCGTGGAGCACCTCCATGCACGTTCACCGCGGCGCGCGGCGCTCCGGCGCGCAACGCGTCACCCTGCTCACCGAAGGCACCTATCCGCACAGCCACGGCGGCGTGAGCGTCTGGTGCGACCAGCTCGTCACCGGGATGCCCGACCTGGAGTTCGACGTCACAGCCGTCACGGGCACCGGACGCGAGCCGCTCGTCTGGGACGTCCCCGGCCACGTCCGGCGGGTCGTCTCCGTCCCGATGTGGGGACCGCCGCCGCGGGGACGCCCGCCCCGCGGGCGGTCGCGCAACCGGCTCGCCGCCGCCTACGAGCGGTTCCTGACCGCCCTGTTCGACCCGCGCGCCGAGGAGGGGTTCGGCCCCGCCCTGTACGCCCTGGCCGGGGCGGCGACGGACGGACACCTCAGCTGCTTCCTGCGCGGGGACCGGGCCATCACCATCCTGACCGGGGTGTGGAACCGCCCGGGGCTGGCCGTCCGCGAGGCCCGGCCGACCCTGCACGACGCGGTCACCGGCACCGCCCTGCTGGAGCACGCCCTGCGCCCGCTGGCCGCGCCCTGTCCCGAGGACGGCGTCGCGCACGCCGTCAGCGGCGGGCTCGCCGTGCTCCCCGGGCTGACCGGGCGGGAGCGGCACGGGGTGCCGCTGCTGCTGACCGAGCACGGCGTCTACCTGCGCGAGCGCTACCTCGGGTACCGCACCGCGCCGTACCGGTGGCCGGTGAAGGCGCTCGTCCTGGGCTTCTTCCGGCTGCTGGCGGAGGAGACCTACCGGCGGGCCGCGCTGATCACGCCCGGCAACCGCTACAACCGGCTCTGGGAGGAACAGGGCGGTGCCGCCCCGGGGTCCATCCGGACCGTCTACAACGGCGTGGACCCCGCCGCGTTCCCGCCCGCGGGACCCGAGCCCGCGCGGCCCGTGCTCAGCTGGGCGGGCCGGGTCGACCCGATCAAGGACCTGGAGACCCTCGTGCGGGCCTTCGCCCTGGTCCGGGCCCGGCTGCCCGAGGCCCGGCTGCGGCTGTTCGGCGGCACCCCGCGCGGCGGGGAGGCCTACCGGGAGCGGTGCGAGGCCCTGGCCGCCGAGCTGGGCCACGCCGACGCGGTCACCTTCGAGGGCCGCGTCGACGACATCAGGGACGCCTACGCCGCCGGGAACGTCGTGATGCTCTCCAGCATCAGCGAGGGCTTCCCCTTCACCCTGATCGAGGCCATGTCCTGCGGGCGGGCGACGGTCTCCACGGACGTCGGCGGGGTCCGCGAGGCCGTGGGCGACACCGGCCTGGTGGTGCCGCCGCGGGACCCGGAGGCCATGGCCGCCGCCGCGCTGGAGCTGCTGCGCGACACCGAACGGCGCAGGGCGATGGGCGAGGCGGCGCGGCTGCGGGTGATCGAGCAGTTCACCCTGCGGCGGACCATCGACACCTTCCGGTCGATCTACCGGGAACTCGCCGGCGGCGGCGGCACGCGCCCCGTCGCCGACGTGCCCGGCGCCCGCACGGCGGACGTCCCGATGCGGAGGGCGACCGTATGAGCGGGCCCATGTCCCTGGAACCTCCCGGGCGCCACGACACCCTGGCGCTGCGCCTGGCCGACGAGCGCACCCTGGCGCTGCGGGTGGCCGGCGCCGCGCCGGGCCCCTCGACGCAGCGCGACGCCGTCGACGTCCTCGCCGCCGAACTCGCCGACCGCGTCGCGCCCGCCGTACACCCCTACGAGGTGGCCGCGCTGCTGGAGTCGGAGGGCCTCACCGGCGAAACGGTCCGCGAACGCTACGGCCACCCGGACCTGTTCTCCCTGGCCGCCGCCCTGTACGAGCGGACACCGCGGTCCTTTCCCGAGCCGCCGCGCCCGGCCGACCCCTGGCGCCCCGACACGGTCCGCTGCGCACTGCGCGGGGCGCTGTTCGCCCTGCCCGGCCTCGCCTACCTCCTCGCCGGCCGGCTGATCCCGGGGGACGGCACGGTCCCGGCGCTGGTGGTGGCGGCGCTGGTCTCCTGGGCGTGGGGCCTGGCGCTCGCCCACCGGGCGTATCTGCGACTGGCCACCGGCCGGCGGGAGGCCGCCCTGGCCCTGGGCACGGGCGCTCCGCTGGGCGCGGCGGCGGCGGCCGCGGCCGGCACCGCCCTCGCCGGCCCGGGGGTCACGGCCCTGGCCGCCGGCGCGCAGGCGGGGTATCTCGCGGCGGCGGGCGTCCTGCTGGTGCTGGGCCGTGAGCGGCTGCTGCTGGCGGTGCTGCTGCCGGTGACCGCCGGAGCCGCGGCGCTGCCGTGGTGGGAGCCGGGGAGCTGGCTGCGGATGGCGCTGCCGCTGTCGTCGGTCCTCGGGGCGGTCGCCGCGGCCGGCTGGGCGCTCCGCCGCGATCTGCGCCACGCGCCCGTGCCGCACGACGCCCGGCCAGGCCTGCTGCTCTCCCTGCCGTACGGCCTGTTCGGGCTGGCCGCCGGGGCGCTGGTGCTGCTGGCCGGACGTGAACACCCCTGGTCGGTGGTGGTGCTGACCTTGAGCATGGGGCCGGCCGAGTGGCTGCTGTTCCGCTGCCGCGGCCTGTGCGTGGCCGCGCTGCGTGCCGCCCGCACCCCCGCGGGCTTCCGGCTCCGTTCGACCGCGGTCCTCGCCGGCTGCCTGCTGCTCTACCTCGGTCCGCTGGTGCCGGCCGCGCTGCTCACCGGCGCCCCGCCGGCCACGCTGCTGCCGCTCGCGGCGGTGCTGTGGACCGCGCTGCTGCTCCAGGCGTTCGAGGTGGCCTGGCCGCCGGCCGCCGTCGGTCTCGGGGCCGCCGGCACCGCCGGAGCGCTGCCGCTGCTGGGCCTGCCACCGGGTCCGGGCGCCCTCCCGCTGTGCTGCGCCGTGGCCCTGGCCGTCCTGGCGGCCCGCGCGGCGGCGCTGCTGGGCCGGCCGGCCGCCCATGGCTGACCCCGTGCGGCGGGCCCCGCGCCCGCCCGTGTCCGAAGCGTTCACCGCTCGCGCCGACCAGGGCGCGACCGACCGGAAGGAACCCCTGTGACCACCGCACCGCTCGCCGCCGTCACCGGAGCCGAGGGATTCATCGGCTCGCACCTCACCGAAGCGCTCGTCGCCTCCGGGCACCGGGTGAGGGCCATGGCGCAGTACAACTCCTTCTCCTCGTACGGCTGGCTGGAAACCCTCTCCCCCGACGTCCTCGCCGAGGTCGACATCGTCCTGGGCGACGTCCGGGACCCGGGCTCCGTCCGCCACCTCGTGGAGGGCGCGGACTGCGTGTACCACCTGGCGGCCCTCATCGCCATCCCGTACTCCTACCGCGCCCCGCACAGCTACGTGGACACCAACGTCACCGGCACCCTCAACGTGCTGGAGGCGGTCCGGGCGGCGGGCACGCCCCGGCTGGTGCACACCTCCACCAGCGAGACCTACGGCACCGCGCGGACCGTGCCGATCACCGAGGACCATCCCGTCAACACCCAGTCCCCGTACGCGGCGTCGAAGGCGGGCGGCGACCGGCTCGCCGACAGCTACCACGCCAGCTTCGGCACCCCCGTCGTCGTCCTGCGGCCGTTCCACACCTACGGCCCCCGCCAGTCGATGCGCGCCGTGATCCCCACCGTCATCGGGCAGGTGGCCGCCGGGGAGCGCACCATCACCCTGGGCGATCTGCGCCCCACCCGGGACTTCACCTTCGTGCGGGACACGGCGCGGGCGTTCCTCGCGGTCGGCACCGCGCCGGCCGAGCGGGTGGTGGGCCGCACCTTCAACGCCGGCACGGGGGGCGAGATCTCCGTCGGCGACCTGGTCGCGCTCATCGGCAAGGTCATGGACACCGCCCTCGACGTCCGCGAGGACACCGAACGGCTGCGGCCCGCCAACTCCGAGGTGATGCGGCTGGTGGCGGACGCGAGCCGGCTGACCGCGGCGACCGGCTGGCGGCCGGAGCACGACCTGGAGCAAGGCCTCGGCCACACCGCGGAGTTCTTCCGCGACCCGGCCAACCTCGCCCGCTACAAGACCGGCATCTACAACATCTGACCCGGCCGGCACGTTCCCGAAGAAGCAAGGAGGAACCCCATGCACGCAGTGATCCTGGCGGGAGGCAAGGGTGTCCGGCTGCGGCCCTACACCACCGCGCTGCCCAAGCCGCTCGTACCGATCGGCGACCAGCACGCCATCCTGGAGATCGTGCTGCGCCAGCTCGCCACGGCCGGCTTCGCCGGCTGCACCATCGCCATAGGCCACCTGGGCGAGATCATCCGCGCCTACGTCGGCGACGGCTCCCAGTGGGGGCTGACCGTCGACTACTCCACCGAGGACAGCCCCCTGGGCACCATGGGCCCGCTGCTGACGATGCGGGACCGGCTGCCCGACCACTTCCTGGTGATGAACGGCGACGTCCTCACCGATCTCGACTTCGCCGACGTCCTGCGCCGGCACCGGGCCGGCGGAGCACCGCTGACGATCGCCACGTACGCCCGCAAGGTGCACATAGACTTCGGTGTACTGACCACCGACGCCGGCCAGGTGGTCGGTTTCACCGAGAAGCCGAGCATGGACTACCGGGTCTCGATGGGCGTGTACGGACTCTCCCGCGACACGCTCGACGGCTACACCCCCGGGCTGCCGCTGGGCTTCGACGAGCTGGTGCTCGACCTGTTGAAGGCGCAGAACCCGCCGCACGCCTACGAGTTCGACGGCTACTGGCTCGACATCGGCCGCCCCGACGACTACGACCGTGCCAACGCCGAGTTCACCAGCCGCAAGTCGCTGCTGCTGAAGGGGGCCTGACCACCGCATGCGCATCCTCGTCCTGGGCTCCACCGGCTACCTCGGGGCCCATCTCGTCGAACGGCTGACGGCGCGCACCGGCACGGAGGTCCTCCGCGGAGGCCGTTCGGCGGACGCCGACGTCCGCGTCGACCTGGCCGCGGCAGCGCCGGACCGGCTGGCCGGGGCGCTCGCCGAGACCGCGCCCGACACCGTGGTGAACTGTGCCGGGGCGACCGGCGGCGACCCGGTGACCCTGGCGGAGGTCAACGCCCGCGGTCCCGCCGTGCTGTGCGCGGCACTGCGGGCCTCCCGGCCCGGGGCCCGGCTCGTCCACCTCGGGTCGGCCGCCGAGTACGGGCCGGGGACGGCGGCGTCCCGGGCCGCGGAGTCGGGGGCCACCCGGCCGGTGACGGCGTACGGCGCCACGAAGCTGGCCGGGACGGTCACCGTCGCCGCCTCGGACCTGGACGCGGTGGTGCTGCGGGTCGGCAACCCGGTGGGGCCCGGGGCGCCGTCGTCCGGCCTGCCGGGCCGGGTCGCGGGCCTGCTGCGCGCGGCGGGCACCGGACCGGACGCCGTGCTCCGGCTCGGCGACCTGTCCGCGTACCGGGACTTCGTGGACGTACGCGACGTGGCGCGGGCGGCCGAGCTGGCCGCGGTGCTGCCCGGCCCCCTGCCCCGCGTCCTGAACGTCTCGGGCGGGGAGGCCGTGCCGGTGCGCGACCTGGTGCACACCCTGGCCGAGATCGCGGGCTTCCGGGGCCGGGTGGAGGAGCGGGGCGCCGGCTCCGCCCGCTCGGGGGAGGTGTCCTGGCAGTGCTCCGACGTCTCGGCCGCCCACACCGCCCTCGGCTGGCGCCCGGCGCACACGCTCCGGGAGTCCCTGGCGGCGCTGTGGGCGGCGGTGCGGGCGCCCGTCGGAGCCGGCGGAGGCGAGAGCCCGTCATGAGTCTGCTCGTGCCGTTGTACGTCCACCCCGCCGAGGACCCCGGCGCCTGGCACCGTCTCGTCTCCGCGGCCGGCCGCACCTACGGGGTGGTGCTCAATCCGGCCGACGGGCCGGGCAGCGGTCCCGACCCGGCGTTCACCGCGGCGGCCCGGGCGCTGCGCGCGGCGGGTGCCCGGGTGCTCGGCTACGTCGACACCGACTACGGCACCCGTGCCGCGGCCGAAATCGAGGCCGACGTACGGCGGCACCGCGCGTGGTACGGGGCGGACGGCTGCTTCCTGGACCAGGTGAGCGCGGACGCGTCCGGGACCCGCTTCTACCGGCAGCTGGTGCGGTCGCTGCGCCGCGCGGGCACCGGCACCGTGGTGCTCAACCCCGGCGTGCACCCGGCCCCCGGTTACGCCCGCTTCGCCGATCTGCTCGTCACGTTCGAGGGGCACTGGTCGACGTACGTGTCCGCCTTCAGCCGACCGGACTGGACGCTGCGCCACCCGCCCGAGCGGTTCTGCCACCTGGTGTACGGCGTGCCCGAGCCGCTCGCGCCGCTGGCCGTGCGCACCGCGCGGGAACGCGGCGCGGCCGTCTCGGGGCCGGTCCCGGGAGAGCCGCCCAACCCGTGGTCCCGGCTGACCCCGGCGCTGACGGACACCCGGCGGTGAGGGGGCGGAGCTGGGTGTGCGCGGTGCTGGCGGCCGTGCTGGTGGCGTCCCTGGCGGGATGTTCCGGCGGCGGCGACCGCGGGCGGTGGTGGCGGCCCCGCCCCGGACTGGCCTGGCAGTGGCAGCTCGACGGCCGCGTGGACACGTCGGTGGACGTGCCCGTCTACGACATCGACGGCTTCGAGAACACCGCGGCGGACGTGGAGCGGCTGCACCGCGCCGGCCGCAAGGTGATCTGCTACGTCAACGTGGGCGCGTGGGAGGACTTCCGGCCGGACGCGGACGCCTTCCCGGCGGCCGTGCTCGGCGAGCCCAACGGCTGGCGGGGCGAGCGCTGGCTGGACATCCGCCGGACCGCGGTGCTGCGGCCCCTGATGGAGCGGCGGCTGGACATGTGCCGGGACAAGGGGTTCGACGCGGTGGAGCCGGATCTGACGGAGGGGTACGGCAACCGCACCGGCTTCCCCCTCACCGCGCGCGACCAGCTCCGGTACAACCGGATGATCGCCGCCCTCGCGCACGAGCGGGGCCTGGCGGTGGGTCTGAAGAACGATCTGCCGCAGATCGCGCAGCTCGTCGGGGACTTCGACTTCGCCGTCAACGAGGAGTGCGCGCAGTACGGGGAGTGCGCGCTGCTGCGGCCGTTCACGAAGGCGGGCAAGGCGGTCTTCCACGTGGAGTACGCGGAACCGCCGCACCGTTTCTGCCCCGTCTCCCGCGCGCTGGGACTGTCGTCGATGCGCAAGAGGCCGGACCTGGGAGTGTGGCGCGAACCGTGCGCGGATTCCGGACGGGACCGAACGGCCGAAGGTGGTGCGGCGGCGGCCCCGGTGAGCCGGTAGACCTGGAGGGGAGCCACCACGGGCCGGCCCCGGGACCGGGGCCGCCCGGCCGGGGCACCGCACCGGCACCTCGCACACGGACCAGCACCCCAGGGGACGGAGGCTGTTCGATGGCCGGCATCGCAGGCGGGACCACGGCGGGTGCGGCACCGGCCGGCCTCCGGTCACCGGGGATCGTGCTGGGCGTGGGCCTGGGCGGGTTCGTCGACGGGATCCTGCTGCACCAGCTCTTGCAGTGGCACCACATGCTCACCAGCACCGACCAGGACCATATCAGTGTGAAGTACTACGATCCGGACACCGTCTCCGGGCTGCGGATGAACACCGTGTGGGACGGCGTCTTCCACACGGTGTGCTGGCTGGCCGTCCTCGTCGGGCTGGCGGTCCTGTACTCCCGGGTGACCCACGACCGGCGGCGGGTGTGGACCTCCCGGGTGCTGTGGGGCTGGGTGCTGGTGGGCTGGGGGCTGTTCAACCTGGTGGAGGGCGTCCTGGACCACCATGTGCTGGGCATCCACCACGTCTACGCCGGGGACGGCCAGGTCTGGTGGGACATCGGCTTCCTGGTCCTGGGCGCCCTGTTCGTCGCCGGCGGCCTGCTGCTCGTGCGCGGCGGGCGGCCGGTCGACCCGGACTCCCCCGCCGGGCGCGCCTGATGGACCACGGCACCCATCCCGCGGAGCACGGTGCGGGGCCCGGCCCACTGGACGTGCTGGTACCCGCGGCCGTCCTCCTGGTGTGCGCCGCCGGTTACCTCCGTCTCGTCCACCGGGCCCGGCTGCGCAACCCCGTCCAGGCTCCGAGCCCGTGGCGCACCGCCTCCTTCCTGACCGGTCTGGCCCTGCTGGCGGCGGCGCTCCTGCCGCCGCTCGCGCCGTTCGCGCACACCGACTTCCGCGGCCACATGGCCCAGCACCTGCTGATCGGCATGTACGCCCCGCTCGCCCTGGTGCTCGGCGCGCCGGTCACCCTGCTGCTGCGCGCCCTGCCGGCCGCACGGGCCCGGACGCTGACCCGCGTCCTGCACAGCCGTCCCTGCCGTGTCGTGTCCCACCCGGGTCTCGCCCTGCTGCTGTCCGCGGGCAGCCTCGTGGTGCTCTACTTCACCCCGCTGTACGGCACGCTGACCGCCCATCCGGCCGGCCACTGGCCGCTGCACGTCCACTTCCTGCTGGCGGGCTGTCTGTTCGCCCACGTCATCGCCGGCCCCGACCCCTCCCCCGCCCGGCCCGGCGTCCGTACCCGTCTGGTCTGCCTGGGCTGCGCGATCGCCGTGCACGCCGTCGTCTCCCAGCTGATGTACGGCGGGTTCTGGGTGGACGTCCCCGCACCCGTGACGCAGGTGCGGGGTGGTGCGGAGCTGATGTACTACGGCGGCGACATCGCCGAGCTGCTGCTGGCCGGCGCGCTCGTCGCCACCTGGCGGCCCGAGCGGCGCCCCCGCACCGCTCGCCCGGCGCGGACGGCCCCGAACAGCGGCTGACGGCCCTCGCCCAGGCCGCCGCGGGCCGCCTCGGGGGCCGGCACCGGCCATCGGGGCCGGGGACCATCCAGGTGGGTGTGCCGGTCCGGAGCGGCTCAGGGCGGCCGGTCGCGGGCGTCCGAGGCCCGGGGCCCGTCGTCCGGGCGCGGGTCACCGGCGTCCGCGCGCCGGGCGCGGGCGTCGTCTCGCCGCCGGGCGCGGGCGTCGTCCGGGCGCCGGGCGGGCGGGGGTTCGCCCGCCGTGAGGTGCTCCAGCACCTCGACCAGTTCCTGACAGGCCCGTTCCACCGAGCGCCGGGTGTTGAGCTGCTCGGTGATCACGGCCGACAGCAGCAGCGCGGTCAGGGCCATGGAACCGTTGAAGGCCTGGAGCTTGACCATCACCTCGACCTCGGTCAGCCGCCGGAAGTCGCCGATGTCCTCCGTGGCCGCGATGGTCGTCATCACCGAGGCGGCCAGGGCGCACAGCAGGCTGCCCGCGAGCTGGAACCGCAGCGCGGCCCAGATCAGCAGCGGATAGATCAGGAACAGCGCGCTGACGGTGCTGAACGCGGCCACGGGAATCACCACGCAGGCCACGACGGTCATCCCCGCGGCCTCCGCCCACTTCCAGCGCGGACCCCGCGGCGGCCAGCGCACGCGGTACAGCAGGAGCAGCAGCGGCGTGACGATCACGACGCCCATCGCGTCGCCCACCCACCAGGCCAGCCAGACCGGCCAGAAGCTGTCCCAGGCGAGCTTGTCCGTCCCGACGAGCAGCCCGACACCGATGCTCGCGCTGATCAGCATGCTGGCCAGGGCGCCGATGAACACCAGTGCGACCCCGTCCCGCAGGCGGCTGAGGTCGGTGCGGAATCCGACCCGGCGCAGCAGGAGGTAGGCGCAGAGGGGGCCGGCGGTGTTCCCGAACAGGGTGCCGAGGACGGTCGGCTGCAACGGGGTCAGGTACATCACGACGAGCAGTGCGCCGACGGCGATCCCCGGCAGGGCGCGCAGCCCGAGGACGAACAGGAAGGCGACCGCCACCCCGGCGGGCGGCCACAGCGGGGTGACGACGGCCTCCTCCACCACCAGCCCCCGCAGCAGCCCCAGCCGTCCGGCCGCGTAGTAGCACGCCGCGACGACCAGCGTCTCCAGGGCGAGGACGACCGGTCGGGGCCAACCACGGATACCCACCACGCAGTCATCAGACACCGGCGCGGCCGTGGCGGCGAGGCGGGAGTGTCCGGGTGGCCGCCCTACGGATGAAACGTCCGCCCGTCGTGGCCGACCACCAGGACGGCCGCGTCGTCCTCGTGTCCGACGTGTTCGGCGTTCTTGATCACGGCAGCGGCCAGCGACGCCGCCTCCATTCCGGCGACGGCGGCGATGCCGGCGAGGCGGACCACCTGGCCGAGGCCCTCGTCGAGGCTCAGCAGCGGGCCCTCCACCACCCCGTCGGTGAGCAGGACGAAGACGCCGCCCGTGGTGAGCCGGTACCGGGTGACCGGGTACTCCATGCCCTCCTGGACGCCGAGCGGCGGGCCGCCCGCGTCCTCGGAGACCCCCGACCTGCCGTCCGCCGTGGCCCACACGCACGGCACATGCCCGGCGCGGGCGCTCTCCAGCGTCCCGGCGAACGGGTCCAGCCGCATGAACGTGCAGGTGGCGAAGAGGTCGGTGCCCAGGGTGAGCAGCAGGTCGTTGGTGCGGGCGAGCAGGTCGCCCGGTTCGCTGGTGACGGAGGCGAGGGCGCGCAGCGCGACCCGCACCTGCCCCATGAACGCCGCGGCCTCGGGGGTGTGCCCCTGCACGTCGCCGACGGAGAGCCCGATCCGGCCGTCGGGCAGGGAGAAGGCGTCGTACCAGTCGCCGCCCACGTTGAGCCCGGAGTAGGCGGGCGAGTACCGCACGGCCAGGTGTATGCCGGGGACGTCGGGCATGTCCCGGGGCAGCATGCCGCGCTGGAGGGCGATGGCCAGCTCGACCTGCGACCGCTGCATCGCCGCGACCTCGCGCGCCTGGGCGGTCAGCAGCCCGAGCCTGGCCAGCAGCTCGTCGCCCTCGTCCGGTGAGCGCTTGCGGGACATTGATCACTCCGGGATGCCGAGAACCCGCTCGGGGCACATTCTCCTACATTGCCCCTTCTGCCGTGCGGCGGCGACAGCCACCGGGCCGGTGCGCGGCCGAGAGCCACCGGCCATGATCACGGCGGTCCTGCTGACGGCACTGCACACTGTGCACGACCTCCGGGCCCGCCCGGAGGTCGTGGTGAACGCGGTGTCGCCACCGCTGCGGGAGCACGTGGAGCGGCTCGCCCCGCCGGCGGGGGCCGACCCGGTGCCGCCGGGCAAGTGCGGGGCGTTCCGCCACGAGGGTGACGGGTTCGTCGCGGCGGGGCCGACGCCGGTGGACTCCCACCTCGTGGGGCCGCCTTCGTCCGGAGACGGCCGCGAGTGCCGTGGGCGCACGGCAGCCGGGCCGGCGGGCGGGAGGGGCCGTCCGCCCGCCGGACGGCGGGAGCGCGTCAGCCGGTGGCGCAGCGGGTGCCGTCGAGCGTGAACTGCGTCGGGGCGGTGTTGGCCGTTCCCCGGCCGGCGGTGAAGCCGACGGTGACCGGGCCTCCGGCGGGGATCGTGGCGGTGTACGAGGCCGGGACGAGCCTGAGCTCGGCACCGTTCTGGGCCGGCGTCGCGCCCCACATGCTGGAGACGGTCTGGCCGTCGGCGAAGGAGAAGCCGAGCGTCCAGCCGGTCAGGGCGGCGGTACCGGTGTTGCGGAGCACCATCTCGCCCTGGAAGCCGCCGGGCCACTCGTGGACGACGCGGTACCGGACGGAACAGGAGACGCCGGGCGTGCCGCCGTCCCCGTCGGTCGTGACGGTCACGGTCGCCGAGCGGGCCGACCGGTTCCCGGCGGCGTCGCGGGCGTAGACCCCGAACGTGTACGCGGTGCCCGCGGTCAGGCCGGACACGGTGACGGTGGTGCCGGTGGCGGCGGCGACCGTCGTCTCGTCGGCGCCGTCCACGCGGACGACGTCGTAGCCGGTGACGCCGGTGTCGTCGGTGGCGGCGGCCCAGCCCAGGGTGACCGAGGCGGCCGTCACGGCGGAGGCGACCGGGGCGCCGGGAGCGGTCGGCGCCCGGGTGTCGCCGGGGGCGGTGCCGCCGTAGACCGTGGCCTCCTTCGCCGTACGGGCGATGCCGTCGGCCCCGTTGAAGACGCGCTCGCCCCAGCCGCTGAGCCGGCCGGGGTCGAAGTCGACGGCCAGGTCGAGGACGGGGTCGGTGTTGCCGCTCCAGGACCAGGCCAGGTAGCCGAGCCCGAGCCGCTCGGCGGCGGCCATCATGGTGTCCTCGTCCGGGTCGCCCCACTGGTCGGGGGGACCGCCGAACTCGCCGATGACCAGGGGCAGACCGGCGGCGACGTAGGCGTTCAGGTAGTCGGTGATCTCCTGGGCGGTGTCGTAGACGCTGTACATGTGGATGGAGAAGACCAGGTTGCCGGTGGGGTCGGCGGCCTGCACGGACCGGGCCTCGGCGCGCATGACGCCCTGCCAGTCCTGGCCCCAGTTGGGCGCGTCCACCATCAGGGTGTGCTCGAACCCGGCGGCGCGCAGCTTCTCGACGGCCGCGATCGTCGGTGCGGTCCAGCCCTCCGGGTCGGTGTTCCCCCAGGGCTCGTTGCCGATGTTGACGACGACGTGATCCTCCTCGCCGGCGAGGACGTCCTTCAGCCCGATCCAGTAGTCGGCGGCGTGGTCCAGGGTGCCGGCCGCGGCCTCCTCGCCGTAGCCGGTGGTGTCGTGCACCTCCAGGACGCAGATGAGCCGGTTGGCCTTGCAGTCGTCGACGACGCGCGCCACGTCCTCAGGGCTGTTCTCCGTCCAGCGGTGGCCGTCGGAGAGGACGACCCGGACGGTGTTGGCGCCCAGCGCCTTGATGTCGGCCAGCGATCCGGTCTCGCCGGGGTACCAGGTGTGGGCGTGGTTGACGCCCCGCATGACGAAGTCGTTGCCGTTGCCCTCCACCAGGCGGCCGTCGCGGACGTGCAGGCCGGCGGCGAGGGCGGCGTCGGCCGTCCCGGCCCGAGCGTCCGGGGCGAGGGCGCCGAGGACGACCAGGCCGAGGAAGGCGGCCAGTCCGGCCAGTGCTCCGGTCCGCAGCCGGTGCCGGGCGGTGCGCAGCAGGTTTCTCATGGCGGCTCCAGGAGTGGGGGGGTGGGGGCGGGAGTGATCCATCGGAGTGATCGACCGGAGTGACCATGGGAGCGCTCCCACACTCAGGCCTCCCATCAACTCACTACGCCGCGTACACGTCAAGATGGTCGGCCGCCGCACGCGCGTGCGGCGGACACGGGCGTGGCGCTCCCCGCGGCCGGGTATCCCCCGGACAGCCCAGGGCGCGCGCCGGTGCCGGACCCCCGGACACCGACGCGCGCCGACCGCGCGGCACGGAGAGGTGGAACGGCATGTCGGACATCCACGGCCTGGAGCCGGTGGCGACGTTCTGCGGCAACTGCGACTGCGGCTGCCCCCAGTTGTTCGTCGACCCCGAAGCCCCGGCCGACCGCCGGATCGTGCTCACCGACGACTTCGGCCAGCGGGTGCAGATGAGTGCCGATCAGTTCTCGTCGCTCGTCGCGGAAGCCAAGGCCGGCGGGCTGGACGGCATCGCCCTGCCGTGACCCGGACGTCGGGCCCGGGCCCGGCCGCCCCCGCTCATCCGGCCTTTTTTGCGCGGTCTTTGCCGGCGGGGAACCCCTGCGGCGCCGGGGGCGTTCACCTGACGGGCCGTGCGCGAGCACGGCCCGGACCGACCAGGACCGACAGGCAGCACCAGAAGCCGAGGTGGCACCAGTGGCGATGTGGGACCGGATCAAGGACCAGGCCAAGACCTTTCAGCAGTCCCAGGGTTCCCGGGGCGGCGGCGGGCACGCGCCGGGGCCGTTCGGGGGTGGCCGGGGCCCGGGTTCGAGCTCGTCCTCCGGCGGGTCCAAGGCCCAGCTGATCGGCCTGTTCAAGACCCAGCTCGCCTCCGTCAAGACGGAGCTGAAGAGCGGTGCCTACCGCGACGCGAGCATGGCGATGTGCGCCCTGGTGGCCGCGGCCGACGGGCGCGTGGAGCCGGCGGAGCGGCAGCGCGTGGAGGAGCTGATCGTCACCAACGAGGTGTTGCAGAACTTCCCCGCGGACCAGCTCCGCCAGCGGTTCAACCAGCACGTGGACCGGCTCCTGGCCGACTTCCAGCAGGGCAGGGCCGAGGCGCTCCAGGTGATCGCCAAGGCCGCCAAGAAGCCTCAGGAGGCCCGCGCGGTGATCCAGACGGGCATGGTCGTCGCCGGCGCCGACGGGCACTTCGAGCCGGCGGAGCAGCAGGTGGTCCGCGAGGCCTGCGCCGCGCTCGGCGTGCCGCCCGCGGAGTTCGGTATCTGAGCCGCCGAACGCCCGGGGCCCGCCCCGGCACCCACCCCGCCGGAGCGGGTTGCCGCGCCCCCTGGGAGGATCACCGGGACCGTGCACAGGGAGGGTAGGGGACTTGGCCGTCGTGGTGCTGCTCGTCGTTCTGGCGCTCGTCGTCGGCGCGTGCGTCTGCGTGGTGCGGGCCGAGCGCGGCGGACCGCGGTGGGTCCGCGCCGTGGCGGCCGTGACCGTCTTCGCGAGCGATCTGCTGCGCTCCGCGACGAGCCGCGGGACATCCGGTCGCAGCACCGGTGACGACGGCTAGGCGCGCGCCCCGGGTCTGCCGGAGCCGCCGGGCGGCGCGCGTCGGGCCCCTACCGCGGGCGTCGGGCCCCTACCGCGGCGAGAAGTGGCCGTCGAGGTGGGGGCGGGCAGCGCGTGCGGCGTTGTTGTAGGCGCGTCGCAGGAGCTTGGCCACCGGGCAGGGCATGCCGTCCGCACCGCACTGCCGGCAGTTCTGCCGGTGCGTGTCGTACTCGTCGCGCGCCTGCGCGAGGCGGGCGAGAGGTTCGGCGGGCTGGTGCGCGGGGTGCATGCGGGCTCCCTGGGTGATCGGACACGTCGGCCCCAGATGGTTGCCTGAGGCTCACGCCTACGATCGTGATCTTGTTACTGGGAGTACGGCAACGTCGCCCCGGTCACATACCGGCTGGTCAGAAGCTTGAGATGGGCGACGGCCCGGTTCCGGCGCGCGAGCCGGAACCGGGCCGCCCACGAGGCGGGCGGCCTCAGTCGGCCTCGACCTCGAAACCGGCGCCCTGGTGGCTCTCGAACTCGCCGGCCCAGGTGACACCGTTCTCGCCACCGACGTTCATGAACTGACCCGCGGCCTTGTGGTCGAAGTAGCCGCCCTCGATCTCGACCGACTGCGGGCCGTCCGCGGCACTCGCGGTTCCTGCCCCCATCACCGCGGCCGCCACCGACAGCAGGCCGGCCGCCACGAATGTGCGCATACGCATACAAACCTCCGGTTTCACCATGGGTTGGGACGCCGTGATGCCTTCCCCTTCGGCGTCGGCGTTCCGCCGTGGCCGCATGATGATCACCCGAAAGCCATGGGCGCGTGCACCCGAAAGCCGGGGGCACGGGCGTCCGGAAGCCGGGGCACGGGCATCCCGAAGCCAGGAGCGGGTGCTCGCGGGTGCCGTGCGCCGCCGCTGACGCTCCCTCAGTCGCTCTCCTGGTCGGCGCCGGACGGGCGGAAGCAGGCGATGACGGTCTTGCCGTCCGGGCAGGGCCGCGCCTCCCAGCTGTCGGCCAGGGCGTCGACGAGCAGCATGCCGCGTCCGCCGAGCCCTTCCGCGCCGGGTTGGCGGGGCGCGGGCAGCTCTCTCGACCCGTCGTGCACGGCGACGTGCAGACAACGGTTGTCCCAGCTCATCACCAGATGCGCGGTGCTGTGCGCGTGGACGTGGGCGTTGGTGGCCAGCTCCGAGACGGTCAGCAGCACGGCGTCCGCGGTGGCCGGGTCGCTGCTCGTCCAGCCCAGAGTGCGGAGGTTGTGCCACGCCCAGTCCCGGGCGGCCTTCACTCCGCTGCCCACCGGCAGGGAGCGCGCCCACCCCACTGCCCGTACCGACGATTCACCCATGGCGGATGCCTTCCGGTTCGCGGCCTGCTCCGACACGACTGCCCGCTCCGGGCGGCCCTACGCGGCGGGGCCGTCCGGGAGTTCACGGGTCCCGGGAGTTCACCGGTCCAGGAGTCAGGGGCTCGCGGCGCCGCCGGGTGCCGCTCTCAGCGCGGGGCGGAGGCGGCGACGGCGGGCGAGTCCTCGTTGCGCAGCCAGACGGTCCGCTGCGGGAAGGGGATGTCGATGCCCGCGGCGTCCAGGGCCTCCTTGACCCGGCGCCGCAGTTCCCTGGTGACGCCCCACTGCTGGAGCGGCACCGTCTTGACCGCCAGCCGCACCAGGACGCCGTCGGCGTCCAGGGACTGCACGCCCCACACCGCCGGGTCCTCCAGCAGGACGCCGGCGAAGTCCGGGTCCTGGCGCATGGCCTTGCCGGTCTCCTCCAGCACCCGGTAGACCTCGTCGAGGTTGGCGTCGTAGGCCACGGACACGTCCAGCACGGCGCGCGCCCATTCCTGGCTGTCGTTGCGGACCCGGAGGATCTCGCCGTTGCGGATGTGCCACAGGCCGCCGTTGAGGTCGCGGACCTGGGTGAGGCGCAGGCCGACGTGCTCGACCTCGCCGACCGCCTCACCGAGGTCCACGGAGTCGCCGACCCCGTACTGGTCCTCGATCATGATGAGCATGCCGGAGAGGTAGTCGGCGACCAGGGACTGCGCCCCGAAGCCGATGGCGAGACCGACCACTCCGGCGCTGGCGAGCAGCGGTCCGAGGGCGATGCCGATCTGGTCGAGCACCATGGCCACACCGACCGCGAACAGGACGACGGACACGATGCTGCTGAGGACGGAGCCGATCGTCCGCGCCCGCTGCTCGCGCCGCTCCCGCGCCCGGGACCGGTCCCGGTGCAGCACCGCCGGACCGCGGCCCGGCCGGCGGCCCGTCTCCCCTCCGCCGTCGGCCGGCTCGAGGATGCGCTTGACCACGCGGGTGATGGCCCGCTTGGCCAGCATCCGGACCAGCGCGACGACGATCACGATGAGCGCGATGCGCAGCGGTATCCCGATCAGTTCGGAGGTGTGGTCACGCGCCCAGTCCGGCATCGTGGGCGCCAGCTCCATGGTCGGGTCCGTCGTCGGGCGGTCGGGTACGTACACCATGGACGGGTGCGCTCCGTTCCTCGGTCGGGGTGTCGGGACTGCGAGCCCCTACCCGGAACCGGGCGTTCCATGACGGTCGGTTCTGCGAGCGGCAGGGGGCGGGCGGCGTGTCGCCTCGCCGCCGCGGTCCGTCCGGACCCGGCCCGGCGCTGTCGCCGGCGGCGTCGCCCGCCGAGCGGGCGGTCCCGGCCCGGGCGTCGCGCGCGGTCGTCCCTCGTTCGGGTGGCCGCCCCGGGGGTCGTCACCTGGTCGGGTGAGCGCGGGCCGGACGCCTTCCGGTGCGTCGATAGGGTTCCGCGGTGACTTCCATTTCATCCGAAACGCCCGCTTCGACGACCGGTTCCCCGGGCACGCTCAGTGTCATGTGCTGGAGCACCGAGACTCCGGAGGGCACCGTTCCCTACCTTCTCGTCTGCTCGCTCGGCGACGGCGCGGACGGCCCGGAGGCCTCCGCGGCGGCCGTGGAACAACTGCTGCGCGACATCGGCCTGCCCCCGGGTGAGGGACTGGTCGACGCCGCCACCCGGCCGCGGCTGCCGATCAGCCTGCTCGTCGTGCCCAACTCCGCCGTCCTGACCGTGCTCCGGACCAACGCCCAGTTCGTGCCGCCGCAGTCCTGGCTGACCGCGGTCGACAAGCGCGGGGTCGCCTATCTCATCTTCGCCACGCGCCCCTGGCCGCAGGGCGCCGAGCCCGGCGATTCCCAGGCACTGACGGCGTTCGCCAACGACGAGGAGACCCTCGCGACGGCGGCCCACGTGCTGCTGCCCGCCAAGAAGCTGCGCACCTGAGTCACGGGCCGTACCGCCGCAGGAGCGCCTCGACGTAGCTCTCCAGCCGTCCGGCGAGCAGCGGGGCGGTCAGGTCGGTGCGGCCCAGTTCACGCCAGGGCACGGCGACCTTCTCGGCGTCGGGCGCGAAGGACAGGGCGTCCAGGAGCCGCCAGTACAGGTGGTCCCGCGGCGCCGTGGCCAGCCGGCCGCCGGCGTCGGTGTAGCGGTCGGCGAACCGCAGTCCGGCGTCGGGGCCGTGGAGCAGGGCGAGGACCGTGCCGCAGTGGGCCACGTCCAGGTCGGCGGGCCCCCAGGAGGTCTCCACCCAGTCGACGACGCCGGTGATCCGCAGGTCGTCGCCGTGCCCGGCGAAGAGCACGTTGCCGGGGTGGAAGTCCCGGTGCAGGAAGCGCCCGGCGTACTCGGGCGGGTCCCGTCGGATGACGTCCACGGCACGCGCCCACAGCTCCGGCCGTCGCGTGGCCGGCGGGACCTGTACGCGTTCGGGGGCGGTCCACGCCTGGTAGGTGCGGGGGCGGGTCCGCTCCGTCACCCGCACCCGGTGGATCCGCGCCAGCCGGCGGGCGAGCAGCGCGGCGCGCGCCTCGGCCCCCTCGTCGTCGATCCGGACCCTGCCGGGCAGGAGGGTCATCAGCAGGGAGGGGTGGTCGCAGTGCTCGCCGGTCGCGTCGACGGCCAGGCAGCGGGCCGCGGGGACGTCGGTCGTCCGCAGCAGCGACAGGATCTCCGCCTCGCGGGTGAGGAGGCCCTCGGCGTGCCTCCGGAAGAACGGCTCGACGAAGGAGCGCAGGACCAGGCGCCGGCCGCCGTCCGGGCCGGACACGCGCAACAGGAGCATCCGGGAGGTCCATCCGCCGCGCAGCGTCTCGGCGGCCTCGATCCGCTCCCCCGCACCCAGGTGCTTCTCGACCCACGCACGCGTGGCGGACCAGCCCGCCCCGCCGGGTACGGCCGAGGTGCCGGACCCGTCCGGTCCACCGAGCCTCTCCGCCCCGTCCGGTCCGCGGGACCCGCCGGCCCCTTCCGGTCCGCGAGACCCGTCGGCCGCGTCCGGTCCCCCGGGCCCGTGCGCCCCGTCCGCCGTGTCACGGTCCGGGCTGTGCGCGTCCGTCACCGGTGGTCCTCCCGCAGGCCGACGGCGTCGTGCCGCCAGAACGTCTCCGCGTACACCAAGGTCCCCGTCATCCACGGCTCGTACGCCGGCAGCGCGAGCGACTGGAAGGCGGCGTCGGGGATGCGCAGCGACGGCTTGCGGAACCCGGACCGCTCGCCGGGCCCGAAACCGAAGCGGGCGTAGTAGCCCGGGTCCCCCTCGAGGAAGACGAGCGGAACCGCTCGTCCGGCGAGGACCTCCAGACCGCGCCGGACCAGGGCCGAGCCCACGCCCCGGCGCTGCCGGCCGGGCGCCACCGCCAACGGGCTGAGCACCTGCACGTCGACCAGGCGCCGCGGCGCGTCGAGCAGGCTCGGGGTGAACATCACGTGACCGATCACCTGCCCGGCCTCCTCGGCGACCAGCGACAGCCCGCCGCCCGGGGTGAGGGTGGCGCGCAGGGCGTCCGTCAGCCCGGCCACGACCGCCCCGTGACCGCCGAACGCGTCCAGGTGCAGGGCGCGTACGGCCGCTGTGTCGCCGGGCAGTTCCTCGCGTATCTCCATGATCGGGGACTCTAGTGAACGCGCCGCCGACCCGGTGGGCGAATGACGCTCGGCTCATGCCAGAAGGCCTCTCGCCGCGGCTCGCGGAGATCGTCGACGCGCTGCCGCTCACCCCCGACGCGCGGGTGCTGGAGATCGGCTGCGGGCCGGGCGCCGCCGCTCGTGCCGTGGCGGCCCGGCTGACGTCCGGGCACATCCTCGCCGTCGACCGGTCCGCCCGGGCCGTCGCCCGGGCCGAGGCGGGATCGGCCGCCGAGATCGCCTCCGGCCGGATGAGCGTCCGGCAGGCGTCGGCGGAGGACTTCGTACGGCAGCCCGGTGAGGGCCCCTTCGACCTCGTCTTCGCCGTACGCGTCGGCGCGCTCGACGGGCGCCGCCCGGAGGCGGGGCGGCGGGCACGGGAGCGCATCGCCGGCGCCCTCGCACCGGGTGGCCGGCTGTTCGTCGACGGCGGCCGGCCACTGCGGGAGATCCCCGTTCCGCCCCGCCGCCGAGCGGCGGTCCGTCCCCGCCGGACCGGTGGAAAACCGCGCGCGCAGCCACCCTCGCCCGGGATACGGTCCCGGCATGCGAGATGCGGACGGCTACTTCGGAGAGAGCGTCGCGGCCACCTACGACACGTCGAGCGCGGACATGTTCCGGCCGGATGTGGTGGACCCGGCGGTCGGCCTGCTGGCCGAACTGGCCGGTGACGGCGCGGCGCTGGAACTGGGCGTCGGCACGGGCCGGATCGCGCTGCCGCTGGCGGGCCGGGGGGTCCCGGTGCACGGCATCGACATGTCCCGGGCCATGGTCTCCCGGCTGCGCGCCAAGCCGGGCGGCGACGCGATCGGCGTGACGATCGGCGACTTCGCGACGACGCGGGTGGACGGCACGTTCGCGGTCGTCTACCTCGTGTACAACACCATCAACAACCTGACGACCCAGGACGCGCAGGTGGAGTGCTTCCGCAACGCCGCCGCGCACCTGCGGCCCGGGGGCTGCTTCGTCATCGAGGTCGGGGTGCCGGACCTGCGCCGGCTGCCGCCCGGGCAGACCGCCGTGCCGTTCCGGATCACCCCCACGCAGTGGGCGTTCGACACCTACGACGTCGTCACGCAGGCGATGAGTTCGCACTACGTCACCCTGGTCGACGGACGCCCGGAGTACGAGGCCGTGCCCTTCCGGTACGTGTGGCCCGCCGAACTGGACCTGATGGCGCGCCTGGCCGGGCTGCGGCTGCGGGACCGGTGGGAGGGCTGGGAGCGGCAGCCGTTCACCGCCGAGAGCGTCCGGCACGTCTCGGTCTGGGAGAAGCCCGCGCAGGAGCCCGCCGGCTGAGGCCCGTGGACCGGGGCAACTCCGAATGGACGGCTGTGAGATGCGGCCGGGCGCGGCACCGGATCGGATGGGGCCATGCGCTCAGTCATAGCCGGGGCCTTCGGCCGCTCACGCGTGCTCGCCACGAGCCTTCTGCTCGCCGCCCCCACTCTCCTTCTGCCGTCGCACACCGCCGCCGCCCTCTCCGCCGAGGACGATCCGGCCCGCGGTTCCGCCCGGATGGGCATCGGCGTCCTCGCCCACGAGGGCGAGCACGGACTCCCCCTCGGCATCAGGGCCGCCACGACCGAGGGCGTCGACGTGTCCAGCCACCAGGGCAACGTCGCATGGGCGTCCCTGTGGAACAGCGGCGTCAAGTGGGCCTACGTCAAGGCCACCGAGGGGACCTACTACAAGAACCCCTACTACCCGCAGCAGTACAACGGCTCGTACGGCGTCGGCATGATCCGCGGCGCGTACCACTTCGCCACGCCCGACACCGCGAGCGGCGCCGCCCAGGCCCGGTACTTCGTCGACAACGGGGGAGGCTGGTCCAGGGACGGCAGGACGCTGCCGGGCGTGCTGGACATCGAGTGGAACCCGTACGGGGACGCCTGTTACGGCAAGTCGCACAGCCAGATGGTGTCCTGGATCCGCGATTTCCTGAACACCTACCGGGACCGCACCGGACGCCACGCGGTGATCTACACCTCCACCAGCTGGTGGAAGCAGTGCACCGGCAACCACACGGGCTTCGCCGCGCACAACCCGCTGTGGGTGGCCCGGTACGCCTCGGCGGTGGGCGAGCTGCCCGCCGGCTGGCCCACGTACACGATGTGGCAGTACACCTCCTCCGGGCCGATCGTCGGCGACCACAACAAGTTCAACGGGGCGCTGGACCGGGTCCGCGCGCTCGCCAACGGCTGATCCGCCGGGGGACGTCAGCAGGAACCGGTGGGCGGACGGCGCGCGACGAAGACGAACTCACGGCCCGGACGGTCGGGGGCGTCGCGCACGTCCTCCACCACGAAGCCCTGCGCCGTCAGCTCCTCCTCGACCTCCCGCCGCTCACGGAACCGCAGGGTCGACGTCGACGTCAGCATCTGCCCGTCCGTGCCGTGCCCGTCCGCGCCGAACGCATAGGTCCACCGGAAGGTCACCAGCGGTCCGCTCACGTCGAGCACCTCGCACCAGCTCTCGACGGTGCCGGTCCCGGGAATCCGGGTCACCGCCCGGGTGGCCTCCGCGGTCCACTCCTCCCAGGCCCGCCGGGCCGGGTCCCGGGTCTCGAAGACCAGGTGGCCGCCCGGCCGCAGTGCCGCGTGCGCCCCGCGCAGCGTCCGCCGCCAGGCCGCCGGATCGACGATCTCCTGGGCGGCGTTCGCCGTCATCGTGGCGAGGTCGACGCGCAGCGGCGGCAGCGCCGTCGCGTCGCCGTGGATCCAGCGCACGCGCTCGGCGCCGGGCTTGCCCCTGGCCACGTCGAGACTGGCGCGGGCCGGGTCGACGCCGACGACGTCGAGGCCGCGGCCGGCCAGGGCCAGCGCGAACACGCCGGTGCCGCAGCCGATGTCCAGCACGCTGCGCGCCCCGAGCCGCCCCGCCAGCCGCAGGTAGGCGTCCAGGTCGCCGCGGTCGGGGTCCAGCGCGTCGTAGAGCGCGGCGAGCCGCGGGTCGGTGAAGCACTCGTCGGCCATGCGGGGACGGTAGCCGCGGGCCCACCGGCGCGGCCACCGGATTCCGCCCCTTGCTAGGCTCGGCCCCTGCTCGATCACAGGCGCGGAGCGGACGAGGGAGTGTCATGCGGACCCTGGCCACGGCGGTGCGGACCGCACTGACCTGCCTGCTGACGGGAGCGGCCGTCGCCGGGTGCGGCGATGGCGGCACGGGCGGGCAGCGGTCGGCCGGCGAGCTGCTCGACGACGCCAACGCCACCATGCGGGAGCTGACGTCCGTGACCGTCGACGTCACCACCGTCCCCACCGGCGGGGACGAAGTGACGAACCGGCTGGTGACCGACCTGGACAGCAGGTGCACCTCCAGGACCACCTGGTCGGGGACCGGGGGGCGGCTGGAGCAGATCCGGATCGGTGAGACGGACTACGTCCGCCCGAACCGCGCCTACCTCCAGGCCGCCGGCAAGGGGGACGACGACGGCACCGAGCAGCGGCTGTGGGTCAAAAAGGGCGTGGACACCGCCCGGGCCGGCGACGGCCTGTCCTCCTGCACCCGGCCGTTCGACTCCTTCGGCACGGCGGAGAAGAGCGGTTCCACGCGGATCGACGGCCGCGAGGCGGTCGAGCTGACGGTGACCGACGAGGCGGAAGCGAAGGGCACCTACACCTTCTACGTGGCGGCGGAGGGCAGGCCCTACCTGCTGAGGACGGTCTACAAGGGCCCCGACTTCCACACCACCACCTCCTTCAGTGGCTTCGACGAGCCCCTCGACATCCGTGCCCCGAAGCCGTCGGAGGTGCTGAGCACGGCGGACGGCGCCGGGACCGGGCCGGGCTCCGGCGAGCGGTGAGTCCCGCCGGAGCGCGTCAGCCGACGGGCTGACGGGCACGCGCCGCGCTCCCGGGCCCTTGGCCGGTGGCGCGGAACCTGCGGCCGCGTCGGGTCGGCCCCCACGGCTTCAGGACGGAGACGGCCGTCATGAAGACATAGGCGGACAGCGAGACGACCGGTCCGAAGAGCACCTCGCCGGCGTCGGGCAGCGGCCCGCCGGCGGCGACGGCGGCGACCGAGGCGTTGACCCCGGGGCGCAGTGCGAACGCCGTGGCGGCGGTCGTGGCGAGGGTGAGCCAGAACTTGGTCCACACCCAGCGGTGCCTGGCCAGTCCCCAGGGGGTGCCGAGGGCCAGCAGCAGGCCGCTGAGCAGGGTGAGGAACGCGACGGGGAGCAGCAGCCAGTCGGCGAACAGTTTCATGGTCCGCAGGGAGGCCTCCACGGTCACCGCGGCTTTGGTGGTGGCCGCGGTGGTGCCGAGCGCGAGCAGGCCGAGGGTGAGCCCGAGCCAGCTCGCGGAGGCGGCTACGTGGACGACGAGGGAAGCCCGGCGTGCGGGTCGGCTGAGTTTCACGTCCTCCACGCTGCCGGGCGGGAGCCGCCGTGGCGTCCGACGCGGGGAGTAACCCGGCGTACTCGACTCGGCGTACCGGGCGCGCCGGGGGGCGTGCGCGCCCGCTCGTGCACGTTACGCGGGCAACCGGCCCGGTGCCGGGACCGCGCAGAACGGCGGTTCCTCCGTACCATCTGTCCTCACAACGAACCGACGCAGTCGCGAACTGCCTGGCGAAGGAGAGTCAGTCCCATGTCCGAGAGCACGGTGCGCTCCACCGAACTGTCCTCGCAGTACGCCGCCCAGGTGACCGGCGATCTGGAACGCAACACCAAGGAGCAGGAACGTATCGCTCAGAAGATCGCGGCCCTGGAGCAGCAACTGGCCGAGCTGCGGCACGACCACGCGCTGCTGGTGGCGATGCAGCAGGCGCTCGGCGCGGGCGCCGCCGTGGCCGAGGGCGGCGTGGCTGACGGTCCGGTGGCCGAGGGTGGGGTGGCCGAGGGTGGGGTGGCCGACGGCGCGGTGGTTCCGGCGCCGCGTTCCGAGCCGGTCGAGGAGCCGCGGAAGGGCGGGCGTACCCAGGCCAAGAGGCCCGCCACGAAGAAGTCCACCGCCAAGTCCCCTGCGCGGCGCGGCTCTTCGGGCCGGAGCCGGGCGGGGAAGACCCCGACGGGCGAGGCCCCGGCCGGGAAGGCCGCTGCCGGGAAGACGGCGGGCGCGAAGCCGGCCGATGGAAAGACGGCGGGCGCGAAGCCGGCCGGCGCAAAGACGACGAGCGCGAAGCCGGCCGACGGAACGGCGGCGGGCGGAAAGAGCGCGGGCGGAAAGGCGTCGGCCGCGCGCAGGTCCGCCGGAGGCGGGAAGGCCGCGACGCAGCCGGCCCAGCCGACGCTGGTGGCGCTCGTGCGCGAGCACCTCGCCGGACAGCGGGAACCGCGTTCGGCCGCCGAGGTCGCCACGGCCCTCGGCCAGGAGCACCCCGGACGGGACATCAAGTCCAACGTCGTGCGCACCACGCTGGAAGGCCTGGTCGCCCGCAACCAGGCCCAGCGCAGCAAGCAGGGCAACTCCGTCTACTACTCGGCCGCCGACGCCACGCCGCCCGCACCGCAGACCGCGGCCGAAACGGCGGCGTCCGAGCAGGAGTGACGGGGCGTCAGCTCGACGGTCGGCTCCGTACCGGAGCATCCGCGACCCGGCGGTCCCGGAGCGAGGTACGTCCGGCCGGGGGCTCGCGCAGCCGTCCGAGTTCCCGGCGGGTCCGGGCGGCGGCGGAGGCCGGCCGGGGACGGTTGCGCACGAAACGCCTGGCGGCCCTGGCCGGTACGCGGCCCGGCAGCCGGGCGGCGCCGCCGAGCCCGGCGCGGACGGACCACCGTTCCCTCGTGGACGCGCAGGTCGCGGGTCCTGAGGGTCTCCTTGTGCCGTCCTCGATCGGCACCGCCGCGCGGGCCCGGGGCCTGACCCGCCCCGTCGGGACCGCTCAAGTCGCGGGCGGCTTCACTCGGGACGGCCGTCCAGGAGGCCGGTGACCTGTGCGCGGACGGCGTCCCGGGCGGGGCCGGGCAGGCCGTCGAGGGCCGTGCGCTCCAGTGCCGCGAGGGCCTGTTCGGCGCCGGCGTCGCACGGGAGGGTGCCGTCGAGCACCTCGTGGCCGTCGCGGGCGGCGACGCGCAGGGTGCGGGCACCGCCCGCGTCGGCGTGCAGCGCGGCGGCGGTCACGAAGGGCGGCGGGCCGCCCGCCTCCCCGGGCAGCTTGCGGTAGGCGCTGGCCAGGGGGGCGCGCCAGTGCAGGCTCAGCATCAGCTGACGCTTCGCCAGGACCTCGGCGAGGTCGGTCCGGTAGGTGCCGCCGGTGTCCAGCACGGTCGCGCGGGCGTCCAGGACGAGGGCCGCGGGCAGCAGACAGCGCAGGGTGCTGCCGACGATGTTGCCGCCGACCGTGGCGGTGCGGCGTACGGCTCCGGTGCCGACGGAGCCGGCCGCCCGGCGCAGCACCTCGGGCACGCGGTCGTCGATGCGGTGCAGGACGACGGCGGCGCCGAGTTCCTCGCCGCCGACGGCGTTGGCCTCGGGCAGGTCGCGCAGGGACACGGCGAGTTCCGGGAAGCCCTCCCGTTGCCAGGTGGCCCACACGAGCGTGGCCCCGCCTATGGGCACCGCCCCGTCGGCGAGGCACTCCTGAGCTTCGGACACGGACGTGGGCAGACGCAGGAGCACGGCGACCGACCTGCCTTCCTGGGGAGTCGGTGGCGGGGAGCCCACACCCGTCGGCCCTCGGCCACGTGTTCGCTGACGTGGCATTCTTCCCGCGTACGCGGGGGCGCGTACAGGGCTCACGCGGCGCCGATGTGCGCCCCGCGTGCCGGTGCGGTGCCGCGGTGCCGTGCCCTGGAGCCGCGATCAGGGACGGCCGGCGGCGTCCTTCGTCGGCTGGACGGCGGCGGCATCCTTCGCCAGCTGGACGGCGGCGGACAGGCGGAGTCCGGGCGCCGCCTCGCGCAGGATCTTGATGGCGTGGACGGAGTCGGCGGGGCCCTCGTGGCCGGCGGCGGCCAGGCGTTCGCGGACCCACCGGGCGCGCAGCTCGGCGTCGGAGGCGGCTGCCACCCGCTCGACCAGGGCGGCGGCGCGCTCCAGCCCGGGGCGCTCCTCGGGCGTGGCCTCGGCGAGCGCCTGGCGGACGCCGTCGGCGACGACGTCCGCGTCGCGCACGAAGAGGACGTCGAGTTCCGGTTGTCTGCTCCATCCGAACATGGGTGCCATGCTCGGGCTCACGAGCCGTGTGGATCAAGGAACTTGAGGGGGTTCTGAGGTCCCCGCGCCGCTCGCCGGCGGTTTCGGTCCGTGGTCTCGACGCGCTCGGCCAGCCGTTCGCAGCGCTGCCGAGCGGCCTGCGGGGTGCCGAGGCCGAGCCCGAAGCGATCTCGTGCCACGTCATGCCCCGGCCGCGGGCCATGCGCAGCAGCCCGGCCTCCAGCTCGTCCGTCTCGCCCGGCATCAGCGGCAGGAGGCTCAGCGCGGCGGTGATGTCGGCCTGCTCCACCTCCGGCTCGCGCGATTGTGAACGAACTGTTCAACCGGCTCGTTTCCCGCCGTCCAGGGCCTGGGTGGGGGGCAGTTGGGCCGGGCTGTGGCGCTCCCCCAGGACCTCGGCCATGAACTGCACCAGCCACCGCTGCGAGGCGCTGCGGGAGGACTCGTGCCGGGCGTAGAGCGCCACCTCGATCGCTTCCGTCTCGAACGGCAGCCGGACCAGGCGCAGCCGGTGGGAGGCCGTGAACAGCTCGCCGACGTACTCGGGCACGATGGCGATCAGGTCGGTCGCCTCCAGCAGGTACGGGAGCATCGAGAACCGCGTGGCGTCCACGACGACCCGGTCCAGCAGCCCGTGCGCGGCGAGCGCGGCCCTGGGAACGATGTGCCCGCTGGGCCCGCCGACCGTCGCGTGGTACTCGGCCGCGAGTTCGGGCAGGGTCACCGCCCGGCCGCGGACGCGCGGATGGTCGGCGGCGACCATGGCGACGTAGCGCTCCCCGAACAGCGGGACGCGCACGGTGCGGTGCGAGGTGAGCACCGGTGTGGCGACGAAGGCGTCGAGTTCCCCCCGGTGCAGTTGCCCCTCGGCGTCCTCGACGTCCAGGGGCCGGACGGTGAACGACACCCCCGGCGCCCGCTGTCTGGCCGCCGCCAGCAGACGGGGCAGCAGGGTCGCCTCGCCGAGGTCGGACAGGGCGATGGTGAACAGCCCCGTCATCGTCTCCGGGTCGAAGTCCTCGGCCTGTCCGATGGTGCCGTCGATCTCCGCCAGCGCCCGCTGCAACGGCTCGTACAGCCGACGGGCCCCCGCCGTGGGAGTGAGCCCTCGGCCGGAGCGCCGGAACAGCTCGTCGCCGAAGTGCCGGCGGAGCTTGCCCAGGCTGTAGCTGACGGTGGGCTGGGTGACGTGCAGGGCGTCGGCCGTGGCCGTGACGCTGCCGGTCTCGTAGAGCAGGACGAAGACGCGGGCGAGGTTGAGGTCGAAGTTCCGCAGGGGCGCCATGGCCGGACTATATAGGTCGCTTCTATATCGGCCCGCCGAAACATTTATTGGTCCCCATGTCGCGGCCTGCCTAGCGTGTCCCGCATCACGTCGAAAGGAGCGTCCGTGCCGTCCGTGCGCCGTGTCGCCCACGAGTTCCTTCAGCGTCAGGGGCTCACCACCGTCTTCGGGAATCCCGGCTCCAACGAGCTGCCCTTCCTCGCCGATCTCCCCGACGGTTTCCGGTACGTCCTCGGGCTGCACGAGGGTGCCGTCGTCGGGATGGCCGACGGCTACGCCCAGGCCACCGGCCGCCCGGCGCTGGTCAACCTGCACGCGGCCTCGGGCTCCGGGAACGCCATGGGCGCGCTGACCAACTCCGTCGCCTCCCGCACCCCTCTGGTGATCGTCGCCGGCCAGCAGGTGCGGCCCGCGATCGGCCCGGAGGCCAACCTGGCCAACGTCGACGCCGCGGCCCTGATGAAGCCGCTGGCCGGCTGGGCGGCCGAGCCGGCCTGTGCGCAGGACGTGCCCCGGGCGCTGGCGCAGGCGGTGTTCGAGGCTCGGTTGCAGCGCCGGCCGACTTATCTGTCCGTCCCCTACGACGACTGGGCGGCCGACGCCGACGACAACGGCCCCGCGGTGCTCGACCGGCGGGTCGGCCGGGCCGGTGTGCCGGACGCCGAGCAGAGCCGCCGGCTCGTGGACCAGGTCGCCGCCGCCCGGCGGCCCGCGCTGGTGCTGGGCGGCGACATCGACTCCGACGGCCTGTTCGACGACGCCGTCCGGCTGGCCGAGCGGCTGGGCGGGCCGGTGTGGGCGGCCCCGTCGCAGTTCCGGCTGCCCTTCCCCAACCGCCACCCGCAGTTCCGCGGGGTGCTGCCCGCGGGCATCGCACCGGTCTGCGAGGCCTTCGAGGGCCACGACCTCGTCCTGGTGCTGGGGGCACCGGTGTTCCGCTACCACGAGTACCTGCCGGGCCGTTACCTGCCGGAGGGCACCCGGCTGGTCCAGGTGACGCAGGACGCCTCCGCCGCCGCGCGGGCACCGATGGGCGAGGCGCTCGTCGCCGACCCGGGCCCGGTGATCGATCTGCTGCTCAAGGCGCTCGACGGGCCCGTGGCGCCGGCGGCCGGCTACCGGCCGCCCCCCGAGCCGCGCACCGCCGAAGGGGCGCTGCTCCACCCCGAGCAGGTCTTCGCCGCACTCCGCGACGAACTGCCCGAGGACACCGCGTACGTGGTGGAGTCGACCTCCACCATCTCCTCGTGGTGGCGGCAGATGGACCTGCGCCGGCCCGGCTCCTACTACTTCCCGGCGGCCGGCGGGCTCGGTTTCGGCCTGCCCGGTGCGGTCGGCGTCGCCATGGGCAGCCCCGGCCGGCCGGTCGCCGCCGTGATCGGGGACGGCTCGGCCAACTACGGCATCACCGCCCTGTGGACCGCCGCCCGGCACCGGGTCCCGCTCACCGTCGTGCTGCTGCGCAACGGCACCTACGGGGCGCTGCGCTGGTTCGGCGGCCTTCTCGGCGTGCCGGACGCGCCCGGGACGGACATCCCCGGCATCGACTTCACCCGTGTCGCGGAGGGCTACGGCGTGCCCTCCCGGCATGTCGCCGACCCCGGCGAACTGCGCGCCGTCCTCGCCGAGCGCCCCGGCCACCCCCGGCTGATCCAGGTGGACACGGCGCTGACCACGCCCTCCTGACCCACCGTCCGACGTACCGCACGAGCCGCGAGCACCCCTCACGGGGCCCCAGTGCCCCGCCCGGGGCCGAAGAGAGCCGAAGAGAGCCGAAGAGAGAAGGAACGGGATGACACTCCTCGACGACGACGTCTGGGGCGAGAAGTTCTTCAGCGACGGCTGGCGGAGCGCCGCCTTTGTCCATCCGGTGACCGAGCCGGCCACGGGCGGCCCGCTCGGCGCGGTGGGACTGGCCACCGCCGAGGACGCGGCGCGCGCCGCCACCCGCGCCGCCGAGGCGCAGCGCGCCTGGGCCGCGACCCCGCCGGCGCGCCGGGCCGCCGTGCTGCGCCGCGCGGGCGAGCTGTTCACCGAGCACGCCGCCGAGATCGAGGACTGGCTGGTGCGCGAGGCCGGTTCGGTGCGGGCCAAGGCGGGCTTCGAGGCCGGGCTGGCGGTCGGCGAGTGCTTCGAGTGCGCGGCACTGCCGACGCATCCGCAGGGCGAGGTGCTGGCCTCCGGCGAGGACCGCTGGTCGCTGGCCCGGCGCCGCCCCGCGGGCGTGGTCAGCGTGATCGCCCCGTTCAACTTCCCGCTGATCCTGGGCCTCCGGTCGGTGGCGCCCGCCCTGGCCCTGGGCAACGCGGTGCTGCTCAAGCCGGACCCGCGCACCGCGGTGAGCGGGGGTGTGGTCATCGCCCGTGTCTTCGAGGAGGCCGGGCTGCCGCCGGGCGTGCTGCACCTGCTGCCCGGCGACGGGGCGGTCGGCCAGGCGGTCGTCGACGCGCCCGAGGTGCGGGTCGTGTCCTTCACCGGCTCCACGCCGGTCGGCCGGGCCATCGGCGAGCGGGCCGGGCGGCTGCTCAAGCGCGCCCACCTCGAACTGGGCGGCAACAACGCCCTGGTGGTGCTGCCCGGCGCCGACGTCCACAAGGCCGCCTCGGCGGGCGCGTTCGGCTCCTACCTGCACCAGGGCCAGATATGCATGACGACGGGCCGTCACCTCGTGCACGCGTCGCTGCTCGACGCCTACACGGCCGCGCTCGCCGCCAAGGCCGAGGCGCTGACCGTCGGTGACCCGGCCCGCGAGGAGGTGGCGCTCGGCCCGCTCATCGACCGCCGCCAGCTGGAGCGGGTGCACGAGATCGTCACGAAGAGCGTCGCGGCCGGCGCGACCGTCGCCGCGGGCGGCGAGGTGTCGGGGGCGGGCTACCGCGCCACCGTGCTGACCGGTGTGACGGCGGACATGCCGGCGTGGCGGGAGGAGATCTTCGGTCCCGTGGCACCCGTGATGGGCTTCTCCACGCTGGAGGAGGCCGCCGCCCTCGTCGACGACTGCGAGTACGGGCTGTCCGTCGGCATCCTCGGGGACGTCGGGACGGCGATGAAGCTCGCCGACCGCATCGAGTCCGGCAAGGTCCACATCAACCAGCAGACGGTGGACGACGAGCCCGGCGCGCCCTTCGGCGGCGTCAAGGCGTCCGGCACCGGCTCCCGGTTCGGCGGCGCCACGGCGAACATCGAGGCCTTCACCGAGACCCAATGGGTCACCGTACGGCCGGACATCGCCGACTACCCGTTCTGATCCTCGGCACCGTCCCCGTCCCCGTCCCCACCCCTCCTCTCCTCTCCTCTCCGTCCCCCTTCCCCGTCCCTTCCGTCCCCTGGGGGGAATGCCACCATGGCTTCCGTCACCTCCTCCGGCACGCCGGCGCGGACCGGCACCGCTTCCGGACGCAACGCCTGGACGGTGATCCTGTGCTGGATCACCGTCCTGCTGGAGGGCTACGACCTCGTGGTCCTCGGCGCCATCATCCCGACCCTGCTCAAGACCGAGCACCTCGGCATGACCGCGGCCGACGCCACCACCATCGCCACGCTCTCCCTCGTCGGCGTCGCCATCGGCGCGGTCTGCGTCGGTCCCCTCGCCGACCGCCTGGGCCGGCGCCGGCTCCTCATCGGGTCGGTGGTGCTGTTCTCGGTGTTCACCCTCGTGGTGCCGCTGGCCGGCTCCGTCGCGATGTTCGCCGCGCTCCGCCTGATCGCCGGCCTCGGCCTGGGCGCCTGCATGCCGGTGTCGCTCACGATGATGGCCGAGCACATGCCGGCCGGGCGCCGGGCCCGCGCCAGCACGCTGACCATGACCGGCTACCACACCGGCGCGGTCATCACCTCGCTGCTGGCGCTCCAGGTCACCGACGACTGGGAGATCCTGTTCTACCTCCTCGGCGTGGTGGGTCTCGGCGTCGCCGTCGTCCAGTGGTTCAAGCTGCCGGAGTCCGAGGCGTTCGTCCGCGCCCGGGAGAACGACGCCGAGCGGCTGCCGTTCACCGAACTGCTCAAACCGGCCTATCTGCGGGCCGGCATCGGGATCTGGGTGGCCTCCTTCATGGGGCTGCTGCTGGTGTACGGCCTCAACACCTGGCTGCCCAAGCTGATGAACGACGCCGGCTACCCCGTGCCCACGGCCGTCACCCAGCTGCTGGTGCTCAACGTCGGCGGCGTGGTGGGCCTGGTGCTGGGCGGCTGGGTCGCCGACCGGCGCGGCATCAAGGGCACGGCGCTGTGCTGGTTCGCGGTCTCGGTGGCCATGCTGGCCTGTCTGAGCGTCAGGATGGACAGCGACCTGATGCTCAACACGGTCGTCTTCCTCACCGGCGTGTTCGTCTTCTCGGCCCAGGTGCTCGTCTACGCCTACGTGACGAACTTCTACCCGGCGTCCGTGCGCGGCACCGCACTCGGCTCGGCCTCGGGCATCGGCCGGCTCGGCTCCATCGTCGGCCCGTCCATCACGGGCGCGCTGGTCGCCTCCGGGATCGGCCATCCGTGGGGCTTCTACTTCTTCTCCGCCGTCGCGGTCCTCGGTCTCCTGGCCGTGCTGACGCTGCCGCGCCCGGCACGACCCCCGGAGCCGGAGGGCGCGGCACCGGCGGCCTGACCCTCCGGCACCTCCGCTCGGCGGGCCTACGCCCGTCGGTCCGGTCCACCGGGCGGAGCGCGGTGATCGGAGTGAGGATCGGTGGATGGGTGCTGTGCTGCCGGTCCTCTTCGCCCTGCTCGCCGCGTTCAGCAACGCGCTGGCCACCGTGTTGCAGCGGCGTGCCGCGCTCGGCGTGCCGCAGTCCCGGGGCTTTCGCCCGTCCCTCCTGCTCGACCTGCTGCGGCAGCCGGTCTGGCTGGCCGGGATGCTGGCCGTCGTGGTCGCCGGGCTGGGGCAGGCCGCGGCCCTGGCCACCGGCGCGCTCGCCCTCGTCCAGCCGCTGTTCGTGATGGAGCTGCCGCTGGCGCTGCTGCTGGCCTCGCTGATGGCGGGCAACCGGCTCCCCTTGGGGCTGTGGGCGGCCGTGGCCGCGGTGGTGGCCGGCCTCGGCGTCGCCCTGGCGGCGGCCTCCCCGAGCGGCGAGGACTTCCATGTGCCGCTGGACCGCTGGGTGCCGGTGCTGGCGGCCGGCGCCGGGGCGGCGCTGCTGCTGGCCGCCGCCGGGCTGCGGCGCCCGTCCGGCAAGGCCCGCGCCGGCTGCCTCGGCGCGGCCACGGCGGTGTGCTACGCGCTGACGGCCGCCCTGATGAAGGACGCCATGTACATCCTCGACGAGCGCGGGATCGGCGGTTTCCTGACCGCCTGGCAGACCTACGCGTTCGCCGCGGCCGGTGTGGCCGCCGTGCTGCTCCTGGAGCACGCCATGCAGGGCGGGCCCCTCGTCGCCTCGCAGCCGGCGCTCACGCTCGGCGACGCGACGGTCAGTCTGGTGCTCGGTGTCCTGATCTACCAGGAGGACATCCGCGGCGGGTGGTGGCTGCTGCCCCAGGTGCTCGGCGTGGCCCTGGTGGTCGTGGGGGTGCTGGCGCTGTCCCGGCACGAGGCCGACGTGCGCCACCCCGGCCGGTGACGACGAGGGCCCCGGCTCCACTGGTGGAGCCGGGGCCCTGGTCCCGGAGCGTCGGGCAAGCCTTGCACTTGCATCTCCCCGCGGGAAGCGGGGTGTCTTTCCTTGGACCACCGACGCGTGGCCGCCGGCCCCGAAGGGCCGTGCGTTCGAGATCGACCCTAGCGCGCCGCGGCGCCGGGGGCAGGTCGGCGACGCGCGGCGTTGCTCCGTACGAGTGGTGGGTTCCCGGACGCGGTCGTAGCGTCATAGGGAGCACTGACCCGGCGAGGCAGGGAGCGGAGATGGGCAGTCACGCGATGAGGGCGGCGGTCACCCTCGGTGCCGCCGCCGCGCTGGCGGCGTCGCTGGGCACGGCCTCCGCCGCGCCGCCGGCGGAGCGCACCGTCCCCCGGCAGGCGGACGCGCCCGTGCTGGTCGACTGCACGTGGGGTGCCCAGGTGCGCCCGGAGGCGTTCCTGATCGCCTGCGGTGACGGCAACAGCCGGCTGGAGTCGCTGGAGTGGTCGCGCTGGGACGCGCGGGCGGCCGTGGGCAGCGGGATCAACCTGGTCAACGACTGCAAGCCCTACTGCGCGGCCGGCACCTTCCGCTCCTATCCGGTGACCGTCCGCCTCGACAGGCCCGCGGTCTGGGAGAAGGACCCGGACGAGCGGCACTTCACGCGGATGACCCTGACCTACACCGACGGCAGGCCGGACGACTTCCCGCGCACCGTGACCTACCCCCTGTGGGACTGACGCCTCACTGCGGCAGCGCCAGCCGGCAGCTGTCGCCGGGCTGGATGCGGACCGCGCGGTCGGGCAGCCGGACGTCGATCGGCAGCCCGTTGGAGGACGGCACGGCGATCTCCAGCCGGCCGTGCTCCAGCCGCAGCCGTACGCCCCAGTGGCCGTGGTAGCGCAGCGAGAAGCCGTAGGAGGACAGCTCCGGCAGAGGCACGGGGTCCAGCCAGAGGGCGCCGGCCCGGGTCTCCAGGCCGGTCAGTCCGCGCTGGACCAGGTCGAGGGTGCCGGCCATGGCGCCGAGATGGATGCCCTCGCCGGTGGTGCCGCCCTGGAGGTCGGCGACGTCGCCCTTGAGGGCCTCCTGGCAGAACGTCCACGCCTCGGCGCGCCGGGCGCGGGCCAGGACCCAGCCGTGGACGAGGCCGCTGAGGGTGGAGCCGTGGCTGGTGCGGGCCAGGTAGTAGTCGACGGTGCGCCGCCAGGTGTCGTCGTCCAGCCGGTAGCCGAGCCGCTCGAAGAGGGACCGCAGTTCGGCGGGCGAGAACAGGTACCCGAGCATGAGCACGTCGGCCTGTTTGGAGGCCTGGTAGCGGTTGACCGTGTCGCCCTCGGCCTCCAGGACCCGGTCCAGGCGCCGGATGTCCTCGTACCGTTCGCGGTAGCCCTGCCAGTCCAGCTCGGCCAGGTCGCCGTAGCCCTCGAACTGGCTGATCACGCCCTGGTGGAAGGGGATGTACAGGGTGCGGGAGACGTCCTCCCACTGCTCCAGCTCGCCGTCGTCCAGGGCGGTGCGTTCGACGAGTTCGCGGCGGCGCGGCTCGGGCAGGGCGCGCAGCACTTCCAGGGTGCGGGCGAGGACCCAGGCGGCGGTGACGTTGGTGTAGGCGTTGTCGTCCAGGCCGGGTTCCGCGGCGCCGGGGTAGGCCTCGTGGTACTCGTCGGGGCCGACGACGCCCCGGATGCGGTGCCGGCCCAGGTGCTCGTCCCAGGTGGCCGAGTCCGCCCAGAAGCGGGCGATCTGCAACAGCATCTCGGCGCCCTTGGTGTGCAGGAACTCCGCGTCGCCGCTGGCCTCGCAGTACTGCCACACGTTGTAGGCCACGGCCGAGCCGACGTGCCGCTGCAGGTGGGTGTGGTCGGGCAGCCAGCGGCCGGAGTGCGGGTTGAGGTGGAGCTGCTGGGTCTCCTCGCGGCCGTCGCTGCCGCTCTGCCAGGGGTAGAGCGCCCCGCGGCGGCCGATGGCGCGGGCCGCCGCGGTCGCCCGTTCCAGGCGGCGGTGCCGGTAGTGCAGCAGGGCCCGGGACACCTCGGGGAAGTGCAGGTTGAGGTAGGGCAGGACGAAGAGTTCGTCCCAGAAGACATGGCCCCGGTAGGCCTCTCCGTGCAGCCCCCGGGCGGGCACGCCGACGTCCAGGTCGGCCGTGTGCGGGGAGAGGGTCTCGAGGACGTGGAAGAGGTGCAGGCGCAGGATGCTGCCCGCCTCGCCGGGCACCTCGAGCTGGGCGCGGCGCCACAGCTGGCCCCAGGCCGTGCGGTGGGAGTCGAGCAGTTCGTCGAAGCGGGGTGCGGAGCCGGCCCGGTCCAGGGCGGCCTGGAGAGGGTCGCTGATCGCCTTGTCGCGTGAGGTGTGCAGGGCCACCGTCTTGTCGACCACGGCGGTGTGGTCGGGCGTCAGGTGCAACCGGACGCGCTGGGTGGCGCGGAGGTGGTCGTGTTCGCAGACGACGGGGGCGTCGGCGGTCAGCCGGGCCGCGAGCCCGACGCGGATGTCGGAGGTGGTGGTGCGGCACCGCAGCCACACCGTGTCGGGGGCGTCGACGCCGGTGTGCACATGGGTCAGGTGGCGGCCGTCGAGGTCGCGGTAGCGCGGCACCCCGGAGTTGGTGACGCCGCCGTCGAGTGCCGCCTCCACCTCCAGGTCGACGGTGCCGGCCTCCACCGCGAACTCGGTGCGCAGGGCGGCCAGATGGGGGTCCGCCATGTGCACCATACGCAGCTGGCGCACGTCCAGGGTGCCGTGCTCGCCGAGCCGGTAGCGGGTCGTGCGCTCCAGCAGGCCGGTCTCCAGGTGCAGGATCTGGCGGTGTGCCAGGACCGGTGCGGCGTCCGGGGTGAGCCAGTCACCGCCGGCCGGGCGGAAGCGCAGGGGGAGCCAGTTGGGGAGGTTGACCATGTCCTCGTTCTCCACCCGACGCCCGGCGACCTGGGAGGTGAGCCGGTTGTAGCAGCCGGCCACGTAGGTGCCCGGGTAGTGCACGTCGTCGGCGGTGCACTCGGGCAGGGCGCCGCGGGTGGCGAAGTAGCCGTTGCCCAGGGTGCACAGCGACTCCCTGAGCCGCTCCTCGGCGGGGTCGTATCCGTCGTATTCCCAGGTCCAGGGGGCGGTGGTGGTCACGGCGATGGGTTCCCTTCGCGCGGTGGTGCGGCGGGCGCGGGGCCGGCGGTCAGCCGTCCCACGACCAGTCGGCGACCTCGGGCAGGTCGACGCCGTGCTCGCGGATGTGGGCGTGGTGCCGCAGCCGGGTGTCCTCCATCCGCTGGCGGACGGCGGCGGCCCGCACGGCGAGGCCGGGCACCCGGTCGATGACGTCCATGACCAGGCGGTAGCGGTCCAGGTCGTTGCCGACGACCATGTCGAACGGGGTGGTCGTGGTGCCGATCTCCTTGTACCCGCGCACGTGCAGGTGCGCGTGGCCGGTGCGCCGGTAGGCCAGTCGGTGGATCAGCCAGGGGTAGCCGTGGTACGCGAAGATCACCGGCCGGTCGGCGGTGAACAGACCGTCGTACTCGAAGTCGGTCATGCCGTGCGGGTGCTCCTCGGCGGGGAGCAGCCGGGCGATGTCGACGACGTTGACCACGCGCACGGCGAGGTCCGGCAGGTGGCGGCGGATCAGCTGGGCGGCGGCCAGCACCTCCTGGGTGGGGACGTCGCCGGCGCAGGCGAGCACCACGTCGGGTTCCCGGGTGCCGTCCTCGGTGCCGGCCCAGTCCCAGACGCCGGCACCGCGGGCGCAGTGGACCCGTGCCTCGTCCAGGGGGAGCCAGTCGAAGCAGGGCTGCTTGCCGGCGACGATCACGTTGACGTGGTCCCGGCTGCGCAGGGCGTGGTCGGCGACGCAGAGCAGGGTGTTGGCGTCCGGCGGCAGATAGACCCGGACGGCCTCGGGGCTCTTGTTGAGGATGTGGTCGACGAAGCCCGGGTCCTGGTGGGAGAAGCCGTTGTGGTCCTGACGCCAGACGTGGGAGGTGAGCAGGTAGTTGAGGGAGGCGATGGGGGCACGCCAGGGCAGGCGGCGCGAGACGCGCAGCCATTTGATGTGCTGGTTGACCATGGAGTCGACGATGTGGACGAAGGCCTCGTAGCAGGAGAACAGCCCGTGCCGGCCGGTGAGGAGGTAGCCCTCCAGCCAGCCCTGGCAGGTGTGTTCGGAGAGGATCTCCATCACCCGGCCGTGCCGGTCGAGGTCCTCGTCGACGGGGAGCCGCTGCTCCTGCCACGCCTTGCCGCTGGCGGCGTAGACGGCCTGGAGGCGGTTGGAGGCGGTCTCGTCGGGCCCGACCAGGCGGAAGTCGCGCCGGTCGGCGGTGGCCGCCATCAGGTCGCGGAGCAGGTCGCCGAGGACGCGGGTGGGTTCGTGCAGGGCGGTGCCGGGCTTGTCGACGGGGACGGCGTACCGCTCCAGCGGCGGCAGCGGCAGCTCGCGCAGCAGCAGCCCGCCGTTGGCGTACGGGGTGGCGCCCAGGCGGCGGTCCCCCTCGGGGACGCGGGCCAGCACCTCGGGGCGCGGGGCACCGTGGTCGTCGAACAGTTCCTGCGGCCGGTACGAGCGCAGCCACCGCTCGAGCTGCCGCAGGTGCTCGGGGTTGTCGCGGACGCCGGAGAGGGGGACCTGGTGGGAGCGCCAGGTGCCGGCCACCGGCAGGCCGTCGACCTCGGCGGGGCCGGTCCATCCCTTCGGGGTGCGCAGCACGATCACCGGCCAGCGCGGCCGGTCGGTGACGCCGCCCTCGCGGGCGGCCCGCTGGACGGCGGCGATCCGGTCCAGGGCGGTGTCCATCGCGTGGGCCATGGCGCGGTGGACGGCTGCGGGGTCGTCGCCGGTGACGTGGAGGGGGTCGTGGCCGAGGCCGCGGAGGAACTCGTCCAGTTCGGGTTCGGGCAGCCGGGCGAGCACCGTCGGGTTGGCGATCTTGTAGCCGTTGAGGTGCAGGATCGGCAGGACCGCCCCGTCGTGGACCGGGTCGAGGAACTTGTTGCCGTGCCAGGAGGCGGCCAGCGGTCCGGTCTCCGCCTCGCCGTCACCGATGACGCAGGCGACGACCAGGTCCGGATGGTCGAAGGCGGCGCCGTAGGCGTGGGCGAGGGAGTAGCCGAGTTCGCCGCCCTCGTGGATGGAGCCCGGCGTCTCGGGCGCGACATGGCTGGGCACACCGCCGGGGAAGGAGAACTGCCGGAAGAGCCGGGCCATCCCGGCCGCGTCCCGGGTGATGTCCGGGTACGTCTCGCTGTACGCCCCCTCCAGCCAGGCGTTGGCCAGGACCGCGGGGCCGCCGTGTCCGGGGCCCCAGACGCACAGGGCGTTCAGGTCGCGGGCGCGGATCACCCGGTTGAGGTGGGTGTGGACCAGGCTGAGGCCGGGCGAGGTGCCCCAGTGTCCGAGCAGCCGCGGCTTGATGTGCTCCGGGCGCAGCGGCTCGGTCAGCAGCGGGTTGGCCATCAGGTAGATCTGGCCGACGGAGAGGTAGTTCGCGGCGCGCCAGTGGGCGTCGAGCGTGGTGAGCTCCTCGTCCGTGAGCCCGGCGGGCGCCTGCTGCGTGTCGACGGACATCCGGGGGTCCTTCCGGGTCGGAACGGCTCTCGCGCCCTCGGCGGGCGCACGGGCGGTGCCGTGCCGCGACGGCGCGGTGCCGCCGTTGCACATCCCACCACCCTGCGCGCCCGGGGCGAGTACCCGACAGAGCCGTTCGGGTCACGTCGCGCGGGCCCACAGGGGGAGGCCGGGTCAGGTCGCGCCGACCCGGCACGGAGGCCGGCCATGTCCCGCCGCCTCGGTACGGAGACCGGACCAGGTCCCGCCGCCTCGGTACGGAGACCGGACCACGTCCCGGTGACTCGGAACGGTGAGCGGGGCCGCCGTCGGCGCCGACTCCGACGGCGGCCCTGCGACGCGCCGTCTACCCCGGCCCGCCTCCTTCATGTCGCCGTGCACCAGCGCTTCACGGGACGTCCGCGTCGGGCGCGCGGCATCCGCACACCGGCGCCCGGGCTCCCGGCTCCGGCATAGGGGGCTCCGGGCTCCGGGCTCCGGGCTCCGGCATAGGGGGCTTCCCGGCTCCCGGCTCCCGGCTCCCGGCTCCCGGCAGATTTTGCATGGCGTGCATGTTTGCATAGCATGCAAGTTATGGCGGAGAAGTCGGAGGGCCGCGCCCCGGGAAGCGGCGGCCTGCGGGAGCGGAAGAAGCGGGCGACGCGTGCGGCGCTCGCCGAGGCCGCGGTGCGGCTCGCCGCCGAGCACGGGGTCGAGAAGGTCACCGTCGAGGCGATCAGCGCGGCGGCCGGCGTGTCGGTGCGGACGTTCTTCAACTACTTCGACACCCGCGACGACGTCTTCGTCCTCACCGACGCGGAGGCCGGCGCGCGGGTGCGCCGGGCCGTGCTGGACGCACCGGCCGGCCTCTCCCCGCTGGAGGCCGTGCGCGACGCCGTCGCGGCGGAGCTGACGGAGGCCGAGCAGCAGCACGAGCTGTGGCGGCTGCACGGCGACGTGCTGCGCGCCTCGCCGCACCTGCTGGCCCGCAGCCTCAGCGCCCACATGGCGGACGAGACCGGACTGGCCGAGGCAGTCGCCGCGCGCGTCCGCTCGGGCCCCGCCGCCGCGCCGGACGGCCCGCCGGCCGGGTCGGACGAGGAGCGGCGCCGGGCCCTGGACCTGTATCCGCGGCTGCTGGCGGGGGTCGCGGTGGCCGCGGTCCGCGTCAGCGTGGAGCACTGGTGCTCGCGCCAGCAGGAACGCCCCTTCGCCGAGGTGTTCCAGGAGGTCTTCGCCCTGCTCGCCGCCGGACTGCCGGAACCGGCCGCGTAGCCGCCGGTTCCGGCCCGGAAGCGCCCGCACGAGCCCCGGCCCGGCCCCGCGACCACTCCCCCGCCGTGACGTCCGCTCACGACCCTGCCGTCACCGTTCCGCACGGACCAGCGCGGCTCAGCACACACCAGCACGCCCCAGCACGCCCCGTGCGGAGCCGCACCGATCACCGCCCACCACCACCCACCACCCGTCACCACCCATCACCACCGTCGAAAGAGATGTCGTGACCGCATCGAAGGCGCCCGCCGACGCGCCGCCCACCTCCATGACCCGGCGCCAGATACTCCAGGCCATGTCGGGCCTGATGGCCGGCATGTTCGTCGCGATCCTGGCCGGGACCGTGGTGGCCAACGCGCTGCCCCGGATCATCGCCGACCTGGGCGCCAGCCAGTCCTCGTACACCTGGGTGGTGACCGCGGAGCTGCTGGCGATGACCGCCACGGTGCCCCTGTGGGGCAAGCTGTCGGACCTGTACAACAAGAAGCTGCTGCTCCAGCTCTCCCTGGGCATGTTCGTCGTCGGCTCGCTTCTCGCGGGCTTCTCGCACGGCGTGGAGCTGCTGATCTTCAGCCGGGTGATCCAGGGCATCGGCGCCGGCGGCCTGACCGCGCTGGCCCAGGTCGTCATGGCCGCGATCATCCCGCCGCGCGAACTGGGCAAGTACGCCGGCGTCTTCGGCGCCGTGTTCGCCGTGGGCACCGTCGCCGGGCCGCTCGTGGGCGGCGTCATGGTGGACACCTCCTGGCTGGGCTGGCGCTGGTGCTTCTTCATCGGCGTACCGTTCGCGCTGCTCGCCATCGTGCTGCTGCAACGCACGCTGAAGCTGCCCACCGTCCGCCGTCGGGTGAGGATCGACTGGCTCGGCGCGTTCCTGATCGTCGCCGGTGTCTGCGCGCTGCTCATCTGGGTCTCGCTGGCCGGCAACCGGTTCGACTGGGCGTCCTGGCAGACCGCCGCGCTCACCACCGGCGGCGTCCTGCTCCTGATCGCGGCCGTGTTCGTCGAGGCGCGCACCCCCGAGCCGGTCATTCCGCTGGGCATCTTCCGCAACCGGACGGTGACCCTGACGACCGTGGCCAGCCTGCTGGTCGGTGTCGCCATGTTCGGCGGAACGGTGTTCCTGTCCCAGTACTTCCAGGTCTCCCTGGGCAAGTCCCCGACCGTGGCCGGGCTGATGAGCCTGCCGATGATCCTGGGTCTGCTGGTGTCCTCGACCGTCGCCGGCCAGGTGATCAGCAGGACCGGCAGGTGGAAGCGGTACCTGGTCGCGGGCGCCGTCGTCATGACCGCGGGCCTCGGGCTGCTGTCCACCATCGGCGCGGACACCCACTTCGCGCTGCTCAGCCTGTTCATGGCGGTGCTCGGCGTCGGCGTCGGCATGCTGATGCAGAACCTGGTGCTGGCGGCGCAGAACGACGTGCCCGCCGCCGAGCTGGGCGCCGCGACCTCCGTGCTGTCCTTCTTCCGCAGCATGGGCGGCACCATCGGCACCAGCGTCCTCGGCGCGATCCTCGCCAACCGGGTCGCCGACGAGATGACCAAGGGCCTTCGGCAGGCCGGCATCGCCGGTGCCGGCGCCGACGGGGGCTCGGGCGGCGGGCACGGCAGCGTGCCGGACATGACCACTCTCCCCGCGCCGATGCGGGAGATCGTCGAGCACGCCTACGGGGTCGCCACGGCCGACCTGTTCCTCGTCGCCGCGCCGTTCGCCGTGCTGGCGCTGATCGCCGTGGTGTTCCTCAAGGAGAAGCCGCTGAAGACCACCAGCGGCATGGAGCGGCTCGCGGAGGAGTCCGGCCACGGCACGCGGGCGGAGACCGGTGCACCGGCGGGCGGCGGACCCACCGCTCCCGTCGGCTGACGACGCGACGGCCGTGCCCGGGCCGTTTCCGGCGCTGCTCCTGTGCTCGGTCGCTCCGCCCGCGCCGTCAGATCCCGAACGGCGCCGCGTAGCGGACCGTGCCGCTCGGCAGCGGATGGCCGGCGTCGAGGGTGAGGGCCATCAGGGCCTCGTCCGGGACGTCGATGGTCAGGCCGATGCCGTGGGCCGAGGCCCGCGAGAAGCCGAACCGCGGGTAGTACGACGGATGCCCGAGCACGACGACGTGGTGCTCGCCCCGGCGCCGGGCGGCCTCCAGGGCCGCCCGGATCGCCGCGGAACCGGCGCCGCCGCGCTGCCGCTCGGGCAGGACGGCGCACGGCGCCAGGCACAGGGCCGGACTGTCGCCGATGTGGCAGCGGGTGAGCAGGGCGTGGGCGACGGGCCGGCCGGTGCCGTCCGCGGCGACCAGGGACAGGCCGTCGATCCAGGCGGCCGGGTCGGCGCGCAGCGCGTCCACCAGGTCGGCCTCCTCGGCCGTGGGGAAGGCGGCGAGGAGGATGTCACGGATCGCGGGGACGTCGTCGCCGGTCTCGGCGCGCGTGGTCCAGGTGAGAGGCATGAGAGGGAGAGCTTCCGTTTCTCGGTCGGGTTCGTGCGGCGGGACGCCTCGCGGGCTCGCTCCTCCGGCGAGGCGGGCAGGACCGGTCAGGCCACGGCCCGGAGCGTGAGGGAGTGCCGGGCACGGCGAACGGTGGCCTCGCGCGCGGTCATCCGCCTCACCTCCTGTCCACGCCGGTCGAACGCCGACCCGGCCAGGCTACAGCCCGCCGGACGCCGGGGGCGCGCCGCCCACGCCGCGGCGGGGAGGGGAACGCCGCCCGCGCCGCCGTCCGGCGGTGCGTTGCGGGCACCGGGTGCCGGGCGGCAGGCTTCGGGGGTGGCTACTTTGCTGATCGTGCATCACACCCCGTCCCCGAACTGCCAGGCGCTGCTCGAGGCGGTGGTGTCCGGGTCGACGGCACCGGAGATCGAAGGGGTACGGGTGGTCCGGCGGGCCGCGCTGGCCGCCACCGTCCCCGACGTGCTGGAGGCCGACGCCCTGCTGCTGGGCACCCCGGCCAACCTCGGCTACATGTCCGGCGCCCTGAAACACTTCTTCGACCAGATCTACTATCCCTGCCTGGACGAGACGCGCGGCCGGCCGTTCGGGTACTACGTGCACGGCGGCAGCGACACCACGGGAGCGGTGCGGGGCATCGAGTCGGTCACGACCGGCCTCGGCTGGCGGCGGGCCGCACCGGCGGTGACGGTCACCGGGGAGCCGGGCAAGGCGGACCTGGAGGCGTGCTGGGAGCTGGGGGCGACGCTGGCGGCCGGGCTGACGGAGTGAGTCCGCACGGCGCGCCGGGCGGTCAGTGGTCCGGGGCGCAGCAGCCGCCCCCGGAGTCGCAGCAGCCGCCTCCGGAGTCACCGCCGCCGGCGGTTTCGAGGCGGCAGAAGCAGGACGCGGAGACGGGGACGTCCGCCAGCGCCGTGGCGAGCCTCAGCTGCTGGGCGACGATCCGGGCCTCCCCCTCCTTGCCCAGGCGGACCAGGCACTCGTGCAGCCCGTGCAGGGACCAGACGTTGCCGGGGTGCTGGAGGGGGCGCGGGAGGGTGTCGTCCAGGCCGAGGTCGGCCCGGTAGACCGCCTCGGCCTCGGCGACCCTGCCCTGCTCGAGCAGCAGGGCGCCGTAGGCGTGCCGGGTGGGCTGCATCCAGCCCCAGGGTTCGTCGTACGGAAGGTTGTCGTCCAGCTCGATCGACCGCTCCAGGGCGGCGAAGGCGGCCTCGTGGTCACCCTTGCGGTACTCCAGTTCGCCGTCGAGCATCGCCGAGGCGACGGCGAGGATGTCGGCGCAGGTGTTGTTGAACAGGGTGCGGCTGCCGGGGACCCGTGCGACCGCCTCCCGGAACAGCAGGCGCTCCCTCTCGGCCTCGTCGGTCCGGCCGGTCGCCGAGAGCGCGACGCCCCGGGCGTAGTGCAGCATCGCGGTCGTCACGCAGTACAGGCGGGTGTCGGCGGGCAGCGGCAGGGCGAGGACGTCCGCCCAGCGGCCGAACCGGATCAGCACGTGCACCCGCATCGCGAGGAACCCCTCCAGCCAGTCGGCCATCGGCGGGCTCTCCACGCGCAGCAGTTCCTCGGGGACGGCGGCCTCCAGCTCGGCCGCGGCGTCCAGGGCGACCCGCGAGCGGCCGAGGAACATGGCCCCGTAGATCTTGAAGTGGTGGTTGTGCGCCCGGTACAGCGTGTAGAAGTTCATCGCCCCGGCCCGGGAGCGGTACTTCTCGTCGGCGGCGATCGCGGCGGTGTTGTCCGACACCACGCGCCGGTAGTCGCCGCACAGCACCTCCAGGTGCGACGGCATGTGCAGCAGATGGCCGGCGTCGGGGACCAGGCCGCGCAGCAGGTCGGCCACCGGCAGGGCGGCCTCGGGGGTGGCCGACATCTCCATCAGGTGGACGTACAGGTGCAGTACGCCCGGGTGCGCCCGCCCGGCGTCGGTGGCCAGCGCCCGGTCGAGGACCGCCTCGGCCTCCAGGGTGCGGGCCCCCTCGGCCGGCCGCCCGGTGCGCAGGTCCCACAGCTGCCAGGGCGTCAGGTTCATCAGGGCGTCGGCGTAGAGGGCCGCGACGTCGAGGTCGTCGGGGGCGAGCCGGTGGACGGCGCGCATGGCGTCGGCGTACGGCTCGTTCCACACCGAGCAGTCCTCCACCGCCCGCGCCATCGGGTAGCGGGCGCGCAGGGCGCCGATCAGGGCACGCTCCAGGGCATCGGCGCCGGCCGCCTTCTCGTGGGCCCGCTCCACGGCGGTGTGGGTGCGGTCGACGGTCCGCGCCAGTTCCCGGTCGTCGAAGGCGTCCCACGGCTTGTTGTAGTTCGGCCCGAGCGCGTAGGCGATGCCCCAGTGCGCCATGGCGCAGTCCGGGTCAGCCGCGACGGCCGCCTCGAAGCAGCGCACGGCCTCCTCGTGATGGAAGGCGTACGTCCACACCAGTCCGCGGTCGAACCACGTCTGCGCCTCCTCCGACGAGGTCGTCACGCGGCGCCGGTGGGTGCCGAGGTCGTAGTAGTCCATGGTCGGCTGTATACCCCGGCGACGCGGTCGCGGCCCCGGCGCGCGGCCGTGGTCCCCGGCGCGCCGTCGTGGTACCGCCGCCGGTCCCGCCGGGCGGGTGACGCCGTCCGGCGGGCCGTGCAGGTGTGCGGGTGTGCGGGGATGGCCGCCGCGGGAGCGGTCAGCGGACGTTCACGTCACTGCACAGGAAGTACGTCTGGTCCATGTGCGAGGCCTGCCAGACGGTGTACACGACGTGCCGGCCGCTGAGACCCGAGGTGCTGACCGGGATCTCGTAGTCCTGGCTCGGGGCGTAGCGGCCGGTACGGGTGACCAGCTCGAGGTCGTCCCAGGTCAGCGGCTCGGTCGCGGGGTCGAAGCCCTGCCGGGTGACGTAGACCAGGAAGTAGTCCGCGCCGTGGCTCGCCTGGTCGTACAGCCGGACGGTGAAGTCGTCGCCTACGTCCGTCGTGTGCCACGGGCCCACGGCGTCCAGGGAGTTGTACCGGCCGCTCTCGGTCCGGCCGCCGCTGCACAGCTGGCCGTCGGGGACGACCGCCTCGAAGTTGCCGCCGGAGCCGTTGCGGTACAGGCCGTTCCAGTTCCACATGGCGTTGGGGTTGTCCTGCCACGCCTGCCAGCACATGGGGTCTTCCTGGGCCATGGCCGGGTTCTGGAAGTCGTCGCCCCAGCGCAGCCAGCAGCCGTAGTTGCGGGACGCCGGGTCGACGACGGAGCCGTGCGCGGAGGCGGTGCCGCTCCCGGGGAGCAGGGAGAGCAGAACGGCGGCGAGGGCGGTCAGGGCGAGTGTCAGACCACGCCGCGCACGCCTGAGGTGCTCATGACAATACATCGTGCCTTCTCTCGGTGGGGTGCCGTGTGCGCCGCTGGAGAAGCGGGCGCGTATGGGAGCGCTCCCAAAGACCAGGTTGCGCCTGGCAAGGCGGACGGACAACGTCCGATCGCGCCACTTCCGGGGCGGGTGTGGCGCGTTCGATACGTGATTCGACGCGGCGACGGCGGGCGGGGGCCCGTGGGGGGCCGCCCCCGCCCGCCGTGGTCCGGGGTGTGTCAGCGCCTCATGCGGAGCGGCGCCTGGTGCGGATCAGGAGCAGGCAGCCGGCGGCCACCAGTACCGCTCCGCCCGCCGCCGGCCAGAGGCCCAGGCCCGCGCCCGTCTCGGCGAGACCGCCCTGGGCCTGCGGGTCGGGTGCCGGGCCGGCCTCGTCGTTCCCGGCCGCGTTCCTCTCGTTCCCGTCGTCGTTCCCGGCCGCGTTCCCGTCGTTCCCGTTCCGTGTGGCGTCCTCGCGCGCATCCTGGGCCGGCGGGGCCGCGGACGTGGTGGCGGCGCGGGGTTCCGGGCCGCCCTGGGCGGGGGCGGTGCCGGCGTCGTCGGGCGACGAGGCCTCGTCCCCGTCCTCCGGCGCGGGAGCCTGCGGTGCGGCGGTCTGCTCGCCGCCGCGGTCCCGGCCGTCCTGGGCACCCCCGTCGGCGTTGCCTCCGTCGTCGCCCGGGTTCTGCTGTGCGCCGCCGTCGTCGGCGTTGCCGTCGTCGGCGTTGCCGTCGTCGGCGTTGCCGTCGTCGGCGTTGCCGTCGTCGGCGTTGCCGTCGTCGGCGTTGCCGTTGCCGTTGCCGTCGTCGCCGGGGTTCTGCCGGCCGCCGTCGCCACCGCCCTTGCCGGCGTCGTCGCCCTGGCCTCCGCCATCGCCGCCGGGGTTGTCCTGGCCCGCGTCGTCGCCTGGGTCGCCCGGTTCGTCCTGGCCGCCCCCGTCGCCGCCGGGCTGCTCCGGCTGCTCGACGTCGTCCGGGCCGCACTGCCGGCCGCCGTTGATGCACTCGACCACCTGGTTCATCAGGTCCTCGTCCATGACGTTGATGAAGTCGTTGTGGTCGGTGATCGGCTTGTGCAGCTGCTCCGGGAAGCCGTCCACGGCGTAGGGGTTGCGCACCTGGCCGTTCTCGACCACCGGGGCCGGCACGTCGTACACCAGGCGGACCTGGAGCTGCGGGATGGCCCGGAAGCCGTCGGGGCAGCTGCCGTCCGGCCGGACGAACGCCACGTGGTCGCGGTGGTTGGCGCTGTCGACGTTCCGTCCGTCCCAGCAGCTCTGGAAGTTCGACGTGCGGACCACCTTGCTGCCCTCGGGGCAGAGCACGTACTTGTCGGTGACCTGACGGTCCTCGAAGCCGGTGCAGCTGAACGAGGTGTTGGCGTTCTTCAGGCCGTTGGTGAAGGCCTTGGCGTCGCCGGTGATGATGCGCAGGAACCTCGGCATCGCGACGACGTCGCCCCGCTTGTTGCCGACGAACTTCAGCTCCGCCTGACTGGCCTTGAGGATCCGGCCGACGTTGCCCTCGGCGCCGCCGCCCAGGTCGTTCGCGTCGAACTCCTGCGTACCGTCCTGGAGCCGGAGCACCGGCCAGTAGTAGGTCGACTTGTCGCCCTGGTTCCGGCACGAGGTGTCGGCGGCGGCCAGGTCCTCGTCGCTGGCGAAGGCGTCGTTGCCCTGGTTGCCGACGTAGTCGTGCGTGTGGTGGGCGCCGTTGTCGACGCCGGGCGCGACGATGATGTTGTCGCTGTTGAAGAGGTTGTTCTCGTTGACCCCGCACTCGGTGACGAAGGAACCCCTGGACCCCTTGTCGCCGTTGGCGGCCAGGCCGTTGGGCAGGTCCCGGGAGTCCGGGCGCACGTCGGCGATGTCGACGAAGTCCTCGGCGACCGGGCCGTTGCCCGCCTGCCCGCCGTTGCCGCCCTGCTGACCGCCGCCGTCGCCCGGCCGGTCCCCGCCGCCCTGCTCCTGCCCGTCTGCCTGCCGGTCACCGGCGCCGTCCTGACCGCCGCCGTCGCTCCCGCCGTCCGCCCGGCCCTCCTGGCCGTCCTGGCCGTCCTGGCCGTCGGACGGTGCGGCCTGCGTGCGCCGCAGCGAGCACTCGGCCAGCGCGTCCAGCCCCTCGGGAGGCTCGCCGACGCGGTCGATCGCGGCGGCGACGCGCTCGATGGTCCCGGCGCGGTCCTCGTGCAGCGGGCCGAGGATGGCCTCCTCGTCCAGCCGGCCGTCGTCCGCCGTGCGCGCCGCCTCCTGCAACTGCCGGTAGGCCGTGGAGATCTGCTCGTCCAGCCGGGCGAGTTCGGTGTCGACCTCCGTCCTGGCCTGCTCCGGCACGCTGGTCAGCCGGGTGCTCAGGTCCGGGCAGTCCACGGTGGCCGCCACTCCGGAACCGCCCAGGGGGACCGCGGGTTTCGGGCCGGGCTCGGTCGCGGAGGCGTACACGTTGGCGGCGACCAGACCGCCGCCACCCAGTATCAGCGCGACCGCCGCAGAGGTCGCGCGCCGTGCGCCGGTCGGGCGTCTGCGCCTGTTGTGTCCCAAGGCGTGCTCCTACGTCGTGACGTACTCGGGCAGAGAAGTGCCCCCGGCTCCATACGCGGCCGGACCGCCGTGCGTTCAAGCGCCCCACGAAGTCTCAGGAATCTCTCACGTCACCGGCGCGGGCCCGGCCGGTTCCGGCGGCGAGACCGTGCTCGGCGTCCCCGACCGCGCCCGCCGTTCTGTAACGTCGGTGACCAGCGCTGCTCTTGGCACGTGCTGACCACGACAGTGACGCCGTCACAGGGAATTCGATGTCCGTGATGAGAAGGTCCGGGCCCGGCGACGCGGAGGAGCACGCCGGCTCCGGGTGCGGCGGCCCGGCACCCGGCGGCACGGAGGGTGACGGCGGGGCGGCGGGGCGGGGCGTGCTCCGGCTGCGGGCGGTCGTCCACGAACGCTGGGAGCGCCTGACCGCGTCCGAGCGTGCCGTCGCCCGGTATCTGGTCGGCGCCCCGGTCCAGCACCTGCTCTTCGCCGGCGCCCAGGAGCTGGGGGCCGCCAGCGGCACCAGCAACGCCACCGTGGTGCGCACGCTCCAGCGCCTGGGATACGCGGGCCTGCCCGCGCTCAAGCGGGAGCTCGCGGCCGGGTCCGCCACGACCGCGGCACCAGGGGCACGGCCCGGGGGCGGCGCCCACGACGGCCGGGACCTGGACGCCGTCCGGGCACGGGACGCGGGCGCCGTCCGTGTACGGGACCTGGACGCCGTCCGGGCGGACGTGCTCGACGAGGCGCGTGAGCGCATCGAGCGGACCGGGCGGCTGACCGGGGCCGAGGTGCTGCGGGCCGCCGTCACGGCGCTCGCGGACGCCGCGGAGATCCATGTCTTCGGGGCCGCGGCATCGGAGCCGGCCGCCCGGCATCTGGCGCTGGCGCTCGGCCGGGCCGGCCGCCGGGCCCGGTTCGCGGGCGCTACCGGCTTCGCCATGGCCGACGACCTGCTGGCGCTGCGCCGGGGCGACGCCGTGGTCGCCTTCCGGCACGGTCGGCCGCCGCACGAGGTGACCGTGCTGGTGGAGAGCGCGCGGACGGTCGGAGCGCGCGTGGTGCTGGTCACCGACGAGCCGGGTGAGCGGTGCGGCGACGGGGCCGACGCCGTGCTGACCGCCCCGCGCAGCCCGACGGGCATCACCTCGGAGGCGCTGACGGCACTCGTCGTGGCGGACATGCTGCTGCTGGCCCTGACGACGCCCGACGGGGCCCGTGCGGTGGACGCCTCCCGCCGGCTCACGGCGCTGTGCGAGCAGTTGCTCCCGCCCGACGGGAACGGGCGCCGGGGCTGAGCCGCGGCCCGCACGGCGTCCGTTTGAGGGCCGCGCCCGGGGAACCCGGGGTCCGTCGCGCACCCGCGCGCACCCCCACACCACGCCGAGCCGAGGGAGCCCCCATGCAACCACTGGCCAAGGGCCTGCTCGCCGGAGCCGCCGGCACCGTCGCCCTGAACATCGCGACCTACGGCGACATGCTGCTGCGCGGCCGGGGATCGAGCGGTACGCCCGCCCAGGTCGTCGACCGGGTCGCGGACCGGACCGGCGTCGAGCTGGGCGACGAGGAGACGAAGCCCCACCGCGAACAGGCCGCCGGAGCGCTCCTCGGCTACGTCACGGGCCTCGGGGTCGGCGCGGTCTACGGGCTGGCGCGACGCGGGGGCGTGTCGCTGCCGGACTGGGCGGCCGGTCCGCTGCTCGGCGCCGCTGCCATGGCGGGCAGCGATCTGCCGGCCACCGCGCTCGGGGTGACCGACCCGGCCGAGTGGGACCGGACGTCCTGGGTCTCGGACGTCGTACCGCATCTGGTGTACGGGTTCACCACCGCGTCGGTGTACCGGGCGCTGCGCTGAGCACGCCCGCGCGTCCGTGCACGCGCGCGCCCTGGCACTCGGGCGCCCGGGGCGCGGACGGTTGACCCGGGCACGGGTGGTTACTCCCTCCCCATGGACGGCAACAGGCCCCTCGCCCTGGTGACCGGGGCGTCCAGCGGCATCGGACACGAACTCGCCCGGCAGTTCGCGGAGCACGGCTTCGACCTGCTGATCAACGCCGAGGACGACCGGCTGGAGCACGCGGCCGAGCGGTTGCGGGAGACCGGCGCGCAGGTCCGCGCCGTGCGCGCCGACCTCCGCGACCCCGCGGGCGTCGACCTGCTGGTCGCCGCCACGACCGGGCTCACCGTGGACGTGGCGGCGCTCAACGCCGGGGTGGGGCGGGGCGGCGCCTTCGTGGACACCGACCCGGCCGACGACCAGTCCGTCATCGACCTCAACGTCACGTCGACGGTGCGGCTCGCCAAGCCTCTGCTGCGCGACATGGTGGCGCGCGGCGTGGGGCGGCTGGTGTTCACCTCCTCCGTCGCCGCCACGATGCCGGGCGCCTTCCAGGCGGTCTACAACGCCTCGAAGTCCTTCGTGCAGTCCTTCGCGCAGGCGTTGCAGGAGGAGGTCGAGAACACCGGCGTCACCGTCACGTCCTTCATGCCGGGCCCGACGGACACCGACTTCTTCCGGCGGGCCGGCATGGACGACACCCGGATCGGCACCATGGACAAGGACGACCCCGCGCAGGTCGCCCGGCAGGCGTTCGAGGCGGTCATGAAGGGCCGCAGGAAGCTGGTCACCGGCTCGGCGAAGACCAAGGCGCAGGGGGTGGCCGAGCGGGTGCTGCCGGACCGGGTCAAGGCCGCCGCCCACCGCAGGATGGCGGAGCCGGGCACGGCACCGGACGGCGACGGCTGACCCTCGGTCCACGGTTGCCGACGGTCCCTTCTCCCGGGCCCGGCCCGTAGATCCGCCGCGCCCGCGACCCGGGCTCGGCCCCGCAGCCCGCCCGGCGCGCCCTTGTCCCGGGCACGGCCCCGGTGGAACGATGCCCGGCACCGACCCCGGCCTCGATCCACCCCCTACGGAGGGACCGCCGTGACCGACGACCAGCAGCGCGCGCAGGCCGCCGCCGTGTTCGACGCGCTGGGCACCGCCTACGAGAAGGCGTTCGCGGGTTCGCCGGCGCACCGGCGCTCGCTGGAGTGGCTGCTCGGGCGGCTCGCGCCGGGCAGCCGGGTGCTGGACGTGGGCAGCGGGACCGGGCGGCCCACCGCCGAGACGCTCGCCGCGGCCGGTCACGAGGTGCTGGGCATCGATGTCTCCCCCGTCATGGTCGAGCTGGCGGCCCGGCAGGTGCCGGACGCCTCCTTCCGCTGCGCCGACATCCGTGACGAACCGCTCGCCGACGGCTCGTTCGACGCGGTCTGCGTGTACTTCTCGCTGCTCCAGATGTCCCGCGCCGAACAGGCCGGCGTGGTGGGGCGGCTGGTCCGGGCCCTGACCCCGGCCGGCCATCTGGTCCTCGCCACCGTGCCGCTGGACCTGGAGGACGTCGAGGGCGTCTTCATGGGCCAGCCGGTCCGGGTGACCAGCTTCGACGCCGAGGCCCTGACCGCCGTGGCCGAAAGGTCGGGCCTGGAGGTGCTGGACCGGCACGAGCTGCTGTTCACCCCCGCCCACCCCGACGCGGTGCCGGAGCCGCATCTCTTCCTGCACTGCCGAAGGCGGCCCGCCGCTCCCCGGACGGAGTGACCCCGGCCCGCGGCCCCCTCCCCCGGCCCCGACCCGTCCGGCACGGACGAGCGGCAGGACGATCGCTATGATGACGCCGATCGTTCAAACGAACATTCACGGGGCGGGGAGGCTCGATGCGGGAGCCGGTCGATCTCAGGCGGCAGCGGATACTGGCCGCGGTGCAGGCGCGCGGCACCGCGCGGGTGCGTGACCTCGCGGAGGAGTTGCAGGTCTCGGTGGTGACCGTGCGCCGGGACGTGGAGGAGCTGACCCGCGAGGGCATGCTGCGCCGCGGCCACGGCGTCGTCCGCTCGACGCTGCCGGCCGAGGAGGTGCCGGCCCCTGCGCCGGCCGCGGCCGGCGACCGGGTCGCCGTGGTGGTCCCGGTGCGGCACTCGTATCTGACCGAGACCCTGCACGGCGCCCGCACGGCGCTGGAGGAGGCCGGTCTGCGCATCGCGCTGCACCTGGCGCCGCAGGCGCCCGGCGCCGAGCTGCCCCTGGTGGAGCGGGCCGTCGCGGACGGGGCGCGCGGACTGCTGCTCGCCCCGCGCTGGCGCAGCCCCGCCGACGAGGAGGCCGACCACGGCTGGCTGACCGGGCTGGAGGTGCCGACGGTGCTGATGGAGCGCAGGCCGCGGCGCGGCAGCACCCCGCACGCCCTGGACTCGGTGTGCTCGGACCACTGGTACGGCGCCCACCTGGCCGTGGAACACCTGGTGGGCCTCGGACATCGGCGCCTGGTGTTCGCCACCCGGGACGACAGCCCCACCGCGCGCTCGCTGCGCGCCGCCTTCGCCGAGATCGCCGAGGACCATCCGCTGGTGGAGCGGTGGGCCTGGGCGCTCAGCGCGCCGGAGGCCGGCGCCGGGGGCCCGTACACGCCGGACGAGACCGCTCCGCTGCCGGAGCTGCTGCGCAAGGTCGGCGCGACCGCGCTGGTGCTGCACGGCGACGCGGACGCCCTGGTGATCGTCCAGCGGCTGGCGGAGGAGGGCGTGCGGGTGCCGCGGGACTGTTCGGTCGTGGCGTACGACGACGTGGTGGCCGGGCTCGGGACGCCGCCGCTGACCGCCGTGTCCCCGCCGAAGGGCGAGGTCGGGCGGGTGGCCGCGGAGCTGCTGCTGCACCGGCTGCGCGGCGGGGCGGGGAGCAGGTCCGTGCGCCGGGTGGAGCTGCTGCCCCGGCTCATGGTGCGCGGCTCGACGGACCGGCCGGCCATGGACCCGGTCGGCGGCCCCACCCAATGAGCGTTTGAGCGTTTCATTTTCTTCTGATCGGTCTATTGACCGCTTGCGTCGGGGCGTTCAGGATTCCCGTGTCCCGAACAGTCGTGTCGCGGACGGCGACACGCAGGAGCCGCGGGAGGCGCCATGCCCGGTCGACGCAGCCGTCGATCCGTGCTCGCCGCGATGGCCGCCGTACCGCTGACAGGAGCCGTGAGCGCCTGCAGCGCGGAGAGCGACCGGTCGCGGAGAGCGAGCAGCACCACGCGCATCACGTTCTGGTCCGCCCTGCGCGGCAGCCAGGAGGTGGTCGACGCGTTCAACCGCACGCACGACCGCATCCAGGTCGACTTCCAGCAGATCCCCTCCGGCGGGCAGGGCGGCTACGCCAAGCTCAGCAACGCCGCCCGGGCCGGCAACGCCCCCGACGTCGCCACGATCGAGTACCCGCAGGTCCCCGGGTACGCGATCGACGGCGTGGCCCGGGACATCACCGATCTGGTCCCCGACGGCCTGCGGCGCAGGCTGCTGCCGCAGGCGCTCGCGCTGACCACCTTCGAGGGCCGGACGTTCAGCGTGCCCCTGGACGTCGAGCCGATGGTGATGCACTACCGGGCCGACCTGTTCGAGCGCTACGGACTGACCGTGCCGCGCACCTGGGAGGAGTTCGCCGAGCAGGCGCGCACCGTCCGCCGCAAGTCGCCCAGCCGGCGGCTGGTGCTGTTCCCCACCGACGGCATGACCCAGTTCGCGGCGTACGCCTGGCAGGCCGGCGCCCGGTGGTTCGACACCTCCCGCGGCGCCTGGAACGTCTCCCTCGCCGACGCGCCGTCGCGGAAGGTGGCCGGCTACTGGCAGCGGCTGATCGACCGGGACGACGTCTTCATGAACGCCGTGGAGAGCCGCCAGGCCGACGCGCAGATCGGCAACGGACTGGTGCTCACCCGGCTGACCGGCGCCTGGGACGCCGGCGCCCAGATGAACGCCCGGCCCGGGCAGAAGGGCCTGTGGCGGATCGCCCCGCTGCCCCGGTGGGACACCGGCCGCCCGGCCGTCGGCACCCACGGCGGCTCCACCTTCGCCGTCACCGCGGACAGCCGCCACCCGGAGGCCGCCATGGAGTTCATCGCCTGGCAGGTCTCCCACCCCGACGCCCTGCGCGCCCGGCTGTCCAGCGGCACCAGCAGCCAGTACCCGGCCGCGCCCGGACTGGTCCCCGTCGGACGGGAGGCGTTCGACCGGTCGTACTACGGCGGGCAGGACATCTACGCCCTGTTCGAGCAGGAGGCCGAGAAGATCGGCGAGGGCTGGTTGTGGGGTCCCCGGATGAGCGCCACCCAGAAGGTCATGCAGGACTCCTTCGCCCGGGTGAGCGGCGGCCAGGGCACCCTCGTCGACTCCCTGCGCACGGCCCAGGAGGGCACCATGCCCGACCTCAGGGCGCTCGGCCTGTCCACCACCCAGCACAGCACCTGAGCCGTCGAGAGGCAGGTGACACCCATGACCGCGACCACCCACCGGCGGGTGCCGGCCGGCGCGCCACGCGCCACCGCCCCGCCGCCGTCCGCCGCGGGCCCGCGCGCCCGCAGAGCCGCCCGGCGCCGTCAGCTGACCGCCTGCGGCGTGCTCATGACGCCGTTCTTCGCCCTGCTGCTCACCGTCTTCCTGATCCCCGTCGGCACCGCCGCCTACCTCAGCTTCTTCAGCGACGACCAGCCCGGGCTCGGCTTCGGTCCCGAGCGCACCGTCTTCGTCGGCCTGCGCTCCTACGCCGCCGTACTCGGCGACCCGACCTTCCTCGGCGGGCTCGGCACCGTCGCCCTGTACTGCCTGATCTACCTCCCGCTCATGGTCGGCGGTGCGCTCGGCCTCGCGCTGCTGCTGGACTCCGGCATGGTCCGGCTGCGCGCCTTCGCCCAGCTCGGCCTCTTCCTGCCGCACGCGGTCCCCGGCATCATCGCGGCCCTGATCTGGCTGTACCTGTACACGCCCGGCATCAGCCCGGTGATCGACCTGTTCGCCCGCGCCGACATCACCGTGGACTTCCTCGGCGTGCACACGGTGATCCCGTCCATCGTGAACATCGCCCTGTGGAGCAACCTCGGCTACAACATGGTGATCTTCTACGCGGCCCTTCAGGCCGTGCCCCGCGAGGTGATCGAGGCCTCCGTGGTGGACGGGGCGGGCCCGGTGCGCACGGCGCTCCAGGTCAAGACGCCGCTGGTGCGCGCCTCCGTCGTCATGGTGGCGATCTTCACGCTGATCTGGGCGTTGCAGCTGTTCACCGAGCCGATGCTGCTCAGCCAGTCCTCCCCGATGATCAACTCCAGGTTCTCGCCGAGCATGTACATCTACGACGCGGCGTTCACCCGCAACAACTACAGCCTCGCGGCGGCGGCCTCGGTCGTGCTGCTGGTGTGCACCATCGCCCTGTCCTACGGGGTGACCCGCTTCACCAGCCGTGTCGACATCGCCGAGGAGGCCCGATGAGCGCCATCGGCGGCACCCCCTCGCGGCCCGGTCTGCTGGGCCGCGCGACGGTCAACACGGTCGTCGCGGTCTTCGTCCTGTACACCCTGCTGCCCGTGGTGTGGCTGGTGCTCGCCGCCGGCAAGAACCGCGACGCCCTGTTCCGCAGCGACCTGCTGTCCCTGGGCGACTTCTCCCTCCTGCGCAACCTCCAGGACCTGTTCGCGATGGACGGCGGGCTGTACGGCCGCTGGTACGTCAACAGCCTGCTGTACGCGGTGCTCGGCGCCGCGGCCGGGGCGCTGCTCAGCGTCGCCTGCGGCTACGCCTTCGACAAGTACCGCTTCCGGCACAAGGAGAAGCTGTTCGGACTGGTGCTGGCGGCCGTGATGGTCCCGCAGACCGTCCTGGCGCTGCCGCTGTACCTGATGGCCTCCGAGGCCGGCCTGGTCAACACGTTCTGGGCGGTGTTCGTCCCGGTGCTGTTCAACCCGTTCGGCGTCTACCTCGGGCGGATCTTCGCCCGCGGCTACGTCCCCGACGAGGTGCTGGAGGCGGCGCGGGTGGACGGCGCGGGAGAGCTGACCACGTATGTGCGCGTGGCACTCAGGATGCTCGGCCCCGGGCTGGTCACCGTGTTCCTGTTCCAGCTGACCGCCATCTGGAACAACTTCTTCCTGCCCATGGTGATGCTCTCCGACCAGGACCTGTATCCGGTCAGCCTCGGCCTGTACCAGTGGAACAGCGCCGCGTCGGTGTCGCCGGAGTACTACCCCGTGGTCATCACGGGCTCCCTGGTCGCCGTCGTCCCCCTCATCCTCGCCTTCGTCCTGCTCCAGCGCTTCTGGCGCAGTGGACTGACCGCCGGAGCCGTCAAGTGACCCCGAACGCCCCCGGTCCCGGCTTCCGCCCACGGGCGGCCGTGGCCATGTCCCGGGACGCCGCCGAGGCCGTCCTGGACCCCGAGACGCTCAGCGCCTTCCGCACCGTCTGCGACCTCGCCCCGCCTCCCGTGCTGGACGACCTGACCACCCCGCGGGCCCGCACCGTGCTCGCCGGCGCCGACCTGCTGATCACCGGCTGGGGCTGCCCGCCGCTGGACGCACGGGTGCTGCGGTCGGCGCCCCGGCTGCGGGCGGTGGTGCACACCGCGGGCAGCGTCCGCGGGCACGTCACCGACGCCTGCTGGGAGCGCGGCCTCGAGGTGTCCTCCTCCGCCGCCGCCAACGCCGTACCGGTCGCGGAGTACACGCTCGGCATGATCCTGCTCACCGGCAAGCGGGTCCTGGAGCGGGCCCGCGACTACCGCGCGTCCAAGGCGCGCGGCAACTGGCTGCGCACCCCCCGCACCGAGGGCAACTACCGGCGCACCGTCGGCATCCTGTCGGCGTCGCTGATCGGCCGCCGGGTGATCGAACTGCTGCGCCCGCACGACGTCGAGGTGCTGCTGCACGACCCGTACGTCGACGCGGCGGACGCCGCCGCCCTCGGCGTCGAGCGGGTGACGCTGCCGGAGCTGTTCGCACGCTGCGACACCGTCAGCGTGCACACCCCGCTGCTGCCCGAGACCCGAGGCCTGGTCGGCCGGGACCTGATCGGGGCGATGCGGCCCGACGCGGTGCTGATCAACACCTCGCGGGGCGCGGTCGTGGACCAGGAGGCGCTGACCGGGGCCGTGCTGGCGGGCCGCATCCGGGCGGTCCTCGACGTCACCGACCCCGAGGTGCTGCCGCCGGACCACCCGCTGTGGGAGTGCGACAACGCCCTGATCACCCCGCATCTGGCCGGGTCCCAGGGCAACGAGTGGCGCCGCCTGGCCGACCTGGCCCTCGCCGAGACCGCCCGCTGGGCGTCCGGCGCCGGCTTCCTCCATCCCGTACGACGCGAAAGGCTGGCCTTCCTCGCATGAGCGGCATGAGCATCCCGTTCGACCTGCCCGCCGAGGACCGCGCGGCGAGTCCGTACACCGGTTTCTGCCGGGCCCACTGGGAGGCGGTGGCCGACGGGCTGCTGACCGCCGCCTGGCGGTGGAGCACCCCCGGCTGCGCACTGCTGGACCTGCCCGGGCGGCCGTCCCGGTCGGGCGTGCGCTCCGACGGACTGGAGGGCTTTGCGCGGACGTTTCTCGCGGCGGCCTTCCGGATCGCGGGCGCCGGCGGCGCCGATCCGCACGGGCTGCTGGAGCGCTACGCCCGCGGCCTCGCCTCGGGCACCCGCTCTCCCGGCCGCGACGACACCGAGTCCTGGCCGCTGATCCTCGACCACCACGTGCAGGGCCAGCCGATGGTGGAGTCCGCGTCGGTCGCCCTCGGGCTCCGGCTCACCGCTCCGTGGCTGTGGAAGCACCTCGACGCGCCGGTGCAGGACCGGGCGGAGGAATGGCTGCGCGGCGCGCTGCGGCACACGCCCGCGCCGAACAACTGGTACCTGTTCCCGTACACGGTCGCCGGGTTCCTGGAGTCGGTGGGCCGCGGCGACACCGAGACGGCGGCGGCCCGGCAGCGGGCGTTGGAGCTGATGGAGGGCTGGTACCGCGGCGAGGGCTGGTACGCGGACGGCGACGGACGCGCCTTCGACCACTACAACGGCTGGGCGCTGCACCTGTATCCGGTGCTGGACGCCCATCTCGCCGGCGACACCGGCGCCCTGGCCCGGTACGGCGGGCGGCTGCGCGCCCATCTGGACGGTTTCGGCCTGATGTTCGGCGCCGACGGGGCGCCGCTGCACTTCGGCCGGTCGCTGGCCTACCGCTTCGCCGCGTCCGCCGCGGTGAGCCTGGGCGCGCTGACCGGGCACACCCCGCTGACGCCGGGTGCCTCCCGCCGCCTGGCCAGCGGCAGCCTGCGGTACTTCCTGGACCGGGGGGCGCTGACCGGGGACGGGCTGCTGAGCCCGGGCTGGCACGGGCCGCACCCGGCCACCCTCCAGTCGTACTCCGGGCCGGCCTCCCCGTACTGGGCGTCGAAGGCGTTCGTGTCCCTGCTGGCGCCCGCGGACCACCCGCTGTGGACGGCCGTGGAGGAACCCGCGCCGGTGGAGGAGGCCGACCGGGTGCTGGCGCTGCCCGTGCCGGGGCTGCTGGCGCAGGCGACGCGCGAGGACGGGATCGTACGGCTGCACAACCACGGCAGCGACCATGTGCGTCCCCACGAGGGGGAGTCGGCCGACGAGGACGACCCGCACTACGGGCGTCAGGCGTACTCGACGCGGACCGGCCCGACGGCCGTCGGCAACGTGGCGGACAACCGGCTGTCGGTGGACGTGGCCGGGCGGTCCGGCGTCCGGCGCCGCATCCACCCGCTCGGGGCGGGGCACGGCGACGGCTGGGGCTGGGCGGCGTCCTGGCACCGGCCGGTGTTCGCGGGCGGCCCGCCGATGGTCCCGGGGCTGCGGGTGGAGAGCGTGACGGTGGCGCGGGGCGTGTACGAGCTGCGCGTGCACCGGGTGACGGGGGCACCGGCCGGTGCCCGGGTCACGCAGACCGGCTGGGCCACCGGCCCCGACGAGCCGCTGGTCTCCGCGCTGTGCGGGCTGCACGGCTGGGAGGGCGGCCCCGAGCCGGTGCGCGCCCCGCAGGGCACCGCCTACACGCGCTGGGCGCGGGTGCCCCGGCTCACGGGCCGGGCGGGCGGCACCTCCCTGCACGTGAGCCTGGCCGTCCTCACCGCCGCGCCGGGGCCGGGCCCGCTGCCGGACGCCGTCGCCTCGGTGACGGCCGGGGACACGGGCACGGAAGTGGTCTGGGCGGACGGCGCCCGCACCCGGGTGGTGTTCGGCGACGGGGTGCGCGTGACCCACGAGGGCGACGGGGCGCCCGGCGGCGGAGGGCGGCCGGGCGGCCGGTCCTAGGAACCGCCGCGCAGCAGGGCGCAGACCAGGCCCTCCTGGAGGGCGCGACATCCGGCGCGTCGGTCCGGGGGGTCTCGTCGATCTGTGTGGTGGCGGAGAACGTCAGCGAGCGGCGGCCGTCCGGTGTGGCGGCCGCCGGTTGCGTGCAGCCGGGGAGTCGCCGGTGTGGCCGAGGACGACACCGCACCGGGTGGTGTGGCGGAAGACGCCCGGGCCGGCGGAGTCGCGGCCGGGCCCCGCGGGCTGAGAGGCGCCGGGCACTCACTGCCGCTGCGCGCGCAGGACCTTGCCGCCGAACAGCGCGCCCCGATCGCCTCCGCCATCAGGGCGACGGCGATGTTGTCGGACAGCGTGCGCGGCGCGAGGGGCGGTCCCGCGCTGCTGCTGCATACGGCGCAAGGCGGTGCCCGCGTGCGAGGGCGGCGCGGTTCCCCCGCCCGCCCCGGTCCGGTCGCGGTGCCCGCCCCGGCCCCCGAGGCTGATGACGCACGGGTCACGAGGAACTGGAGCTGCCATGAACAAGTCGTCGTGCGCGTTGACCGCCGCCCTGGCCGTCGCGGTGGTCCTCCCCGCCCCGGCGGCGGACGCCGCGCCCGCCCCGGTGAGCCGGGCCGCCCATGCGCCGGCGGACGTGACCGCGCTGGAGTGCGTCCGGGGCGGCGGCATGATCATCGTCACGGCGGACGGCCAGGGCTCCGGAGGGTTCAGCAAGCGCTGCCAGGGCGGCACCCACGACGGCGAGACGATCGTCTGACGCTCCCGCTCCCCCAGACCTCGCGCCGACGCCCGCTTGACCCGACCCACATGGGTACTCGCGCCGCGATCGGCAGACCGACACGGCCGGAACCGGAGGAAGTAGACGCATGAGCGAGGCCAACCCCCTGAAGCGGGCAGCCGACAAGGTCAGCGAGACCCTGCGGGGCGACGGCGCGGGACCGGCGGAGGGGATCCCCGGCAAGCCGGCCGCCGAGTCGCCCCCGTTCGCCGAACCCGTCGAGCCGCGCGAGCCGCTGCCCCCGAAGCCGGACCAGAGCGGACCGGACACGGTGTCCCCCACCGGGCAGCCGACCGGCGCCGACCAGGCACGGATGGCGCAGGCCGGGGCCTATCTGACCAACGCCCAGGGCACCCGGCTGTACGACAGCGACCACTCGCTCAAGGCCGGGCCGCGCGGTCCGGTGCTGTTGCAGGACCACCACCTGCGCGAGAAGGTCATGCACTTCGACCACGAGCGCATCCCGGAGCGCGTGGTGCACGCCCGCGGCGCGGCGGCGCACGGCGTCTTCCAGAGCTACGGCACGGCGGCCTCCGTCACCAAGGCGGAGTTCCTCCAGAAGGACGTCGAGACACCGGTGTTCGTGCGGTTCTCCACGGTGGTCGGCTCGCGCGGGTCCGCGGACACGGTCCGGGACACCCGCGGCTTCGCGACGAAGTTCTACACCAGCGAGGGCGTCTTCGACCTGGTCGGCAACAACATCCCGGTCTTCTTCATCCAGGACGCCATCAAGTTCCCGGACATCATCCACGCCGTCAAGCCGCAGCCGGACCGGGAGATCCCGCAGGCGCAGAGCGCCCACGACACCTTCTGGGACTTCGTCAGCCTGCACACCGAGGCCACCCACCACACCCTGTGGCACATCTCCGACCGGGGCATCCCGCGCTCCTACCGGACGATGGAGGGCTTCGGCGTGCACACGTTCCGTCTGGTCGCCGCCGACGGCAGCACCACGCTGGTGAAGTTCCACTGGAAGCCGAAGCTGGGCGTGCACTCCCTGACCTGGGAGGAGGCGCAGATCGCGAGCGGAGTGGACCCGGACTTCCACCGCCGGGACCTCGCCGACGCCATCGAGGCGGGCGCCTACCCGCAGTGGGAGCTGGGCATCCAGACCTTCCCCGACACCCCGGACCAGACCTTCGAGGGCATCGACCTGCTGGACTCCACCAACCTCGTGCCGGAGGAACTGGCGCCGGTGCAGCCGGTCGGGCTCCTCACGCTCGACCGGAACCCGTCGAACTTCTTCGCCGAGACCGAGCAGGTCGCCTTCCACGTCGGCCATCTCGTCCCCGGCATCGACATCACCGACGACCCGCTGCTCGCCGGGCGGCTGTTCTCCTACCTGGACACCCAGATCACCCGGCTGGGCGGGCCGAACTTCCCGCAGCTGCCCGTCAACCGGCCGCAGGCGCCGGTCAACGACATGCTCCGGGACGGCATGCACCAGACGGCCGTGCACCGGGGCGTCGCCCCCTACCGGCCCAACTCCCTGGACGGCGGCTGCCCGTTCCTGGCGGGTCCCGAGGCCGCGGCGTACGTCGAGGCGCCGGTGCGGGTGCCGGAGGCGACGAAGGTGCGCGAGGCGCCCGAGTCGTTCGCGGACCACTTCAGCCAGCCGCGCCGGTTCTGGCTGAGCATGAGCCCGGTGGAGCGGGAGCACATCGTGGGCGCCTACACCTTCGAACTGGGCAAGTGCTACGAGCAGGCGGTCAAGGAGCGGGCGCTTCAGGTGCTCGCCAACATCGACCCCGAGCTGTGCGAGCAGGTCGCCCAGGGGCTCGGGCTGCCGGCACCGAAGCCCACCGTGCCCCTGGCCGACGTCGAGCCCAGCCCGGCGCTGTCGCAGGTCGGGCGCACCTGGCCGACCGACGGGCGGATCATCGGCATCCTGACCGGCGGGGACGGCGACCTGGACGGGGTGCGAGCGGTGCGGGAGGCCGTGCTCAACGCCGGGATGGTCCCGCTGATCATCGCGCCGACCGGCGGCACCATCGGCTCGGGCGAGGACACGCTGACCGTGCAGCGCACCTATGTGACCGCGCGTTCCGTGGAGTTCGACGCCGTGCTGCTGGCCGGGACGCCGGGGGTGGGCAGCGACGCGTACACCGCGCGGGACGTCAAGTCCGACCCGGCGCCGGCCCGGCCGACGACCACGGACCCGCGGGTCGGGCTGCTGCTGTCGGAGGCGTTCCGGCACGGCAAGGCCATCGGTGCCTGGGCGGACGGCGAGGTGGCCCTGGAGGCGGCCGGGGTCCCCGCGGACGCGGCGGGCGTGGTCGTGGGCGACTCCGCCACCGCGACCCTGGAGCAGGTCACCGAGCTGCTGAAGAGCCACCGGGTGTGGGAGCGGTTCACCACGCAGGTGTGAGCGGCGGACGGGGGCTGCCCGGCGCGCGCGTTCAGCGCAGGACGCGCAGGGCGCCGGGCAGCACCCTTGCCGTGACCGGCAGTACCGCCTCGACCTCGCCGTCGGCGCCGTAGGGCACGTCCCGGTCGGCCTCGATGTGTATCTCCTTGCCGCGGACGACGCGGACCTGGGGCCGGTGGACGTGTTTGCCGGTGTCGAGTTCGTTCATCAGGGTGAAGAACAGCCGGCGTGGCGCGTGGTGGATCATCACGACGTCGAGCAGCCCGTCGTCGAGCCGGGCGCCGGGGGCGATGAGGCGGGCCGAGCCGTAGTAGCCGGAGTTGGCGGCCACCGCGGTGTAGCCGGTGTACGCGTGTTCCGTGCCGTCGACGGTGACGCGGTAGCGGGTCGGGCGCCAGGTGGTGACGGCGCGCAGGGCGCCCGCGTAGTAGGAGGCGGTGCCGCGCAGCAGCCGTGCCCGGTTGGCGTGGCGGTTGGCGAGCGCGTCGATGCCCGCGTAGACGCTGCCGAGGACGGCGACGCGGTCGTGGACGGCCGAGGTCACCTCGATGGTGTCCACGGGGCGCGGCTCGCCGTCCAGCAGGACCCGGGCCAGGCCGGCGGGGTCGGTGGGCAGGCCCAGCGCCCGGGCGAAGTCGTTGCCCCGTCCGGCCGGGACCAGGCCGAACGGGGTGCCGGTTCCGCTGAGGGCGCCGCCGATGCCCCCGGCGACGCCGTCGCCGCCGACGGCGAGCACCACGTGCCCCTCTTCCCCGGCCCGCAGGGCGAGTTCGCGGGCGTGGGCGAGGCTGCGGCTGTACTCGGTCCGCAGCCCGGCGCCCGCCTCCCGCAGCAGCCGGGCCACCCGCAGCAGCGCCGCGGCGCCGGTGGCGCCGCCCGCGGTGGGGTTGACGACGGCGGTGAACTGTCGCATCGATGTGCCTTTCGGGCTGACGGGTGTGCGGACTGCCGTGCCGGGAGGCGGGTGCGGGCCGCCGTCGTGCGGCGGATGCGCCGGGCCGCGGTCCCCTGATGGTCGTGCCCGCCTGTCGTCCCACGGGACGACGGGGCGTGGGCCGGGGCCGGGCTCAGTCGGCGGGCAGCAGGACGCCCGGGCTGAGCAGGCCGTCCGGGTCGAGGCGCCGCTTGACCGCGCCCAGCGCCGCGATGCCGAGGTCGCCGGCCTCCCGGACGTACCAGTCGCGGTGGTCGGTGCCGACGCCGTGGTGGTGGGTGATGGTGCCGCCCGCGGCGAGGATCGCCTCGTTGGCGGCGTGCTTGGCCCGGGTCCAGTGGGCCACGGGGTCGTCGCCCTGGGCGGAGACGACCGTGAAGTACAGGGAGGCGCCGTTCTCGTAGACGTGCGAGATGTGGCACATGACCAGCGGCGGCGTGCCGGCCCCGGCGAGGGTGGAGGTGAGCGCCTCGCGGACGGCGGTGTAGAGGTCCGGCAGGCGCGACCAGTAGGTGGCGGTCTCCAGGGTCTCGGCGACGGCTCCGGCGTCGAGGAGGGCGTCGCGCAGGTACGGCGCCGAGTAGCGGCCCCGGGCCCACTTCTCCCCGGGTTCCTCGCCGGCGAAGGTGCCGCCGCAGGCCGCGAGGACGGCGGCGGCGCCCTCCCGGCGGTGGGTGGTGTCCTCCTCGGTGCCCTCGAAGCCGACGACGGCCAGGCAGCCGGCGTTCTGCCGCCCGGTGCCGGCGCCGATGGCGTCGGGCTGGGCGAGCCCGATCAGGGTCTCGGTCTCGTCGGACAGCCGCAGCACCGTCGGACGCGGTCCGTCCTGGGCGAGCCGGCGCAGGGCGGCGGCGCCCTCGTCGAAGGAGGCGAACCGCCAGCCCTCGTAGCGGCGCACCCGCGGGACGGGCCGGACGCGGACGGTGACGGAGGTGATGACGCCGAAGGCGCCCTCGGAGCCGAGCACCAGCTGACGCAGGTCGGGTCCGGCCGCGGAGCGCGGGGCGCGGCCGGTGTCGAGGGTGCCCTCGGGGGTGGCGAGGGTCAGGCCCAGCACCATCTCGTCGAAGCGGCCGTGCCCGGCGGAGGCCTGGCCGCTGGAGCGGGTCGCGGCGAAGCCGCCGATGGTGGCCCACTCGTAGGACTGGGGGAAGTGGCCGAGGGTGAAGCCGTGTTCGGAGAGCAGCGCCTCGGCCCGGGGGGCGCGCAGGCCGGGCTCCAGGGTGGCGGTGCGCGAGACGGGGTCGAGCGCGAGCAGGCGGTCGAGGTGGCGCAGGTCCAGGGCGACGAAGGGCTCGTGGCGCCCGGGGGCGAGGCCGCCGACGACGGAGGTGCCGCCGCCGAACGGCACGACGGGCAGGCGGTGTGCGGCGCAGGCGCGGAGCACCGCGAGGACCTCGTCGTGGCTGCCGGGCAGGACGACGGCGGCCGGGGCGTCGGTGGCGTCGCCGCCGCGGATGCGCAGCAGGTCGGGGGTGGACTTGCCGCGGGTGTGCCGGACGCGGGTCTCGGCGTCGGTGCGCACCCGGTCGGCGCGGTCGCCGACGGCGGCCCGCAGCGCCCGGTGGGCGGCCTCGTCCAGGGCGGCCTCGGGGACCGCGACCTCCTCCAGCCGGGCCGGCGCCGTGGCCCGGGGCTCGACGCCGAGCCAGTCGCGCAGCAGGCCGGTCACGTCCTTCGGCAGCGGCGTCGCCCTGGCCGGGTCGCCCCAGCCGTTCCACAGCATGTCCATGCCTGTCGTCCTCACCGGTCGTTTCGCGGGGATGCCGCCGCGGCGGCCTCACGGGGCGTTACACTGTTACACATGACGCCTATTCGTCACAACGGTTCGGCCCGGCAGAACTCCTCCGACGGCGACGCGGTGCTCGACGCCGTGCGCGACTGCGTGCTGGCCGTCGGGGTGCGCCGTACGACCATGACCGACGTGGCCCGCCGCGCGGGCGTCTCCCGGATGACGCTCTACCGGCGCTGGCCCGACGTCCGCTCGCTGGTCGGCGACCTGATGACCCGGGAGTGGATCGCCGTGGCGACCGGGGCCATGCCCGAGCGCCGGCCGGGGACGGACTCGCGCACCCTGCTGGTCGACGGACTGGTGGCGGGCGTGACGGCGTTCCGCGCCCATCCGCTGTTCCACAAGATCGTCGACGTCGATCCGGAACTGCTCCTGCCCTATGTGCTCGACCGGCGCGGCGCCAGCCAGGAGGCGCTCCTGGGGCTGCTCGCCGACGCGCTGCGGGAGGGCCACGCCGACGGCTCCGTGCGCGAGGCCCACCCCGGACGCCAGGCGCGGGCCGTGCTGCTGATCGTCCAGTCCTTCGCCCTGTCGCTGCGGACCATGACCGACGAGGACGACGCCGACCTGACCACCGCGGCCTTCCTCGCGGAGCTGCGCACCATCCTGGAGAGGACCCTCGCCCCATGAGCCCGACCAGCGGCGCCGCCGACGGACCCCGCCCGTCCGCCTCGCCCTCACCCCCGCCCGTACCGGCCCGCTCCCCCTCGGCCTGCGCCTCGTCCTCCCCCGCCGCCTCCCTCTCCGCCGTGCGGCGCTCGCGCGAACTGGCCGAGGCCACCGACGGCCGGGTCGTGGACGTGCTGGTCGTCGGCCTCGGCGCGACCGGTGCCGGGGCCGCGCTGGACGCCGCCGCCCGCGGTCTGGACGTCGTCGCCGTGGACGCCCACGACCTGGCGTTCGGCACCTCCCGCTGGAGCTCCAAGCTGATCCACGGCGGGCTGCGCTACCTCGCCTCCGCACAGCTCGACGTCGCCCACGAGAGCGCGGTCGAGCGCGGTGTGCTGATGGAGCGCACGGCACCCCACCTGGTCCACGCCCAGCCCTTCGTCCTGCCGCTGACGCCGATGGTCTCCCGGGGGCAGGCCGCGCTCGCCTGGGCGGGCCTGCGCGCCGGGGACGCCCTGCGGCTGGCCGCCCGCACCTCCCGCGCCACCCTGCCCGCGCCGCGCCGGCTGTCCGCGGTCGAGACCCGCCACCTCGCCCCCGGCCTGCGCCCCGACGGGCTGCGCGGCGGCCTGCTCTCCTGGGACGGCCGGCTCACCGACGACGCCCGCCTGGTCACCGCCGTCGCCCGCACCGCCGCCGCGCACGGCACCCGTGTCCTCACCCGCGTCCGGGCCCTGGAGCTGACCGCCTCCGGCGCCCGCATACGCGACGAACGCACCGGCGAGGAGGGCGAGATCCGCGCCCGCGCCGTGATCAACGCCTCCGGGGTGTGGGCCGGCGACCTGGTGGACGGCATCCGGGTCCGGCCCTCGCGCGGCACGCACCTGGTCCTGCGCTCCGACCGCCTCGGACCGCTCCCCGCCGGGCTGCACATCCCCGTCCCCGGCGAGACCAACCGCTTCGTCCTCGTCCTGCCGCAGGGCGACGGCCGGGTCTACGTGGGCCTCACCGACGAGCCCGTGGACGGCGCCGTCCCCGACGTCCCCGAGGCCCCCGAGACCGACATCGGCTTCCTGCTCGACGTGCTCGGCTCCGCGCTCGACGTGCCCGTCCACCGCGACGACGTGGCCGGCGCCTTCGCCGGTCTGCGCCCGCTGCTGGACACCACCTCCGCGGCGCGGCCCGGCGGCGCCCCGCGCACGGCGGACGTCTCACGCCGGCACGCCGTGCTCACCTCGGCGGACGGCGTGGTCACCGTGGTCGGCGGCAAGCTCACCACCTACCGGCGCATGGCCGAGGACGCGGTGGACGCCGCCGTCGCCGCGCGGGGGCTGGCCGCCGGCCCCTCCCCCACCGCCGGGCTCCCGCTGGTGGGCGCCGCCGCGCCCCGCTCCCTGGCGGCGCTGCGGGCACCGCGCCGTCTGGTACGGCGGTACGGCACCGAGGCACCTGCCGTGCACGCCCTCGCCGAGCGGGACCCGCGGCTCGCGGAGCCGGTCCTGCCGGGCCACCCCGTCACCGGCGCCGAACTGCTGTGGGCGGTGCGGCACGAGGGCGCCCTGGACGAGGCCGACCTGCTGGACCGGCGCACGCGGATCGGACTGGTGCCCGAGGACCGCGCCGAGGCGGCCGACGCCGTGCGGGCCTGCGTCGGCGACGCCCTGGCGGGACACGGCTGAAGCCCGGCGGACACCCGCTCGGCGCGCGCGACGGCGGACCGCTGACTAGCGTTGAGGTGTGGCTCACACATTCGACGAGCTCGTGCAGAAGCGGCGCGCGGCGGACCAGGCGCACAGCCGGGTCGAGAAGCTGCGCGACTCCTACGGGCCGCCCACCCAGGCAGAGTGGACCGCACGCCAGTCGCACACGTACGAGACCGCGCTCCGCGCCTGGCGCGATCTCGACCGCGACGCCGGCGCCGCGATGGCCGAGTACGTCAGGGAGCAGGGCCGGGACCGGCGCCAGGTCGAGGCGGAGGTGCACCGGGCCGTCGACCGCGACACCGAGGCGTGACGGCCGGACACAGGCGTCTGCGGGCGGCCGGTCACGGGCAGCTGACGGCGGCCGGACCGCGCAGCTGACGGCGGTCGGGCCGGGCAGCTGACGGCGGTGCGGCGAACCGGGCGCGGCCGGCAGGCTTTCAGGGCCCCGGCGGTTCCCCGGCGCCCACCGGGTCCTCCCACGGAGCCGGGCCCGTGCCGTCGCGCCAGGCGAGCAGGGCCCGCCGGTCCACGCAGACGATCCCGCACCACTGGGCGTACTCGGCGGCCGGGGCGGTGAAGCCGGCCGTGGTGACGACGGCGGCGACCTCGGCCCCGTGGACGGCGAAGCAGGTGCCCCCGAACCGCTGGACGTCCTGGGAACCGACCGTGGCGTCGCTGTCGTAGCGCTTGCACTGGATCACCATGCGGCGCCCGTCGGGCGTCACGGCCAGCACGTCGGCGCCGAGGTCGCCGGCGCCGCCCACCACCTCGACCCCGGTGCACCCGTCCCGCTCGCACAGCCCGGCCACCGCCCGTTCGAACTCGTCGGCGTCGAGGGCGTCGTAGCCGTCCGCGTCGGGCGCTTCGTGGCCGGGCGCGTCGGTGGCGTCGTAGCCCTCCACGTCGAGGACCTCGTGGCCGGACCCGTAGCGGTCGCCCTCCTCGGTGACGTGCGGGTCCGGGGCGGCCGCCCGGGCGGCCTCGTCGAGGGCGGCGCCGACCTCGCGGACGGCCCGGGCCGGCGCGGCGGGCCGTCGGCGGCGACGGCGCCGGCGGGCCACGGCGGCGACACCGAGCAGAGCGAGGACGGCCACCCAGAGCGGGCGGTGCTGGACGGCCTCGGCCACCGTCCGCACCGTGAATCCGGCCAGGCTCAGCAGCAGGGCGAGGACGCCGAAGGACACGGCGGTGGACCGCAGATCGAAGGAGCGCCGACGCTGTGTCGGCCGTATACGACGGGCAGGCACGGGCACGGTGGAGCTGTCCCCCCTCACTGGATCGGTGTGAAGATCAGATAGTGATCACTCACGCCGTCTGCCCAGGACGGGGCACTTCAACGTCCCGCCGCGGCTCCGGTACAGTCACGGTCGGCCCATCGGATCTTCACTCCGCGCCGGACGCTTTCCGGCCGCGGACGCCCCCGGGCACCGGTGGACCTTGGCATGATGGCCGCGACGAGGGCCGGACATCCACGAGAAGCGAGGGAAGCGTGGCGGAGACCGAGGGAGCGGCGGTGCCCGAGCGGCTGCTGATCACCCGTACCACCACCGACGACGGCGTCTGCGTCGTCACTCTCGCCGGAGAGGTGGACCTCGACGGCAGCCGGCAGCTGCGCGACGTGCTGATGTCCGCCGTGGAGACGGCGCCCGGCACGGTCGTCGACCTGCGGGAAGTGGCCTTCATGGACTCCAGCGGGATCAACGTGTTCATCAGCGCGCACCAGACGGCCCAGGCCCGTGACGCCTGGCTGCGGCTGGCCGCGCCACGGCAGGCGGTGCGGCGGGTGCTGCAACTCGTGGGCGTGGACGCGCTGATCCCCTGCTACGCCACCTTCGACGAGGCCCTGACCGGCTGACCGCCGGGGGTGCCGGGCGGCTCGCCCCGCGCCCCCGGCCCGGTACCGCCCTCGCTCAGCGCAACGGCAGTCGCGCGTAGACGGTCTTGCCGCGTGCGTGCGGCTTGGTGATCACCTCGTCGCACAGTCGCGTCACGATCTCCAGACCGTGCCGGCCGACGCGCCGCGGGTCACTGGGGAGAAATGTGGGAAAGCCGTCCCCCGTGTCCGACACCGCGATCTCCAGCGCGCCGTCGACCAGGGTCAGCCCCAGCCGGCACGGACCCGGCGCATGACGCAGGGCGTTGGTCACCAGCTCGCTGGCGACCAGGCGGGCGGCGTCCGGAAAGCCGTCGGCCGTCTCCACGCCCGCTTCGGCCAGTCGCGCGACGAAGCCGCCCACGACGTCCCGGGACGCGGGGATCATCGCCGATCCGCCCGAGAAGTCCGCCACCGTGGGCTGGACCTCGGCCGTGGACTCGGCGGAGGGGTCCGTGGCATCGGGTCTGTGCACCGCAGTCATACAGAGCCTCACCGTCCGGGGCCGGGAAGTGGAAGCAAGGGCCCGCGGCCCCACACGATACGCACCGCACCGGCCCTGTTGATTCCATTGCCCCAAGTTCCGCCGTGTCCACCGGTCTTGTCCCGGGTCCACGGCACCGCCACCCACTCGCCGATCGCGTCGCCCACGACCACATTATTGACATGCGCACGCTTCCAGAGCACTCTGAGAGCGCTCTCAGAAATGGTCCGGACCAGACCGACGCCCCCTCCCCGTCCCTGTCCCCGACCCTGTACACCTCTCCCCCACCCCCTGTCCGTCTCCACCCCCTGTCCGTCTCCCCACCCCAGTCCACCTCCTCCCCCCACACTGCGTCCCTGTCCCCAGGGGCCGTACGGAGGCTCACCCATGCTCGACAGACTGCGCCATCGGATCACGGCCGTGACGGCCGCACTCGCCACCGCGGTGGCGGGCGCCCTTCTCGCGACCGGCGCCCCCGCCACCGCCGAGGCCGCGGTTCCCGCGACCATCCCCCTGACGATCACCAACAACTCCGGCCGCTCCGAGCCGGTGTACGTCTACACCCTGGGCACCGAGCTCGCCTCGGGCCGGCAGGGCTGGGCCGACGCCGGCGGCACCTTCCACGCCTGGCCCGCGGGCGGCGCCCCGCCCGTCCCGGCACCCGACGCCTCCATCGCCGGACCCGCGCCGGGCCAGTCCAAGACCATCCGGATCCCCAAGCTCTCCGGCCGGATCTACTTCTCCTACGGCGAGAAGCTGGTGTTCCAGCTCGCCACCGGCGGCCTGGTGCAGCCCGCGGTCCAGAACCCCAGCGACCCGAACAGCGACATCCTGTTCAACTGGTCGGAGTACACGCTCAACGACTCCGGCCTGTGGATCAACAGCACCCAGGTCGACATGTTCTCGGCCCCCTACGCGGTCGGCGTGCGGCGCGCGGACGGCGGCACCAGCACCACGGGCCACCTCGAGCCCGGTGGCTACCACGGGGTGCTGAACGATCTCCGCTCGCGCTCCGGCGGCTGGTCCGGCCTGATCCGGACCCGGCAGGACGGCACGGTGCTGCGGGTGCTGGCCCCCGGCCACGGACTGGCGACCGGATCCCTGCCCGCCTCGGTGCTGGACGACTACATCGACCGGGTCTGGCGGAAGTACTCCACCGAGACGCTGACGGTCACCCCGTTCGCCGACCGGCCGGGCATCAAGTACTACGGCCGGGTCTCGGGCGGCGTCATGAACTTCACCGACGGCGGCGGCACCGTGGTCACCACCTTCCAGAAGCCCGACGCGGACAGCGTCTTCGGGTGCCACAAGCTGCTGGACGCCCCCAACGACGAGGTGCGCGGACCGATCTCGCGCACGCTGTGCGCCGGGTTCAACCGGACCACGCTGCTGACCAACCCCGACCAGCCGGACCGCGGTTCCGCGGGTTTCTACCAGGACTCGGTGACCAACCACTACGCCCGCGCGATCCATGAGCGGATGGCGGACGGCAAGGCGTACGCGTTCGCCTTCGACGACGTGGGCAACCACGAGTCGCTGGTCCACGACGGCAACCCGCAGGAGGCGTACCTGACCCTCGACCCGTTCGACTGATCCCGTCCTGCGGGCCGGCGTCACCCGTCCGGCGGAAAACCGCGTTGTCCCACCCCCTGACGCCCAGTAAGGTCGGCCCGGTGACTGCCGGGTCGGCCTCGGGCCATGTACGAGTGGGTTTCCCGGCCCGGCCGTGAGCATCCGGCGGGCCAGAGCCCCGCCTCTTCTCCGCGTCCTGCGCGAGCGGCGCCCGTGCGCCGCGCACCCTCACCGAAGCGAAGACCCGGAGACATCCTTCCCATGACACACGAGAACGGGACGAGCACCGTCCAGCTCGACCACACCATCGTCCGCGCCCGCGACCGGCAGCTGTCGGCCGAGTTCATCGCCGCCGTCCTCGGACTGCCGGTCGGCGCCCCCTTCGGGCCGTTCCTGCCCGTCGACCTCGGCAACGGCGTGACGCTCGACTACTACGAGACGCGGAACGAACCGATCCAGAGCCAGCACTACGCCTTCCTCGTCCCCGACGCGGAGTTCGACGGCATGATCGCCCGGCTGGAGGCCGTCGGAGTGACCTACTACGCCGACCCCGGCCACACCGAACCGGGGCGGATCAACCGGCTGTTCGGCGGTCGCGGCGCGTATTTCGTCGACCCCGACGGCCACAACATGGAGATCATGACCCGGCCGTACAGCCGGACCTGATCCAGCCGTACAGCCGCACCTGACCCGGCCGTACGGCAGCCTGACCCGCCCGTACAGCTGGCCGATCCGGCCGCGGCCCCCGCTCCCGGGTGGCCGCGGCCGTCGGCTCAGGAGGCGGTGCAGGCCCCGACGACGGGCGCCGCTTCGCTGCCGTTCTTCGTCACGGTGAAGCCGAAACTGGTCGACGCCCCGGCGGGCAGGGACCCGTTCCAGCTCGGGCGCACGGTCATCACGGTGCCACTGTCGTCCCAGGTGGGCGAGGCGTTCCAGATGGCCGAGACCCGCTGCGGCGAGGGCACGGTCACGGTCGTCGTCCACGAGCCGATCGGCCGGTCGCCGGCGGTGACGGTCACCTGGCCGTTGTAGCCGCCGTTCCAGTCGGCGGTGCGCGTGTAGGTGGCGGTGCAGGCCGCGGTGCCGTCGCCCGGGCCGCCGCCGTCGTCCCCGCCGGAGCCGCCCAGCGCGTCCAGTACCGCGTCGTAGGCGGGCTTCGGCCGGTACTCGCCGTCGAACAGCAGCGGGGTGCCGCCGCTGCGCCAGGAGTACTTGTCGGTCACGCCCCAGACGGTGATGCCCGTGCAGCGGCTCACCGCCAGGCAGGCGCGCACCACCCGCGCGTAGCTCTCGGCCTGGGCCGTGCCCGAGCCCTCGATGTCGAGCTCGGTGATCTGCACGTCGACGCCGAGGTCGGCGAAGCGCTGGAGGTTCGCCTGGAGGTCGGAGGGGACCGGGGAGGCGCTGTTGAAGTGGCCCTGGAAGCCGACGCAGTCGATGGGGACGCCGCGGGCCTTGAAGTCGCGGACCATGGCGTAGACGGCATTGCTCTTCGCGTTGACGCCGTCGGTGTTGTAGTCGTTGTAGCAGAGCTTGGCCGCGGGGTCGGCGGCGCGGGCGGTGCGGAACGCCTCCTCGATGTAGCCGTTGCCCAGCTTCTCCTGGAACGGCGAGTTGCGGCGGGCGCCGCTGCCGCCGTCCTGGAAGGCCTCGTTGACCACGTCCCAACTGTGGATCTTGCCCTTGTAGTGCCCCATCACCCGGGTGATGTGGTTGTTCATCGCCGAGCGCAGCTCGGCCGCGCCCAGGGCGCCGACCCAGGACGGCAGCTGGGAGTGCCAGACGAAGGTGTGGCCGCGGACGTCCATGCCCCGGCCCAGGGCGTGGTTCACGACCTGGTCGGCGGCGTCGAAGGTGAAGGTGCCGCGGCTGGGTTCGGTGGCGTCCCACTTCATCTCGTTCTCGGGCGTCGCGGAGTTGAACTCGCGCTCGAGCGTCGAGACGTAGCCGGCCTCGCCCAGGTGGCCCGCCGCGACGGCGGCGCCGAAGTAGCGGCCCTTCTCGGCCGCGGCCGACCCGAGCGTGTCGGCGGCCTCGGCGGTGTGCGTGGCGGCCGTCAGGGCGGCGGCGGTGATCAGACCGGCCGTGGCGGCCCTGAGTAAGCGTGTCGGTTGCATGACATTCCCTTCGGGGACGAGCGGACGAGCGTCGAGTAGCAAGCCATGAACGACGAGGGCCGGCGAAAGTTTCGCTCTTGTTTCCGAATTTCGCGAAGGAGGTTACGGACTGCCACCCGTCGGGTCAACGCCTGTCACCGCATTCACATGGCAGGCCCCGGGAGCCGTACTCAGAGGTGCGGGACCACCGACAGGGACACCCAGGATTCGAAAGTTTCGATCCCCGGGCTCTGAGGGCACATGCCGCTCCCAGGTGCGCGAGGGGGTGGCCGTGGCGCATTCTTGCTGTGTCGCCCGCGTGACGGCGCACGGACGAGGTGGGGCCGATGACAGCAGGCGCCGAGGAGACGGGCCGCGCGGCCGGTCGGCTGGCGGCGCTGCTGATCGACGCCTCGACCGAGGCGGTCGCCGCGGCCGGCGGCCATGCGGGAGGCGTCTACCTGCGGAGCGGCACGCCCGGCCTGCTGCGGCTGTCGGCACTCGTCGGACTGCCCGGCCCGCTGTTCCGCCCCTGGTGGAAGATGCACGTCGACCGCCCGTTCCCGGTGGCGGACGCCTACCGGCTGGGCGTGCGGGTGATTCTGGCCAACGCCACGGAGACGATGCGCCGCTATCCGCAGTTCGCGGCCGGCCTGCCGTTCCCGTTCGGCTCCCTGCACCTGCCCGTCGGAAGTCCGCAGAAGATCTTCGGGGTGCTCACCGTGCTGCGGCCCGCCGCCTCCGACAACGCCGAGCTGGTGGGGCACCTGGACCGGCTGGCGCGGATCGCCGAGGACCTGGGCACCGCGTTGGAGGCCCTGTCGGCGGAGGCCGGGCCGCCCGTCGTCTGGGACGGGGAGCCCGTGTGCGTGCGGCCCCCCGCGGCCCGGCGCCCCGCGCAGCACGCCGGAAGCTTCGCCTGGGACGCCGCCACCGGCGCCCTGACCGTCGACGAGCCGCTGCGCGCCCTGCTCCCGCTGCCGGTCCAGGGCCCGTCGGCGACCGCCGAGGCCCTCATGGCCGCGCTGGCCCCCGAGGACGGCCACCGGATCACCGCCGCGCTGCGGCAGACCGCCGCCGGCCGGCCGCCGCCGCTGCCCCTGCCGGTGCGCACCGCCGACGGCGCGCTGCGCCTGGTCGAGCTGTGGAAGCCGTACGCCGCGCCGCCCGGCACCGATCCGGTGCGGGGTGCCGTGCGCGACCCGGGGCTCGGACCGGTGGCCGACGCCGCGGCGGACCTGCTGCCCGACGGGGTGTTCTGCCTGGACCGGCTGGGCGTGATCGTCTACGCCAACCCGCGCGCTGCCCGGTTGCTCGGCAGGCCCAGGACACGGCTGGTCGGCCACTCCCTGTGGGACGCCGTGCCCTGGCTGAACCAGGCGGCGGCCGAGGACCACCTGCGGGGCGCGCTGCTGTCCCCCGACCCCGTCCACTTCCATGTGCGCCGCCCGCCCGACGGCGGCCGGTCGGCACGGCCGCCGGACTACGAGGGCGACTGGCTGGCGGTGTCGGTGCATCCCGGGCCGGACCTGCTGACCGGCACGGTCCGGCCGGCGAACCGGGTGGCCGAGGCCGCCGCCGGTCTCACGGCCGAGCAGGCCGCCGCGTCCCCGGCACCGCCCCCGGGCGAGCTGCCGCCCGTCGTCGCCACCACCTCCGCACTGCACCGGCCCATCGTGCTGGCCGTGGCCCTGGCGGAGGCGACCACGCCGCGGCAGGTGTCCGAGGTCGTCGTCCGCGAGCTGCTGCCGGCGTTCGGGGGCCGGCGGCTCGCCCTCTACCTGCTCCAGGACCGGCACCTGTACCTGGCCTGGGAGACGGGGTTCCCGCCCGGCTTCCTGGCCCCGTTCGAGGGCGTCGCCCTGGACGCCCGGCTGCCGGGGGTCGAGACGCTCACCAGCGGCCGGCCGCTCTTCTTCGACTCGATGCAGGCCCTGGCCCGCGCCTACCCGGGCATCCCCCTGGACGCCACCGTCGGCGCCCGTGCATTCCTGCCGCTGATCTCCTCGGGCCGTCCGGTCGGCTCCTGCATCCTCGGCTTCGACCGGCCGCGCAGTTTCAGCACCGAGGAACGGACGGTGCTCACCGCGCTCGCCGGGCTGATCGCCCAGGCCATGGAGCGGGCCCGGCGGTACGAGACGGAGGCCGCCCTCGCCCGCGGGCTGCAACGGGCGCTGCTGCCCCGGCGGCTGCCGGCCCACCCCCTGATGGAGACCGCGGGACGGTATCTGCCGGGCACCCAGGGCATGGACGTGGGCGGCGACTGGTACGACGTGGTGGCGTCGGGGGACGGCAGGGCCCTGGTCATCGGGGACGTGCAGGGCCACGGCGTGCAGGCGGCGGCCACGATGGGGCAGCTGCGCAGCGCCGCCCGGGCGTTCGCGCTCGGCGACCGGCCGCCCGACGAGGTGCTCAGCAGCACCAACCACCTGCTGATCGACCTGGACGTGGGCCTGTTCGCCAGCTGCTGCTACCTGCGCCTGGACCCGGCGACCGGGCTGGTCCGCGCCTCCCGGGCGGGCCATCCACCGCCGCTGGTGCGCCACCCGGACGGCCGCACCGAGGTGCTGCACCTCCCCGGCGGTGTGGTGCTCGGCGTCGATCCGCAGGCCCGCTATCCGCTGACGGAGTTCCACCTGGAGCCCGGCGCCGTGCTGGCTCTCTACACCGACGGCCTGGTGGAGCGGCCCGGCGCGGACATCGACGACGGGATCACGGGCCTGCGGCTGGCGCTGGCCAGGGCCGGTGACAGCGACGTACGCCCGACCGGCCGATGGCTGGCGGGGGTGGCCGACCGGCTCAGCGCGACGGCCCGGCACACCGTGGACCGCCCCGACGACATCGCCCTGCTGCTCGTCACCCGCCGTCCCGCGCCGGGGAGTCGGCGGTGAGGCCCCCGCCCCGGGCGGCCGTCCGGCACGGGGCGACGGCGGCGGGGACGGGCCCGCCGGGGCGGGGGGACGCCCCTCGCCTCACGCGTCCCGGCAGTGTAGACATGGGCACATGGTCCGACTAATGGGTCGATCGGAAGCTCGGTCTGCCCGGCGTCCCAGCGGTCCGCCCGCTGGGCGGCAGCGAGACGCACACCGGTCGCGGCGGGGAGAGGCCGCGGGACTGCGGTCGGCACTGACCGGGCGCACCGTCGCCGGACAGGTGTTCGTCTTCCAGGTCGTGATCGTGCTGCTGCTGGTCGTGGCGGCGGTGGTCGCGCTGGTGCTCCAGGGACGGCACGACAGCACGGTCGAGGCCCGCAACCGCTCGGTCGCCGTGGCCGGCACGTTCGCCAACGCGCCGGGCATCCGCGAGGCGCTGCGCGCCCCGGACCCGACGGCGGTCCTCCAGCCGCGCGCGGAGGCCGCCCGCAAGGCGACGGGCGTGGACTTCATCGTCGTGATGAGCCCCGAGGGCGTCCGCTACACGCACCCCATCCCGGACCGCATCGGAAAGAAGTTCGTCGGCACCATCGCCCCCGCGCTCCAGGGGCGGACGGTGACCGAGGAGATCGAGGGGACCATCGGCCCGCTGGTCCAGGCCGTCGTGCCCGTCGAGGCGGCCGACGGTTCGGTGATCGGGCTGGTCTCGGCCGGCATCACGACGGAGAACGTGGGGGTGTCCGCCAACCGGCAGATGCCGCTGGTGCTCGTCGCCGCCGCCGTGGCGCTCGTCCTGGCCACCGCGGGCACGGCGCTGGTCAGCAGACGGCTGCGGCGGCAGACGCACGGCCTGGGACCGGACGAGATGACCCGGATGTACGAGCACCACGACGCCGTCCTGCACGCCGTCCGCGAGGGCGTGCTCATCGTCGGCGGAGAGGGCCGGCTGCTGCTCGCCAACGACGAGGCGCACCGGCTGCTCGACCTGCCCGAGGACGCCGAGGGCCGGCACGTCGGCGACCTTCCGCTGCCCGCCGACACCGCGTCCCTGCTGGCCTCCGGCCGGGTCGCGACCGACGAGGTGCACCTGGTCAAGGACCGGCTGCTGGCCGTCAACCAGCGGCCCACGGACATCCAGGGCGGCCCGCCGGGCAGCGTGGCCACGCTGCGCGACTCCACGGAACTGCGGGCCCTGTCCGGCCGGGCCGAGACCGCCCGGGAGCGCCTGGACATGCTGTACGCGGCCGGGGTGGGCATCGGCACAAGCCTCGACGTCACCCGCACCGCCGAGGAACTGGCCCGGCTGGCGGTGCCCCGGTTCGCGGACTTCGCCACCGTCGACCTGTTCGACGCGGTGCTGGCGGGCGGCCAGCCGGAGCCGGGGAACTCCCTGCGCCGCACCGCGCTCAGCGGCGTGCGCCCGGGCGCGCCGCTGTACGCGGTGGGCCACCAGCTCCGTTTCGTGGAGTCCTCGCCGCAGGGCCACAGCCTGCGCACCGGCCGCCCCGTCCTGGCGCCGCACCTGGAGCGGTCCCCCGGCTGGCAGGCACAGGACCTGGAGCGCTCGGCGCAGGTGATGGCGTTCGGCATCCACTCGCTGATCACCGTGCCGCTGCGCGCGGGCACGCTGGTGCTGGGCGTGGTGAGCTTCTGGAGGGCCGAGCAGCCCCAGCCGTTCGACGAGGACGAACTGGCCCTCGCCGAGGAGCTGGTGGCGCGCGCCGCGGTCTCCATCGACAACGCCCGCCGCTACACGCGCGAGCACAGCATGGCCGTGACGCTCCAGCAGAGCCTGCTGCCGCGCTCGCTGCCCGAGCAGGACGCGCTGGAGATCGCCTACCGGTACCTGCCGGCGCAGGCCGGGGTCGGCGGGGACTGGTTCGACGTCCTGCCGCTGTCCGGGGCGCGGGTGGCGCTGGTGGTGGGCGACGTCGTCGGACACGGGCTGCACGCGGCGGCCACCATGGGGCGGCTGCGCACCGCGGTGCACAACTTCTCCTCGCTGGACCTGCCGCCGGACGAGCTGCTGACGCTGCTGGACGAGCTGGTCGCCCGGATCGACCAGGACGAGGCGGCGGCGGGCGGCAGCGCACCCGTCACCGGTGCGACGTGCCTGTACGCCATCTACGATCCGGTCTCCCGGACCTGTGTGATCGCCCGGGCCGGTCATCCGCCGCCCGCGGTGGTCGGGCCCGACGGCGGCGTGGAGTTCCCCGACGTGCCGACCGGTCCCCCGCTGGGGCTCGGCGGACTGCCGTTCGAGACGACGGAGCTGGAGCTCGCGCAGGGCAGCCGGCTGGTGCTCTACACGGACGGGCTGGTCGAGGACCGGGAGCACGACATCGACGTCGGGCTGACACGTCTGCGGGACGCCCTGGAGACGGCCGGCCCCTCGCCCGAGGAGACCTGCCGGAGGGTGCTCGAGAGCCGGCCGCCGACGCGGTCCAGCGACGACATCGCGCTGCTGGTCGCCCGCACGCGGGCGCTCGGTCCGGACCGGGTCGCCGAGTGGCGGGTGCCGGCCGACCCCGCGGCCGTCGGCGAGGTGCGCGCCAAAGTCCTGCGGCGGCTGGCCGACTGGGGCCTGGACGAGCTGGCGTTCACCACCGAACTCATCCTGAGCGAGCTGGTCACCAACGCGATCCGGTACGGGGCCGAGCCCATCCACGTCCGGGTGCTGCGCGACCGGAGCCTGATCTGCGAGGTGTTCGACGGCACCAGCACCTCGCCGCACCTGCGCTACGCCGCCATGACGGACGAGGGCGGGCGGGGGCTGTTCCTGGTCGCACAGCTGGCCGAGCGCTGGGGGACGCGCTACACGCCGGAGGGCAAGGTCATCTGGGCGGAACAGCCCATTCCGTGACGGCCGCCGGGGTGAGCGGGCACGGGACGGGTAGGCGGACCCCACGACGGACGGCAGGACCGTACGGCTCGGCGGACACGGCACGGCCGACGCGGTCCGTCACCGAAGAGGACCGAAGAAGACCGAAGAAGGAGGACGACATGGCCTCGATGATGAACCGGATCAAGGAGTTCGCGCGCAGCCCCCAGGGCCGCCGGGCGACGGAGCAGGTGCGGCGCGCCGCCTCGGACCCGCGCCGCCGCGCCCAGGCCCAGCAGCTGCTGCGCAGGTTCGGCAAGCGGCGCTGAACCCGGCGGGGCAGGCCGTCCCTCGTCCGTTCACGGGCGTGCGCCCGCGCGTCGTTTCGTAGACGCGTCCCGGTCGCCGCCCTCATCTTCGTGCCTTCTGCCGGTACGCCGGCCCGCCGGGCGGGCGGAAGACTGCCCGCCAGTGCCTGCGGCGTCCCGCGATGCGGGGCCGAGGCCACGGACGGATGACCCGGTGCAGGGGAGGACGGCACGGTGAGCGCACAGCAGTACGACGAGATCGGTGAGGCCTTCGAGGGCTTCAAGGCCCTGCCGGTGGTGCGGTACGGGGAGGTGCCCGGCGTACTGGGCCTGGTCGGGGACGTGCGCGGCAGGTCGGTCCTCGACCTGGCGTCCGGTACCGGCTTCTACAGCAGGGAGCTGAAGCGGCGCGGGGCCGCCGATGTGCTCGGGATCGACATCTCGGCCGAGATGGTCGCCGTGGCGCGGCGGCTGGAGGAGCGCGAACCGCTGGGGGTGCGCTACGAGGTGGGCGACGTGGCCGAACTGCGGCCCCTGGAGCAGCGCTTCGACCTGGCCCTGGCCGTCCAGCTGCTCAACTACGCCGAGGACGTCGCGGCCATGGAGCGGATGTGCCGCAACGTGCACCGCAGCCTGAAGCCCGGCGCCGAGTTCTTCCTGTTCAACCAGTCCCCGGACTACGACTTCGACGGGCCCTCCCTGGCCAAGTACGGCTTCGTCACGGAGCTGACCGGTGAGGAGGCCGAGGCCGGACCGCTGGTGCGGACCACGGCGCTGCTCGATCCGCCGGTCACGATCCTCAGCACCCTGCCGCGCCGCCAAGTGTACGAGAAGTGCCTGCGGGCCGCCGGGTTCGACGAGGTCGCCTGGGTGCCGCTGGAGGTGTCCGAGGCCGGTGTGAGCAGGTTCGGGGCGGAGTTCTGGGCGGACCTGCTCGCCAATCCGCCACTGGAGATGCTGCGCTGCCGCGCCTGACCGCCGGGTGGCCGGGTGACCCGGTCACCGGGCCCGGCCGGCCGTCCGGGGGCCGTGTCGCGCCCTGTCAGGGCCGGCCGGCGCGTCCTCGGGGCCGGCCGGCGTGGGCGCTGCCGCGGGGGGCCTGCGGCGGGCGGCGTCCGCCACGGGCGTGGCTCTCCCGCCGCCGGTCCAGGACCGCCACGGCCAGCGCGCACACCATGGTGGCGACGCCGGACCCCACCGACACGGCCACGGCGTCGTGGTGGTTGTCGTGCGTGGCGTTGAGCGTGAGGTAGTACAGCCCCGGCAGCGCGGCGGTGCCCACGGCGCCGCCGAGGCGCTGGCCCGTCTGGAGGGCGCCGCCGGCCGCGCCCGCCATGCGCACGGGGACCTCGCGCAGCGTCATGGTGATGTTCGGTGAGATCACGCAGCCGCTGCCCAGGCCGCCGAGCAGCAGGGCGGGGGCGGAGAGCCAGGCGGCCAGGTGCGCCGGCGCCAGCCAGAGCACCACCGCGGTCGTGCCGAGCCCGGCCATGGCGGCGGCCAGCCCCCACACGGTCAGCAGCCGGCCGAGCCGTTCCACCAGCCGGCCGGCCACGGCCGCCGCGACGGCGGACCCCACGGCGAACGGGGTGACGGCCAGGCCGGACTGGAGGGGCGAGTAGCCGAGGCCGTTCTGGAAGAACAGCGCGAACACCAGCCACACGCCGCTGAACCCGACGAAGTACAGGGCGGCCAGCGCGGCCCCCGTGGCGTAGCCGCGGGTCTCGGTCAGCAGCGCCGGGTCCAGCAGGGGTGCGCCGCCCCGGCGTGCCACCCGGCGCTCCCACCGGGCGAACGCGGCGAGGACGAGCAGCCCCAGCGGGAACAGCCACCACACCCGGCCCAGGCCGCCGGCCTCGGCGAGCACCAGCGGCAGCATCAGGGCCAGCATCCCGGCCCCGAGGAGCACGACGCCCACGGGGTCCAGGCGCCCCCGCCCGCCGGGGGCCACGCGGGGCAGGAGGCGGCAGCCGAGCACCAGGGCGACCGCGCCGACCGGCACGTTCACATAGAAGATCCAGCGCCAGCCCTCCGGTCCGGCCAGGGCCAGGATCAGGCCGCCGACGACCGGGCCGACGGCGCTGGAGACGCCCACGGTGGCACCGAAGAGCCCGAAGGCCCGGCCCCGCTCCGCGCCCCGGAACAGCTGCTGGATCAGCGCCGAGTTCTGCGGCGCCAGGCTGCCCGCGGCGACGCCCTGCGCGAGCCGGGCGGCGACGAGCAGCCCGATGTCGGGCGCGGCCCCGGCGGCGGCGCTGCACACCACGAAGCCGGCCAGCGCGGCGAGGAAGACCCGGCGTCTGCCGAAGGCGTCGCCGATGCGTCCGGCCGTCACCAGGGTAAGGGCGAACGCGAGGGCGTAGCCGGACACCACCCACTGCACGGACGCCGCCGAGGCGTGCAGTCCCTGCTGGATGGAGGGCAGGGCGACGGCGACGATGGTCACGTCCAGCAGGGCCATGAAGCCCGCGACGAGCGTCACCCACAGGGCACGCCATCGGTTCGGGTCGCTCACGGGTTCTCCCTCCGCCGGACGGGTCCGCCCCCTTCCTGTGCGTCTCCGCTGCGGGACCGCCCAAACAGTCGTCTTGGGCACTCATAAGCGGGCCTTATGAGCCCATAGACCGGACCCGCGTACCGACTTAGGGTTGCCTTAGCTTAGGCTTCCCGACGAGTTGATCTGTCACCGCTCGAAGGGAACCTGATCATGCCCCGCCCGCTGCGGGTAGCCATCGTCGGCTCCGGCCCGGCCGGTATCTACGCCGCCGACGCCCTGCTCAAGTCCGAGGTGGCCGCCGACCCCGGCGTGTCCATCGACATCTTCGAGCGCATGCCCGCCCCGTTCGGTCTCATCCGTTACGGGGTCGCCCCCGACCACCCGCGGATCAAGGGCATCATCACCGCCCTGCACCAGGTCCTGGACAAGCCGCAGATCCGCCTCTTCGGCAACGTGGACTACCCCACCGACATCAGCCTGGACGACCTGCGCGCCTTCTACGACGGCGTGATCTTCGCCACCGGCGCGACGGCCGACCGGGCGCTGCCGATCCCCGGCATCGACCTCGAGGGCTCCTACGGCGCCGCGGACTTCGTCTCCTGGTACGACGGCCACCCGGACGTGCCGCGCACCTGGCCGCTCCGGGCGGAGAAAGTCGCGGTGCTCGGCGTCGGCAACGTCGCCCTCGACGTGGCCCGCATCCTCGCCAAGACGGCCGACGAACTGCTGCCCACCGAGATCCCGGCCAACGTCTACGACGGACTCAAGGCCAACCGGGCCAAGGAGATCCACGTCTTCGGCCGCCGCGGCCCGGCACAGGCGAAGTTCAGCCCGATGGAGCTGCGGGAGCTGGACCACTCCCCCAGCATCGAGGTGATCGTCGACCCCGAGGACATCGACTACGACGACGGCTCGATCGCCACCCGGCGCGGCAACAAGCAGGCCGACATGGTCGCCAAGACGCTGGAGAACTGGGCGATCCGCGACGTCGGCGACCGCCCGCACAAACTGTTCCTGCACTTCTTCGAGTCGCCGGCCGAGATCCTCGGCGAGGACGGCAGGGTCGTCGGCCTGCGCACCGAGCGCACGGCGCTGGACGGCACCGGCAACGTCAAGGGCACCGGCGAGTTCAAGGACTGGGACGTCACCGCCGTCTACCGCGCGGTCGGCTACCTCTCCGACCAGCTGCCCAAGCTGCCCTGGGACCTCGAGTCCGGCACCGTCCCGGACGAGGGCGGCCGGGTGATCCAGGAGTCGGGGGAGCACCTTCGGTCGACGTACGTCACGGGGTGGATCCGGCGCGGCCCGGTCGGCCTGATCGGCCACACCAAGGGCGACGCCAACGAGACGGTGGCCAACCTCCTGGACGACTACGCGAACGGCCGGCTGCACACCCCCGCCACGCCCGCTCCGGAGGCGGTGGACGCCTTCCTGGCCGAGCGGGACGTCCGCTTCACCACCTGGGACGGCTGGTACCGCCTCGACGCCGCGGAGAAGGCGCTGGGCGAGCCCCAGGGCCGTGAGCGGGTGAAGATCGTCGAGCGCGAGGACATGCTCCGGGCGAGCGGCGCCTGAGCGCACCCTCGCCGAGCGGCGACGCCCGGTGCCCGCGGTCGTGTACGGCCGCGGGCACCGGGCGTCGCGTCGTTCAGACCTCCAGATCGGCCTCGATCCTGCGCAGCTGGTGGCGGGCCATCGCCAGATTGGCCCGGCCGGCGTCGAGCACCAGGTAGAGGAACAGCCCGTTGCCGCCACGGCCCTTGAGCAGCCGGATCAGGTGGTACTGCGTGCTGAGGGTGATCAGGATGTCCTCGATCTCCTCCTTCAGGCCGAGGTGCTCCATGGTGCGCAGCTTGGCCCGTACGACGTCGGTGTTGCCGGCGGCGGCGACCTCCAGGTCGAAGTCCTTGGTCCCGCCGAGGGTGCCGAGGGCCATGCCGCTGGTGTAGTCGACCAGGGCGACGGCCGTGGCTCCGTCGATGGAGCTGAGGCATTCCTTGAGGGAGGTCTCCAGGTTGGCCATGGTGGCTTCCTTCCGTGTGTACCTGTGTATCGGTGTCGTGGCTGTGGGTCGGGCGACGGCGCCGGCGAGGCCGGCTCAGGTCGTGCGGTGCCGGCCGCCGGCCGAAGGGCGGGGCGGGTGTGCGGGCCGCTGCGGCGTGCGCACCGGCAGGGTGCCGATGGGCCGGCTCCCGTCCGCGGCGGTGAGCGCGGGCGGCTCGGGGGGCGCGGCCCGCTCGCCGGTCCGGGGCGGGCCGACGCGGCCGGCCACCAGGTCGCCGATCCGCGTCCCGCTGCGCCGGCCCTCCAGGTGCAGCCGGCCGACGTTGACGCGGCCGTCGGCGAGGAGGGTGAGCACGGCGGACGGGCCGGCCGCGTAGGTGGCGACGTATCCGTCGGCGCCCCGCAGCAGCAGTTCGCGGAACGCGCCGCGCCCGGTGGCCTCGGCCGTGCGGTGCGCCACGCCGAGGGCGGCGGCGGTCAGGGCGGCGAGCCCTTCGGGTTCGGTCCCGGGCGCGTCGTGGGCGAGGACGAGCCCGTCGACGGTGGCCGCGAGCGATCCGGTCAACTGGGGTATCCGGGCGCGCAGTCGGTGCAGTTCGTCCAGGACGTCCCTCTCGACGGCCATGAGCAGTCTCCTTTCGGCACGCTGTCGGCGCGCGCGGATCACAAGGCCTCCAAGGCGTCTCGAAGCCGGCGCAGCAGGGCCGTGTCGGGGTCGTCCCACGCCGGCCCGCACGGGTCCACGGCCGGCGGGGGTGCGGGGCGGCGCGGAACGGCCGTGATCAGTCCGCCGGCGGCCAGGCGGCGCAGTTCGACGAGTGTGTGGTAGGTGCGGCAGGCCAGGGCGGCGGCGATGTCCGCGGCGGTGCTCACGCCGTCGACCCGGGCGAGGATGCGGCCGCGCCGGGCCGGCAGGTCCGCGGTCGCGGCGTCGGGGGTGCGCGCGAGCGGGGCGACGTCGACGGCGGGGTCGGGCCAGATGCGGTCCAGCAGGGCGCGGCGGCGCCGGGACTCGCGGACGACGGTGTCCACCGGCACGGCGCGGACCGCGCCGAGCCAGTGCGCGGCGCCCGGCCGGAACCGGTGGGCGCGGCCGTCATGGGCGAGGACGAAGTACGCGGCGTCGAAGAGCGCCCCGAGGTGGCAGACCTCCAGCGCGCCGGCCGCGAGCCGCCCGCTGTCCACCAGCCGGCGCCCCACCCGGTGCCGTGCGCCGTCCCGGTCCACCGCCTCCCACCAGCCGTCGGGGGCGACGGCGCCGCTGTGCGTGAGCAGGACGCCGAGGTCCGGGGTGAGGGCGGACTCGACGTGCACGACGCGGCCGGCGGCGAGGTAGACGACGCCGCGTTCGCCGGAGAGGGCGCCGGTCGCGCGCTCGGCGGCCAGGGCGCGCAGCGAGGCGGAGGTCGTGTCGTGGGCGGCCCAGGTCGTCGCCGTCATCCGAGCACCAGGCGGTCCGCCAGCTCGGCCAGCCGGATCCGGGCCAGGGCCAGGTTGCCGTCGTTGCGGTCCAGCCACAGGTGCAGGAACACGGTGCTGTCGAACGGGGTGCTGACGAACCGCAGCAGGTGATAGGAGTCGGCGGTGGTGACGATCAGGTCCTCGACCGGGGGCTCCTTGTCGGCCGCGGCGGCACGGCCGGCCGGCGCCAGGGAGGCGCTCTCCGCGGCGTGGCGGGCGAGTTCGGCGGCCTCCGCGGCCGTCGCCTCGGGGTCGCCGCCGGGGGCCTCGCCCACCGAACCCAGGGCGAGTCCGCTGATCCAGTCGACCAGCGACGCGCCCCGTGCCCCGGGCAGCCGCATGGTTTCCAGCAGACTCTCGTCGATTCCGGGCACGCCGGATCCCCTCCCCCTGCACAGGTGTGCCTCGAACGTGACGCCGAGACTACGGAACGTGCACGCATCAGGTGAGGGCTTTGGCATTTTCCAGTGGAACGTGCCCGCGGTGCGGCATACTTCGGCCGGAAAGCCCCGGAACCGGGGCCTCCCAGGTGTGCGCCCACGGGTGCGGGCAGGCCCCGCCCCGATGCGGATGGTGGGCGGAACCTGCCCGCGCGGACCATTGTGGGAAGGGGCCGGGCCCCCGGACCACGTGTGAACGGCGCGGCCTTGCGCGCGGGGCGCACACCCCCGGCGCGGGCCGCACATCCCGAGCGCGGGTGCGTGGGATCGGCGGGAAGGGCTACCCGCCCTCCATGGCCCGACTGCATCTCCCCCACCGTGACAAGCACGGCACCGGTCAGGACGACGCGTCCGGCCGGAGCCCTCGGCCGTCCGACGAGCGGCTCGCCCGGGAAGGGACCGGCGGCGAGCGGCCCACCGAGGAGCGGGCCCCGGAGCGGCCCGCGGACTACGGCCCGGACGCGGCCACCGAACGCGCCGCCCCCGACTCCCCCACCGAGCTGCCCAAACGCTCGTGGACGGCACTGCTGCGGCGCGTCCTCGCGGAGTTCAAGGACGACGAACTCACCGACCGCGCCGCCGCGCTGACCTACTACGGCGTACTGTCGCTGTTCCCGGCCCTGCTGGTGCTGGTCTCCCTGCTCGGCATCGCCGGGCAGTCGGCCACCCAGAGCGTGCTGGACAACCTGCAACAGCTCGCCCCCGGCTCGGCCCGGGACATCATCTCCGACGCCGTACGGCAGTTGCAGGGCAGTGCCGGCCTGGGGTCCGCGCTCGCGATCGTCGGTCTGATCGGCGCGGTGTGGTCCGCCTCCGGCTACGTGGCCGCGTTCATCCGCTCCGCCAACGCGGTGTACGACGTCCCCGAGGGCCGCCCGGTGTGGAAGGTGCTGCCGCTCCGGGTGGCGCTGACCGTACTGCTGCTGGTGCTCGCCGTGGTCAGCGCGCTGATCGTCGTGTTCACCGGCACCCTCGCCGAGCAGGCCGGCACCGCGCTGGGCGTGGGCGACACCGCCCTGACGGTGTGGGCGATCGCCAAGTGGCCGGTGCTGGTGGTGCTGGTCACGCTGATGATCGCGGTCCTGTACTGGGCGACCCCGAACGCCCGGGTGCGCGGCTTCAAGTGGATCACCCCGGGCAGCCTCCTGGCCCTCGTGATCTGGATGCTCGCCTCCGCCGGCTTCGCCTTCTACGTCGCCAACTTCGGCTCGTACAACAAGACCTACGGCACCCTGGCCGGCGTCATCGTCTTCCTGATCTGGCTGTGGGTGACCAATCTCGCCATCCTGCTCGGTCTGGAGTTCGACGCCGAGCTGGCGCGGCAGCGCGTCATCGACGGCGGCCATCCGGCCGAGGAGGAGCCGTACGTGGAGCCGCGCGACACCCGGGCCTGGGACGACGCCGACCGGCGCCGCGCGGACCCGGGCGGCTGACGCCACATGGCCCCGCCCGGCGGGGGTACGCGAACGCCATGAACGACCGCAAGACACCCGAAAACGGACCCGAGCGGTACGGCCGCACCGAGGAGGAGCGCGCCGAGGCCCGCCTCTTCACCTACCGGTACTCCGAACGCCGCGCGGGCGTGCGCGCCACCCGGCACATCAGCCGTGAGCAGGCCGACGCCGACAGCGTCCCGGGCGTGCCGGGCGGCTACGGCACCACCGGGGGCGGGCAGCCCGGCGGCGGCCGGAGCACTCCCCGGGCCGGGGACGACTCCGCCGACGAGTCCGGCGTCACCGACATCGTCGGCGGCCGGGAGGCCCGCCCGGACGACCGGCGGACCGACCGGACCAGGCGGCGGAGCGACGGCGGGACCGAGCGGAGCGACGACCGGACCGACCGGACCTAGCGACGACCGGACCGACCGGACCAGGCGGCGGCTACGGCAGGATCGAGTCGACGTAGCCGCCGTCGACGCGGACGGCCGCGCCCGTCGTCGCCGAGGCCTGCGCCGAGCTGAGGTAGACGACGAGGTTGGCGATCTCCTCGGGCTCGATCAGCCGCTGGAGCAGCGACTGGGGGCGGTGCTCGCGCATGAACACGCGCTGCGCCTCGTCCCAGGGCAGGTCGCGGCCGACCAGCTGGTGGACGAACTCCTCCACGCCTTCGGTGTGGGTGGGGCCCGCGATGACGGAGTTCACCGTGACGCCGCTGCCGGCCGCCTCCTTGGCGAAACCGCGGGCGACGGCGAGCAGGGCCGTCTTGGACACCCCGTAGTGGATCATCTCGGCCGGGACGACGACGGCGGAGTCGCTGGCGATGTACAGCACGCGCCCCCAGCCCCGGTCCCTCATCCGGGGGAGATACGCACGCGTGAGCCTGACGCCCGCCAGGACGTTGATCTCGAAGTAGCGGCGCCACTCGTCGTCGCTGATCTCCAGCGCCGGTACGGCACCGAAGACGCCGAGGTTGTTGACGAGGATGTCGGTGGCGGGCAGCGCCTCGACCGCCGCCCGGGCCCCCTCCTCGGTGGCGAGGTCGGCGGCGACCGGCACGAAGTCGCCGCCCGGCACCTCGGCGCGCAGCGTCTCGACGCTCTCCTCCAGGCGGGCGGCGTCGCGTCCGTTGACGCCCACGCGGGCGCCCGCCCGCGCCAGCCCGGCGGCGATCGCCGCGCCGATCCCCTGCGAAGAGCCCGTCACGAGTGCGGTCCGCCCGTCGAGGTCCAGGTTCATCGCGTCGCTCCCTGTTCGGTGGTCGGTTTCCGGGGCCGGTTTCCCGTACCGGTGTCCCCGGGCCGGCGTTCTCCGGTGATCGCGCCGGGTCGCTCCCGCCCACTGTCGGCCACGGCCCGTCGTACCCCCCTCCGGCGCGCCGCGGACGGTCGTCCGGGCGGCCCCCCGGGTGATCCGCACCGGCCGGCGGCGACGATACTGGTCCCCGCACATGCCCCCGCCCCCCGATGGACTCATGCCGACCTCTTCCAGCGACCGCCCCTCGATTCCCCCCACGGTGTGGCTTGCGCGCGGCCGCCACGTCGGAGCCGACGCGGAGGAGGTGGTGCTGCGCACCCTGCGGGAGCGCAGGGACGGCGGAGACATCGACGACTTCCGGCAGCCGTCGCAGGACGACGGCAGCGCGGGCGCGCGCGTCCGCGAGGCGCGCTGGAGGGCGGAGCCCGGGCAGGTCACCGTGCGGGCCCGGCTCGTCCTGGCGCCCGCCTCGGCGGGCGGGCAGGAGTGGACGATGACGGCGGAGGCGGAGGAACCCTGGGACCCGCGGTGGCCGTCCCCCGCGACGGTGTTCTGGCCCGACGACCCCGACGTGCCCTGGGACCGCGACGCCGCCACGGGCCTGCGGATGCGCGGCCTGAACACCCTTCCCGAGGACGACAAGGCCGTACGGCGACTGCTGCGGGACGCCGCGCGGCACTCGTGGCAGATCCACGTCGTCGTCCACGAGGCGATGACCCCGGACCACCGCGGCCGGGTGCCCCTGGCCCGGTGGCTGCCTCCGGGCCTGCGGCACCGGGTGGTCGAGCACCGCGCCGCTCCGCAGCAGCTGCGGGTGGTGAACTGGGCGCTCCAGGACCACGGCGTCCAGCTGCCGCGCGGCGGCGCGGTGGTCCTGCCGGGCAGGCCGGCACCCCCGGACCACGACGCGGAGGCGTTCTCCGTCCGCACCGTCTTCCTCGACGGCTCCGAGCCCGCGGAGCTGATCGCGGCGGTGACGGCCTTCGCCGAGCTGGCCCGGCCGCTGCCGGAGGGCGCCGAGGAGGCCCTCACCGCGCTGCGCGAGGAGTGGGGGCTGCTGACCCTGGAGGAGGAGCTGGCCCGCGAACGGCGGCTGGTCGCGATGTACGCCGAGGCCCTGGAGGCCATGACGAACTCCCGTGACCTGTACCGGGAGGCCGCCGAACGCGCCAACGAGGCCCTGGCCGCCTACCGGGAGGCCGCCGAGGCGGCCGGTGCGGCCCCGCAGCCGCCCATGGAGCCACGCGTCCCGTCCCCGCTGCGCGGACTCACCCGCACGCTGGAGCGGCTCAGACGCACGGGAGAGGGCCCGACGGGGTCCCGCGACTGACGCGCGCCCCCGGCGGAGCGCGGAACCGGCCCCGCGTCCGCGCCGGGCACCCGTCGTCCGGCCGGCACCGCCGGGGCCGGTGCACGCCCGCGCGTCCCGCTCGTCGCTCCGCCACGGCCGAGCGACGTGTCACCCGGCGGAAGCTGGATACGCGGACGGGACAGCACGGCCCGTCCCGGAAGGTCATCGACGCCATGGACAGCCAGCACCCCACCGCCGTCACCGCCGGGTACCGCTCGGACACCACGCTGCGGGTGAACGGCAAACCGCACACCCTCACCGTCGACCACCGCCGCGTCCTGCTGGACCTCCTGCGGGAGGATCTCGGGCTGACGGGCGCCAAGAAGGGCTGCGACCACGGGCAGTGCGGCGCCTGTACGGTCCTGGTGGACGGGCGGCGCGTCAACAGCTGCCTGCTGTTCGCCGTGGCGCTCGACGGCTCGGAGGTCACCACCGTCGAAGGGCTCGCCGGTGACGGCGAGGAGCTGCATCCGGTGCAACGGGCGTTCCTGGAGCGGGACGCCTTCCAGTGCGGCTACTGCACCCCGGGCCAGATCTGCTCCGCGGTCGGCGCGCTCGCCGAGGCGGCGGCCGGTCACCCGTCCCATGTCACCGACCCCGCGACCCCCTCCGGTGCGCCGGTGCCGCTCGGCCGGGAGGAGATCCGGGAGCGGCTGAGCGGCAACCTGTGCCGGTGCGGCGCCTATCCGCGCATCGCCGACGCGGTGGAGGACGTGGTCTGAGTGAAGCCCTTCGCCTACGTACGGGCCGGCAGCGTGGAGGAGGCCACCGACGCGTTCGCCGCCCATCCCGGCGCCCGCTACCTCGGCGGCGGCACCAACCTCGTCGACCTGATGAAGCTCGGCGTGGAGACGCCCGCCGCCCTCGTCGACGTCACCGCCCTCCCGCTGGACGCGGTGGAGGAACTGCCCGACGGCGCGCTGCGGATCGGGGCCATGGTGCGCAACAGCGACCTCGCCGCGCATCCGGTCGTCCGGGACCGCTACCCCGTCCTGTCGCAGGCCCTGCTCGCCGGCGCCTCCGGCCAGTTGCGCAACGCCGCCACCACCGGCGGCAACCTGCTGCAACGCACCCGCTGCCCGTACTTCCAGGACCTGTCCAAGCCCTGCAACAAGCGGGAGCCCGGCACCGGCTGCGGCGCCCTGAAGGGCGTGCACCGCGACCACGCGGTGCTCGGGCACTCCGAGCACTGCATCGCCACCCACCCCTCGGACATGGCGGTGGCGCTGGCCGCGCTCGACGCCCGCGTGGAACTGTACGGACCCGACGGCGCCCGGGGCGTCGCCGCCGCCGACTTCCACCGGCTGCCGGGCGTGCATCCGGAGCGGGACACCGAGATCCGCCCCGGTGAACTGATCACCGGCGTGGTGCTGCCGGCGGCCACGGGCGGGCTGCCGTCGGTGTACCGCAAGGCCCGGGACCGGGCGTCGTACGCCTTCGCGCTGGCCTCCGTCGCCGCCGTGCTGCACGTCTCGGACGGCGTCGTGGACCGCGTCGGTCTCGCCTTCGGGGCGCTGGCGCACCGGCCGTGGCGGGCCCGCCGCGCCGAGGACGCGCTGCTGGGCGTGGCGCCCACGGCGGCGGCGTTCGAGCACGCCGTCGGCCTGGAACTGGCCCAGGCCGAGCCGCTGCGGGACAACGCCTACAAGGTGCCGCTGGCCCGGCGCCTGGCGCTGGACGTCCTGGGCCGGCTCACCACGCCCGCCCTGACCTGACCGGCCCTTTCAGGAGGGACCCCATGACAGGCACCGAGACCGCCCTGGGCGCTCCCGCCGAGCGCCGGGAGGGCCGCCAGAAGGTCACCGGGACCGCCCGGTACGCCGCCGAGCACGACGTGACCGGCCGCGCCCACGCCTGGCCCGTGCCGGCGACGGTCGCGCGGGGCCGGGTGACCGGCGTCGACGCCGGCCCGGCGCTCGCGCTGCCCGGTGTGCTCGCGGTCCTCACCCACGAGAACGCGCCGCGGATCGCGGAACCGGAGGACCCCGTCCTGGCGGTGCTCCAGGGACCCGGCGTGCCGCACCGCGGCTGGATCGTGGCCCTGGTGGTGGCCGAGACCCTGGAGGCGGCCCGGGACGGCGCCGCCGCTGTCCGCGTCACCTACGACGCCGAGGGCCACGACGTGACGCTCACCTCGTCCCATCCGGGGCTGTACGTCCCCGACGACGCCAACGGCGGCAACCCGGCGGTCAGCGAACGCGGTGAGCCGGACGCCGCGTTCGACTCCGCTCAGGTGCGCGTCGACGTCGAGTACCGGGTGCCGCCGCTGCACAACCACCCGATGGAGCCGCACGCGAGCACCGCCTGGTGGGACGGGGAGGACCGGCTCACCGTGCACACCTCCAGCCAGGGCACCAACGCCGTGCGCGAGGCGCTCGCCGGGATGTTCGGGCTGCCCGGGGAACGGATCACCGTGGTCGCCGAGCACGTGGGCGGCGGCTTCGGCTCCAAGGGCACACCCCGCCCCGACGCGGTGCTCGCGGCCATGGCGGCGCGGCACACGGGCCGCCCGGTCACCCTGGCCTTCCCGCGCCGGCTGCTGCCGCAGGTGGTCGGGCACCGCGCCCCCACCCTGCACCGGCTGCGCCTCGGCGCCGACCGGCAGGGGCGGCTGGCGTCCCTCGTGCACGACGTGGTGACGCACACCTCGCAGGTGAAGGAGTTCGTGGAACAGGCCGCCGTCCCGGCGCGCGTGATGTACGCCTCGCCGCACAGCCGTACCCGGCACCGGGTGGCGCGGCTGGACGTGCCCACGCCGTCGTGGATGCGCGCCCCCGGTGAGGCGCCCGGCATGTACGCCCTGGAGTCCGCCGTCGACGAACTGGCGTCCGCACTCGGTCTGGACCCGGTGGAGCTGCGGGTCCGCAACGAGCCGGAGAACGAGCCCGACAGCGGGCTGCCGTTCAGCAGCAGGCATGTCGTGGAGTGCCTGCGCGAGGGCGCCCGCCGCTTCGGCTGGGCCGACCGCGACCCGCGCCCGGGGGTGCGTGCCGCCGGGCCGCTGCTGATCGGGTCCGGGGTGGCCGCCGCGACCTACCCGGTCCTGGTGTCGCCGTCCACCGCGACGGTGCGGGCGCTGCCCGACGGCGGCTTCCTCGTGCGGACCAACGCCACCGACATCGGCACCGGGGCGCGGACGGTGCTCGCGCAGGTCGCGGCCGACGCCCTCGGGGTGCCCGCGGAGCGGGTCCGGACCGAGGTGGGCAGCAGCGAGCTGCCGGCGGCACCGCTGGCCGGGGGTTCCTCGGGGACGGCGTCCTGGGGCTGGGCCGTCCACCGGGCGTGCACGCGGCTGAGGGAGCATCTGGCGGAGCACCCGGGTCCGCTGCCCGAGGGCGGGATCGAGGCGAGCGCCGACACCAGCGGCGAGGCCGACGCCGAGGTCCCCTGGGCCCGGCACGCCTTCGGCGCGCACTTCGCCGAGGTCACCGTCGACACGGTCACCGGCGAGGTCCGGGTGCGGCGGCTGCTGGGCGTCTACGCCGCCGGACGCATCCTCAACGCCCGTACCGCACGGTCCCAGTTCGTGGGCGGCATGACCATGGGGCTGGGCATGGCGCTCACCGAGGACAGCACCGTGGACCCCGCGTTCGGCGACTTCACCGAGTCCGACCTGGCGTCGTACCACGTGCCCGCGCACGCCGACGTCCTGGACGTGCAGGCGCACTGGGTGCCGGAGGACGACCCCCATCTCAACCCCATGGGCAGCAAAGGGATCGGCGAGATCGGCATCGTGGGCACGGCGGCGGCCATCGGCAACGCCGTCCACCACGCGACGGGCATCCGCTTCCGCGAACTCCCCCTGACCCCGGACCGGGTGCTCACCGCCCTGCTCGCCCACGAGCCCCCGCCGGGCACGTTCGGCGCGTGACCGGCCCGGCCCCGGGCTGCCCGGGCGGGCTTCCGGGGCCGCGGGGGCGAGGGCGCGGCCGGTGCGCCTCGGCCACGGTCCGGGCGGCGGTGCCCGCCCGGACCGGCCGACCGGCGCACGACCTCATGGGGCCACCCCCGCACCCGTCATCCACCCACCGCACCAAACCCTGCGTCGGCCGGCGCGTCCGTCCTCGCGCCCCGGCGCGCCACAGCCGTTGGCCTCGTTCCCCCCGGACCGCCGCGCCCCGGCCGCCGTCGGCTGGGCCGGGGCGGGCGGGGCGTCGGGTGGGCGTCCGGGGCCGTGTGGGCCAGGGGCGACGGGCGGTCAGTCAGCCGGCCGGCCGGCTCCGGTCGTCTGCCGGGGCTGCCAGCGGTTGCCGGCGGCCTGCCAGGCCACCCGTACGCACAGCGCGGTCAGTGCCACCAGCGACGCGGCCACCGCGATGGCGACGGCCACCCAGCTCGGTGCCAGCGTCAGGTCGGTCACCCGGGAAAGCCGGGCCGACGGTGTGACGCCGCCGTACAGCTTGGCCGCGGCCAGACCGGCCGGTGCCACCACGGCCGCGGCGAGCACCGGCACCGCCGGACGCACCGTCAGCAGCAGGGCGAGGACCAGGCAGAGCGCCGACAGGCCGAGCGCGAGGGCGTAGACGCGGACCGATGCACCGTCAGGGTGCGGCGGGAAAAATGCGACCCCGCATCCGGCGAGCGCCGCGACGGCGAGCCAGGTCGGCCAGGAGCCCCGGTGGGCCGGCCGCCGCGGCTCACGCCGTACGTCCTCGCGCCTCTCGTCGCGCGCGTCATGGCGCATGTCCCCGCGCGTGTCCCGGCGGACTGCCCCGGTGCGGCGGCCGGTGTCGCGGCGCCGGTCGTCGCGCACGTCCGGATCGTCCTCGCGGGCGTCCTGCCGCGACTCGCGCCAGGCCGTCCGGACCCGCCGCGAGGACCGGCGGCGTTCGCGGCCGGACCGGCCCGTGCCGGTGCCGGCGCCCTGCCGCTCCGTGCGGTCCGGGTCGTCGGCCTGCTCGGTCCGCTGCGGCTCGCCCTCCGGCCAGTCGGTGCGCTCCCGCCGCTCCTCGGCGAGCCGCCCGATGAGCTGGACGAGTTCCTCCACGGGGCGTCCGGTGGCGGCGGCCCGTACGGCCTCCTGCCCGCAGTGCGGTTGCAGGGGCGTCCGGTGCAGCAGCGCCATCAGCCGGGTCACGTCCTCCACCGACCGGCACTCGGCCGCGGCGCGGATCGCCTCGTCGGCGCTGTCCGGGTGGCGGGGCGGTCGGGTCAGCAGCCCGACGAGCCGGGTGACGTCCTCCACCGACCGGTTGACGCCCACCGCCCGCAACGCGTCGACCGTCGCCTCCGCGTACTCGGGCGACTGCTCCAGCATGGTGATCAGGGCGACGACCTCCTCCAGCGGCCGGTCGGCCACGGCGGCGCGCACCAGGTCGCCGACCGGATCGCCGTACGGCGCCGCCGTGTCCCGGCGGGCGGGGGGTGCCTCGTCGCGGGGCGGCTCGGCGGGCTCCGGCCGCGGCTCCCGCGCGGCGGTGGCCCGGGGGCCGGGGCCGGTGTCCGGCGAGTGCACCGTGTGGGTGCCGGTGGCTGTGGTGGTCTCGGCGGTCGGCAGGTCCACGGTGCCTATGGCGTACTCGTCCGAACGGGGTGTCGATGAGTCGGTAGTCATGGTCTGCTCCGTCTGTGGGGGGTGCGGCCGCTCCTGCGTCCCCGACATGCGACACGCGACTTCGTGGTGACCATTACTAAGCGCCCCTGTCCAGGGCTGCCACTCGGACGGGCCACAGGGATGAGTCGCCCGGACGGAAGCCATATGTGTGCCGCAAAGGGGAATCCCGTAAAGGACGCGTGCGCAACGGCACTCACCACAAGGAGGGGCGGGTGGATACGACCACAGCGGTGATCGTCGTGGCGGTGTCGCTCGCGGCGGTCGTCCTCGCGCTGGCCGTCACCGTCCTGGTGCGGCTGGTCCGGACCCGGCGGGACCTGCGGCGGGCCGGGCTGCCCACCGGACCGCGCTGGGTCTTCTGGGGGGCCGTCCTCTATCTCGTCCTGCCGACGGACCTGGTGCCCGACCCGGTGTACCTGGACGACGTCGGCGTTCTCCTGCTCGCTCTGCGCGGTGTGCACGGCTCCCTCGGCCGGCGGGGGCGCCGCACCACCCCGCGGCGGCTGACCGCGAACGCTGGGCGTGATCACTCTGCGTGATACTACGCAGAGTAAGGAAACCATTCACCCGTTCGATTCGTATAAGTCTCTGGAAGCCGAAGGAAGTCGGCGGACCAGGCGACGGCGCAGCTGGACCATCGCTTGATCGGCGAGCACCGACGAGGGAGAGACGATGCAACCGTTCGCGCTCAACTACGCACGTCCCGCTACGGAGTTGGAAGCCGCCACTCCGTACGTCTACGACTCCGGGCTGCAGTTGAACGTGCTCCTCGACGGCCGGGTGGCGGCTCATGACCACGCCCTGCTCAGGGAGCTGGGGACCACGACCTCCACGGCGGGCTCGAAGACTCACTTCGACGACTGAACGCGGACCGCCGACGATGACGGTGTTGATCCTGACCTGTGAAGAGGACGTCACCGCGGACATGGTGGTCGTGCACCTGAACGCGACGGGGGTTCCGGTGGTCCGGCTGGATCCGGCCGACCTGACCGGTTCCGTCGCCCTGTCCGGGGAGTACGTGCACGGGTCCTTCCGCGGCCATCTGTCCTCCGGCGGGCGGCTGGTGAGCATCGGCGGGCTGCGCTCCGTGTGGGTGCGCCGCCCGGGTGTCCCGGCCACCCGGGCTCCCGAGCCGTCCGCCTGGCTGACGGAGGAGTCCGCACAGGCGCTCTACGGCATGCTGCGCGGCTCGGGGGCCCGCTGGATGAACCATCCGGACGCCGCCCGCCGGGCCCGTCACAAGCCGTGGCAGCTGCGGCTGGCGCAGACTGCCGGCCTGCCGGTGCCGGCCACGCTGATCACGACGTTCCCGCGGGCGGCGCGGGAGTTCGCGGACCGGTATCCGGACCTGGTGGTCAAACCGGTGTCGGGGGCGCATCCGCAGGACCCGCCCCGGGCGGTGCCGACCAGCAGGGTCTCACCGGAGACGGACTTCTCCGCCGTGGCCTTCGGACCGACGCTGCTCCAGCGGCGGGTGCCCAAACGCGCCGACATCCGGCTCACGGCCGTGGGCGAGAGGCTGCTGGCCGCCCGCAAGGCGACCGCGGCGGACGCCGACCCGGCGGAGGTGGACGTCCGGTTCGCCGAGTCCCCGGAGCCGTGGCGCCCGGTCGACGTGCCGCCGCGCGTCGCCGAGGCCGTCCGGGAGTACGTCCGTGGCGCCCGGCTCGCCTACGGCGCCTTCGACTTCGCCGAGGACCGGGACGGTACCTGGTGGTTCCTCGAGTGCAACCAGTCGGGGCAGTTCGGCTTCGTCGAGGTGGACACCGGCCAGCCGATCGCCCGCACCATCGCCGAGTGGCTGGCCCGGCCGGAGACACCGGAACCGGTCCGGCTGGGCTGCGACGGCCGGACGGTCACCTGACCGGCGACGGCCCGCCTGACCGGCGACGACAGACGGGGCGCCGGTACGGCCCCGGCACCCACGGTGCCGCCGGCGCGGTCAGTCCGGGCGCGACCCGGGCAGCGTCCCGGCGCGCTGCCAGCCGTTGCCGGGGGACGGTGGGCGCCCGCCGGGCGCGTGCCGTGGGCGCATGACGACCTCCAGTTCCCTGCTCACGCGCTCGGCCTCCCTGCGCACCTGCGCGGGGACGTCGCCGCATTCGGCGACCAGTCGGTCGTAGATGGGGGAATCCTGGAACACCCGTCAACGTGCCTTTCGTGTCGTCAGCTCCTGAGCGTCAGGCGCGACTGAGCAGTCTAGGGGGCCGCTCACCCGGCGGGGCGCGTTCCGTCCAGGAGGTGACGGACCGCTCACGCTCCCGTCGTGGACCCCGGCCGGACGATCATGAGTACGGTGACCGTGGCCCACAGCAGGTTGAACACCCCGGTGAACATGGCGAGTCGGACGGTACCGGCCCGTTCGACCGGCTCCCGGGCGGTCAGCCGGTCGAGGAGTTCCTCCTGACGGGGAAGGACGAACGCCAGCAGGACGGCGGCCGCCGCGGCCGTCAGCGTCATGGAGACCATGAGCCAGGCGTCGCCCAGGACCCCCATGGCGAGCGCGGTGGCGAGGCCGAGCACCGGCACCGCGACACCGAGTCCCGCGTAGACCCGGCAGATGCGGTGCAGCAGCCGTACCGTGCCCACTCCCCCGCCGGTGCCGTCCGCGCCCGCCTGGGGCAGGGCCGCACGGCGGACCGCCGGCGGGAACATGCTCGCCGCGACGGTGACGGGGCCGACGGCGACGATGGCGGCCAGGACGTGCAGGGACAGCAGGAACTTGGTCATCGGTGGGGTCTCCGGAAAAGAACGTGGCGCGAAGATCGGAGCCCCCACGCTAGGAAGACTCCGCGAGATCCCACAGAGGCGGAAACGACAGCTTCCAACGGATTCTCGCCAACGGGCCTCACCAGGCACCTTCTCCCGGCCACCGCTCACCGCCCAGCTCCCGTGCGTGGCCGGAACACCCCTATCGTGGCGGGCATGCACACCGTGGCGATCCTGGTCCTCGACGACGTGGTGCCCTTCGACATGGCGACGCCGATGCAGGCCTTCGACTGGACGCGGCTGCCCGACGGGCGCAGTCCGTACCGGGTCCGGCTGTGCGCGGAGTCCCCCGAGGTGCGCACGGCCGGCCTGGGGCTGCGGATCGACCTGGGGCTCGACGCCCTCCGGGACGCCGACACGATCATCGTCCCGGGCCGTTCCGAGGAGTCCGGCCCGCCCTCCGGCCGGGTCCTGGACGCCCTGCGGCGCGCCGCCGGGGCCGGTACGCGGATCGCGTCCGTGTGCGTGGGGGCCTTCGTCCTGGCGGAGGCCGGGCTGCTGGACGGGTTGCGTGCCACCACCCACTGGATCGCGGCCGAGGAGCTGGCCCGCCGCTTCCCCGGGGTCGAGGTGCAGCCGGACGTGCTGTACGTGGACAACGGGCAGATCCTCACCTCGGCGGGCGCCGCCGCCGGGCTGGACATGTGCCTGCACATGATCCGCCGGGACCTGGGCTCGGCCGTCGCCGCGCAGGCCGCCCGGATGTGCGTCATGCCGCTGGAACGGGAGGGCGGGCAGGCCCAGTTCATCGTGCACGAGCATCCGCCGGTGCCGCGCGGCTCGGAGCTGGAGTCCGTACTTCAGTGGATCGAGGACAACCTCGCCCGGGAGGTGACCCTCGCGGCGATGGCGGCGCGCTCGGGCATGAGCGAGCGCACCTTCAGCCGGCGGTTCCGCGAGCAGACCGGCACCACACCGTTGCAGTGGGTACTCCGGGCCCGGGTGCGGCGGGCGCAGTACCTGCTGGAGAACACCGACCACCCGGTCGAACGGATCGCCCGGCAGGCGGGGTTCGGGTCCCCCACCGCGCTGCGGGAGCGGTTCCGCCGGGTGGTCGGCACCACGCCGCACGCCTACCGTGCGGCGTTCCACGGCGGATCGGCCACGTCGGCGGACCGCTCCCGGGGACGGGACCGGTGACGGAGCGCGGCGGTCAGACCGCCAGCGACAGGTCGCTGTCGCCGCCCTGGTCCGCCCGCTCTCCGGTGGTGCGGCACCCCTTGGCGAGCAGCAGGGCGTCCGCCCGCTCCACCGCGTCGTGGATGCTGGTCGTCCCCATCATCACGCACAGCGTGTAGCTGACGTCGGCCAGCTCGCGCGCCGCCGCCGGCCTCTCCCGTTCCGCCTGAGCGATCCGCAGTGACGCGTAGCGCGTCAGCAACTCCCTGACGACCTTCGGGTCCGGTACGAGCACGAAGCGCCCCTCTCTCGATTTTCGCTGCGTATGCCCGGTCCCGGCCGGAACATACACACCGTGCGCAGGTGCGCTCGCAATTGACGAGAAACAGTCGCTCGCCGACCTGCCGAACCGATCTGTCGGACCGATCTGCCGACCGGCCAGGGCACATGGCGGACGCCGGCCCGGTCCCCGCTACTCCCCCAGGGTACGGGCCAGTTCGGTGCTGGCGCGGGCGACCTCGGTGTCGTCCTCGGTCAGCAGCCGCTGGAGGTCGCCGCGCCGGGCGTGGACGGCCTGCCGCGCGGCGCGTTCCCACACCACGGGGTTCTCACGGTGGTTGAGAAGCTTGGGGTACACGGCGGCGGTGCTCTCCCACTGCCGGGCGTCGGCGATGTTCCTCAGCAGCTGGATGATCTGCGCCCGGCAGCGGACCTCGGGGCGCTGGGCCAGGTCCCACAGGAAGGGAACGGTGGCGGCGGTCGCCTGCTCGACGACGAACCCGTACTGGCAGATCCGGCGGCGCAGGTCGGCGAGGGCGGCCCGGGCGGTCTCGGTGTCGCCCCAGGCGATGCTGTGCAGCAGCCGTGGGATGGCCGCGGCGGAGCCGCTGGAGTCCTGGATCTCACCCCAGGGCACCTGGTCGAGGCCGGCGAGGGGGGCGGTCCGGGCGCGTCCGGGGGGCGGCGTGCGACGGTCGGCGCGTTGCGTGCTCGGCTGGTGGGTCGGAGCAGTACGCATGGGGGGGCCTTTCCGCGGCAGTGGGGGTCAGGGCAGGGGGCGGGTCGACAGCGTGGCCCATACGGTCTTGCCGACGGGGGGCCGGGGGACCCAGCCCCACTCGTCGGCCAGGGCGTCGACGATGCACAGCCCGCGGCCGTGCTCACGCAGGGCGGCGTCGTCGGGCGGTGCGGGCACGGGAGCGCCGTCCCCGTGGTCCGAGACGGTCAGCGTCAGGAACCCCGGGTTCAGGGCGAGTCCGAGCCCGATCTCGCCCGCGCCGGGTGCCGCCGCGGGCATCGCGTGCGCCGCGGCGTTCGAGGCCAGCTCGGTGACGACCAGGACGGCGTCGTCGCAGCGGTGGTCCAGCGCCCAGTCGCGCAGCGTGTCCCGGGTGAACGTCCGGGCACGGGCGAAGCCCTCGGCACTGCACGGGACGCGAAGGGTCACGGGCACCGGGCCGGGCCGGCTCACCTCGCCTGCCGCCGGGGCGGGTTCGCTCCAGGTCCGGAGCGTCGGGTGCGCAGGTGATGACACGGCATCTCCTCGATGCGACGTCAGATCGGGGCGTCTCCAGGGGGGTTGACGCCACGGCTATTATCCACGCTGACAGCGCTCGCGTGCAATTGCACGAGAAATTGCGCGGAAAATCGGCTGGGAGCGGGTGCGAGCGGGAAGGCTCGTACCACTTCCCCGAAAGAGGCAAGGAGACTGCGGTGCCACCAGTGCGGAACGGAGTGCGGGCCAGCTCGTTGGACGCCCGCTGGACGAAGAGCCGGCACAGCAACGCCGAGGGCAACTGCGTGGAGGTCGCCTTGGTGGACGGGGGCGTCGCGCTGCGCAACTCCCGCTACCCCGACGGCCCGGCGCTCGTCTACACCCCGGCGGAGGTGGCGGCCTTCCTGGCGGGGGCCAAGGACGGGGAGTTCGACCACCTGCTCTGAGCGCACGGCGGCGACTGGATCGGTCAACTACCCGATGTGGCCGACAGGATGCGGCGCGGCCGACGGGATGAGATAGTGTATGTCTCGAGTCTGCCGGTCTGCTGGGAGTCAGGATGTCCGCCGCGTCGCATCGCCTCTCCCGTCTCGAACCCTATCTGGACCGGCCCGAGCCGGCTCCGACCCTGCTGAAGATGCTCGTCGGCGTGCAGCTGGCGGGTTTCCGCGAGGACGCCGGTCTGTCGCAGGACCAGGCCGCCCGCGAGCTGGGGTTCAGTGCGGCGAAGCTGTCCCGTATCGAGTCGGGCAAGGGCCGCAGGCCTCCGGCGGAGTCCGACGTCCGCGCGCTGCTGCGGCTGTACGGCACGGACGAGTACGAGGCCTCGGTCCTGCTCAAGCTGCTGAAGCGGGCCGGCGAGCCCGGCTGGTGGCAGCGGTACGACAAGCGACTGATGCCGGAGTGGTTCGACCGGCTCGTCGGGCTCCAGGAGGCCGCGGCGACCATCCGTACCTTCGAGATCCAGTACGTCCCGGGCCTGCTCCAGACCCCGGCGTACACCCGTGCCGTGGTCGAACGCGGACTGCCGAACGCCCCCGCCAGTGAGGTGGAGCGGCGGGTCGAGCTGCGGATGCGCCGGGCGCGGCTGCTGGACCGGGTGGACGCGCCGCAGCTGTGGGCGGTCATCGACGAGTCGGTGCTGCTGCGTGTGCTGGGCAGTCCCGCCGTCATGCGTGAGCAGTTGGCGCATCTGGTGGAGATGGCCGAGCGGCCCCGGGTGTCCCTCCAGATCGTGCCCCTGGACGTGACGAACGCGTCGGCGCCCGCGATTCCGGTGGCCTATCTGCGGTTCTGGGGAGCCGACCTGCCCGACGTGGTGTACCTGGAGCACATCAGGAGCGCCAACTTCCTCGAGGACCGCGACGAGACCGAGGAGTACCGCGTCGCGCTGGACCGGCTGGCCGACGAGGCGCTGACACCGCGCGAGTCCATCGAGCTGCTGCGCAAGACGATGGACGAGCGCTACCCCGAGGTCCCCGAGGTCTGACACCCCTGGGGCGCGCGCCCCTGCGGTCGGAGACCCGGGGCCGGGAACGCATCGGGCCCGTCACGAGGACGGGCCCGCCGTGGGTGTACCGGTCCGACCCTGCGGGTGGACCGGTCGGACTCAGACGAGGCGGCCGACGCCGCCGAACTCGATCCACTCCTGGGTGGCCTGACGGGGTGCCACCTCGTTGTCCGGTCGCCAGTTGGAGACCTCCACCAGGCCGGGTTCGAGGATCTCCATGCCCTCGAACCACTCCGCGACGTCCTTCTCCTCGCGGACCCGGCCCCAGTGGCCCTGCGTGGCCTGGTCCATGAAGTTGGTGACGGACTCGCGGACCTCGGGGTCGTCGCTGACGAGCTGGCACATCACGGCGTAGCTGCCGGGCACGAGCCGCTCGGTGACCCGGCGGACGACGGCCGTCGGGCCGTCGGTCTCGCTGTCCGGGATGCAGTGGAACACCGAGTTGAACAGCACCGCCACCGGCTCCGAGAAGTCGATCAGGCGCTGGGTGTCCGGGTGCGAGAAGATCTGGTCGGTCGCGCGCATGTCCGCGTGGATGACCGCGGTCTGGTCGTTCTGGTCGAGCAGCGCGCGGCCGTGGACCAGAACCATCGGGTCGTTGTCGACGTAGACGACGCGGGCCTTGGGGTCGATGCTCTGGGCGACCTGGTGCACGTTGTCCTGGGTGGGCAGGCCGGAGCCGTGGTCCAGGAACTGGCGGATGCCGTACTCCTGGGTGAGGATCCGGACCACGCGCTTGAGGAAGCGCCGGTTGTTCAGGGCCAGCGCGCGGGTGCTGGGGACGACCTTGTCGAGTTCCTCGACCGCCGCGCGGTCCGCGGCGTAGTTGTCCTTGCCGCCGAGGTAGTAGTCGTACATACGAGCGGCTGTCGGCACGTTGGCGTTGATCTCCGTGGACAGCTGCTTGTCGGCTTGCATCTTTCCCCCAGCTCCGTACGGCACCAACTGCACTGACAGTACGAAGAGTACAACGTGAGGAAGGTCTCGTTCACCGAATCGGCAAGACGTTTGCGAGCCCCGGGGAACCGGCGGTGGGGCGGCCTGCGCGCCGCGGGACCCGCCGGTCCTCCGCACGAGTTGACTCCGTGTCAGCCCCGCGACCTCAGGTACTCCTCGGCGCCGGGCACCTCCTGGGCGTCCTCGGCGACCACCAGGCCGCCCACGGCCTTCTTGTCGGGCTTGAGCACGTAGGACGACGTGCTGGCGGGCCGGGAGACGTCGGTGAAGTCCTGCGGGGTGCCGAGGCCGGTGTCGGCGTCGTCCTGCGAGCGGTGCGCCTGGACCAGGTCCTTGCGGGTCAGGCCGCCCAGTGCGCACGCCTTCTTCAGGTCCTCGCCCATCACCTGGGCGGCGTTGTACCCGGAGAGCACACCGGAGTCGACCGGGGAGTCCGGGTACTTCTTCTTGTACGCCGCGACCATCTTCTCCACGCCCGGGATGTCCGCGCTGACCGCCGGAGCGGCGCTGACCACGTGCAGCATGCCCTCCAGCGCCGCCGCCGCGGGCGTCTCCATCAGCTGCGGGGCGTACCCCGGGGCGCTGCTGACGACCGGCACCTTCAGACCGCGGGAGGCGGCGACGCCGACGAGGGAGGCGGTCTGGGCGGGGCCGGCGCTGATCAGGATGGCCTTGACGCCGGCCTGGCGCAGGGCGGACACCTGGGCGGACAGGTCGGTGTCGGTGGCCTTGATCTTCTGGCCGACCACCGTCATCCCGGCCCGCCTCGCGGCCCACTCGGAGCCTTCGAGGGCGTTGGTGCCGTAGTCGCCCTCGAAGTAGACGTGACCGATCTTGTCGCCCTTGGCGAGTTTCTTGGTGCGGGTGAGGAACTCGACGGCGGCGATCATGTCGATGTCGTAGGTGGTGCCGAGGACCTGGACGGAGTCCTTGCCCAGCAGCGAGGCGGCCCAGGCCTGCGGGAAGGTCAGCACCTGGTCGCGTTCGATGTCGTCGAGCAGGGCCGCGACCACCGGCGAGCCGATGACCTGGGGCATCGCGACGACGTCCGGGGAGATGTCGGCGTAGGCGGTGACGGCCTTCTGCACGTCGTAGCCGTGGTCCTTGACGACGATCTCGACCTTGCGTTCACAGATGCCGCCGTCGGCGTTGACCTCGTCGGCCCACATCTGCTGGGCCTGCACGATGCTCTTGCCGAGGGTGGCGTAGGGCCCGGTGAGGTCGGTCAGCGCGCCGAGTCTGATCGTGTCGGCGCTGATGCCGGGGCCGGTCTTGACGCCGTCGGCGCCGTCGCCGCCGCCGTTGCCGTCGTCCGCCTTGGAGCTGCATCCGGTGCCCGCGAGCAGGACGGCGGCCAGGGCCGCGGCGAGGGCGGTGCGGGTGGTGCGGGGCCTGGGGTGGTGCATGGGGTTCACGGGGTGTGCTCCTTGGTTCGTACGGCGGGTGCGGGAGAGCGAAGGGACGTTCCGGTGCCGGAGGGACCGGTGCGGGAGCGCCGGCGCCTGAGGCGGGCGGCGAGGCGGCGGGCGAGGCCGTGCAGGCCGTCGGGTGCGTACAGCAGGATCACGACGATCGCGGCGCCGTAGAGGTAGCGGGCGGCCTCCGTCGGGCCGATGGAGCCGTCACCGGAGCCCGGGGCGGCCACCAGGGGCAGCTGGTCGGCGTAGCGGGTCATGAGCAGCGGCAGCGCGGTGACGAAGACGGCGCCGGCGGTGGCGCCGGCGACGGAGCCGAGGCCGCCGATGACGATCATGGCGAGGTAGTCGACGGAGAGGAGGAGGGAGAAGTAGTCGGGCACCACGCGGCGGAAGGACAGGGCGAGCAGGACGCCGGCGAGACCGGCGTACATCGAGGAGACGACGAACGCGGCGGAGCGGTAGCGGGCCACGTGCACGCCCATCACGGACGCGGCCGTCTCGCTGTCCCGGAGGGCCGCGAGGGCCCGGCCGGGGCGTCCGCGCAGCAGGCCGCGCGCGGTGAACCAGGTGAGGGCGAACAGGGCCAGGCCCAGGTACCACAGGCGTTCCTCGGCGCCGAACGGCACGCCCAGGACGACGAGTTCGGGGTCGCTCTGGGCGAAGGTGAAGCCGCCGATCTCCAGCGGTGGGACGGAGCGGCCGTTGAAGCCGCCGGTGACGGAGTCCGCGGTGAGCAGGACGTGGTGGCCGAGGAAGACCAGGGCGAGGGTGGCCACGCCCAGGTAGATGCCCTTGACCCGGCCGGCGACGGGGCTGAACAGGCCGCCGGCGGCGCCCGCGAGCAGGACGGCCAGGACGACGGCGACGGCGGGCGGCAGGCCCGGTCCGGGTTCGCCGGCCAGCCACACGTAGCCGTAGGCGCCGACGGCGAGGAAGAAGGCGTGGCCGAGGGAGAGCTGGCCGGCGGTGCCGCTGAGCAGGGCGAGCCCGACGGCGCCGATGGCGGCGGCCATGGCGAACACGCCGACGCGCAGCCAGAAGGCGTCGAGGTAGAACGGCAGCGCGCACACCAGCAGGAGGGGCGGCAGGAGGGCGGCTCGCTTGCGCAGGTCAGACACGGGCCGCTCCCTTCGCCGCGAAGAGCCCGGCGGGGCGCACCAGGAGGACGAGGACCATCACGGCGTAGGGGGCGACGTCGCCGAAGCCCTCGCCGAGGACGTGCAGGTCGGACTGGTAGCCGGCGACGAAGGCCTCGGTGAGGCCGATCAGCATGGAGCCGACCAGGGCACCGACCGGGGAGGCCATGCCGCCGAGGATGGCCGCCGGGAAGGCCTTGAGGGCGATCTGGCCGGTGGTGCGCTCCAGGCCCGGCGCGGGGAAGGCGACCAGGAAGATCGCGGCGAGGGCGGCGAGTCCGCCGGCCAGGCACCAGGCGAGGGTGCGTACGCGGGTGAGCCGTACGCCCATGAGGGCGGCGGCCTCGCCGTCCTCGGCCGCCGCCCTGAGCGACAGGCCCCAGGGGGTGAACCGGAAGAGGGCGAAGGCGCCGGCGATGGCCGCGCCGGAGACGAGGATGGCGGCGATGCGGCTGTCGGCGACGGTCACCGGGCCCATGTCGGTCACCGCGTCGCCCCAGGGGTCGCCGGTCGACAGCAGGTCGCCGCCGATGCGCCGGGCCAGGTCGGTGACGAGGACGATGTCGATGCCGATGGTGACGATGGTCTGGACGTGGGCGGCGTGGGAGTCGGTGCCGATCCGCTGGAGCAGCAGCCGGTCCAGGGCTCCGGCCACCAGTGCGGTGACGACGATCGCCAGGGCCAGGGCGCCGGCGAAGCCGAGGTCGTCGTGGAGGACGGCGACCAGGTAGCCGCCGAGCAGCAGCAGGGAGCCGTGGGTGAAGCTGAGGACGCCGGAGGCCTTGAAGATGGTGACGAAGCCCAGGGCGATCAGGGCGTAGACCGAGCCGAGGGCCAGGCCGTTGACGAGGCTGTCGAGCACACCGGTCATGCCGCCTCCTCCCCCGTGCCGTCGGTGCCGAGGTAGGCGCGCAGCACCTCGGGGTCGCGGCGGACCTCGTCGGGGGTGCCGTGGGCGATGACCTTGCCGAAGTCGAGGACGGTGACCTCGTCGGCGAGCCGCATGACCAGGCCCATGTCGTGCTCCACCAGCAGCACGGTGAGGCCGAGTTCGGCGCGGACGTGCCGGACGACCTCCGCGGTGCGGGCGCGTTCGGCGGCGTTCATGCCGGCCACGGGTTCGTCGAGCAGCAGCACGGTGGGCTCCAGGCAGAGGGCGCGGGCGAGTTCGACCCGCTTGCGGTCGCCGTAGGACAGCAGGGCGACGGGGGTGTCGAAGTGGGCTCCGAGGCCGGTGAGTTCGGCGATCTCGCGGGCCTTGGCGAGGTGTGCGCGCTGTTCGCGCACGGCGCGCGGCAGGCGCAGGGCGCTGGCGGCGAAGCCCGCGCGGGACAGGGCGTGGCGGCCGAGCATCAGGTTGTCGGCGACCGTGCCCTGGGTGGTGACGATGTTCTGGAAGGTGCGGGCGATGCCGAGCGCGGCGATGCGGTGCGGGGCGAGCCGGGTCAGGTCGGCCTGCCCGAACCGGACGGTGCCCCGGGCGGGCCGGTACAGGCCGGACAGAACGTTGAAGCAGGTGGACTTGCCGGCGCCGTTGGGGCCGATGACGGCGTGCACGGTGCCGGGGGTGACGGTGAAGGAGACGTCGTCGAGGGCGGTGAGCCCGGCGAAGCGCACGGTGACGTCACGGACCTCGAGCGCGTGCGGGGCGGCGGTGCGGGGGGTTTCGCGGATGGTCACGCGGCCCCCTGACCGTCGGTGGTCTCGTCGGCGGCCTCGCCCAGGTAGAGGCGGCGCACGGCGTCGGTGCGGGCGAGTTCCGCCGCGGGCCCGGACAGCCGGATCTCGCCGACGTCCAGGACGTACGCGTCGTCGGCGAGCGACAGCGCCATCCCGGCGTTCTGCTCGACCAGCAGAACGCCGGTGCCCTGGGCGTTGATCTCGCGGACCACCTCGGCGATCCGCTGCACCATCAGCGGGGCGAGTCCGAGGGAGGGCTCGTCCAGCAGGAGCAGCCGGGGGTGGGCCATCAGGGCCCGGCCGATGGCCAGCATCTGCTGTTCGCCGCCGGAGAGCAGGCCGGCGGCCTGGCCGGTGCGCTCGGCGAGCCGCGGGAACAGGGCGAAGACCCGGTCGCGGGCCTCGCGGACCTGTGCGGGGGCGCGGCGGGACAGGCCGAGCCCGCCGGCCTTGAGGTTCTCGTCGACGCTGAGCCCGGCGAAGACCCGCCGGCCCTCGGGCACCTGGACGACGCCGGCGCGTACGGCGGCGACGGGGTCGCGGCCGTCGAGGACCGTGTCGCCGTAGCGGACACGGCCGGCCGTGATGGCGCCGTGGTGCAGGCGCAGCGTGCCGGACACGGCCCGCAGCAGCGTCGTCTTGCCGGCGCCGTTGGCACCGAGCAGGGCGACGACGCCGCCGGGCGGGACGGTCAGCGACACGGAACGGAGGGCGGACAGGGCGCGGCCGTACGTCACGTCGAGCTCCTCGACGTGCAGCGCGGGCGCCTCGCCCGGTGGTGCTTCGGGCATTGCGGCTCCTTGGCACCGTGCCCGGAGGGGCACGGCTTCGGGGGTCGTTCGGGCGTTCCGCGAAGGAACGCCGCTCACGACAGCACGGCCGCCGGTGCCGGTACAGCGCCCGGACCGGGGACGCTGCGGCGTCCCAGTCCCGGGCGGGTCAGTCTGTGCGGGTGCCCAGCGGGGACGGCGACGCGGTCTCGCGGCTCCGTGCGACCCCCGGGCGCGGTGCGCGGTCACAGCGGGTGCGCAGGGGCCGGCCTGCGCTGTGACGACCGTCGAGGAGAACCTGCGCATGACCCTGCCCCGTACCGCGGCACGGGCGCTCCGGTCCCCCGCACCGGCACCGGCGGCCGGGCTGCCGGGCTCCGGGGTGCCGGGGTGCCGGGGTGCTCGAAGTGTCCCTTCCGCCGGAGGCCGGAGTCACATCGACGACCCTGCCCGGCTGCCCCGGCAGGGTCGAGGTCACACGGCCCGACGAGGACCCCGACGGGGCCGACAACACCGCGTCGATCAGCGTCACGACGGGCGGGTGACCCGGTGGCGCCGCCGCCGGCCCCCCGCGTCCGGACGGCCGGGGTGCCGGCGGGAGCCCCGGGATCGGTGCTCCTAGTCGCGCAGCAGGGCGCGGGCGGTCAGGGCGAGGCTGACCTCGACGACGTCGGACGGGCGGGCCAGGGAGCGGCCGGTGAGCTGTTCGCAGCGGCGCAGCCGGTTCAGGACGGTGTTGCGGTGGCAGTAGAGGCGCTCGCCGGCGCGCTGGGCGGAGCCGTCGCAGGCCAGCCAGGTGGTGAGGGTGTCGAGCAGCACCTCGCGGTCGGCGGGCTCCAGGCCGAGCAGGGGGCCGAGGACCTTCTCGGCCAGGGCGCGGCCGAGGTCGGGGCTGGAGACGACCAGCGCGGCGGGCAGGTGGTCGGCGAGGCGGACGGTGCCGCCCGCCGCGGGGCAGATGTCCAGGGCGGTGTCGGCGAGCCGGCGGGCCTCCCCGACGGCGGCCAGGCCGTCGACGGGGTTGCCGATGCCGATGCGCACGCCCGGGGCCGGGTCGTCCGGTCGCGGTCCGGGGCCGGGCAGCCCGTCCTCGCCGACGAGGACGATGCCGTAATCCACGTCGACGCCGGTGTGCCAGTGCAGGCGCAGTCCGTCGGGGACGGCCGCGGCGCGGGCGGTGGCGCACCGTGCGGGGTGTTCGCCGGCCACGGCCACGACCACGTACCGGCCGCGTTCGGGCAGGCCGAGGGCCTGTGCGGCCTCGGGCAGGTCGGCGATGCGGCTGGTGCCGTCGAGCAGCGCGGCGGCCAGTAGCCGGGCCCGGTTCTCGCGGCGCCGGTTCAGCTGCCACTCGACCTGGCGGTAGGCGTCGGCGACCAGGGTGCAGTGCTCGTCGACGAAGTTCCACACGTCGGCCGCCACGTGCACCAGCAGCCGCACGTCCTCGGGGGCGGTGCGCGAGGTCTCCTCGACCAGGCGCTGCCACACCAGGGAGCCGCCGAGCCGGAAGGCGTGCAGCAGGGCGTCCAGCGGCAGTCCCTGTTCGGCGCGGTTGGCGCCGATCCGCCAGGAGCAGCGGCGGGCCGCGTCCCGGGTGCGGCGCGGGTCGATCAGCGAGCTGACGCTGTGCCGCAGCGAGCGGTGCACCTCCTGCCAGATGCCGGTGGGGTCGCCCGCGACGGCGGCGCGGTAGGCGGGTTCCTGTTCCTGGAGGAGGGCCACCAGGTTGTCGGTGAGGCCGGGCAGGTCGTCGAGGAGCACCCCGGCGGCCCGGTGCAGGACGCGTATCGCGTCGGCGTCGATCAGCGACCGGACCCGCGGTGTCCGCGGGCGCGGCACGGGTGTGGGTCCGGTGCGGATCGCGGCTCGGGACCGTACGGCGTGGTGCGTCGCGGCGGCGTGGTGCATCGCGGCCCTCCCCCAGGCTCGGGCTTCCGGCGGCGGCACGGCGCGGGGCAGGCCGGCCCGCGCCGTGTTCCCCCTGACTCGTCCTGCCCCGAAGGATGGCATACCGTCCGGTCGGTCCCTAGGCCTCGGCGGCAAATTCCCTGGCTCGTCCCAGGGGAGCCGGCCGCCGGACGGCGAGGTTACGGACCCGCGGCGGTCTTCTCCGCCTCGTCCACGAGACGCGCGAGCTCCACGCGGGAGCGCACGTTGAGCGCCGCGAAGACCTTGCGCAGGTGGTAGTCGACCGTACGGGTGCTGACCGCGAGGCTCAGCGCGACCTCCCGGTTGGTGGCGCCCTCGGCGACCTGCCGGGCGATGCGCAGCTGCTGCGGCGTCAGCCTCGTCAGGGCACCGGCGTCCCGGCCGCGCGGCGCGGCGCCGACGGCGCGCAGCTCACCGCGGGTCTGCTGGGCCCACACGCCGGCACCGCAGCGGTCGAAGCCGGCCAGGGCGGCGCCGAGCCGGTCGCGGGCCTCACGGGGCCGGCGCCGGCGGCGCAGCCACTTGCCGTACAGCAGCGCGGTGCGGGCCCGTTCGAAGTCGCCGCCGGCCTCGTCGTGCCGGGCCAGCGCGCGCCGGTAGAGGTCGTCGGCCCGCTCCGGCGGCGCCAGCAGGGCGCGGCAGCGGGCCAGCTGGGCGGCGGCCTGCGGATCGGCGCCGAACTCCGCCCAGCCGGCGAAGTCCGCCAGCAGCGTCCGGGCCTCGTCGTGCCGGCCGGCGAGCGCCGCGGCCTCCACGAAGCAGGGCACGGCGAGCCGCCACACGGCGAAGTGGCCGCGCCGGGGCCCGGGCAGCACCAGCAGTCCCAGCCGGTCGGCGGCGTCCAGGGCACGGCCCCGGCCGAGGTCGGTGCGGCCGGCCGCCCACTCCGCCAGGGTGGCGGCCTGCGCCAGCCCGTGCCGCCTGGCGGTGGCCAGCGCGGCCGTCACATGCCGGTCCACGACGGCCGGCTCCTCCTCGATGGACGCCGCCAGGGCCAGCACGGCGTGGTGGTGGGCGGCGGTGTTGCGCTGTCCGGTGCGCAGGGCGCTGCGCAGTCCCTCCTCGGCGTGCGCGCGGGCCTGCGCGTGCCGGCCGGTGCGCAGTTCGGCGTAGGCGAGGTACTCCAGGGCCTGGGGGACCAGCGCCGCCGACCCGGTGTGCCGGGCCGCGGCCAGCGCCCGGGCACCCGCCCGGCGGGCGTCGTCCACCTGGCCGAGCAAGAGCGCGGCGGACGCCGCCCGCAGCAGCGCCTCGGGCCGGTCGTCGCTCCGGGCGCGCTCCATCACCTGCCCGAGGGATACGGCGGCCCGGTCGCGGTGGCCTTCGAGCAGGGCCCGCATGCCGATGCGGTGGTCCCGGACGGCGTCGGCACCGGCGTGGTCCGGCCGGGCTCCGCCCTCGAGGGCCGCCAGGCAGGCCGTCAGGTCCCCCGCCGCCCACGCCGCGTCGGCGGCGGCGAGGGCGGCGCCGGCCGCCCGCCCCGGCTCGGTCGCGGCCAGCAGCGACGCGGCCAGCAGCAGGGACTGGTGGGCGTCGCCGACGGGGCCGTCCCGCAACTCGGTCAGCCCGCTCACCAGCTCGGCACGGCCTCGGGTCCCGGCCGGGGCGGCACCGGCGCGGACGGCGGCGATCGACGGGCGGGCGCGGTCCGGCCGTCCGGCGCGCAGCGCCTGTTCGGCCGCGTCGGTGTACCGCTCGGCGCGGGCCGGTCCGTCCGCCGTCAGCTCGGCGGCGCGGGCGTACGCCGTCGAGCGCAGCAGCGGGGAGGCGGGGACGGAGGCGTCGGCCGCCAGCGCCGCCAGCCGGTCGGCGAGGCCGCCCGGTGCCGGTCCGGTTCCCGTGTCCTCGCCCGGTCCGGTTTCCGGGGCACCAGTCGGCCCGGTTTCCGTGCCGCCATGCGGTCCCGTTTCCGTGGCACCATTCGGTCCGGTTCCCGTGCCACCATTCGGTCCGGTTCCCGTGCCACCATTCGGTCCGGTTCCCGTGCCACCATTCGGTCCGGTTCCCGTGCCACCATTCGGTCCCGTTTCCGTGCCGCCATTCGGGCCGGCTTCCAGGTCTCCGCCCGGACCGGTCCCCGGGTCCTCCCCGCCCGGACCGGTTCCCAGATCCCCGCCCGGACCTGTCCCCACGCCCCCGACCGGACCTGCCCCCAGGTCACCACCGGGGTGCCGCCCCCTGTCCTCGGGCAGGCGGGCCTCCGTGCTCCGGGCCGGGTCGATCGGCCGGCCCTCGGGCGGGTCGGGCTGGGACCAGGTGCGGTGGAGCAGTCCGGTGAGGCGGTCGCCGTCGGCCTCCGCCACCCGGGCGAGTGCCGCGTGGGCGGCGCGGCGGCGGTCGGGGCCGGCGGTGGCGTAGGCGGTACGGCGGAGCAGGGAGCCGAGCAGGCGCAGTTCCCCGGCGGAGGCCGGCGGCCGGTCGGCGGTGCCCCGCAGGTGCCGTACGGCCCGGTGGACGAGGCCGGTGTCGGCGTCGGGCGCGTCGCAGACCCGGGCGGCGGCCTCCGCCGTCAGCAGCAGGTCCCGCACGTGCGGGTCCAGTCCGTCGAGTGCCGGGCCGGCGACGGACCGCAGCACGGCGGCGTCGGCCGTGGGCCTCGGCAGCGGGCGGTGGCCGCGCAGTTCGGCGGCCGACAGCCGGCGGACGACGGCGAGCAGCAGGGCCGGGTTCCCCTCGGCCTCGGCCAGCAGCTCGGCGGCGACGGACGGGTCGGCGGCGCCGGCGGTGGCGTCGTCGAGCAGCGCGGCGGCCTGCGGCGCCGGCAGCGGCTCCAGACGTACGACGGGCAGCCGGGCGAACTCCGGGTCGGCGGCGTGGTGTCCGGCCGCGGTCAGCAGCAGGCCGACCCGGCCGGTGCCGGGCGGCCGTTCCGCCGCCTCGCACAGCGCGGCACGGGCGGGGGCCGGCCACCGGTGGACGTCGTCCACGCACACCAGCACCGGTGTGTCCGGCGCCGGGGCCCGCAGGAGGTCGGTCACCGTCCCCGGCTCCGGCCACCGGACGGGTCCGGCCGTGAAGGCGCGGGCGGCCCACCGCAGCAGGGTGGTGCGGCCGAGACCGGGCTCGCCGGTCAGCAGGAGCCCGGTGCTGTGCGTCCGCAGCCGGTCCGACAGCGCGCCCAGCGCGCGCAGTTCGGCGCTCCGGCCGTGCAGCCGCACTCCCGGACGTACGGTCGTCTCTCCGGTCATTCCCGGGAGGTTACGTGCGCGTAACCTCAGGCGGAAGACTCAGGTCCGCACTCGCGGGCGGGGTGATTCCCCGGCTTCACCTGCGCGTTGGCCGGACTCGGGCGGACCGCGGACTGTGCCGCCGCCCAGCCGGCACGGCCCCCGGGCGTGCACCCGCACAACGCCGGCGGCGGCCGCGCGTGGGTGCGCGACCGCCGCAGGTCGTTCCGTCGGAGCGTCAGGGTCAGGAGGTGAGGGGGCAGTTGCCCCGGTACTCCTCGATGGTCAGGCTCGGCCGGGGCAGCGGGCACAGGAACTGCTCGTAGCGGGTGTCGTTGTCGATGAACCGCTTGAGCCAGGAGATGCTGTACTTCGCGATCGTCGTGTTCGACACGTTGGGCGCGAAGTGGCTGGCGTTGTTCAGCTCCAGGTAGGCGCGGTCGGTGCTGGACGGCAGGCTGGAGTAGAACGGCTCGGAGTGGGAGGAGACGGGGGCGACGCTGTCGCCGTCGGCTCCGATGATCATGGTCGGGGTGCGGACCTCCGGCCAGGTCTTGTCGAGGTTCCACGGAGTGAGCGGGATGGCCGCCTGGAGCGACGGCCGGGACTTGGCGGCCTCCAGCGTGCCGCCGCCGCCCATGGAGTGGCCCATGGCGCCGAGGCGGCTGCTGTCGATGCGGCCTCTGACCGAGCTGCGCTCGGTGAGGTAGTCCAGCGCCGCCAGTATCTGCCGGCCGCGCGAGTCGGGCTGGTCGTACCTGGTGATGGTGTCGATGGTGAACACCACGAAGCCCTGCGAGGCCAGACGCGGGCCGAGCCAGGCCATGGAGGACTGGTCGGCGGTGAAGCCGGGGGCGACCACGACCGCGCCGAAGGTGCCGTCGCTGGTCGTGGTCGGGTAGTAGATGGTGCCGCCGCCGAAGCCGCTGACCAGGAGCGAGGAGACCGACGTGTCCGCGACGGCGTAGGGGCCGCGCAGGGCCTCGATGCTGGACTCGGTGGGCGCGGGGCCGCGCTCGTAGGGGTTGTCGGCGGCGTGGGCCGCCGGGCCGGTGAGGGTGCTGAGCCCGACGACGGCGGCGACGGCCGCCGCCGCGCCGGCGATCCGCCGTCGCGTCCCGCGCAACGGTGACCGGGTCGCCCGGTGGGCGGCGGTGGTGTGGGGGTTCGAGTGCACGACGAGTCGTCCTCTCTGTCGTGGCGAGGGGCCCGGCCGGTGGCCGCACACGGCTCTGGACGCGTGGGGTCGCGTCCGTCGGTTCCGCTGGACGGGCATCGCCGCTGAGCTGGCCGTGCCACTGTCGGGGCCCGCCCCGTCCCCCGGGATCGGCAGAATCACCGGTCTCCCGGAACACGCCCCGCGCGGGAGTCCCGCCGACCCGGTCCACCCGCCGCGGAGTCGCGCGACCCGGCGCGCTCGGCCACCGGGAGCCGCGCGGCCTGCCCGCTCGTCGCCTCGGCACGGGCTGCGGTCGCACCGCCCGAACGGGCGGAGTCCCCGGGCCCGGGACGCGCGCGCCGTGCCGGAGACACGCGCGCCCTCACGGCGCGCGCCGGCGATGCCGGAACCCCGACGCGGGCGGCGCCGTCGCCGCGGACCGCATCCCGTGCACCCGCGGTGCCGGAACCCGGGCGCGGGCGGCGCCGTCGTCGCGGAGTGCGTCGCGTGCGCCGTCGGTGTCGGGGGGCCGCGTCGTGGGCGCCGGCCGTGCTGCGGGTGCGCGGTCCCGGAGGGTTGCGGCGGGGCCCGGTCGGTGTGTCACGCTCGGGCCGGCCGGGTGCTCGCGGGCGGCCCGGGGTTCACCACCGTGGAGAGGCGACGGCATGCGCATCGGACTGCTCGGCACCGGCCCCTGGGCGGACATGGCCCACGCCCCCGCCCTGAGCGGGCACGACGACCTGGACTTCGTGGGGGTGTGGGGGCGCCGCCCCGAGGCCGCCAAGGAACTGGCGGAGCGACACGGCACGCGCGCCTACGACGACGTGGACGCCCTCCTCGACGACGTGGACGCGGTCGCCGTGGCGCTGCCGCCCGACGTGCAGGCCCGGCTCGCGGTGCGCGCGGCGCGGGCGGGCCGCCATCTGCTGCTGGACAAGCCGCTCGCGGCGACCGTCGAGCAGGGGCGCGCGGTGGCCGGCGCAGTGCGGGAGGCCGGTGTCGCGTCGGTGGTCTTCTTCACCACCCGGTTCCACGCGGAGACCGAGGCGTGGATCTCCGGGCAGGCGGCCCACGAGGAGTGGTTCACGGCGCGGGCGCAGTGGCTCGGCGCGGTGTTCACCGGCGACAGTCCGTTCGCCCGGTCGGCGTGGCGGCGGGAGAGGGGCGCCCTGTGGGACGTCGGTCCGCACGCGCTGTCGGTGCTGCTGCCGGTGCTGGGCGACGTCGGACGGGTGACGGCCGCCGCGCACGGCCCCGGCGACACCGTGCACGCCGTCCTGGACCACACCGGCGGGGCGTCCAGCGTGCTGACGCTCAGCCTGACGGCGCCGCCGGCCGCGGCGGGCGCGACCGTGGAGCTGCGGGGCACTGCCGGGGTGACGTCGCTGCCGGAGATCACCGAGGGACCGGTGCCGGCCCTGGCACGGGCGGCGGACGCGTTGGCCGCCGCCGCGCGGACGGGGCGGCGGCACGCCTGTGACGTCGGGTTCGGACTGCGGGTGACGGAGATCCTCGCGGGGATCGAGGCGCGGCTGGAGGGTGCGGCGGACTGACGGCTCAGGGCCGTGGGCCGACCGGCTCGTCGCTCCAGCGGAACCACGCCCGGTCGCCGTCGACGTGCAGCAGGAACCCGGCGACCGGGCCTTCGGGGGACACGAGCCGCACACGTCGCTCGATCTCGTCGTACACCGCCTCCCACTCCTCCCAGTGGCCCTCGTCGTCGCGCAGGGCCAGGGACAGCTCACGGGCGAACAGACCGCGTACGGCGCCGAAGGCCGGGCCGGGCGTGAAGCGGCCGGAGAGCCAGGGGAAGTCGGCCTCCTCGATCCGGATCTCGCCGACGAGCCCGTCGCCGGCCCGTGCCCGCACCCGCCAGATCTCGCCCTCGAATCCCACGTCGCCTCCACCGGCCGCCGGTCGTGATCGTCCGGCGGTCAGCCTGCCATGCCCCGCCCGGCGTGCGGCGCGTGTGCCCGCGTAGGAGCGTGGTGGTGTGGGGAAACACGCGGGAGCGTGGCGGTGGGAGAGGTGTCCGTCGGTTCCCGGGTGCCGGCGTCCCACCGGCCGCGCGGCGCAGGCGGAGCGCCCGACGGGAAGGGACGTTACGGTGATAGCGGGAGATTCGGGACCGATGGCAGCACCGGGACCGAAACCGACAACGGACCGGAGGAGCTTCAGATCATGGAGATGTCACAGCCCGAGGCTTCCCGGCCGTCCGAGGTCCGTGTGTCCGACGACCACGCCACCCCGGACGACCTGCTCCACGCGCGCACCGGCACCGACGTGTCGCCGGAGGACGTGGTCCTGGCGGCCGGCCGGGACCTGACCGAGCACAATCTCGAATGGGCCCGGCGCAAGCTCGCCGACGAGGGCCCGGCCGCACTGGACAAGCTGCTGCCCTGACCGTGGGGGGGGGGGGGGGGGGGGGGGGGGGGGGGGGGGGGGGGGGGGGGGGGGGGGGGGGGGGGGGGGGGGGGGGGGGGGGGGGGGGGGGGGGGGG
>NZ_JBVIGC010000013.1:0-230964 GCF_055571015.1 Streptomyces sp. NPDC031049
AGGAACGGACGCTTCCTTTGTACTCACCCGAGAGACTCTCTCGCGGCTTTCCTCCGGGCGCTTCCCTTCGGTGTTTCCGACTCTATCAGATCTTTTTCTCGACCTGACCCCCAGTCAGCGGGGTTTGCCTTCCGGGCTGTTGGGCCCTTCCGACGTCTCAAACCTTAGCGGACTCTCTCCGTGATTCCCAAATCGAGGCGGAATCGCGTCGGGAATTGAATTCGGGCATGCCGAAGTCGTTCCCAGTGGGAGGTCGTGCTGTGGTGTGAGGTGCCGCTCGTGCGGCGGAAGTGCTGTCGCAGAACCGTTACGGCGCTGCGGCAACCCGAAGAACTTTACGGATCGCCCAGGGGGCTGTCAAGCGGCCGAGGTCGGTCGGTTCAGTCGAGGTCGCTGAGCCGGCCGCCGGCGTCCGGCTGGGCGTGCTCCACCCTGCGCAGGAGCCGGGTGAGGACCTCGCCGAGCGCCGTCCGCTCGTCGGGGGTCAGGTCCTGAAGGAGGTCCTCCTCGAACACGGAGGCGAGTCGCATCGCCGCCAGCCACTTCTCCCGGCCCTCGTGCGTCAGCTCCACGATGACGCGCACCCGGTTGGACTCGTCGCGCTCCCGGGTGACCAGTCCCTCCGTGACCATGCGGTCGATGCGGTGGGTCATGGCGGCCGGGGTGAGCCCGAGGCGCTTGGCGAGGTCGCCGGGGCCCAGCCGATAGGGGGCGCCGGAGAGGACGAGCGCCTTGAGGACCTCCCACTCGGCGTTGCTGATGCCGAGGTCGGCGGTCTGGCGGCCGTACGCGACGTTCATCCGGCGGTTCAGGCGGGACAGCGCGGAGACGATCTTCTCGACCTGGGGGTCGAGGTCCTGGAACTCGCGCTGGTAGGCGGCGATCTGTTCTTCGAGTGTCGGCTCGCCGGCCTCTGAGGTGTCGCCCATGGACCGCAGTATGGCACGGGACTGCTTTGCCTTGAAGTCCTTCGCTGTGTACTCTTTAGCTTCGAAGTTTAGCTTCTAAGTCTTCACTCCTAACGACTCGGGAGCCGGTCGCTCCCGGCTTCCCACTGCTCAGAGAGAGGTGAACGTGACCAGGGCGATGGGCGCAGCGATGCGCCGGATCCACGTGGGCAACGCACTCAGCGCGTTCGGACTCGGTTTCACCGTCCCGTACCTGTACGTCTACGTGGCGCAGGTACGGGGACTCGGCTCGGTGACGGCGGGCCTGGTGCTCGCCGTCTTCGCCGTGGCCGCGCTGATCGTGCTGCCGTTCGCCGGGCGGGCCATCGTCCGGCGGGGCCCGCTGCCGGTGCTGCTGGTCGCCCTGGTCACCGCGGCCCTCGGCGCGCTGAGCCTGGGCGTGTCCGCTCAGGCGGGCACGGTGCTGCTGTCCGCCGCCGCGCTGGGCGCGGGGCAGGCCGTGATGCAGCCCGCGCTCGCCACGATGATCGTCGACTGCTCGACGTCCGAGACCCGGTCGCGGGCGTTCGCCATGCAGTTCTTCCTGCAGAACCTGGGCCTCGGTGTCGGCGGGCTCATCGGCGGTCATCTGGTCGACACCTCCAGCGCCGCATCGTTCACCCTGCTCTTCGCCATCGAGGCGGCGATGTTCCTGGTGCTGGTCGCCGTGCTGGCGACGGTGCGGATGCCGCACGCGCCGCGTGTCGAGGAGGCGCCGGGGCAGTCGGGGCGCGGCAGCTGGAAGCAGTTGCTGGGCAACCGGGCCATGGTGCAGCTGTGTGTGCTGGGTTTCGTGCTGTTCTTCGCCTGCTACGGCCAGTTCGAGTCGGGCCTGAGCGCGTACGGCGTGGAGGCCGCGGGCATCTCGACGTCCGCGCTGGGTACGGCGCTGGCGGCGAACACGCTGGTGATCGTGGTCGCGCAGTTCGCGGTGCTCAGGTTCGTGGAGCGGCGCAAGCGCTCCCGTGTCATCGCCGCGGTCGGGCTGATCTGGGCCGTGGCCTGGGCGGTGGCCGGGTACGCCGGTCTCGGGCACGGCAGCCAGGCCATGGCGACGGCCGCGTTCATCTCGACGTACGCGCTGTTCGGGCTGGGCGAGGCGTTGCTGTCGCCGACGGTCGCGCCGCTGGTCGCCGATCTCGCGCCGACCGGGATGGCCGGGCAGTACAACTCCGCCTTCGCTCTGGTGAAGCAGCTCGCGCTGGCCGTGGGGCCGGCCGTGGGCGGCCCGCTCGGGGCCTCGCTGCACGCGCCGTACATCGTGATCTTCCTGCTGTTCTCGCTGGGGATCAGTGTGCTGGCCGTCCGGCTGGGGCGGCAGCTCACCGACGTGCAGAACCAGCCCTCGCTGGCGCGGAGCCGGGTGGTCACCCAGGGCGGCGCGCCGGCCGGGTCGGTGGCCGCGGCCGACGCCTGACCGGCCCGCGCGCCGCGCGGGCCGCCGCTGCGGCCGGGCCGTCACTGCGGCCGGGCCCGTCACTGCTTCGGCAGGACGAACTCGCACCAGACGGCCTTGCCGCCGCCGGGGGTGCGTCTGCTTCCCCAGTGGGAGGCGATCGTCGCGACGATGGCGATGCCGCGGCCGGACTCGTCCGCCGGTTCCGCGCGCCGGCGGCGGGGCAGGTGGTCGTCGCCGTCGGTGACCTCGACGATCAGCCGGCGGTCGGTGCGGCGCAGGCGCAGCCGCATCGGGGGCGTGCCGTGCTGGAGGGAGTTGGCGACCAGTTCGCTCGCCGCCAGGACGCCCAGGTCGTGCAGGTCGGCGGGGAAGCGCCAGCTGGTCAGGACACCGGAGGCGAAGGCACGCGCGCGGGGGGCCGCCTCGACGCCGCCGAGCAGTTCCAGTGCGGCGTTGCGGAACAGCTCGCTCTCCGGGCCGGTGCGGGCCGGGTGCTGGAGGACGAGGACGGCCACGTCGTCGTCGTGGTCGGCGGTGACGCCCGCCGAGCGGACGAGCCGGTCGCAGATCACCTGGGGGGTGCCGGTGGCACCGGCCAGGGCGCCCTCCAGGGCGGCGATGCCCTCGTCGAGGTCCTCGTTGCGCCGCTCCACCAGGCCGTCCGTGTAGAGGACGGCGGTGGAGCCGGGGCCCAGCGGGACGGAGCCGGAGGTGTGCATCCAGCCGCCGGTGCCCAGCGGCGGTCCGGTCGGCTCGTCGGCGCGCAGGACCTGGCCGCCGTCGTCACGGACGAGGATGGGCAGGTGCCCGGCGGACGCGTAGACCAGCCGGCCCTCGTTGGGGTCGTGGATCGCGTACACGCACGTGGCGATCTGGTTCGGGTCGATCTCGGCCGCCAGGCCGTCGAGGAGCTGGAGCACCTCGTGCGGCGGGAGGTCGAGCCGGGCGTAGGCCCGCACCGCCGTGCGCAGCTGGCCCATGACGGCGGCGGCGCGCACGCCGCGGCCCATGACGTCGCCGATGACCAGGGCGGTGCGCCCGCCGCCGAGGGTGATCACGTCGTACCAGTCGCCGCCGACCGCGGCTTCCGTGCCGCCGGGGTGGTAGGTGGCGGCGATGCGCAGGTCGTCGGGTTGTTCCAGCTCCTGGGGGAGGAGGGAGCGCTGGAGGGTGACGGCGGTCTCGCGCTGGCGGCGCTCGCTGGCGCGGAGGCGTTCGGCCGCCTCGGCGTGGTCGGTGACGTCGGTGGCGAAGACGAGGACGCCACGGCCGTCGCCGGGGCCGCTGTCGGTGACCGGGGTGCAGGTGAAGGTGTAGGAGCGGCCGTCGGGGGCCTTGCGTGACTTCAGGGTGCGGGGCCGGCCGCTGCGCAGGACCTGGTCGAGGAGGGGGAAGAGGCCCAGTTCGGCGAGTTCGGGGAGGGCCTCGCTCGCGCGTTCCCCCAGGGGGCGGACGCCGAAGGCCGTCGCGTAGGCGTCGTTGACGTAGGCGATGCGGTGGTCGGGGCCGTGGACGAGGGCGACGAGGGCGGGGACGCGGTCGAGGACGTCGCGCACCGGCAGGTCGTCGACGGCGGGCACCGGCGGTGCCTCATGGGTGAGCTGCTCGGCGCGGGCGGCGGGCACGGAGCCGTCTCCCCGTCGGTCGGGGCTGATCGTCGTCGTGTCGCTCCGCGCGGCGGCGCGGCGCTGCGTACCGGGGAATCGGGCGCTCCAGCGCGTGAAGTTCACGAATCCTTGCCTCGTGTAGTTGTCGGCGGCCGGCTCCGGGACCGGCCGGGGCCCCGGGGGCCGCGCGGGGGCGAGCGGCGGCCCGCCCGCGGTGGTGGACCAGTCTGGCAGGGTGCCGACCGGGCCGACATCCGTCAGACGCCCGCCCGGCCGGTGGAGTTCCTGGGTCCGGTCAGGACGACCCCTTCGGGTTGTCCGGGGGCTCCTGGGAAGGCTTTCCACCGGCCGCGAGTTCGAACTCCGCCCGGGGGTGTTCGAGTGAACCCAGGGACACGATCTCCCGTTTGAACAGGCCGGCGAGGGTCCATTCGGCCAGCACGCGGGCCTTGCGGTTGACGGTGGGGACGCGGCTGAGGTGGTAGGCGCGGTGCATGACCCAGGCGGGGTAGCCCTTGAGCTTGCGTCCGTAGACGTGGGCGACGCCCTTGTGGAAGCCGAGGGAGGCCACCGAGCCCGCGTACCTGTGGCGGTACGTCTCGAGTGGCTCGCCGCGCAGGGCGTGGGCGATGTTGTCGCCGAGGACCTTGGCCTGGCGCAGGGCGTGCTGGGCGTTGGGGGCGCAGTCCGTGCCCGGCTCGGCGGCGGTGACGTCGGGGACGGCGGCGGCGTCTCCGGCCGCCCACGCGTGCGTGGCGCCCTCGATCGTCAGCTGCGGGGTGCAGCGCAGCCGGCCGCGGGCGTCCAGGGGCAGGTCGGTGGCGGCGAGGACCGGGTGGGGTTTGACGCCGGCCGTCCAGACGACCGTACGGGTGGGGAAGCGGGAGCCGTCGCTGAGGACGACGACGCGGTCCGCGCAGGACTCCAGGCGGGTGCGCAGGCGTACGTCGATGTTGCGGCGGCGCAGTTCGGTGACCGTGTAGCGGCCCAGGTCCTCGCCGACCTCGGGCAGGATGCGGTCGGTGGCCTCCACGAGGACCCATTTCATGTCCTCGGGTGTGAGGTTGTGGTAGTAGCGGGCGGCGTAGCGGGCCATGTCCTCCAGCTCGCCGAGTGCCTCCACGCCCGCGTAGCCGCCGCCGACGAAGACGAAGGTGAGGGCCGCGTCGCGCAGGGCGGGGTCGCGGGTGGAGGAGGCGATGTCCATCTGCTCGATGACGTGGTTGCGCAGGCCGATGGCCTCCTCGACGGTCTTGAAGCCGATGCCGTGGTCGGCGAGACCGGGGATGGGCAGGGTGCGCGAGACGGAGCCGGGGGCGAGGACGAGTTCGTCGTACGGCAGCCGCGCCGCGCCGCGGCCCTCCTCCTCGGTGGCGAGGGTGGTGACCGTCGCGGTGCGCGCGGCGTGGTCGATGGACCGCGCCTCGCCGATGACGACGCGGCAGCGGTCCAGGACCCGGCGCAGCGGTACGACGACGTGCCGCGGGGAGATCGAGCCGGCGGCGGCCTCGGGAAGGAACGGCTGGTACGTCATATAGGGGTCGGGGGTGACGACCGTGATCTCGGCGTCGCCCCGCCGCAGCTCCGTCTCGAGCCTGCGCTGAAGTCGCAGGGCCGTGTACATCCCGACGTAGCCGCCGCCGACAACGAGAATGCGCGCACGTTCCTTCACCATCCCATGACGCACCCGCCGCTTGCGTTTGTCCACAGGCCCGGCAATTTGTGTGACCGGAGCGCCGGAACGCACGGGCTCGGCCGAATTGTCGCGGTGCCGGGAAAGCGCGCAGGTCAGCGGTAGTGTGGAAGAGATCGGGCGGGTACACATTCCGGGTGAGAACCGCCCGTACTCCGATCGTGGGGCACGCCGTGCGGAACCTGCCCCTTCTGAATTGACCCCCGCTCAACTATGTTCGTGTCGACGGGGCGTGGGGGGAAGTGCTGATCGGGTCCGCGACGGGCGGGGCCGGGAAGCGGCCCGTTTCGCACGCTCCGGCTTTCGATGGCGGGGAGAGTCTCCGGGGGGAGACGTCATTACCGGGGGATTGTCATGCATGTTCAGGACCCTCATTGGTCGTCCACCGTCGCCGCCGGCGGCACGATGAGTGCGGCGGCGGGCGGCGGACGCGCGGACGGGCCGCGCACGACGCCGTTGCGCGTGGACGCCCAGCGCAATCTGGAGCACGTGCTGCGCGCGGCGCGCGAGGTGTTCGGGGAGCTGGGGTACGGGGCGCCGATGGAGGACGTGGCGCGCCGGGCCCGGGTCGGGGTGGGCACGGTGTACCGGCGCTTCCCGAGCAAGGACGTCCTGGTGCGGCGGATAGCCGAGGAGGAGACGGCCCGGCTGACCGATCAGGCGCGGGCGGCGCTCGGCCAGGAGGACGAGCCGTGGTCGGCGCTGTCCCGTTTCCTGCGGACGTCGGTGGCCTCCGGCGCCGGGCGGCTGCTGCCGCCGCAGGTGCTGCGGGTCGGCGTGGCCGACGAGCGCGTCGACGCGGTCGCGGCGGACGAGCCGCGGGTGCCGCAGCAGCGGATGCAGCCGGGCTCGGGCGAGCTGCGCCTGGTGCCGGACGAGCCGGGGCCGGCTTCCGACGCGGCGACGGCGGAGGACGACGCGGGGGCGGCGGCGCTGCTGGAGGTCGTGGGCCGGCTCGTGGAGCGGGCGCGCGCGGCGGGCGAGCTGCGGCCGGACGTGTCGGTGTCGGACGTCCTGCTGGTGATCGCCACGGCGGCGCCCTCGCTGCCGGACGCGGCGCAGCAGGCGGCGGCGTCGGCGCGGCTGCTGGACATCCTGCTGGAGGGTCTGCGCTCCCGGCCGGCGTGAGCCGTCGGCCGCGGGCACTCGAGCCTTCCCCGAACGGGTGATCTTCAGTACTGCGTTCCGGCGATTCCCCACGGACGGGTGATGGTGCCTACCGAGGGGTACCGTCCGTGGGCCGCTGTGGCACGCTGACCCGGTGTTCAGGACGGGTCGGTCAGGCGGCGGGGGCTTTCCGCGATGAGCGTTGAAGAGCGGGGCGGGTCACTCGATGACGGGGACTCCGAGACCGGCGGTCCGCCACAGGTCCCGAGCCAGGGCGGGCCGGTGTCGGTGCCCGAGGCCGGGCCCGCCGTCCCCGCCCAGCGGGAGCTGCACGAGGACAGTGTGCTGCCGCCGCCGCGCGAGCTGCCGGCGTCCGACGCCGAGCTGATCGGGCGGATGCGCTCGGGCGACGACTCCGCGTACGAGGAGCTGTACCGGCGCCATGCGGACGCGGTGCGCCGGTACGCCCGCACGTGCTGCCGTGACTCCCACACCGCGGACGACCTGACCGCCGAGGTCTTCGCCCGCATGCTCCAGGCGGTGCGTGGCGGCTCGGGTCCCGAGCACGCCGTACGCGCGTACCTGCTCACGTCCGTGCGCCGGGTCGCCGCCGGCTGGACGCAGTCGGCCCGCAGGGAGCAACTGGTCGACGACTTCGCGGTGTTCGCCGCGCAGGCGTCCCGGGCGTCGTCGGGCTCCGACGACGACACGCTGGAACTGGGCGCCGATGTGCGGGCCCTGCACGAGGCCGAGCAGTCCCTGGCGATGCAGGCGTTCCGGTCGCTGCCGGAACGGTGGCAGGCGGTGCTGTGGCACACGGAGGTCGAGGACGAGTCGCCGAGCGAGGTGGCCGCGCTCTTCGGGCTGGACGCCAACGGCACGCGCGTGCTGGCCAGCCGGGCCCGTGAGGGGTTGAAGCAGGCCTATCTCCAGGCCCACGTCAGCGCCGCCCTCGCGGACGACGAGGAGTGCGCCCGCTATGCCGACCGGCTCGGCACGTACGCCCGGGGCCGGCTGCGCACCCGGGCGGAGCGGGGGCTGCGCAAGCATCTGGAGGAGTGCGCCAAGTGCCGGCTGGCCGCCAGTCAGCTCCAGGAGGTGGCGAGCGGCATTCCCGCGGTGGTGCCGGTCGCGGTCATCGGCTGGTTCGGCGCCGCCGGGTATGCCAAGGCGGCCGGGATCATCGCCGGGGGCGCCGGTACGGCCGGTGCCGCGGGGGCCGCGGCGGCTTCGGCGGGGGGCGGCGGCGCGTCCGGCGGGGCGGCGGCCTCGGAAGGGCTGGGGGCGCCGGTGAAGGCGGGAATCGCCGCCGGTGTCGTCGCGGCGGGGATCGCGGCGGTGGTGCTGGCGCTGGCCGGCAGCGAGGGTCCGCAGTCGCCGCCACCGCCGAAGGCGGCTCCGCCGACGTCCGCGCCGGCGGCCCAGCCGTCCCCCCAGCCTCCGCAGCCCCCGGCTCCGCAACCGCCGGCGAAGCCCCGCCCCACGCCGCCACCCCCGACGCCCAGTCCGACCCCCACTCCCACTCCGCCCCCCACTCCCACACCGACGCCCACACCGACCCCCGCGCCCACGCTCACCCCTTCTCCGACGCCGACACCCACTCCCTCGCCCACCCCTCCCCCGCCGCCGGCTCCGGAGGTCTACCGCTGGAGTGAGCTGTCGTACGACGTCACGGGGGACGGTACGGGGCCCGAGATGCGGTTGGGGGAGAGCAGTTGGGCGTGGCAGCGGTCGGGGGTGTCGATCGCCGGTACGCGGTACGCGCACGGCGTCACGGTGCACGGGCGGTCCGAGGTGACGATCGACCTCAACCGCGCGTGCTCGTCGTACGAGGCGCTGGTCGGTGTGGACGACCTGATGATGAAGCTCGGCAAGGTCCGCTTCTCGGTGCACGCCGACGGGGTCCGGCTGTGGCGGTCCGGGGTGGTCGAGGGGGGTGATCCGGCGGTTCCCGTGCGGGTGGGCCTCGCGGGCCGGGAGACGGTTCGCCTGGTGGTCGAGCCGGTCGGCCCGTTCGACAAGGTGACGCTGGCGGATTGGGCGGAGTCGCGGTTCACGTGCACGTAGGCCGCGCCCAGGAGATGCGCCGGCGGTGCGGCAGTGGCTGGCGTAGGGGCGTTGCGCAGCCCGGCGGAACGGGGTGCCGCCCGCGCCCACCCGTGCCGCCCCAGCGGCACGACTGCCCGCGGGCTGCGGCAGTCGCCCGCGGATTGCGGCAGTCGCCCGCGGCGCGCAAGCCGCGATCAGCCGGGGCGCTGTCCCGCAGACGCGTACGGCGCGCAACCAGGCAGAGGCTGGGGCGCTGCCCGCAGACGCGTACGGCGGGGAGGGGTCGTGTCGGGGGGTCTCCGCCCGCAGCGGTTGCCGCGTCAACACGGTCCACCCCCGTAACAGGCCGATTTCGCGACGTTCCGAGGACGGAGGCCCCCCGGCACGGCCCCGCACCACCCACCGGACCGTAGGCGCTACGCGCACCCCACCGAAGCCGCAGCGGCGCCGCAGGCATCCACCCACCACCCCGCACCCCACACGCGACCCGAACCCCCACCCACCCCACACCCCGCACAACCGCCGGAGGCACCCGCCTACTGGCGGACCGCCGGCGGGACTCCGCCTCCCAGGGCGCCCCTCTGGGGTGCGATGCCGGACGGGACCGCGCGGGCCCTCGCCGGGGTGCCCGTCCAGCAGGTGCCCCGCCGCGCGAGCAGGCGGATCAGCCACAGTTCCAGGGAGATCAGGTCCGCCAGCCCGTCCAACGGCAACGGCTCCCCCGCCGCGGCCGCCCGCAGGGCCTTCCGCACGACCCGCGCCTCCACCAGCCCCGCCTCCGCCAGCAGCGGCCTCTCGAACAGCCCCAGCAGGGTGTCCGCGGCCACCCGCACCCCCGCCCGCGCCGTCACCGCCGTCACCGCCTGCGTCGGGGCGCCCCAGCCGCTCGGCAGCTCGCTCACCCCGGCCCGCTCCAGCACCGTACGCAGAATCGCCGCCCGCGCCCCGGGCCGCACCCGCAGCGCCTCCGGCAGCGCCCGGCACGCCCGCACCACCTGGTTGTCGAGGAACGGCACGTGCAGCCGCTGCGAGCGGATCTCCGCCGCCTGCTCCAGCACCCGCACCTCCGCCGCCTGCCGCGCCAGCGCCGCCCGCGCCCGGAAGTCACCGGGCCGCTGCCCCGGCCCCATCCCCGACCGCTGCACCGCCGCTTGCAGCCGAACCGATACTTCAGCCAACGCCTCCCCGGTCAGCCACCGCGCCGCAGGCCCGGGTCTGCCCCAGGTCAGCGCGGCCAGCGACGCCTCGAGGGCCCCCGGCCCGGCCCCCGCGTCCCCGCCGCCCGGAACCGCACCCGACGCACCGCCCGACGACCCCCACGACGCCGACCCCCCGCCGAGCGCCCCGTCGAACCGCCGCCGCAGCAACTGCTCGGCCAGCGCCTCCAGTCCCACCCGGTACGGCGTCCGCGCCAGCCGCCGCGCCGCGGCGTACACGCGCGCCGGGACCATCACCGACCCGTCGGCCTTGGCCAGCGCCGCCACCGGACGCACCAGATGACGCCGCTTGCGGTCCATGAGCAGGTCGGCCAGCCGTGCCGGATGCGCGTCCAGCACCTGCCGGGCCCCGTACCCGGTGAAGTGGTCCGCGCTCCCGGCCGCCAGCCGCGCCCGGTGCCGCGCCGCCGTGACCAGGCACGCCGCCGGTTCGTCGGTCAGCGGCCCGTCGAGGTCGGCGTACGGCAGCGCCTCCTCGGCGCCGGTGACCACCACGTGGTGCAGCCGCGGGTTGGCCGCCAGCGCCCCGGCCCGTTCCAGCTCGGCCTCGCGCCCGCCGACCGCCAGGTCGTTGAAGGTGACGGCCAGCAGCCGCTCCCCCGCGCCGGTGCCGTGCCCGAGCACGGTCCCCGGCCTGCCCGGCAGCCCGGCCGCCAGCAGCGCCAGCGTTCCCGACGCCGGCCCCCCGGACAGGTCCGCGCCGATGCCCGGCACCGGCATCCCACGGGCGGCGCGCCGTTCCGCGGGCCCCATGCCGGGGACCGGCCCGGGGTCGATGCCGTCGCCCGGCACGTGCCGCGGCGCGGCGAGCCGGGTCCGCACCGCTTCCACCAGCGCGTCCCGTACGCCGTCCACCGCGCTGTCCGCGTCGGCCGGGGGTGCCGCCACCGCGAGCGAGGCCACGGGTTCGTATCCGGCGATCTCCCGGGCCCCGGCGCGCAGGATCAGCGCATGCCCCGGCGGAATGCGTTTCACGCCGTCGTAGGGGGTGGAGTCGTCCAGCGCGGCCGGTACATCGGGGGCGGCCAGCAGCGCGGCGAGATACCCGAAGTCGAGGTTGGCCTCGACGAGGTCGGCCAGCGGCAGTGCGGCGGTCGCGTAGGCCGTGCCGCCGGCCCAGGGGGTGTAGAAGACCGGGCGCGCGCCCGCGAGGTCGCCGCAGACCGTCACCCGCCGCCCGACCTGGACGACGGCCGTGTAGCTGCCCGGCCAGGCGGTCAGGTGCCGAAGTGCCCCGCCCCGTGCGGCGAACAGCGCGACCCGCAGCTGTTCGTCCGTCGCGCCGCAGATGCCGAGCACGGCGATGCGGGTCTGCGGGTCGGCGGAGACGACCCGCACCTCGTCGGGGCGCCAGTCACCGACGGCCCAGAGCGGATCGGGGTCGCCCCACAGCAGTTGGGAGCCCACCGGTTGCAGGGTCTCGCCGTCGTACCCGGTTGCCCCCGCGGAGCCGGTGCTCATGGAACCCGTCAGCCCCCCGGCCCCCGCCACACCGGCCGCACCGGTCGCGCCCACCGTCCCGGCGGCTCCCACTGCTCCCGAGGCGGTGCTGCTCCATCCCACCAACCACCGCATCGCCGCCTCCACAGGCTGTGGACAACCAGTGCACCGTACGAACTGGTTCCCCATGCTGCCATGAAGGGTGCGCCCCTGAGCGTCGGCGGAGCCGCTTGTGCTCCCCCGGATGCGCCCCCGCGGACACGCGCGCGAAGGTGCCGACACTCCGCGACCGGGTGGAGACTGCGACGTGAATGCGCCCCCGTTACGCGCCCCCAGAACACCCAACGCGCCCTCAACTGCCGTGGTGGGAGCGGAAGTCACCCGCAGAAGGCGGGGTCGATTTTCGGCCAAATCACCGTACCGGAGGCGTGTTCGAACACGCTCCGTACAGGGCCGCGCGCCCCTCGCCCGGCGCGCGGTCCGGGAGGCGGAGCACGCCTCCCGGACCCGTCCGCCGCCCGCGGGGATGAAGGCGGCGGTGTCCCCCAGCCCACTGGATCCAGTACAGCGGGCCGACCCACGCACGGCCCATGGAACCGCTCCCCCGGTGGCCGGAGAAGAGCGCACGGACGGGCGCACGGCCACACAACGGGAGCACATGGCAACAGTCCGTACAGAGGCCGCACTTCAGTACGGACCACAATCCCGCCATCCGGAACAATGCCTCTTAACGCTTGGGATGCGGCGAACTACGCTGGGTTTACGAATGCCGCGTGGTTATGCCAGTGCGGCAGCCGTCTGTGTCGAGGGGTGGCGCATGTCCAGGGAGCAACGCGGGCCGAACGAAAAGCTCGGCGCCGTTCTCGCCCTCGCGGGAATCTCCAACGCAGGCCTCGCGCGACGCGTCAACGACCTTGGCGCCCAGCGGGGACTGACACTTCGCTACGACAAGACCTCGGTGGCGCGCTGGGTGTCGAAGGGCATGGTGCCCCAGGGCGCGGCGCCGCACCTCATCGCCGCCGCGATCGGCCAGAAGCTCGGCCGTCCGGTGCCGCTCCACGAGATCGGCCTGGCCGACGCCGACCCCGCGCCCGAAGTGGGCCTCGCCTTCCCCAGGGACGTGGGGCAGGCGGTGCGCTCGGCGACGGAGCTGTACCGCCTCGACCTCGCCGGCCGCCGCGCCGGCTCCGGCGGCATCTGGCAGTCGCTCGCCGGATCGTTCGCGGTGAGCGCATACGCAACGCCCGCCTCGCGATGGCTGATAACCCCGGCCGACAGCTCGGTCGCGCGTGAGGCGAGCCCGGCGGAGGGCTCCGGCGCACCGATCAAAGTCGGCCACAGCGATGTGCAGAAGCTGCGTGAGGCCGCCGAGGACGCCCGCCGCTGGGACTCCAAGTACGGCGGCGGCGACTGGCGTTCGTCGATGGTCCCGGAGTGCTTACGCGTCGAAGCGGCCCCGCTCCTCCTCGGCTCCTACTCCGACGAGGTCGGCCGCGCCCTGTTCGGCGCCGCCGCCGAACTGACCCGGCTGGCCGGCTGGATGGCCTTCGACACCGGCCAGCAGGAGGCGGCCCAGCGCTACTACATCCAGGCGCTGCGCCTGGCCCGCGCCGCGGCGGACGTCCCGCTGGGCGGCTACGTGCTGGCGTCGATGTCGCTCCAGGCCACCTACCGCGGCTTCGGCGACGAGGGCGTGGACCTCGCCCAGGCCGCCCTGGAGCGCAACCGGGGGCTGGCCACGGCCCGCACGATGAGCTTCTTCCGCCTGGTCGAGGCGCGGGCACACGCGCGTGCGGGCGACGCCCAGGCGGCCGGCGGCGCCCTGAAGGCGGCCGAGAGCTGGCTGGAGCGGGCCCGGCCCGGCGACAGCGACCCGAACTGGCTGGGCTTCTACTCCTACGACCGCTTCTGCGCGGACGCCGCCGAGTGCTACCGGGACCTGAAGGCCCCCCGTCAGGTGCGCCGCTTCACCGAGCAGGCCCTGTCCAGGCCCACGGAGGAGTTCGTGCGCTCCCACGGCCTGCGCCTGGTGGTGTCGGCGGTCGCCGAGCTGGAGTCGGGCAATCTGGACGCGGCCTGCGAGCAGGGCGTACGCGCGGTGGAGGTGGCCGGGCGGATCTCCTCGGCGCGCACCACCGAGTACGTGAAGGACCTGCTCCACCGCCTGGAGCCGTACGGCGACGAGCCCCGCGTCGCGGAACTGCGCGAACGCGCCCGCCCCCTCCTCATGACGCCGGCCTGAGCCCGGGCGGGGAATGCCGCCTCCCGGGGTTTGAGGCGATTGTCAGTGGCGCAGTGCACTATCGAACCGGGAGGTGGAACAGGTGATCGCTCACGACTGCGACGTGCTGGTGATCGGCGGCGGCATCATCGGTATGTCGACGGCGCACGCGATCACCCGCGCCGCCCCCGGCACGCGGGTCACGGTGCTGGAGAAGGAACCGGGCCCGGCCCGCCACCAGACGGGCCGCAACAGCGGAGTGATCCACAGCGGCGTCTACTACCGCCCCGGCTCCCTCAAGGCGCGGTACGCGGTGCGGGGCGCCGCCGAGATGGTGAAGTTCTGCGCCGAGTACGGCATCCCGCACGCCGTCACCGGCAAGCTGATCGTCGCCACCGACCGCGCGGAGCTGCCCCGGCTGCACGCCCTGGTCCAGCGCGGAAGGGAGAACGGCATCCCGGTCCGCGAGCTGGGCGCCGCCCAGATCGCGGAGTACGAGCCGGAGGTCCGCGGCCTGGCGGCGATACACGTCGCCACCACGGGCACCTGCGACTACGTGGCGGTGGCCCGGCAACTGGCGCAGTCCTCGGGGGCGGAGATCCGCTACGGCGCGGAGGTGCTGCGCATCGACCGCCGGCCGTCCCTCGGCGTCGCGGTCCGCACCCGGTCCGGGGACGTGGTCCGGGGCCGGGTCCTGGTGAACTGCGCGGGCCTGTACTGCGACGAGATCGCCCGCATGACCGGTGACGACCCCGGCATGCGGATCGTCCCCTTCCGCGGCGAGTACTACGAGCTGGCGCGCCCGGAGCTGGTGCGCGGGCTCGTCTACCCGGTCCCGGACCCGGCCTTCCCGTTCCTCGGCGTGCATCTCACCCGCGGCATCGACGGCAGCGTGCACATCGGGCCCAACGCGGTGCCGGCCCTGGCCCGGGAGGGCTACGGCTGGGGCGTGCTGCGCCCGCGCGAGCTGGCCGGCACGCTCGGCTGGCCGGGGACCTGGCGGATCGCCCGGCGGCACTGGCGGTACGGGGCGGGGGAACTGCGGCGGTCCCTGTCCAAGGGCGCCTTCACGGCGGCGGTGCGGCGGCTGCTGCCTCCGGTCACCGAGTCCGACCTGGTGCCGACGGCGGCGGGGGTGCGGGCGCAGGCCGTCCTGCCGGACGGGACGCTGGTGGACGACTTCCTGATCCGGGAGGGCGCGCGGGCGATCCACGTCCTGAACGCCCCGTCCCCCGCGGCGACGGCGTCCCTGCCGATCGGCCGGGAGGTGGCCCGCCGGGCCCTGGAGGCACTGGGGCACGCATGAGTGACCGGCATGATCCTCACGCCCGGCGCCGCCGCCGGGGGCGGGGCATCACGCGGCCCGGCGGAGCCGGGTGCCGCAGGCATCGGACGCGGACCCCGCCCACCCGCACCGGCACTCGCGCCTGCGCCGCATGTCACGCCGTAAACCGGGCTCGCATGTCACGCCGTAAAATCGAGGGCACTGTGTCTGACTCCCAGCGTGCCTCCGAACGCCCCACCGCCCACGCCCCCGCCCCCGCCCAGGCCCCCGGCGAGTCGATTCGCCGTGTGCGGGCCAAGGGGGAGCCCCGCTTTCCCGACGGGCCGAAGGCCGACCCCGCCGGAGCGCACTTCGAGCGGCGGATCCGGAGTTTCCAGCCGCGCCGCAGCCGCGTCACCGCCGGCCAGGCCGACGCGTTGCAGCGCCTGTGGCACACGTGGGGCCTGGACATCGACGGCCGGCACGTCATCGACCTCACCGACCTCTTCGGCAACGCCAACCCCGTCGTCCTGGAGATCGGCTTCGGCATGGGCGAGGCCACCGCCCAGATGGCCGCCGCCGACCCGGACACCAACATCCTCGCCGTCGACGTCCACACCCCCGGCCAGGGCAACCTGCTCAACCTCGCCGACCGCGCCGGCCTGTCCAACGTCCGCGTCGGCAACGGCGACGCGATCATCCTGCTCCGCGAGATGCTCGCCCCCGGCTCCCTCGACGGACTGCGCGTCTACTTCCCCGACCCCTGGCCCAAGAAGCGGCACCACAAGCGCCGCCTCATCCAGCCGGACTTCCTCACCCTGGCCGCGTCCCGGCTGAGGCCCGGCGCCATCGTGCACTGCGCCACCGACTGGGAGCCGTACGCCGAGCAGATGCTCGAGGTCCTCACCGCACACCCCGACTTCGAGAACACCCGGCCCGACGGCGGATTCGCGCCCCGTCCCGCCCACCGCCCGCTGACCCGTTTCGAGGGCCAGGGACTGGACAAGGGTCATGTGGTGAACGACCTGCTCTTCCGCCGCGTACACCCCAGCCGATAACCACCGACCGCCCCGGGTACCTGAAGCCGGCTCCTCCCGCCGCACCGCGGGCGGCGCCCTCGTCTCGTTAGGGTCGATGCCGTGGCCACCTGCCCTCCGTCCGCCCACCGCGCCCTGCACTGGTGGCAGCACGCCCGGGTGCGGCACGGCGCGCTGACCGCCCTGCTCGCCCTGTCCGGCCTGGTCATCCTGGCCCTGGTCCGCGAGCAGACCGGAACGCAGGGCTTCCTCGTCGGCCTGGGACTCGCCGTCCTGCCCGTGCCCCTCCTCCTGGCCGCCTTCCGCTGGCTGGACCGGGTGGACCCCGGCCCATGGCACAACCTGCTGTTCTCCTTCGCCTGGGGCGCCTGCGCCGCCGCGCTGATAGCGATCGTCGCCAACAGTTTCGCGACCCGCTGGATAGCCACCGCCACCGCCGACCCGACCGGCGCCGACACCCTCGGCGCCACCGTCATAGCCCCGGTCGTCGAGGAGACCGCGAAGGCCGCAGCGGTCCTGCTGGTCTTCCTCTTCCGCAGACACCACTTCACCGGCATCCTCGACGGCGTCGTGATAGCCGGCGTCACCGCCACCGGCTTCGCGTTCACCGAGAACATCCTCTACCTCGGCACCGCCTTCGGCACCGACCAGCTCACCGGCGGCCAGGGCATCGCCTCCGTCACCGCGGCGACGTTCTTCGTCCGTGTCGTGATGTCGCCGTTCGCCCACCCGCTCTTCACGGTCCTCACCGGCATCGGCTTCGGCATCGCCGCGATCGCCCCCGCCGCCTGGCGCGTCCGCCGTCTGCTGCTGCCATCGGCCGGCCAGCTGCTCGCGATGGGCCTGCACGCCCTGTGGAACGGCTCGGCGTCCTTCGGCGAGTACGGCTTCTTCGCCGTGTACGCGGCCTTCATGGTCCCGGTGTTCGGGCTGCTGACCTGGCTGGTGATCCGGACCCGGCAGCGGGAGCTGCGCACGGTGCGGACCGAGCTGCCCGTGTACGTGGCGGCCGGCTGGCTGGCACCGGCCGAGCCGTTCGCCCTCGGCTCGATGCGCGCCCGCCGCATCGCCCGCGAGTACGCCCGCCGCCACGCCGGGAAGGCGGCGGCACGGGCGGTGGCGGAGTACGAGGCGCACGCGACGTCGCTGGCCCTCCTCCGGCACCGGGTCGGCCGGGGCGGGGCCGGCGCCGACTTCGTCGTACGGGAGGGCCGGCTGCTGGAGGAGCTGTGGCGCCGCAGGGAGGCGGCCCGCCCGGCGCTGGACTACGCGGCACGGGCCACGGCGCCTCCGGTGCCGGTGCTGACGGCCCACGCCCTGCACTGGCCGGCGTACGTCCCGCATGCGCCGTATGCAACGTATGCACGGTATGCACCACACGGAGCGTATGCCTCGCGTGCACCGCATGCGCCCTACGGCCCGTACGGGCCCCCGCCGGCCTCCCACCAGCCGTACCGCCCGTGAACCGGAACCGGCAGCCCTGACGTCGGGGGGTTTGCCGTCAGGACCGCCGGGGTTCGGTGCGGGGCGGCCGTCAGGGGTTGAGGCCCTTGCTCCGCAGCCAGGCCAGCGGGTCGACCCCGCCGCCGTCCGCGGTGTGCACCTCCATGTGGAGGTGGGCGCCGGTCACGTTGCCCGTGGCGCCGACGCGGCCGATGACGTCTCCGGTGGTGACCTTCTGGCCGACGCTGACGCTGATGGAGGACTGGTGGGCGTACCAGATCTCGGTGCCGTCGTCGAGGGTGAGCACCGTCTTGTAGCCGTACGACCCGTCCCAGCCGGCCGACGTGATGGTGCCGCTGTGGACCGCCTTGAGCAGCGTGCCCGTGGGGGCGGCGAAGTCGAGGCCCGTGTGGTAGCCGGAGGACCAGTAGGCGCCGGCCTGACCGAAGGTGGAGGAGATGGTGTACGAGGAGGTCGGCAGCGTGTACTGCTTGGCGAGCTGGGCCAGCCGTTCGGCCTCGGCCTTCTTGCGGGCCTCCTCCTCGGCCTTCTTCTTGGCCGCGGCGGCCTTGGCCTCGGCCTCCTGAGCCGCCTTCTCGGCGGCCTCCGCGGCCTTCTTCTCGGCGGCGGCCCGGGCCTCGGCGGCGGCCTTGCTCTCGACCTGCGCCTGCTGCTGCTCGGCCTGCGCCAGGATCCGCTCCCGCAGCGACTCACCGGCGTCGGCGGCGCCCTCCTCGGTGTCCGCGGACGACGCCACGGCGACGTTGCTGAGCGGCGTCGCGGAGCCCTCGGGGGCCTTCTCCTCGTCGGAGATGAGGGAGCCGACGTTCGGCAGGTCGGGCATGGAGATCGACACCGGCGGCTTGCCGGTCTGCGCGCTGGCCATACCGCCCGCGCCGACGGCCGCTATGACACCGACGCCGAGGACGGTGGAGCTGCGGGCGAGTCCGCCGCGCTGCTTGGCGACGCGGTGCCGGCCGCGGACGGGGCGGACGGACTCCGCGGTGGGGTTCCACTCCTCCCACGGGCCCTCGTCGCGGGTGGGCGCGCCGTAGGCGAAGGTGTCGCCGTCGCGCTGGCTGGGCACGAACGGGGCCTCGGGGGCAGGCCGGTTGGACGCCACGTGGGCGTACTCCTTTCCTTCCTTCTCCGCCTACCGGGTTAGCTGACGGGTTCGGAGCAGGAAGGTCTCCTACGCGCGTAAACGGGCCGTGTCTCCACGGCGGCATACGCCCGATTCACCCCAAGGTGGTGGTTCCCCGGTTCCTGTGCATCTCTGCGCAGGATTCGGCGCGTGCGCACGGAGCCGCCTTCTGTGACGGCTGGGACGACCGCGCTGCGTTATCGAACGTTAATAGACCCGGGGCTCTTATTCCAAGCCGTTCCTCTTGATCATTAACGATTTCGGCACGGACGCATGCCTCACGACCGGCGAAAAACGGGCGACTTGACCGCACCTCAGCCCGCCCTCGCCCGCCATCCTTCACCCCTCGACGCCTGACGGTATATCAGTTGTTATGCGGAGGGCGCCTGGCCGGTCACCGCTCGTGACAATGATCAAGGGCGGTGCGGCCGGCGCACCGCGAGCAGCGCCATGTCGTCCGCCATGCCACCGCCCGCATGCCGGCGCACGTCCTCGGCGAGCACGTCGAGCAGCTCGACGGGGTGGCCGAAGACGCGTCCGGCGAGCCGCTCCCGGGGATCGTAGAAGGCACCGCGGGCGTCACGGGCCTCGGACAGCCCGTCGGTGTAGAGCAGCAGCGTGGCCCCGCCGGGGAAGCGGGCCTCCTCCGCGCGGTCGGGCCAGACGCCCAGTTCCCCCATGCCGAGCGGCAGGGCGGCGTCGCGGGCGGTCAGGGTGCGCAGGGCGCCGTCGGCGTGCAGCAGCAGCGGTGGTGGATGGCCTCGGTTGACCAGGCGCACCACGCCGTCGCCGTGCGGGAGTTCGGCGAGGACGGCGGTGGTGAAGCCCTCGAAGTCGTCCAGCCCTTCCCGGCGGGCGCCCTCGCGGGCCAGCGCCCGCTCCAGCCGCTGCGCGACCGCCTCCAGCGTGGCCTCCTGCTCGGCGGCCTCCCGGAACGCCCCGATCACGACGGCCACGGCCCCCACGGCGCCCATGCCCTTGCCGCGCACGTCCCCGACGATGAGCCGGACGCCGTGCGGGCTGTCCTGCACGGCGTACAGGTCGCCGCCGATGAAGGCGCCCGCCTGGGCCGCCTCGTAGCAGGCCGCGATCTCGAAGCCGCCGATCCGCCCGGCGGGCTCGGGCAGCACCGCCCGCTGGGCGGCCTCGGCGATCTCACGGGCGGAGGCGAGCCGCTCGCCGGTGCGCCGGACCAGCGCGTTGACCAGGACGGCGAGGACCGCGACCGTCGCGATCGTGACGAGCTCGGTCATCGAGTCGATCTGGTGGGCGACGCCGAGCGTGAGCTGCAACGTGACCACCACGGCGACGGTCGCGATCCCGGTGAGCACGGTGCCGCGCCGCGAGTAGAGCGGGGCCGCGGTCAGGGGCGCGGCGGTGTAGAGGGGGCCGGCGGTGAAGTAGCGGGGGGTGAGGAGGTCGTACACGGCGCCGACGGCGATCAGCAGCACCGGGAGCAGGCGCACCAGCGTCCGCACGGCGGGCCGCCGCCGCCACGGGGCGCCGGCGGCGGGTACGGGCGGCGGATGAGGGCCGGGGCCGGACCTGCGGCCGGGATCGTGAGCCCCTTCGTGAGGCCTTGCGTACGGACGGCCGTACGGCCTCTCGTCCGGCCCCCCGTCCAGATCACCAGGCCGCACCAACTCGTCTCCCGCCACGCGCACGTCCATGCCGCTTGCCGTCCCGCCCGTCCAGGTTTGCCGGACCGGGGGCGGGGAGCGAGCGGTGAGGGCCGACCGGATGACGCACCGACGCCGAACGCACCGACGGCCGGAAACCCTGATGGGTCCCGGCCGTCGGCCTTCAGTAGCGGGGACAGGATTTGAACCTGCGACCTCTGGGTTATGAGCCCAGCGAGCTACCGAGCTGCTCCACCCCGCGTCGTTGTGTCACCAGCATACGTCATCCGCGGGACCCGAAGCACACGGGTTTCCCGTGACCTGCCCCACCACCCCCGCAGGCCCCCTGTCACCGCCCCGGATTGTCCGCGTGGGTCAGCGTCTCCCAGGAGACGAAGAGATCGTCGGTGCCGGCCGGCCGCGTCTTCACGGCGAGCTTGTGCGCGTCGGGGACGGAGTCACCGAGCCGGTTCTCCAGGTGGTTGAGGAGCACCTCCAGGTCGGGTCCCATGTTCCGCTCGACCTTGCCGCCGCACAGCCACTTCGGCGCGGAGCCGGCCAGCTGGTGGCGGGCGTGCAGGGCGAGCGCGGCCTTCAGCCGGTCCTCGGCCTCGCCGTACAGGTCGACGCCCTGGTGCCACGCGGTCTCGGCGATGTGCGCGGCGGCGGCGATCGAGTAGCCGACGTGCGCGAAGTTGCGGCACGTCTCCTGGGTGACGCCGTCCTTGTACACCGTCTGGCCGAACCAGTACGACGCCAGCTGCTTCGGCGTGGCGATGGTGCTGCCCGCGGGGGTGAGCGGCAGCTTGCCGTCCTTCTCCAGGTAGAAGTAGGCGGGCACCCGGTCCCGGAAGCGCTCCAGGGCGTCGTTGAAGGCCTTGTGGTCGTCGAGAAAGACCGCGGCGGAGACGGCGCCGTCGGTCATGATCAGGTCCCAGTTGCCGTTGAAGTCGGGGACCTTCTTCGTCAGTGCGGGCAGATGGGCGGTGCGCAGCATCTTCTCGAACCGCCGCACCCGGTCGGCCGGCCAGCCCCCGCCCGGTGTGTGCCGGACGATCTCGGCGGCGCGGGACCAGGTCGAGGCGGTCCACCCGGCCTGGAGCCCGGCGTTGTCCCCGGTGTGCTCGGTCAGCTTCGCCGACCAGGCGTCCATGATCTGCCGGGCCTTCGCCGCGTGCTGCTCCTTGCCGGTGACGGCGAACAGCAGGGCCTGGGTGTAGGCGGCGATGGCGTCCTCGCGCTCCTCCTCGCAGCCGCGGCCCGCCTCCTTCCCCGCGGGGCAGAAGACCGTGGCCGCCGGCCGGGGCCGGTGCCTGTAGGAGCCGTAGTCGCTGTCCCGCATGCTCAGGTACGCCGTCAGCCAGGGTTCCTTCCCGGCGGTGGCGTTCTTGCGTACGGTGTCCAGCTGGGCCTTGGTCACGAGGACACCGGGGTGGGTGAACTCGGTGTCGGCGGGCAGCGTGCGCACCATCGACCGGCTGCCCGGTTCCTGACCGCACGCGGCGAGCAGTCCCGCGGCGAGAATCCCGACGACCAGGGCCGTCGCCCGCCTGCCCACTGACCTCATTGCCACCTCCGCGTCGGCCTCCGGGACGGTCAGTGGCAGCGTGCCCGGGGCGGTGGCGGGACGCAGGTCGGGTTGGGCCGATCGGCGGCCCCGGGAGGGCGGCTGCCGGGCGGGCGGACAGGCGGACAGCTGCCGGACAGGCGGGCGACTGCGGACAGGCGGACGGCCCCGGGCGGGCGGGGTTACCGGGTCGGTCCGGTCAGCCCAGCAGGTGGTGGTTGGGCGCCTTGGCCCGCCCGGCGTACTCCTCCAGGACGATCACCTCCGCGCCCCCCGCCGCCAGCACCCCGCTCCCGTCGGCGCCGGCGACGAACGTGTCCGGCTCCCGCCACGCGGTCACGACCCGGCGCACGCCGGCGTCGAGGATCAGCCGGGCGCAGGGCGCGGGGCGGGAGGCCCGGCGGGCGCAGGGTTCCAGGCTGCTGTACACCGTCGCGGTGGTGAGCCTCGGGTCGGCCGGGTCGACCTTGGCGAGGGCCGCCTCCTCCGCGTGCACGACCGGGTCCCCGCCCTCCCGGGAGTGCCCGCGCGCCAGTTCCGTGCCGTCGGCGGCGACCACGACCGCCCCGACGCTGAACGCCGTCGTGGACGGCGGGCACAGCTCGGCCAGTTCGCAGGCGAGCGCCAGCCAGTGCCGGTCGGCGGCGGAGGCGAGGGCCCCGGTCCCGGGAGCCGTGGGCAGGTACCGCATGAGGACGACGTCCTCGATCCGCCGCGTCTCCACCAGGCGCAGCCGGCCGCGCTGGTAGCCGCCGGGACCGAAGAGGCGGGGCGCGTCCGGGTCGCCGACGAACAACGGCGCGAGCACCAGCTGGAGTTCGTCGGCGAGGCCCTGGAGCAGCAACTGGGTGTGGACGGTGCCGCCGCCCTCCACCATGAGCCGCCGTACGCCCCGTTCGTCGTGCAGGTACTCCAGTACGGCCCGCCACTCCACCCGCGCGCCCAGTGCCACGACGTCGGCCGCGAGTCCCAGCGCCCGGGCCCGTTCGGCGCCGCCCTCGGTGGTGAGGACGGCCTTGTCGCCGCCGGTGTGCCAGAAGTTCGCCGCCGGGTCCAGCTCACCGGTGCCGCTGACGGTGACCTTCAGCGGGTACTCCGGCCGGCCTGCGGCGACCCGGGCGGCGCGCCGCTCGGGGGAGTTGACCAGCAGCCGCGGATTGTCGGCCCGGATCGTGCCGGCCCCGACCAGGATGGCGTCCACGGAGGCCCGTACCTCGTCCACCCGGTCGAAGTCGGCCGGTCCGGACAGCAGCAGCCGCTCGGGACCGGTGTCGTCCAGGTAGCCGTCGAGGGAGACGGCGGCAGACAACAGCACGTAGGGCAGGGGCATGGGCGGGCTCCGGGCAGTGGGCGGAAGCGGGCGGGCGGGTGGTGGCGTCGCGGACAACGCTACGTACCGCCGGGCGGGCGCACCGCACCGGCCGTGCCGCTGTCGCGGGAATCCGGGCGCGCCGGGTGCGCCGGATACGCCGTGTGCGGCCCACGCGCTCCATACCGAAAGGATCTCGCCACTCTTCGATCGGAAGAGGTCGGTTTTACGATGTCGGCCGCGACCGCCTGGATGCCTGTCGGGTCGCGGTAGCGGTAGGGGTGGCCGGTGTGAGTACGAGCGGTGACCAGTCGTGGCGCGCCCTGGTGCGGCGGGCGCTGGCCGGGGAGGGCGGCGCGCCGGCGCTGGTGCTGGTGGAAGGGGTCGCGGGCACCGGGAAGACCCGGCTCGCCGAACAGATGGGGCGCCTGGCCGAGCAGCTGGGGGCGACGTGGCTGCGGTGGCGGTGCGGGGGCGTCCGCGGCGGTGGTGGTCTGCCCGGCGGTGGTGGTCCTCCTGCCGGCGGCTGGCTCCCTGAAGGCGGTGCTCCTCCCGGCGGCAGTGGCCCTCCCTACGGTGGCGGGCTCCCCGGCGGTGGCGGACTCGCTGGCGGCAGCGGGCTCCCCGGCGGTGGTGGTCCTCCTGACGGTGGCGGGCTCCCCGGCGGTGGCGGGTTCCGTGGTGGGGAAAGCTTTCCGCAACCCGGGCCCGCGGGCCGGGTGCTGCTCCTGGCCGACGACGTGCAGCGGGCCGGGCCGGCCGAACGGGAGTGGCTGCGCGACCTGCTGGAGCGGGCCCGGCCGGGCCTGGCGGTCGTCCTCGCCTACCGCGTCGAGGAGTTGGAGACACCCGGGCTGCCGCTGGGCGCGCCCGCTCCGCACTGCCCGGCGGAGCTGGAGATGCTGCGCCACGAGGTCCGGCCGTGGGATCTCGCCCGGGTGCGGCAGGCCGCCGCCGACGTGCTCGGGGAACGGTGCACGCCGGACGCGGTGGAGCGGCTGCACGAGCGGTCCGGGGGCGTGGCGCGGGTGGTGACCGACCTGCTGGCCGCGGTGCGCGACACCGGCCGGCAGCGGATCACCGCCGCCGACGTGGACGCCGCCGGGGTGCCGGCGCGGCTGGCGCACCTGGTGCTGGGCCGGGTGGCGGGGCTTTCCGCGGCCCGCCGGCCGGTCGTGTGGGCCGCCGCCGTGCTGGCCGAGCCGGCGACCGGCGACGAACTCGTCGAGGTCTCGGGCCTCGGACGGCTCGCGGGCCGGGCCGCGCTGCTCGGCGCCCTGTCCTCGGCGGCCCTGGTGGAGACCGCCGACGGGCGGTACGCGTTTCCCGTACCGCTCGCGGGAGCGGCCGTGTACGCCGTGGTCCCCGGTCCCGTACGGCAGGAGCTGCACGGCAGGGCCGCCGACGTGCTGGTCAGGCGGCAGCCGGTGCCGTGGACGTCGCTGGCCCGGCACCACCGGGCCGCCGGGCGGGTGCGGGGCTGGCTGCGGGCGGTGGAACGGGCCGCGGTGGCCGCCGCCGGTGCCGGACGGCACCACGAGGCCATCGGCCTGCTGGAGCGCACGCTCGCCTCGCCCCAGGTGCCGCCGCAGGCACGGGCCCGGCTGGCTCCGGTCCTGGCGCGCAGCGCGGTGGTCGGCCTGCGCTCCGACCAGACCGTCGAGGTGCTGACGCAGATCGTCGAGGACGAGGCGCTGCCGCTGTCGGTGCGCGGCGCGCTGCGGCTGGATCTCGGGCTGCTGCTGTGCAACCAGGCCGGGCTGCCGGAACGCGGCTGGCGGGAGCTGGAGCGCGCCGCGGCCGAACTCCGCGACGACCGGCCCGATCTCGCCGCCCGCGCCATGTCCGCGCTGGTCCTGCCCTACGGCGCCCACACGCCCCTGCGGGTCCACCAGGCGTGGCTCGAGAGCGCGACGCGGGTCGCGCGGGACAGCGGCGACGAGGTGGTGCGGATGGCGGTCGCCGCCAACCGGACCGGTCTCGCCCTGAGCTGGGGGGACCCCGAGGCCTGGCGACTGCTGGCGGCCCTGCCGCGGGACAGCGCCGACCCGGGCTGCCGCCGGCACGTGGCGCGGGCGCTGTGCAACGGCGTGGAGTACGCCGTCTGGCTCGGCCACTACCGGCGGGCCGAGGAGCTGCTGGCCGAAGGCATCGCCCTGGCCTCCAGCAGCGGCGCACCGTTCACCGAGCACACCGCCCTCGGGACGCGGCTGCGGCTTCAGTGGGCGACCGGGCAGTGGGCCGGGCTGGCCCGCCGCTGCGAGGAGTTCCTGGCGGCCAACGCCGGCCTGCCGGTCATCTGCTCCGACGCCCGGGTGGTCCGCGGGCTGCTGGCGCTCGCGCAGGGCGACTTCAGCGGTGCGCGGTCCTGGCCGGTCGATCCGCAGATGCCGCTGCCCTTCGACGCGGCGCCCGCCCTGTCCGCGATGGCCTCCGCGTCGCTGGTCCGGCTCGCCCTGGCCCGTGCGGACCTGCCGGCCGCGGTGGACGAGGCGCGCTCGGCATGGCGGGCACTGCGGGCCAAGGGCATCTGGGCCTGGGCGGCCGAACCGGCGCCCTGGGCCGTGGAGGCCGTGGCGCGCGGCGGCGACCTGGCGGAGGCCGCCGCGATGGCCGACGAGTTCGAGGCCGGTGTACGGGGGGCGGACGCGCCCATCGCCGTGGCCGCGCTGGCCTGGACGCGCGGGGTGCTCGCCGAGCTGTCCGGGGCACCGCTCGAGGCGGCGGGCCACTACCGCCGGGCCGCCGCGCACTACGCCGCCCTGCCGCACCCGTACGCCTGCGCCCTGACGACCGAGGGCGCGGCCCGCTGCGTCCTGTCGGCACCGGCCCACGCCGAGGGGCTGCCGCCGGCGACGGGGGGCGCCCCGGCGGACGCGTCGGACGCAGTGGGCGCGTCGGACGCGGTGGGCGCGTCGGACGCGGCGGACGCGGCGGACGCGGCGGACGCGGCGGGAGCGTCGGGGCCGTCGGGGGAGTCGGGGGCGTCGGGGGCGATGGCCGGTCCGGAGGGCGGTACGGGGGACGCGGCCGGCGGGATGCCGGGCACCCCAGGACCGGCAAACGCCCCCACCCCTGCCGACCCCCCGCCGCCGGCAGGCGGCCCCGCCCCTGCCGACCCCCCGGCGCCGGCAGGCGGCCCCACCCCGCCGCGCACCCCCGCCCCGGGCGCCCCGGACGGCGAGGTCGAGGAGAACTCCGTCACCTGGGCCCTGCACGCGCTGCGGTCCTGCGTGGAGCGGTACAGCGGGCTCGGGGCCGTATGGGACGCCGCGCGGGTGCGGGCCCTGCTGCGGGCCCACGAGCCGAGCAGCGCACCCGCCCCCCGCGGCCGGCCCCCCTACGGCTCGGCCCTCTCCCCCCGGGAGCGGGAGGTCGCCGAGCTGGCCGCCGCGGGCCTCACCAACCGGGAGATCGCCACCACGCTCCACCTGTCCCCGCGCACCGTCGAGCACCACGTGTCCGGAGCCATGCGCAAGCTCGGCGTGCCGTCCCGGCAGGGCCTCGCCGCCCGGTGGGCCACCCTGACCGCCGCGCAATCCGCGGAAGCGGGCAGCAAAGGGACGTAACACCCCGCCGGCAGGGGTTAATTGGGTATCCGTGACGCCGGGTTCCCCCATGGGCGGGCGTGCCCCGAGGTCATAGGTTCCAGCCACCGGCCGATGGGACACGGGGACGCGGAACTGGTCCTTCCTGATGTCGTCCCCGCACCCCACCCGGCCGGTGACCGCACCGGCGGCGGGTTCCCCGCGCCGTACGGACGGCCGGGCCGCCACTCCCCACACCTTCCCTGCCCGCGGCCACAGGGAGTGGCGTGTCATGCCCCGGACATAAGTGCCCGGGTGTGGACACGCCGCTGCGACCACGAGAGGAAGCACCCTTGAACGGGTTCAGACCCCTTCGCATATCGGTCCTCGCGGTGACCACCACCGCTCTGCTGGGCGCCGGAGCCGTCACCTCGCTCGCCGCCCCCGCACCGCAGGACCGGCCCGCCCCGCCGGCGGCCACACCCCTCGCCGCCGAACAGCCCGTCGAACGCCTCATCGTCGGCTACAAGCCCCAGGCCACCGAGGCGAAGTCGGACACCGCCGCCGACAAGGACGCCAAGGCCAAGGGCAAGAAGGCCGGCGAGTCCCTCGGCTTCGACCGCCGCCTGGGCACCGGCGCCGCCCTGGTCGACCTCGGCGCGGAGCTCGGCAAGAAGGACACCTCCGACGTCATGGCCGCCTTCCGCGCCGACCCGGACGTCGCCTACGTCGTCCCGGACCAGCGGATGTACGCCACCGCCGTCCAGCCGAACGACACCGAGTACAACCGCCAGTGGGACCTGTTCGAGACCGCGGCCGGCATGAACGTCCCCGGCGCCTGGGACAAGGCGACCGGCGCGGGCGTCAAGGTCGCCGTCATCGACACCGGCTACGTCGCCCACTCCGACCTGGCGGCCAACGTGATCGCCGGCTACGACTTCATCTCCGACCCGTGGATGGCCCAGGACGGGGGCGGCCGGGACAGCAACCCCGCCGACCCGGGCGACTGGATGAACCGCGGCGAGTGCGGCACCGACGCGAACGGCCAGCCCGTCCCCGCCCGCGACACCAACAACTCCTGGCACGGCACCCACGTCGCCGGGACCATCGCCGCGGCCACCGGGAACGGCAAGGGCATCGCCGGCATCGCCTACGACGCGTCCGTCCAGCCGGTCCGCGTCCTCGGCAAGTGCGGCGGCACCACGGCCGACATCATCGACGCCATCACGTGGGCGTCGGGCGGCTCCGTGGCGGGCGTGCCCGCCAACCCCCACCCCGCCGACGTCATCAACATGAGCCTCGGCGGCGGCGGAGCCTGCGACTCCGGCACCCAGAGCGCCATCAACGGCGCGGTGAACCGCGGCACCACCGTCGTCGTGGCGGCCGGCAACAGCAACGCCAACGCCGCCCAGTTCAACCCGGCCAGCTGCAACAACGTCATCACCGTCGCCGCCTCCGACCGCGAGGGCAACCGCGCCTCCTACTCCAACTACGGCACCGTCGTGGACATCGCGGCCCCCGGCGGCGAGACGGCGGTCAGCTCCGCGAACGGCATCTGGTCCACCCTGAACACCGGCACCCGCAGCGTCGGCAGCGAGACCTACGCCGCCTACCAGGGCACCAGCATGGCCGCCCCGCACATCGCCGGCCTCGCCGCGCTGATGAACCAGGCGAACCCCGCCATGACGCCGGCCCAGATCGAGACCGCGATCAAGAACAACGCCCGCCCGCTGCCCGGCTCCTGCTCCGGCGGCTGCGGAGCCGGCCTCGCCGACGCCACGGCCACCCTCGGCGGCGGCGGGACCACCCCGCCGCCCACCGGCACCGTGTTCACCAACGCCGACAACGTGACCATCCGCGACAACGCGACGGTCACCTCGTCCATCGCGGTCAGCGGCGTCAGCGGCAACGCACCGGCCGACCTGAGGATCGCCGTCGACATCAAGCACACCTACCGCGGCGACCTGAAGATCGAGATCGTCGCCCCGAACGGGTCCTCGGCCGTGCTGAAGAACACCAGCTCCAGCGACAGCGCCGACGACGTCGTCACCACGTACTCGGTCGACGCCTCCGGCGTGGCCGCGAGCGGCACCTGGAAGCTGCGCGTCACCGACGTCTACAGCGGTGACACCGGCTACATCGACTCCTGGAGCCTCACCTTCTGAGCCCTACGCACCCGAACACCAGCGCCCGGACCCGCCGACGCCGGTCCGGGCGCTGGTGCGTCCGCGGTCTCAGTCGGGTCCGGCCCAGTCGAAGGTGATGTGCTTGCTGGACTGGCCCTCCCGGCTCCACTGGAATCCGTACGCGTCGGCCCGGTCGACGGTCGCCCGGCCCCAGGTCGCCACCTGGCCCGGTCCCGTCTCGGAGCCCGGAAGACCGGTGACCCGCACCCGGACGCCCTCCGGGGTGGTCGGGCCGGTGAGCGCCTCGGCACGGGCCTCGACGCGACCGGGGATCGTCACGCTCCAGGAGCCCAGGTCGTCGTCGATCCGGAAGTCCACCGGGGCGTACTCCATGCCCCGCATCTCCATGGCGGCGACCTTCACGAACTCCGCGGGCCAGCCGCCCACCTGGCCGCTGAAAATGGTCTGGACGGCCTCGCGCTGCGCCTCGTCCGCCCGTTCGTCGATGAAGAACGCGGCGTACGAGTCGTGGTGCTCTCCCCAGACGTTGCCGACGAAGGAACCGAGCATCAGCACGTTGAGACCGTCCAGGGCGACGTCTCCGTAGCTGCCCTCGCGTATGTGCCAGGCCAGCACTCCGTCGCACTCGCCGAACGTGGGCGGCTGCGCGAAGGAGCACGGGCACGGAATGTTGCATTTACAGGCATCGAACCAGTCGCCGCTGATGTGCCAGCGGGGAACGGTCGTCGGTGTCTGAGCCGTGTCAGTCATCACGGAACCTCCTCCACCTCCCTTCCATCGTGCACCCGCCCCGGTCCGTACGGCCACGGGTGCGGGTGCCCCGGCGACGTGCTGTCCTGGAAGGAGACCTCCCACCGGCGGCCCGCCCGTGGAGGAGACCCGTGAACCAGCCCCGGACCACCCTCGCCCGTCACCGGCGGATGCCCGCCGCCCCTCCGCTGCGCCAGGGCAACCTGCTGCCGCCCCGGGTGCTCGCCACCGCGTGGTCCCTGCTCGTGCTGATCGCCGTGCTCGCCTGGGTGCTGACCGCCGGGCAGGCGGGTGACATGGGCGTCGAGCCGGGCACCATGGGGATGGACGTCCCCCTGTTCCTGCTGCTGTGGCTGGTGATGATGGCCGCCATGATGCTGCCGTCCGTCGCTCCGGTGGCGATCACCTGGGCGCGGTGGATCGGCCGGCGCTCGACGGGCGCCGCGCGGACGGCACGGACGGCGGCGTTCGTCGCGGGCTACCTGCTCGTCTGGACGGCCTTCGGCCTCCTCGCGTACGGCGCCCTGGCCCTCACCGGTGACATCGTCCGGGACCATCCCGGCGCCGGGCGCTGGATCGGGTTCACCGCGTTCCTGCTGGCCGGGCTGCAGCAACTGGGACCGCTGAAGGACGTGTGCCTGCGGCACTGCCGCAGCCCGATGAGCCAGCTGATGCGTTACGCGCAGTTCCGGCCGTGGGTCCGCGACCTCCGTGTCGGGGCACACCACGGCCTGTACTGCGTGGGCTGCTGCTGGGGACTGATGGTCGTCCTCGTCCCGCTCGGGGTCATGAACATCGCCGCGATGGCGGCGGTCGCCGTGGTGATCTTCGTCGAGAAGCTGTGGCGGCGGGGACCGGTGTTCTCGACGGTCGTCGGCCTTCTCCTGCTGGTCCTCGCCGTCCTCTCCCTGTCCCAGGAATGGCTGCTGCCGGGACTCGAGCCGGCCGACACGCCCATGGACATGGGCTGAGAGTCCGGGAACGACGAAGCGCCCCGACCGGCCGGACCGGTCGAGGCGCTGTCGCGGCAGGCCCGAGGCGCTGTCGCCCGCCTGCGCACCGTAGGCCCTGTGGGACTCGAACCCACAACCAATGGATTAAAAGTCCACTGCTCTGCCAATTGAGCTAAGGGCCCGGGCGGTGTTGCGTGATGTTGCCACCCCGAGCATAGCCCGACGCGGCCGTGACTCCGATCGGGTATCGGAGTCACGCCGCGTCGGGCGTGCTGTGGACTTGTGTACCAGTGTCAGCCGTTGCGCTTCCAGCGCGGCTTGTCGTCACGACGGCCGAAGGAGGAACCGCGGTGGTCGTCACGGCGGCCGTACGGACGCTCGTGGCCGCCGGAGCGGAAGCCGGGACGGTCGCCCTGGCGGTCACGGTTGAACGGGCGGTCGCTGCCGCGGTGTCCGCCGCGGTCGTCACGACGGAAGCCGCCACGGTCGTCACGGCGCTCGAAGGAACGGCCACCGCGGTCGTCACGACGGAAGCCGCCACGGTCGTCGCGCCGCTCGAAGGAACGGCCACCACGGTCACCGCGGTCGTCCCGGCGGAAACCGCCACGGTCGCCCCGGTCGCCCCGGTCACCGCGGTCGTCGCGGCGGAAACCGCCACGGTCGTCGCGCCGGTCGAAGGAACGGCCACCACGGTCACCGCGGTCGCCCCGGTCGTCGCGGCGGAAACCGCCACGGTCGTCCCGGCGGTCGTGAGCACGGTCCCGGTCACGGTCCCGATCGCGGTCGCGGTTGAAGCCGCCGCGGTCGTCGCGCCGGTCGAAGGAACGGCCACCGCGGTCACCGCGGTCGTAGGACCGGTCGCGGTCGAAGGACCGCCCGCCCCGGTCGGCCTTCTCCACGTCCCGCGCGCCCGGCTGCTCCGGAACCGAGACCTCCGCCTCGGCCGCCCCGCTCTCGGCGACGACGGCCCCGGCGATCACCGCCGCCGGGTCCTCACCGCGCTCCCGGGCGACCTTGGCCAGCAGCCGGTCGGCGTCCTCGCGCAGCTCGGAGGCACGCCGCTGGGCCCGCTCCAGCTCCTTGGTGAGCTGGGCGACCTCGCGCTCGGCCTGCTGGGCGGCGTTGCCCGCGGACTCCGCCTGGACCTCGGTCATCGACCGGGCACCGGTGATCTCGGCGACCTCCGGGTCGAAGGCCGCGCCGCCCTGGATGATGTGGCGGGTGGCGTCGACGCCCGCGTCCTCCATCAGGCGGAAGATCTGACGCCGCTGGTGCGGCAGCGACAGCGAGACGACCGTGCCGGTGCGGCCGGCGCGGGCCGTACGGCCGGCGCGGTGCAGGTAGTCCTTGTGGTCGCCCGCCGGGTCGACGTTGAGGACCAGGTCGATGCCGTCGACGTGGATGCCGCGCGCGGCGACGTCGGTGGCGACCAGGACGTTGACGTACCCGTCCTTGAAGTCCGCCAGCGTCCGGGTCCGGGCGCCCTGGGTCATGCCGCCGTGCAGCGCGTCGGCCTTCACCCCGGCCTCGCGCAGCTGGTCGGCGACGCGGTCGGCACCGAGCTGGGTGCGGACGAAGATGATGGTGCGGCCCTTGCGGGAGGCGATGGCCGCGGTGACCGGCGCCTTGTCCTTGGGCTTCACGACCAGGATGTGGTGGGACATGGTCGTCACCGCGCCCTGCGCGGCGTCGACCTCGTGGAGCGCCGGGTCCTTCAGGTACCGGTCGACGAGGGTCTTGATCTCGTTCTCCATCGTCGCGGAGAACAGCATCCGCTGGCCGCCCGAGGGCACCTGGTCGAGCAGTTCGGTGACCTCGGGCAGGAAGCCGAGGTCGGACATCTGGTCGGCCTCGTCGAGAACGGCGATCTCCACGTTCTCCAGGGAGCAGGCGCCGCGGTTGATGATGTCGCGCAGGCGGCCCGGCGTGGCGACCAGGATGTCGACGCCCTTCTCCAGGGCGTAGATCTGGTTGCCCATCGAGGTGCCGCCGCAGACCACCTTCATCCGCAGGCCGACCACGTCGCCGTACGGCTGGAGGGCGTCGGCCACCTGCATGGCCAGCTCACGGGTCGGGGTGAGGATGACGGCCCGCGGCTTCTTCTTCTCGGTGCGTCCGCCGGCGAGCTGCGCGAGAGTCGGCAGGCCGAAGGAGAGGGTCTTGCCGGAGCCGGTGCGGCCACGGCCGAGGATGTCCTTGCCGGCCAGGGCGTCCGGGATGGTCGCGGCCTGGATCGGGAAGGGGGTGGTCACGCCGTTCTGGGCGAGCTTGCGGACGACGCCCTCGGGGAGGCCGAGGTCCGCGAAGGTGACCTCGGGCGCCTGGACGGCCTCGGGGGCGTCCTCGGCAACCTCGGGCACGACGACGTGATCAGTACTGGTGATGGACATGCGAATGCGAAACCTTCCGGAGTCTCGTCGGCACGCGCCCGTCAACTCCGTGATTCGCGATTCGCAAAACGACCGCCTCGATGCGGTCCACCACGGCAAGGGAGAGTACGCGCCACACGGCGCGCTCTGCGTTGGCGCCGGGCAAATGGGATCAAACGATCTACCACCATACGCACCCTCCACCCCGTAACGCAAACCGAGCCGCCAGACCGCCCCCCCGAAGGCTCCGCTCCCGGGCGGATCGCCCCGGCGACGGCTCACGACGGCTCACGACGTCACGGCTGCTCCCCGGCCCCGGCGAGCAGTCGGCGCTAGACCGGCACCCCCGCCTCCGGTGCCGGCTCGCGCTGCGCCAGCTGCGGGTTGGGCGGCTCGTGGGCCGAGGACGACGGTTCCGGCGTCGGCTCCGGGGTCGGGGAGGGGGGCGGCTCCTTGGTCGGGGTCGGCTCCGGCGGGTCCGTACGGCTGGGCTCCGGGGCCGGCCCCGGGGGCGTCGGCCGGGGCGGTTCGCCCCTCGGCGGGTCGTCGCCGCCGGGGTCCGCCGACGGCTCGGCCGACGAGTCCCCGTGGCCCTTCCCGTCCGCCGCCTCGTCCTCGCCCTTCCCCTTGCCCTTCTCGTCCTCGCCCTTGCCCTTCTTCTTCTCCTTGCCGCCCTTGCCGTGTCCGCCGTCGGCCGCAGCGCCGTACCCCGCGCCGACGCCCGGCCCCTGGGAGCCGCCGTCGGGTTCCTCGCCGCCCCGCTCACCGGCGGACCGGGACGGCTCGGCACCCCCGCCGGAGGCGCCGTCGCCCACGCTCACACAGCCGGCGGCAGCGGCGACGGCCAGGGCCGCGGCGGCCAGACGGACGGGTACGTACAAGCGGCGCACGGGCAGCCACCTCCGGGGGTCAAGGAGTCGCCGTGCCCAACTCCCGTCCCCCACAAGAGGACACGCGCCCCGCTACGCCGGTCCGTCACCCGTACCCGAGGGCGTGCAGCCGGGCGTCGTCGATCCCGAAGTGGTGGGCGATCTCGTGCACCACGGTCACCTCGGTCTCGGCCACGACGTCCTCCCGCGTCTCGCACATGCGCAGCGTCGGCCCCCGGTAGATGGTGATCCGGTCCGGCAGCACGCCCGCGTACCACTCCCCGCGTTCCGTCAGCGGCGTCCCCTCGTAGATCCCGAGCAGCTCGGGATCGTCCGCCGGCGGCTCGTCCTCGACGAACACCGCGACGTTGTCCATCAGCCGCGTCAGCTCCGGCGGGATCCGGTCCAGCGCCTCGGCGACCAGTTCCTCGAACTCCTCGCGTGTCATCTCCAGCACAGGCCCATTGTCGGGTACGACACAGCCCGGCGGGCGCCGCCGGACCGACCGCATATCCGCCCCCGCACATGGGCATACGGGTCCAATGGCCCGCGTCCCAGCCGCAGTCCAGCACGCCCTCGCCCGTCTCCGCAGCGCCGCACGCCGACGAAGCGCCGCCCCGTCCGGAACCACCGCACCGCCGGATCCCACCGCACCGCCGGAATCCACCGCACCGCCGGAATCCACCGCACCGTCCCGGCGCGCCGCACCCCCCGGACGCCCTGCGCCCCCCGGGCGACCTGCACGCCCCGGACGCCCCGCACGCGGCCGGAAGCGGCGGGCGTCCGCCTCCCCGGAGCTCGCCCCCCGGCCCCGCCCCCTGCTCCGCGCCGCCGGACTCGTCGCCGTGGTGCTGCTCGGCGCCTGGCTGGGGCTGCTCGCCGTCGGCAACGTGCGGGTCCCGGTCGGACCGATGGACACGACGATGACCCTGCGCCCCTCCCTCACGGGCGGTACGAAGATCAACGTCTCCCCGCTCGGAGCCCTCGAGCTGGACAGTCACACGGCTCCGGTCCGGCTCGACGTGAACGTCGACCAGCTCGACCCCGAACGCTCCCAGGCCCTCGTCGACCACCCCGAGCGTCTGGCCGGCCTCCAGGACGAGGTGGCGCAGGACGTCGAGCGCGGCACGCTCGGCCTGGCCGTCCGCTCCTGCGTCGCCGTCGTCACCGGCGCCACCGCCCTCGGGCTCGTGGTCTACCGCCGCCCCCGGCGCGCGCTGGCCGCCGGCGGCCTGGCCTTCACCCTCCTGCTCGCCTCCGGCGGCGGGGCGTACGCCACCTGGAACCCGGACTCGGTCCTTGAGCCGAGGTTCTCCGGGCTGCTCTCCTCCGCGCCGTCCCTCGTCGGCGACGCCCGCAGCATCGTCACGGAGTTCGACGTCTACCAGAAGGAGCTGGCGCGCCTGGTGACGAACGTGACCAAGCTCTACGACGCCACGTCCACGCTGCCCGTCTACCAGCCGGACCCGACCACCATCCGCGTCCTGCACGTGTCGGACATCCACCTCAACCCGGCGAGCTGGAAGATCATCGCCTCGCTGGTGGAGCAGTACAAGGTGAACGTGATCGTCGACTCCGGCGACACGATGGACCACGGCTCGGCCGCCGAGAACGGCTTCCTGGACCCGATCGAGGACCTCGGCGCTCCGTACGTCTGGGTCCGCGGCAACCACGACTCGATGACCACCCAGCGCTATATCGAGGGTCTGGAGAACACCCACGTCCTGGACGACGGCCGGGCGGTGTCCGTCGGAGGGCTGCGCTTCGCCGGCATGGGAGATCCGCAGTTCACCCCCGACCGCACCCGGAAGCCGGGCGCCGAGGCGTCCCAGGAACTGGCCGGCGCCCGGCTGGCCTCGGCCCTGCGGGACCACCGCGCCGCGGGCAGGCCGGTCGACGTGGCCGTCGCCCACGAACCGCCGGCGGCCCGTGAGGTCGACGGCGAGGTGCCGCTCGTCCTGGCCGGGCACGTGCACCGCAACGACATGGAGGTCATGAAGTTCGGCACCCGGCTGCGCATCGAGGGCTCCACCGGCGGCAGCGGGCTGCGTGCGATCGAGGGCGAGTACCCCGACCCGATCCAGGCCTCGATCCTCTACTTCGACCGGGACAGCCGGCGCCTCCAGGCCTGGGACGAGATCAAACTCGGCGGCCTGGGCCTGACCACGGCCGAGGTCAGCCGCCACCTGCCCAAGGAGAACCAGCCGGGCGCCACCCCGTCCCCGTCCCCCTCGACCACCGGGACCCCGCCCCCCTCCGCCACCGGGACTCCGTCCCCGTCCCCGACGCCCTCCCGGAGCACCCCCTCACCCACCGGCTCCCGGCCGGCTCCGTAAACCGTTTTGGCGATACCTCCCGCCATCCCATATGCTTCTCACGTCCCCGACGCGCTGAGAAGCGCCCAGGCGGGCCGATAGCCCTCATCGTCTAGCGGCCTAGGACGCCGCCCTTTCAAGGCGGTAGCACGGGTTCGAATCCCGTTGGGGGCACGCAGTACGGTGTGCGACACTTGGCTTCGTTGGTTCGCACACACCCACATGGTCCTGTGGAGCAGTTTGGAGTGCTCGCCACCCTGTCAAGGTGGAGGCCGCGGGTTCAAATCCCGTCAGGACCGCTGAGGTTTCACGTGAAACCTCGTGGCTGGGTAGCTCAGTTGGTACGAGCGTCCGCCTGAAAAGCGGAAGGTCGCCGGTTCGACCCCGGCCCCAGCCACCATCCGAAGGCCCCGTTCCCAGAACGGGGCCTTCGTCGTTGCTCGGGCTCCGAGGGCGGCAGGCGACCGGGGAGCCGCTGCCGGAGGCAAAAGTGTTCGCCAGGAAATTCGCCGGGATGAGATCCTGGAATCCGTATGTCTACGCACCCCGCCCCCGCCCTCGGCACCCTCGCCCCCCGGCTGTCCGAGCTGTCGCTGCGTGATGCGCACCGGCTCGGGCGCAGGCTCGAGGGTGCGCGGAAGATCCGCAAACCGGAGGCCCGCGCCGCCGTTCTCGCCGAGATCGAGGCCGAGGTCGACCGGGCCGAGCAGCGCGTCGCCGAGCGCCGCGCCCGAGTGCCCGCCGTCACCTACCCCGAGGCCCTCCCGGTCAGCCAGAAGCGGGACGCCATCGCGGACGCCATCCGTGATCACCAGGTCGTGATCGTCGCCGGTGAGACCGGGTCCGGCAAGACCACGCAGATCCCCAAGATCTGCCTCGACCTCGGCCGTGGCGTCCGCGGCATGATCGGCCACACCCAGCCACGGCGGATCGCCGCCCGTACCGTCGCCGAGCGCGTCGCCGACGAGCTGGACAGCCCGCTCGGCGAGGCCGTCGGCTGGAAGGTGCGGTTCACCGACCAGGTCGACCCGAGCGCCACCTTCATCAAGCTGATGACGGACGGCATCCTGCTCGCCGAGATCCAGACCGACCGCGAGCTGCGCGCCTACGACACGATCATCATCGACGAGGCCCACGAGCGGTCCCTCAACATCGACTTCCTGCTCGGGTACCTGGCGCAGCTGCTGCCCAAGCGACCCGACCTCAAGGTCGTCATCACCTCGGCGACCATCGACCCCGAGCGCTTCTCCCGGCACTTCGGCGACGCCCCGATCATCGAGGTCAGCGGCCGGACGTACCCGGTCGAGGTGCGCTACCGCCCGCTGCTGGAGGAGGACGGCGACGACGCCGACCGGGACCAGATCACGGCGATCACCGACGCCGTCGAGGAGCTGATGGCCGAGGGGCCCGGCGACATCCTCGTCTTCCTCTCCGGGGAGCGGGAGATCCGGGACACCGCCGACGCGCTGGAGAAGAAGAAGTACCCCCGCGCCGGAGGCGCTGATTGGCACAGCACGGAGGTGCTGCCGCTGTACGCCCGGCTCTCGCACGCCGAGCAGCACCGGGTGTTCCAGCCGCACACCGGCCGCAGGATCGTTCTGGCGACCAACGTCGCCGAGACCTCCCTCACCGTCCCCGGCATCAAGTACGTCATCGACCCCGGCTTCGCCCGGATCTCCCGCTACAGCCACCGCACCAAGGTGCAGCGGCTGCCGATCGAGCCGATCTCGCAGGCCAGCGCCAACCAGCGCAAGGGCCGCTGCGGCCGTACGTCCGACGGCATCTGCATCCGGCTCTACAGCGAGGACGACTTCAACGCCCGGCCGGAGTTCACCGACGCCGAGATCCTGCGGACCAACCTGGCCTCCGTCATCCTCCAGATGACCGCCGCCGGGCTGGGCGACATCGAGAAGTTCCCCTTCATCGACCCGCCGGACCACCGCAACATCCGCGACGGCGTCCAGCTCCTCCAGGAGCTCGGCGCCCTCGACCCGACGCAGAAGGACGTACGCAAGCGGCTCACCGAGACCGGCCGCAAGCTCGCCCAGCTGCCCGTCGACCCGCGGCTGGCCCGGATGGTGCTGGAGGCCGACAAGAACGGGTGCGTCCGCGAGGTCATGGTGATAGCCGCCGCGCTGTCCATCCAGGACCCGCGCGAGCGCCCCGCCGACAAGCAGACCCAGGCGGACCAGCAGCACGCCCGCTTCAAGGACGAGACCAGCGACTTCCTTGCCTACCTCAACCTCTGGCGGTACCTCCGCGAGCAGCAGAAGGAGCGGGGCTCGTCGTCCTTCCGCCGGATGTGCAAGCAGGAGTACCTCAACTTCCTGCGCATCCGCGAATGGCAGGACATCTACACCCAGCTGCGCACGGTCGCCAAGCAGATGGGCATCCACCTCGACGACCAGGACGCGCCGGCCGACCGCATCCACGTCTCGCTGCTCGCCGGGCTCCTCTCCCACGTCGGGATGAAGGACGTCAAGGACGGCAACAAGAACGAGTACCTGGGCGCCCGCAACGCCAAGTTCGCGATCTTCCCGGGCTCGGCGCTGTTCAAGAAGCCGCCGCGGTTCGTGATGTCGGCGGAGCTGGTGGAGACCAGCCGGCTGTGGGCGCGGGTCAACGCCAGGATCGAACCCGAGTGGGTCGAACCGCTGGCCCAGCACCTGGTCAAACGCACCTACAGCGAGCCGCACTGGGAGAAGGACCAGGCCGCGGTGATGGCCTACGAGAAGGTCACGCTGTACGGCGTGCCGATCGTCGCCCAGCGCAAGGTCAACTACGGTCGGATCGACCCCGAGACCAGCCGCGAGCTGTTCATCCGGCACGCCCTGGTCGAGGGCGACTGGCGCACCCACCACCAGTTCTTCGCCGACAACCGCAAGCTGCTCACCGAGGTCGAGGAGCTGGAGCACCGCGCCCGGCGCCGGGACATCCTCGTCGACGACGAGACCCTCTTCGACTTCTACGACCAGCGGATCCCCGAACACGTCGTCTCCGGCGCGCACTTCGACTCCTGGTGGAAGCGCAAGCGGCACGAGCAGCCCGACTTCCTCGACTTCGAGCGCGAGATGCTCATCAACGAGAAGGCGGGCGCGGTCACCAAGGACGACTATCCGGACACCTGGCGCCAAGGACCGCTGAAGTTCCGCGTCACCTACCAGTTCGAGCCGGGCGCGGACGCCGACGGCGTGACCGTCCACATCCCGCTCCAGGTGCTCAACCAGGTCACCGACGAGGGCTTCGACTGGCAGATCCCCGGCCTCAGAGAAGAGGTCGTCACCGAACTGATCCGGTCCCTGCCCAAGCCGATCCGCCGCAACTACGTGCCGGCGCCGAACTACGCGCAGGCGTTCCTGGAGCGGGCCGTGCCCCTTCAGGAGCCGCTCACGGTGACGATGGCGCGCGAGCTGAAGCGCATGGTCGGAGTGCCCTTCGAGGCGGAGGACTTCGACTGGTCCAAGGTCCCCGACCACTTGAAGATCACCTTCCGGATCGTCGACGAGCGACGCCGCAAGCTGGCCGAGGACAAGGACCTGGAGGCCCTGAAGCTCCGGCTGAAGCCGAAGGCGCGCAAGGCCCTCTCGCAGGCCGCGGCGGCCACCGCGTCCCGGCAGGGCGGCGAGGCCCTGGAGCGCACCGGCCTGACGGACTGGACGATCGGCACGCTCACCCGCGTCTTCGAGACCCGCCGCGCCGGGCAGCCCGTCAAGGCCTACCCGGCCCTGGTGGACGACGGCGACACCGTCTCCGTACGCCTCTTCGACACCGAGGCGGAGCAGGCACAGGCGATGTGGAAGGGCACGCGCCGGCTGATCCTGCGCAACATCCCGGTCAACCCCGCGAAGTTCGCATCCGAAAAGCTGTCCAATCAGCAGAAGCTCGGTCTGTCCGCCAACCCGCACGGTTCGATCCAGGCCCTGTTCGACGACTGCGCCACGGCGGCGGCTGACCGGCTGATCGCGGACTTCGGCGGCCCGGCGTGGGACGAGGAGTCGTACCGGAAGCTGTACGACAAGGTCCGCGCGGACATCGTGGACACGACGGTGCGCACGGTGGGCCAGGTCCAGCAGGTGCTGGCCGCCTGGCAGGCCTGTGAGCGGCGCCTGAAGGGCGTACGCAGCCCCGCCCTGCTGCCGAACCTCCAGGACGTCCGGGGGCAGCTGGACGCGCTCGTGAAGCCCGGTTTCGTCACCGAGGCCGGGCTGAAGCGGCTGCCGGATCTGATGCGTTATCTGATCGCCGCGGACCGGCGGCTCCAGCAGATGCCGACGAACGTCCAGCGCGACACCACGCGCATGGAGAAGATCCACGAGATGCGGGACGAGTACGCGTGGCTGCTGGAGCAGATGCCGCGGGGCCGGCCGGTTCCGCAGCAGGTCCTGGAGATCCGCTGGATGATCGAGGAGCTCCGGGTCAGCTACTTCGCCCATGCCCTGGGCACGGCGTACCCGGTCTCCGACAAGCGGATCGTGAAGGCGATCGACGCGGCGATCCCGTGACGAGCCGCGCACGGAGGGTGAGTTCGCCAGGCGGGCTCACCCTCCTGTACAGTCTCTTCTCGCAGCGCACCGCACGAAAAAGCGCCGCAAACCTGGTCCTGTGGAGCAGTTTGGAGTGCTCGCCACCCTGTCAAGGTGGAGGCCGCGGGTTCAAATCCCGTCAGGACCGCAGCAAAGAAGGCCCGCACCGTTTGGTGCGGGCCTTCTTCATCCCCAGGCATCCCCCGCCCCGCGCCCACCACCCTGCCAAGGTGGAGGCCGCGCCCGCGGCGCAGCCGCCATCGAATACAGCAAATCCCGTCAGGACCGCAGCAAAGAGAGCCCGCACCGTTTGGTGCGGGCCTTCTTCATCCCCAGGCACCCCTACCCCGGCGCCCCCGGGCGCCCTCCCGTGGCCTTGACGGCGTCACATTCGGTCGGTACTCCGGAAGCAGGGCCCCGCACCCCGCGCGGGCCGGCGGAGGTGGCGTATGGCAGCGGCATCGGTGAGGCACGAGACACGGGCGCTGCTCCGCGCACATCTGTCGGCCGCTGCGTCCTACCGCCACCTGATGCGCCACTGCCCGATCTGCCACCGCCTGCTGCGGCTGGCGCTGGACTCCGCGCCCGCGCCCACACCCGCGCGCGCGACCGCCTCCGTCCCCGTTTCCCCCGCTTCCACCGCCTCCCCCGCCCCGCAGGCGCCGGAGGGCCGTCAAGAGGCCCTGGAGGCCGTCGAGGACGGCGAGCGCTCCGCCGCCGTGTGACCACCACGGGCCCACGCCACGCCCCACGCCGGGACCTTCGTCGGGACCTTCGGCCGGCCCAACACCCGTACGGCGGTGGGACGGTGGAATGCGTTCCTCCATTAGCGCAGACGGGCCGAGGACAACAAGCGCCGGGACGTGTGACGGGTGTCACCGCATGAGTTTTTGAAATGGTGGCACTTACGCCTCTCCTACAACTGGTCAATTTAATATGTGCAATTGCACCACCGCCGGAGTCGCCCCCTGCCGATCCCACACCCGTCCCCAGACTCCGACAAGGCCGCGCACAGAGCCGCCCACAGGGCCGCCACCAGGAACAAAAAAGATCGCGCCGGACCCGGCGGAGTCCGACGCGATCGACGACGCATCCGGGTCTGTTGGGGCAGAACCCGCGTCGTGTGGAGCTGTGGTTCGGGCGGTCGAGCAGGTTGGGGGACCTGCCGTTTCGCCCCGTTATGCAGTTGTTCAGGCCTCGCTGCGCTGCTGCGGGATGCCCGCGAGCAGGGCGCGGACCTCGGCTTCGCGGTAGCGGCGGTGCCCGCCGAGCGTGCGGATCGACGTGAGCTTGCCGGCCTTCGCCCACCGCGTGACCGTCTTGGGGTCGACGCGGAACATGGTGGCGACCTCAGCCGGGGTCAGCAGCGGCTCGGCATCAGGGGTGCGAGCGGTCATGAGCGGCCTCCTCGGGAGAACCGAACCTTCTCGGTTCTTTCCTCTAAATTCTGCACCTTGACCCGCGTTGCCCGAAATGGCGGACGCGAGTCGAGTCGGTTATAGGACGAACGGCTTGTCCTCGGCACTACAACTACACCATCTGTCCAGCCGCGTCGGCCAAACCGATGGAATTGCCCTCCCAGGTGTTCATCAGCGACGGAAGCCGATGGACCATGCCATAGCGGACAGTCACGCCACTGTGACGATCAGTCACAGTGGCGTTCAGGAGTCACCAGACCCCCCAAAGCGTGCAAGGACGGAGCCCTCCCCGGGCTCCTTGTCCTATTTTGGCACGAGGAGTGGCAAGCGGCGCAAGAGTGGGGTACGTGCGGTCCATCACGCTTGACACTTACGCCCGGATAGGGACCTACGTCCCTTGTTGACAAAGCATCAGTGCGCGTGGACGCGCGTCGAACGATCCACCCGACGAGCCGCGAACCGGCCTCGGAGCGCAAGACAAAACCTCAAAACGTGCGGTACGTCAAACATCAGTTCGCCGACCGGCGGTCCCGCACCGCCCGCCACCGCTCCACCAGCCGCCCGTACGCCGCCCCCGCCGCGGCCCCGTCACCCCGGCGCAGCGCCTCGATGCCCTCGGCGACGTCCGCCGCGGAGTGGTCGCCCTCCAGCTCACCGGCCGGCAGGGCGTGCACCAGCCCCCCGTAGTCCAGCTCGACCAGGGACCGGGGGTGGAACTCCTCCAGCCAGCGCCCCACGTCCACCAGGCCGTCGATCAGCGGCCCCTCGTCCATGGCCTCCCGCAGGGCCCGCAGGCCGCGCGCCACCCGGCGCCGGGCCTGCACCATCGGCGTCCGGTAGCGCAGCACCGGCGCCGCGTCCCCGCCGCCGCCCTTGTCGTACTCCCGCTCCTCGTCGGAGACCAGCACGAACCAGTTGATCGGCACCTGCCAGGTGGCCGTGCGGATCCACGGGCGGGCCTCGGGGTTGCGCTCCAGCCAGCGCTCGTAGTCCTGGACCGCCTGGCGCCGCACGACCGGGGGCAGGACGGCGTCCAGGACCGGCTCCGGGAAGTCCTCGGCCAGCTCCGTCAGGGCCTGCCAGCCGCGCAGCCGGGTGCGCCAGGGGCAGACGCAGACCACGCCGTCGGCCTCGGCGACGAAGGCGTCGGCGCTCTCGTGCACCGGCACGGCGACCGGCGGGGTGGGCAGCAGGTCGGCCAGCGAGCGGCGCAGCTCGTCCTGGTATCCGGGCAGGTCGGTGCGGCGGGCGTAGCGCTCCCAGTGGCCGCGCTCGGGCTCCGGGAAGGCGGCCAGCGGTTCGTACACGCGCAGGTACGCGGCGTAGGGCACGATCACCGAGGACACCTTGGGCACGCCTGCTCCCTCCCCCGCGCGCCGGTCCGGAAACCTGCGGGGGCCCTTCCCGGACCGCTCGCGGACCTGCTCGCAAACGCACGGAATCTCTGCAAATCGTCGCACGGGTGTACTCCGTGCGAAGGTGATCCTGAGCACTGTGCGGCGGGCCGGCACCCCCAGGCTCTAATCTCGTGCCACGGCCCCCGCCACCCCTACGGGAGCCGCCCTCCACCCGCCGCTACTTACTCAGGAGTCACCACAGTGACCGACGTAATCGGCGCACCTGCTGATGTACTGCACACCCTGTTCCACTCGGACCAGGGCGGTCATGAGCAAGTCGTGCTCTGCCAGGACCGGGCCAGCGGCCTGAAGGCCGTCATCGCCATCCACTCCACCGCCCTGGGCCCCGCCCTCGGCGGTACGCGCTTCTACCCCTACGCGACCGAGGCCGAGGCCGTCGCCGACGCGCTGAACCTCGCGCGCGGGATGTCGTACAAGAACGCCATGGCCGGCCTCGAGCACGGCGGCGGCAAGGCCGTGATCATCGGCGACCCGGAGCGGATCAAGTCCGAGGAACTGCTGCTCGCCTACGGCCGCTTCGTGGCCTCCCTCGGCGGGCGCTACGTCACCGCCTGCGACGTCGGCACCTACGTCGCCGACATGGACGTCGTGGCCCGCGAGTGCCGCTGGACCACCGGCCGCTCCCCCGAGAACGGCGGCGCCGGCGACTCCTCCGTCCTCACCGCCTTCGGCGTCTACCAGGGCATGCGGGCCTCCGCCCAGCACCTGTGGGGCGACCCCTCGCTGCGCGACCGCACCGTCGGCATCGCGGGCGTCGGCAAGGTCGGCCACCACCTGGTGGAGCACCTGCTGAAGGAGGGCGCCCGCGTGGTGATCACGGACGTGCGCGAGGACGCCGTCCGGCGGATCACCGAGCGGCACCCGCAGATCCGGGCCGTGGCCGACACCGACGCCCTGATCCGCACCGAGGGCCTGGACGTCTACGCCCCGTGCGCGCTCGGCGGGGCGCTGAACGACGACACGGTGCCGGTGCTGACCGCCAAGGTGGTCTGCGGCGCGGCCAACAACCAGCTGGCCCACCCGGGTGTGGAGAAGGACCTGGACGACCGCGGCATCCTCTACGCGCCGGACTACGTGGTGAACGCGGGCGGCGTCATCCAGGTGGCGGACGAACTGCACGGCTTCGACTTCGACCGGTGCAAGGCGAAGGCCGCGAAGATCTACGACACCACGCTGGCCATATTCGCACGTGCGAAGGAAGACGGTATTCCGCCGGCCGCCGCGGCCGACCGGATCGCCGAGCAGCGGATGGCGGAAGCGCGTAGCCGGGCCTGATCGGGGAAGCGGGTGCCCCGGGACCACGGGGTGCGGCGGTACCCGCCGGCGGAGGTTGGAGACAACTCTCACTTCTTCCGGCGGGTCGACCGTCCATAAGTGGTTAAAATCGCGGTTGACCAGCGAGGACGGGGCGCCTCGAGGGTCCTGGGCGCGGGCACGTCATGCGGGCGACGTACCGTATGGGCGCGGGCTCAGGTACCGTGGAAGCCCTACGGACCGGTCTCTCCACGGAGAGCCCGTTCGGGACCATGAACGCGTGTCAAGACTCTGGGGCCGTCGAGCCCCGTCGTTGAGGGGGTCGAGCCATGGGGCGCGGCCGGGCCAAGGCCAAGCAGACGAAGGTCGCCCGCCAGCTGAAGTACAACAGCGGTGGGACGGACCTCTCACGCCTGGCCGAGGAGCTGGGCGCATCGACATCGAACCAGTCGCCGAACGGCGACCGCTTCGAGGCCGATGAGCATGACGACGACGACCTGTACTCCCGGTACGCCGACCTCTACGAGGACGACGACGAGGAGGACGAGGACGGCCAGTCCTCGCAACATCGTCGCGGCGCTTGACCTAGTACTGGACACCTGCCCGGTCGGTGACTGACGTCACCGACCGGCTTCTGTGCTACCCGCACTTCTGTCAGACGTGGTCGCCGACCAGGGCCGCACCCGTGCCGTGGTCGCCGCGGTCGGTGATCTCACCGGCCACCCAGGCGTCCACACCGCGGTCGGCGAGCGTCGTCAGCGCCACGTCCACCGACTCCTGCGGCACGATCGCGATCATGCCGACGCCCATGTTGAGGGTCTTCTCCAGCTCCAGGCGCTCGACCTGTCCGGTGCGGCCGACGAGGTCGAAGACCGGGCCTGGGGTCCAGGTGGAGCGGTCGACCACGGCGTGCAGGCCGTCGGGGATCACCCGGGCCAGGTTGGCCGCGAGTCCGCCGCCGGTGATGTGGCTGAAGGCGTGGACCTCGGTGGTGCGGGTGAGGGCCAGGCAGTCCAGCGAGTAGATCTTCGTGGGCTCCAGCAGTTCCTCGCCGAGGGTGCGGCCCAGCTCGTCCACCCGGGTGTCGAGGCTCAGCCCGGCGCGGTCCAGCAGCACGTGCCGCACGAGTGAGTACCCGTTCGAGTGAAGCCCGGACGAGGCCATGGCGACGACCGCGTCACCCTTGCGGATGCGATCCGCGCCGAGCAGCCGGTCGGCCTCCACGACGCCCGTACCGGCGCCGGCGACGTCGAAGTCGTCCTCGCCCAGCAGACCCGGGTGCTCGGCCGTCTCGCCGCCGACCAGGGCGCAGCCGGCCAGCACGCAGCCCTCCGCGATGCCCTTGACGATGGCGGCGACCCGCTCGGGGTGGACCTTGCCGACGCAGATGTAGTCGGTCATGAACAGCGGCTCGGCGCCGCTCACCACGATGTCGTCCATGACCATGGCGACCAGGTCGTGGCCGATGGTGTCGTAGACGCCCATCCGGCGGGCGACGTCGACCTTGGTGCCGACGCCGTCCGTGGCGGAGGCGAGCAGCGGGCGTTCGTAGCGCTTGAGGGCGGAGGCGTCGAAGAGGCCGGCGAAGCCGCCGAGGCCGCCGAGGACCTCGGGGCGCTGCGTCTTCTTCACCCACTCCTTCATCAGCTCGACGGCGCGGTCGCCCGCTTCGATGTCGACGCCCGCCTCCGCGTAGCTGGCACCAGTTGTCTCAGACATGACTTTGAGAACCTTCGTGTCGTACAGCAGGTATCGCGGGCTGCGCTACGGGCGGCGGATCGCGTCGGCGGCGGCCGTCGCGGCCGGGCCGGCGGCCAGCTCCGTCTCCAGGAGCTGCTTGCCGAGCAGCTCGGGGTCGGGGAGGTCCATCGGGTACTCGCCGTCGAAGCAGGCGCGGCACAGGTTCGGCTTGGCGATGGTGGTCGCCTCGATCATGCCGTCGATGGAGATGTAGGCGAGGGAGTCGGCGCCGAGCGAGGTGCCGATCTCCTCGATGCTCATGCCGTTGGCGATCAGCTCGGCGCGGGTGGCGAAGTCGATGCCGAAGAAGCAGGGCCACTTCACGGGCGGCGAGGAGATCCGGATGTGGACCTCGGCGGCGCCGGCCTCGCGGAGCATGCGGACCAGGGCCCGCTGGGTGTTGCCGCGGACGATGGAGTCGTCCACGACGACCAGCCGCTTGCCCTTGATGACTTCCTTCAGGGGGTTCAGCTTCAGGCGGATGCCGAGCTGGCGGATGGTCTGGGAGGGCTGGATGAAGGTGCGGCCGACGTAGGCGTTCTTCACCAGGCCGTTGCCGAAGGGGATGCCGGAGGCCTCGGCGTAGCCGATCGCAGCCGGCGTGCCGGACTCCGGGGTCGCTATCACCAGGTCGGCCTCGACCGGGGCCTCCTTGGCGAGGCGGCGGCCCATCTCGACCCGGGAGAGGTAGACGTTCCGGCCGGCGATGTCGGTGTCCGGGCGGGCCAGGTAGACGTACTCGAAGACACAGCCCTTGGGCTTCGCTTCCGCGAATCGCGAGGTGCGCAGACCGTTCTCGTCGATGGCGACGAACTCGCCCGGCTCGATCTCCCGGACGAAGCTGGCGCCGCAGATGTCCAGCGCCGCGGACTCGGAGGCGACCACCCAGCCGCGCTCCAGCCGGCCGAGGACCAGCGGGCGGATGCCCTGCGGGTCGCGGGCGGCGTAGAGGGTGTGCTCGTCCATGAAGACCAGCGAGAAGGCGCCCTGGACCTGCGGGAGGACCGTGTGGGCGGCCTCCTCGATGGTCAGCGGCTTGCCGTCCTCGTCGACCTGGGCCGCGAGCAGCGCGGTGAGCAGGTCGGTGTCGTTGGTCGCCGCGACGCGCGGGGTGCGGCCCTCCTGCTTGGGCAGGTCGGCGACCATCTCGGCGAGCTGGGCGGTGTTGACGAGGTTGCCGTTGTGGCCGAGGGCGATGGAGCCGTGGCCGGTGGCGCGGAACGTCGGCTGGGCGTTCTCCCACACGGAGGCGCCGGTGGTCGAGTAGCGGGCGTGACCGACCGCGATATGGCCCTGGAGCGAACCGAGGGAGGTCTCGTCGAAGACCTGGGAGACCAGGCCCATGTCCTTGAAGACGAGGATCTGGGAGCCGTTGCTGACCGCGATTCCCGCGGATTCCTGGCCCCGATGCTGGAGGGCGTAGAGCCCGAAGTACGTGAGCTTTGCGACCTCTTCGCCCGGAGCCCAGACACCGAAGACGCCGCAGGCGTCCTGGGGGCCCTTCTCACCGGGGAGCAGATCGTGATTGAGTCGACCGTCACCACGTGGCACGCCTCCGAGTGTAGGCGAGATCGCCCACTGGTCCGAATGGGGGACCGGGCCGGCTCACCGGGTCACCGCTGTGCGACGGCTCGGACACTGGTGCCGTTTGCGCTGGTCAGCGTGAGGGTCTGCTGATCGATTCGGTACTCGACCTTGCTGTCGAAGAGCTTCCGCAGCCGCTTCTCGACGTCCATGAGTGAGTCTTCGCACACCATTCGGGTCGTGGCCGGGGCGCCCAGGGTGATATGGCCGTCGCGCACCGTGGCGTCGGCGTTGACCCGGTTGCAGCCGAGGCTGCCGGTGACGGTGTTCTTCTGTTTGTCGAAGGTCAGGTGGGCCTCCTCGCCGTCCTTGCCGGCGGGGGCCGTCACCGTCCACGTCGTCCCGTACAGGGCGGCGTCCCGCTGTTCGCTCAGCCGGACGGTGTCCCCGTCGGGGGTGGTGAGCGTGAGGCGGTCGCCCTCGGTCTCGGCGGTGAGCCGGCCGGCGGTGAGGGTTTCGGCGAGGGTCTGCTCGAACCGCATGGGCACGTCCTCGCAGCCCATCTCGGTCGACGTGGCGTCGCTGATCCGGACCCGGTCGCCCTCGACGTCGGCCTTGGCGCTGAAGCTGTTGCAGCCGAAGCTGCCCTCCGCCCGGCCGCCCTCGCCGATGCGGACGTGGGCGCCGTCTGGGGCCTTGTGGGTCGTGCCGTCGACGGTGACGCTGTCCACGCTCCAGCGGACGCCGGTCACGGTCGTACCGCCGTCGGCGCCGACCGCGCCGCTGCCGCCGTCGGCCTTCTCGGTGCCGCAGGCCGCCGCGAGGGGGACGAGCACGGCGGCGGCCGCCGTCAGGGTGATGCGCTGCTTCTGCCTGTACATGACCGTTCGACGGGGCCGGGGAAGGAACGGTTCCCCTTGGCCGGTCCGCTGGTGCCGCCCCAGGCTCACACCAGCAGCGGCAGCAGGTCCCCGAGGTCGGCCCGCTCGCCGCTCGCGCTCACCTTCGCCTGCTCGAGCGCCTCCTTCCAGGCCAGCCGCCCGGTCGCCAGCCGGACCCAGGTCAGCGGGTCGGTCTCGACCACGTTGGGCGGGGTGCCCCGGGTGTGCCGGGGTCCCTCGACGCACTGCACGACGGCGTACGGCGGGATGCGCACCTCCGTCGACCCGCCGGGCGCCTTCACGGCGAGGGCGTCGGCCAGCAGCCGGGTCGCGGCGGCCAGGGCCTGCCGGTCGTGGGGGACGTCGAGGCCGGGCACGGCGGCGTTGAGGTCGTCGGTGTGGACGACGAGTTCGACGGTCCGGGTGACGACGTAGTCGGCCAGCGGCAGCGCGCCCGCGCTGGTGGGCAGCAGCCTGCCGCCGGGGTGCGCGTCGAGCCGCTCGGTGAAGCGCCGCTCGACGTCGGCGAGGTGGGCGTCCGGGTCGGGGTGCTCCCGGGCCAGCCGGCGGGCGGTGCCGGCGATGGCCGGGGCGTCGGCGGCGATGGCGAACGGCCAGTCGAGCAGGTGCCCGTCCTGCCGCGCGGGCTCGGGTTCGGCCAGCAGCCGGTCCACCGCCGTCAGCGCCATCCCGATGTGCGCGACCAGTTCCCGTACGGTCCAGTCGCCGAGCCGGGTGGGCAGGGCGAGCTGCTCGGGGGTGAGGGTGCGGACCGCTGACCGTACGTTGCCGAACTGGGCGAGCACGGCGGCGCGGGTCCTGGCGGGGTCGTAGCTGCGGGTGCGCTTCTTGGCCGGGGGCATGGGGGTGAGCCTATGCGCGGCGGAAGCGGAAGCCGGAGGGGCCCGGGCGGGACGGGGTCCGTGCGGTGGGCGCGGGCGGGCTCAGGCGGCGGCGGTGCCGGTCGGGGCGGGGGGCTCGAAGGCCTCGCCGTTGCGGGGCACACCGATGCCGTGCCAGGTGAAGGGCAGGCCGCGGGCGGTGTCCGGGTCGGCGGTGTCCATGAGCTGGAAGTGCACGTGCGGCTCGGAGGAGTTGCCGGAGTTGCCGCAGCGCGCGATCCGCTGTCCGGTGCGCACCCGGTCGCCCGCGCGGACGGTGAGCGAACCGCGCTGGAGGTGGGCGTAGAGGGCGTAGGTGCCGTCGCCGAGGTCGAGTACGACGTGATTGCCGATGAGACGGTGGGCCCCGGCCAGCTGCCGCACGTCGGCCTCGGCCAGCATCAGGTAGAGCATGCCGGGCAGCGAGGTGCGGCTGAGGTGGTCGCGCTGGGTGTCGACGGCGCGGACGACGGTGGCGTCGGCGACCGCCAGGACGGGCGCGCCGAACGCCGGGAACGCACCGCTGCGCCGGGCGAGCGGCCACAGGACGCGGAAGCCGGGACGGGCGCCCGGGTGGGGCTCGGCGACGATGTCGATCGCGTAGGTCTGGCCGTAGGCGTGGGTGCCGTGACTGGGGGTGCGGCTGGCGGGGCTGTTCACGGCGGTCCAGCGGCCGGTCACGGGCGGGGCGACCGCGATCGGCTCACGAGCGGCCCGTTTGCCGTCGGGGGCGCCGCCCGTGCGGTTCACCACCGTGATCAGAAGGAAGGCGAGGAGCAGGGGCAGGAAGTTCCACCACCACGGGTGGGTCAGATCGAACACGACGTCGGCCGTGACCAGGGCGAAGAACCCGGCCAGCAGGCATCGGAAGGCGATCATGGCGATCTTGCGTCCGGACATCCGGTCCCCCTTGGTCAGTCCCCTGCTCTGTCCCCTGCTGCTCCGGCCCCTGCTCTGTCCCCGCCGGGATGTGTCCGTCCGCGCGTCACGGCTCAGGGCCGGGCCGTCGACAGTGCCACCAGCAGCGGCACGATCCGGCCCGGCGGCACCTCGTGGCGTCCACGGCCGGAGGTCTGGAGCCAGCCGGCGGCGGTCAGCTGCCGCAGGTGGTGGTAGATCTGGCCGGTCGTGCCCACCTCGTCCAGCTCGGCGAGTTCGGCGGCGGTGCGCCGCCCGCCGAGGATCTCGCGCAGCAGGCGCAGCCGGACCGGGTGACCGAGCGCCGCGAACGCCTCGGCGGCCTCCGCCCAGTCGGAGCCCATCAGGTCCTCCGTCAGCGCGCCGTGCTGCCAGACGTACCGCTCGCCGGCCGGGAGCCGGACGACGCCCGTGTACAGGACGCCGCCGTCCGCCGCGCCCAGCTCCGCGAGCTGCTCCTTCAGTCCCTCCAGGGCCCAGAAGTCGCCCTCGCCGAACCGGGGTGCCGTGCGCCCCGCCGCCTCCAGCGCCGCGAGGCGGCGTTCGAGGTCGGCGACGCGCTGTTCGAGTTGTTCCACTCCTTCGAGTTTACGGAAGTACGTAATTACGTGCAACCGTCGCTCGGCCGGGAGTCCTGCACGGTGACCGTGTACGGCGCCCCGGACCGGCAGGTCGGTGGTTGCCGCGACGCCCGTGTCGGTACCGAAGCCCTGAAGGGTTACGTGCGCTGACGCGTCGAAGGCCCCGCCCGGGGGCCGGGCGGGGCCTTCGTGCACAGGGACGGTTACGCCAGCAGTGCCGGGATCGTCGCCTCGTGGGTGGCGCGCAGTTCGTCCAGGGTGACGGAGAACTCGCCCTGGACCTCCACCGTGTCGCCGTCCACCACGCCGATGCGGGTGGCCGGCAGGCCGCGCGCGGCGCACATGTCGGTGAAGCGGACCTCCTCCGAGCGCGGCACCGCCACGACCGCGCGCCCCGCCGACTCGGAGAACAGGAAGGTGAACGCGTCCAGACCGTCCGGGACGATCAGCCGCGCGCCCTTGCCGCCGAGCAGCGCCGACTCCACGACCGCCTGGACCAGGCCGCCGTCGGACAGGTCGTGCGCGGCGTCGACCATTCCGTCGCGGGACGCGGAGACAAGGATCTCGGCGAGCAGCCGCTCGCGCTCCAGGTCGACCTGGGGCGGCAGACCCCCGAGGTGGTCGTGGATCACCTGGGACCAAGCCGAGCCGCCGAACTCCTCACGCGTGTCGCCGAGGAGGTACAGCAGCTGGCCCTCCTCCTGGAAGGCGACCGGAGTGCGGCGGGCGACGTCGTCGATCACGCCGAGGACGGCGACGACCGGGGTCGGGTGGATGGCGGCCTCACCGGTCTGGTTGTAGAGCGAGACGTTGCCGCCCGTGACCGGGGTGCCCAGCTGCCGGCAGGCGTCGGCGAGACCGCGCACGGCCTCCGCGAACTGCCACATCACCGCCGGGTCCTCCGGCGAGCCGAAGTTCAGGCAGTCCGAGACGGCGAGCGGCTTGGCGCCGGTCGTCGCCACGTTCCGGTAGGCCTCGGCGAGGGCCAGCTGCGCGCCCGTGTACGGGTCCAGCTTGGCGTACCGGCCGTTGCCGTCGGTGGCGATCGCCACGCCCAGGCCGCTCTCCTCGTCGATGCGGATCATGCCGGAGTCCTCCGGCATCGCCAGCACGGTGTTGCCCTGCACGAAGTGGTCGTACTGCTGGGTGATCCACTGCTTGGAGGCCTGGTTGGGCGAGCCGACCAGCTTCAGGACCTGATCCTTCAGCTCGTCACCCGTCTTCGGGCGGGGCAGCCTGCCCGCGTCGTCGGCCTGGAGTGCGTCCTGCCAGGACGGGCGGGCGTACGGGCGCTCGTAGGTCGGGCCCTCGTGGGCGACCGTGCGCGGGTCGACGTCGACGATCTTGCCGCCGTGCCAGTAGATCTCCAGGCGGTCGCCGTCGGTCACCTCACCGATGACGGTGGCGATGACGTCCCACTTGTCGCAGATCTCCAGGAAGCGGTCGACCTTGTCCGGCTCCACGACCGCGCACATGCGCTCCTGCGACTCGCTCATGAGGATCTCCTCGGGAGAGAGCGTCGAGTCGCGCAGCGGGACGTCGTCCAGGGTGACCCGCATGCCGCCGGAGCCGTTGGAGGCCAGCTCGGACGTGGCGCAGGACAGGCCCGCGGCTCCCAGGTCCTGGATGCCGACGACCAGCTTCTCCTTGAACGCCTCCAGGGTGCACTCGATGAGGAGCTTCTCCTGGAAGGGGTCGCCGACCTGCACCGCGGGGCGCTTCGACGGCTTGGCGTCGTCGAAGGTCTCGGAGGCGAGGATGGAGGCGCCGCCGATGCCGTCGCCACCGGTGCGGGCGCCGTACAGGATGACCTTGTTGCCGGCGCCGGAGGCCTTGGCGAGGTGGATGTCCTCGTGCCGCATCACGCCGATGCAGCCCGCGTTGACCAGTGGGTTGCCCTGGTAGCAGGCGTCGAAGACGACCTCGCCGCCGATGTTGGGCAGGCCCAGGCAGTTGCCGTAGCCGCCGATGCCGGCGACGACGCCGGGCAGGACGCGCTTGGTGTCGGGGTGGTCGGCGGCGCCGAAGCGCAGCGGGTCGACCACGGCGACCGGGCGGGCGCCCATCGCGATGATGTCGCGGACGATGCCGCCGACACCGGTCGCGGCGCCCTGGTAGGGCTCCACGTACGAGGGGTGGTTGTGCGACTCGACCTTGAAGGTGACCGCGTAGCCCTGGCCGACGTCGACCACACCGGCGTTCTCGCCGATGCCGACCAGCAGGGCGTCGCTCTCGGGGGCCTTCTCGCCGAACTGGCGGAGGTGGACCTTGGAGGACTTGTAGGAGCAGTGCTCCGACCACATCACCGAGTACATGGCCAGCTCCGCGCCGGTGGGGCGGCGGCCCAGGATCTCGAGGATCCGCTCGTACTCGTCCTTCTTGAGACCCAGCTCCGCCCAGGGCAGCTCGACGTCGGGGGTCGCGGCCGCGTGCTCGACCGTGTCCAGAGGCGTCTTGCTCATGCGTTGACCAGCTTCTTGAGGATCGAGGTGAAGAACGGGAGGCCGTCGGTGCGGCCGGTGCCGATGAGCGGCTCCACGGCGTGCTCCGGGTGCGGCATCAGGCCGACGACGTTGCCCGCCTCGTTGGTGATGCCGGCGATGTCGTTGAGCGAACCGTTCGGGTTGAAGTCCAGGTAGCGGAAGGCGACCCGGCCCTCGGCCTCCAGCTCGTCGAGCGTGTAGCGGTCGGCCACGTACCGCCCGTCCATGTTCTTGAGCGGGATGTGGATCTCCTGGCCGGCCGCGTAGTCGGCGGTCCAGGCGGTGTCCGCGTTCTCCACCCGCAGCCTCTGGTCGCGGCAGATGAAGTGCAGGTGGTCGTTGCCGAGCATGCCGCCGGGCAGCAGGTGGGCCTCGGTGAGGATCTGGAAGCCGTTGCAGATGCCGAGGACCGGCAGACCGGCCTTCGCCTGCTCGATGACGGTGTCCATCACCGGCGAGAAGCGGGCGATGGCCCCGGCGCGCAGATAGTCGCCGTAGGAGAAACCACCGCAGAGCACCACCGCGTCGACCTGCTTGAGGTCCTTGTCCTTGTGCCACAGGGCCACGGGTTCGGCGCCCGCGAGCCGGATCGCGCGCTGCGTGTCCCGGTCGTCGAGGCTGCCCGGGAAAGTGACGACGCCAATACGAGCGGTCACTTCGCGGCCTCCGCGACTTCCGCCGCTTCCTCGACCCGGACGGTGAAGTCCTCGATCACGGTGTTGGCGAGGAAGGATTCCGCAAGATCATGGATGCGGGCGAGGGCGGCCTCGTCGACCGGCCCGTCAACTTCCAGTTCGAAACGCTTTCCCTGACGGACGTCCGAGATCCCCTCGAAACCGAGCCGCGGCAGTGCGCGCTGCACCGCCTGGCCCTGGGGGTCGAGGATCTCCGGCTTGAGCATGACGTCGACTACGACGCGTGCCACTGGCACTCCCGGTGTGTGGTGCTGAGCAGGTTCCTTCAGACTACCCGCACAAAAAATCTACGCGTGTAGCGTTGTAGGAAACTACGTGAGCCCTGTCACGATTCGGCATCGCCCCGGCCCCGGAGGAAAAGGTTCGGGAAAGATCCCGGATCGCACGCGGTCCGCTATTGCGCAGTGGACACGCGGAGAGATTTAGTCGGGCTTCACATTGCAATGCCGGGCACTGTACAAATGAAATGCCAATAGCCGATACTTTGCCCAATAACAGGCGAACAGTCGGCATCTTCGCGACGTCCTGGCACGTCATCGCGGAGCTGCCGCACGAAGGGACCGATATTCGTGGCGCAGCGTGTCGTGGTCACTCTCTTTGACGACATCGACGGCTCGGAAGCGGCGGAGACGATCGCCTTCGGACTCGACGGCAAGATGTACGAGATCGACCTGAACGAAGCCAATGCCAGGAAACTCCGCAAGGCGCTCGAGCCCTATGTGGAGGCCGGTCGCAAGCGGTCCAGGTCCGGCAAGGCCTACCGGCAGACGCAGGTCGCCCCCGACCCGGCGGCCGTCCGCGCCTGGGCGCAGGCGAACCGGATGGAGGTACCGGCACGGGGCCGCATCCCCAAGAAGGTGTACGAGGCGTTCGCCGCCGCGCAGTGACCGACGGCCGGTCAGCCGCCCCTCGCGGCAACCGACTTGCACGACACCCCTGGTGATCAGCTAGAGTCTGGAGCGCGCCGCGGGGCGAGGCCGAAGGGCCCGGCTCACGGACTTGCGGGTGTAGTTCAGTAGTAGAACATCCCCCTTCCAGGGGGAAGGCGCAGTGTGCGATTCCTGTCACCCGCTCTGCACCGCCGTACGGACCACTGTTGTGGATCAGGTAGGCTGGTGCCCGCACCGATCGGTGAGAGCCGGTCGGGGGCAATGCGGACGTAGCTCAGTTGGTAGAGCGCAACCTTGCCAAGGTTGAGGTCGCGAGTTCGAGCCTCGTCGTCCGCTCGGGAATGAGACCCCGGTCCTCAGGGATCGGGGTCTTTTCGTGTCCACAGCCGGGTCCGTGTGTCCGAGGGCGTCGGGCCCACGTCTGACATTTGTCATGCCGAGTGGTGACAGCGCGCACTGCGGCCGGGCCCGCCGCGCGGGGAGGCTGGGGGCATGGAAGCGAACGGACACGAACACGTGATTGAGGTCACCGACCTGCGACGTGTGTACGGGGGCGGGTTCGAGGCCGTGGCCGGAGTCACCTTCTCCGTGCGCCGCGGGGAGATCTTCGCGCTGCTCGGCACCAACGGCGCCGGCAAGACGTCCACCGTCGAACTGCTGGAGGGCCTGGCCGCCCCGGCCGGCGGACGGGTGCGCGTCCTCGGGCACGACCCGTACACCGACCGGGCCTTCGTGCGCCCCCGCATCGGCGTGATGCTCCAGGAGGGCGGCTTCCCCTCGGAGCTGACGGTCGCCGAGACGGCACGGATGTGGGCCGGGTGCGTCAGCGGGGCCCGGCCGCCGGCGGAGGTGCTGGCGCTGGTCGGGCTGGAGTCGAAGGCCGGTGTCCGGGTGAAGCAGCTGTCCGGCGGCCAGCGTCGCCGCCTGGACCTCGCGCTCGCGCTGCTCGGCGAACCCGAGGTGCTCTTCCTGGACGAGCCCACCACCGGTCTGGACGCCGAAGGACGCCGCGACACCTGGGAGTTGGTGAGCGCGCTGCGCGCCGCCGGGACGACGGTCCTGCTGACCACGCACTACCTGGAGGAGGCCGAGCAGCTCGCCGACCGGCTCGCGATCATGCACGCCGGCCGCATCGCCGCCACCGGCACCCCGGCCGAGGTCACCGCCACCCAGCCGTCGCGGATCACCTTCGAGCTGCCCGAGGGCTACTTCGTGGGCGATCTGCCGCCGCTGGCCGAACTGGGCGTGACCGCCCACGAGACCGACGGCCGGACCGTGCGGCTGCGCACCCGTGAACTCCAGCGGGCGGCCACCGGCCTGCTGGTGTGGGCCGAACGGGCACAGGTGGAGCTGCGCCGCCTCGACGTCAGGTCGGCGTCCCTGGAGGAGGCGTTCCTCGGCATCGCGAAGGAGGTCTCCGCACAGGAGGCCCCGCAGACGGCAAAGGAGTACGCGGCATGAGCGCCACCGACACCCGGGCGCCCTCGGCACGCGCCCCGAAGGCGGCGGCCACCACCCCGATGAGCCGGATGGCCTCCCTCGCCCGTGCCGAACTGACGCTGCTCGGACGGAGCAGGGGCGCGCTCGTCGCCGGGCTGGTGGTGCCGCTGGTCATGCCGCTCAGCGTGCGGTCCGCGGCCGAGGAGATGGACCTCGCCGGGGCCGGACTGACCATCGGCACCCTGGTGCTGCCCGCGGCCGTCGGCTTCTCCCTGCTGTTCGCCGTGTACTCGACGCTCGTGGGCGTCTTCGTCGTCCGGCGCGAGGAACTCGTCCTGAAGCGGCTGCGCACCGGCGAGCTGCGGGACGTGGAGATCCTGGCCGGCTCGGCGCTGCCGGCCGTCGCCACCGGGCTGCTGCAATGTCTGCTGCTGGCGGTGGCCTGCGCCGCCCTGCTCGACCTGTCCGCGCCGTCCGCGCCCCATCTGGCCGTCGTCGGCCTGCTGTTGGGGCTCGTGATGTGCTGCGCCCTCGCCGCCGCCACGGCCGGCGTCACCCGGACCGGTGAGAGCGCCCAGGTCACGCCCATGCCGCTGATGCTCGTCTCGATGATCGGCTCCGGGATGTTCGTCCCGCTGGAGCTGCTCCCCGCCAAGCTGGCCTCCGTCTGCGAGCTGCTGCCGCTGACGCCCGTCGTCACCCTGGTGCGCGGCGGCTGGACCGGGGAGCTGTCGGCGTCCGAGACGCTGGGCGCCCTGGCGACGGCGGTGGCCTGGACCGCGCTCGCCGTGTTTGCTGTACGGCGGTGGTTCCGCTGGGAGCCGCGGCGCTGACGTACGAGGAGAGCGGGGCTGGCGGGCAGATGCGCAGGCCGGAGCGGTGGTGGCGGCGGAAGAGCACGCCGCAGAAGGTGGAGACGTACACACGGTGGTCGTTCCACTTCTTCGGGTTGATCGAGTTCGGCGTCGGCGGCCTGACCGCCTACGGCCAGGTCGACGCGCGACTCGCGAGTGTGCTGGCCCTGCTGGTCGGCGTGCACGCCGCGGTGTGCGCGGTGACCGCCTCGCGGGCGCTGGACTGGACGCGGGGGCAGCGGGAGCGGCCCGTGCGGATGCTGTGGCTGCTCGGCGCCCTCACCGCGGTCCTCGCCGTCGGCGCGGTCGCCCTCATGGAGCACGGCCCGGCCGGTGAGGCGGTCGACGGCGCGGCCGGCGCGGTCTTCGGGGGCGCGCTGAGTTTCGGCACCGGGACCATGGCGCTGGCGGTGCGCGGCCGGCGGCGGGTGATGGCGTTGGTCGTCGGCTACCCGCTGGGGGCCGGCCTGGTGACGTTGGCGTTCGGCCGGCCCGTCGTCGCCGCGCTCGTCACGGCCTGCTTCGCACTGATCGGGGCCGCGTTCATCGCCTTCACCTGCATCTTCTCCGTCTGGCTGCTCAACGCCGTGTACGAGCTGGACGAGGCCCGCGAGACCCGGGCACGGCTGGCGGTCGCCGAGGAGCGGCTGCGGTTCGGACGGGACCTGCACGACGTCCTGGGACGCAATCTGGCGGTGATCGCCCTCAAGAGCGAGCTGGCCGTGCAGCTGAGCCGGCGGGGGCGGCCCGAGGCGGTGGAGCAGATGATCGAGGTGCAGCGCATCGCGCAGGAGTCGCAGCGCGAGGTCCGGGACGTCGTACGGGGCTACCGGGAGGCCGACCTGGAGGCCGAACTCGCCGGCGCGCACGGTGTGCTGACGGCCGCGGGGATCGGCTGCGACGTCAGCGGCGAGACGGCCGGGCTGCCCGCCGAGGTGCAGTCGGCGCTCGGCTGGGTGGTGCGGGAGGCCACCACCAACGTGCTCCGGCACGGGGACGCGGAGCGGTGTGCCGTGACGGTGCGGACGGAGGAGGGGCGTGTGGTGCTGACCGTGGAGAACGACGGGGTGAAGGGGGCGGGAGCCGGTGGAGCCGGTGGTCTCGGTGGGGCGGGTGGTCCCGGCGGAGCCGGTGGTCTCGGTGGTCTCGGTGGGGTCGGTGGCCCAGGTGGGGGCGGAGGCAGTGGCTCTGGCGGTTCCGGTGGGGGCGATGGTTCCGGCGGGGCGCAGGGTTCCGATGCTGCCGGGGGCTCGGGGGGCTCCGGTCTGGCGGGGCTGCGGGAGCGGCTGTCCGCGGTGGGCGGGACGCTGGAGGCCGGCCAGGCCGGCGGCGGGCTGTTCCGGCTGGTGGCCGAGGTGCCGTTGACCGGCGGTGCGGTACTGGAGGCCTCGTCGTGAGCGCTGCGGTACGGGTGCTGCTGGCCGACGACGAGCACCTGATCCGGGGGGCGCTGGCCGCGCTGCTGTCCCTGGAGGACGATCTGCTGGTGGTCGCCGAGGCGGCCAGCGGGCCGGAGGCGCTGGCGATGGCGCGGGCCCATGTGCCGGACGTGGCCGTACTGGATCTCCAGATGCCCGGCGCGGACGGTGTGAAGGTCGCCACATCGCTGCGGGCCGAGCTGCCCGGCTGCCGGGTGCTGATCGTGACCGGCCACGGGCGCCCCGGCCATCTCAAGCGGGCGCTCGCGGCGGGTGTGCGCGGGTTCGTGCCGAAGACGGTCAGCGCCCAGCGGCTCGCCGAGATCATCCGCACGGTGCACGCCGGAAACCGCTACGTCGACCCCGAGTTGGCCGCCGACGCCATCTCCGCCGGGGACTCCCCGCTGACCGCGCGGGAGGCGGAGGTGCTGGAGCTGGCCGCCGACGGGGCGCCGGTGGCGGAGATCGCCGAGCGGGCCGCGCTCGCGGAGGGAACGGTGCGGAACTACCTGTCGTCGGCGGTGACGAAGCTGGGGGCGGAGAACCGTCATGCGGCAGTGCGTCTCGCGCGCGAGCGCGGTTGGGTATAGTTGCTCTCGCGCCACGGCGCAACGCGGACGTAGCTCAGTTGGTAGAGCGCAACCTTGCCAAGGTTGAGGTCGCGAGTTCGAGCCTCGTCGTCCGCTCGGGAAGAGCGAAGGCCCCGGTCGTCGACCGGGGCCTTCTGCGTTGCCGGGGAACGACCCTGGCCGGGGGCCGGGGCCCCCGGAAGAAGGGCCCGGGCCGGGGCCCCCGGAAGGGCCCCGGAAGGGCGGTCAGGCCCAGGGGACGCCCGTCAGGCGCTCGTAGGCCTCCACGTACTTGGCGCGGGTGGCGTCCACGACCTGCTGCGGCAGCGGCGGCGGGGGCTGCTCGCCCGCGCGGTCCCAGCCGGACTCCGCGGAGGTCAGCCAGTCGCGCACGAACTGCTTGTCGTACGACGGCTGCGCCCGGCCCGGCTCCCACTGGTCGGCCGGCCAGAAGCGGGAGGAGTCGGGGGTGAGGACCTCGTCGGCGAGGACCAGGTCGCCCTGGCCGTCGCCCTCGAAGCCGAACTCGAACTTGGTGTCGGCCAGGATGATCCCCCGCTCGCGGGCGATGTCCCGGGCGCGGGAGTAGACGGCGAGGGTCGCCTGGCGCAGCCGGGCCGCGGTGTCGGCGCCGACCTGGCGGGCGGCCTCCTCGTAGGAGACGTTCTCGTCGTGCTCGCCGACCTCGGCCTTGGCGGCGGGCGTGAAGATCGGGGCGGGCAGCTCCGAACCGTCGACCAGGCCCTCCGGGAGGGCGAGGCCGCAGACCGTGCGGGAGGCGTTGTACTCGGCCAGGCCCGAGCCGGTGAGGTAGCCGCGGGCCACGCACTCCACCGGGATCATCCGCAGCGACTTGCAGACCAGCGTGCGGCCCTGCCAGTCGGCGGGGGCGCCCGCGGGCAGTTCGGTGCTCAGAACGTGGTTCGGGACCAGGTCGGCGAGCTGCTCGAACCACCACAGGGAGAGCTGGGTGAGGACGCGGCCCTTGTCGGGGATCTCGGTCGGCAGCACCCAGTCGTAGGCGGAGATGCGGTCGCTGGCGACCATCACGAGGTCGCCCGCATCGTTCTGGTACAGGTCGCGCACCTTGCCGGTGTGCAGATGCACCAGGCCCGGGACCTCTGTCGGCTCGGGCTTTTCGACGAATCCGGACACGGTACCTCCCCGTGGTTCTGTCCAAGTGGGTCGATTGTCCCGTACGACCGGACGATCACGGACAGCGGGTCAGTCGCGTTTGCAGATGCGGTCCAGGAGGTTGGCGGTGGCCCGCTGGATCCGGGGGTCGACGTGGCCCGGCCGGTCCAGGGCCGGGGACCAGGCGAACGTTCCGGACGCGAAGACCCAGGCCCCCGACGGTGCCCGGTACAACGACGTCTCCTGGTGGCGCCGGGCGCCGTGGGCGTCGGTGTACGGGGAGTGGGCCAGCAGGACCCGCTCGTCGTGGTCGGGGAGCGGGGTGCGCGGGAAGTAGCGGTCGGCCTCGCCGGCCACCAGCCCCTCGATCTCGTCGCCCTCATGCGCGCCGGTCGCCTCCCACAGCCAGTGCCCGGCGTTGCGGACGATCAGGGGGTGCGGCTCGGGTACGTGGCCCGCGTACTGGATGCCGAGGAGTTGCTGCTCGGCGCGGTCGGCCTCCCGCCAGAGCACCGGTTTGCCCGGTCCCTTGCGCTTGCGGCAGGTCAGCAGCCGGTCCGGGACGCCGGACGGGGACGGGGCCAGCTCCACCTGCCAGTACATGGTGTTGGCGGAGAGGAAGACCAGGGACGTGCCGTGCTCGCGGGCCAGTTCGGTGGTGCGGCGCATGGCCGCCGACCAGTACTCGTCGTGGCCCGGGAAGACAAGGCCCCGGTAGCGGGCCGGGTCGACGCGGCCGGCGTGCAGGTCGCGGGCGTCGGCGTAGGCGAGGTCGTAGCCGTAGCGCTCGGCGAAGCGGATGACGTCGTAGGCGTGGCCGACGTGCAGCGGCAGCCCGGCGCCCGCGTACGGGCGGTCGAAGGAGACGGTGGTGGCGGCGTCGGCCTCGCCCAGCAGCCGGCCGTCCTCGTCCCAGGCGTGGTAGAGGCTGGCGCCGGTGCGGCCGTCCTCCGGATACAGGTTGTACGCCTGCCAGGTGACGTCCGGCAGCACGAGGAGCAGGTCGGCGGGGCGGTCGTCGCGGACCGTGAAGGGCACGTGGGAGCGGTAGCCGTCGGCGGTGGTCAGCACGGCGACGTACGCGCCGACGTTCCAGTACGAGGGGATCTGGAGCCGCCAGGACAGCCACCAGTGGTGGCAGGAGACCGTGCGGTCGGCGGCGAGCGGCGGGGGCTGGACGATGCCGGACAGCCGTGGGCTGGTGGTGATCTTGGCGGCGCCGTCTCCCCCGTAATGGCCGATGCGGTAGACGTCGACGGCGAACTCCTGCGGTGGGTTCACGGTGACGTGGAAGTCGATCGCCTCACCGGGGGCGGCGGCGCCCGTGGACGTGAACCCCTTGATCTGGAGCCGGACGTCGTCCGCGGCGCGGGGGCCGCCGTCGGAGTGGCGGACGGCGGTCCGGACGGTGCGGGTGGTGCCGGTGGCGCCTGCGGTGCCGTCGGTGCCGGTGGTGTCGCCGGTTGTCCGGCCGTCGTCGTGGGCGTCCACGTACCAGGGGACCACCTGGCCACCGTCGCCGAAGTACGTCTCACCGCCGCGCAGCCAGGGCACCGGGCCCTGGCCGAAGGGGTCCGTCACGGCGTGCGCGAGTGCTCCCGACTCCCAGCGGCGGACCTGCTCGGACCCCATGGGTCATTCCCCTCCCTCGTGCCCCCGTGGTCGTGCGTATGACGTACGCGATTGCCATGTGCGCGATTCGGTCCCAGCACATCACATTTCGCACGCGTGCGGTCACTGTTCGTCGTGAACTGGCCGAAAGTGGAATCGGAGGGTCCGGAACGAGGGTGGGGCGGCTCAGGTCAGACGAGGCGTACCGGCTTCTCCGGCCGTATCCCCTGCTCGGCCAGCCAGGCCCGCAGCGGGGCCGCGTCGCCGGTCTCGACCAGGGCGCGGACCCGGGGGGACAGGTCGGCGGCCCGCTCACCGCCGATCAGCAGGGAGGGGCCGTCGAGCCAGTCCAGGCCCGGGGTGGCGCCGGCGGTGTCCATCGCCGCGCAGCACACCATCGCGGTGACGTGGTCGGCGAGCAGCTCGCGGCCGGTGCGCGGGGGCTGCGGAGGGAAGAGGGGCAGCGCGCGGTCGTCCCACAGGACGGGATCGGGGCCGGGGGCGGGGGCCTGCGCGGGAGGCGCAGGGGCCGCTGTCGGAGCCGTCGCTCCCGTGGGGCCGGTATCGGTGCCGGTGCCGGTGGTGCCGGTGGCGGTGGTGCCGGTGGCGGGGGAAGCCGCGCTTCTGGCGTCCGCCTCCTCCCGGGCGAGTTCGGCACTGAGGCCGGCGGCCAGGGCGGCGCCGCGGGGGGTGGTGCCGAGGTCGTCCTCGTCGGGGTCGGTGTCGTCGAGGCCGGCTTCGGGACCGGGCTCGTCGCCGCCGGTGACCGGCGGGAGGTGCCCCTTGCCGTCGGAAGGGTGCGGGGCGGAACCGGGGGTGGTGTCGGCGGGCGGGGAGGCTGCCGGGCCGGATGCAGGGTCGGGTGCCGGGTCGGCGAGGTGGTCCAGGACGCGGGCCAGGGTGGGGGCCTCGGCGCCCGGGCCGTCGGCCGCGGAGGAGAGGTGGGCGGCGCCGGAGGACGGGCCGGTCGCGGCGGAGGCGTCGTCGCCCGGCACCGTGCGGACCGCGGTGCGGCGGACGCCCATGGAGTCCAGGACGCGGTGCAGCCGGGCGGCGTCGGTGCGCCAGGTGCGGTCGACGACCTCTTCCGGATATTCGTGCCACTCCACCGGCGCCCAGTCCGGGCCCGGCTCGGTGGGCCCGCCGTGGAAGAGACGGGCGGCGAGGAGGGAGGCCGCCTCGTCGACCGCGCCGGGCTCCTCCAGCAGGTCGCAGGCGGGGCGCTCGCCCAGCCGGGAGGCGAAGCCCTCGGCCAGCCGGTCGCGCCGGGACAGTTCGGTCAGGGCGGCGACGACCCCCGCGTCCAGCCGGGACGGCCAGCGGCCCATCCGCCAGGCGGGCAGCGCCACCCGGGTCAGCAGGCGGTCCCAGCCCGCGTACGCCAGCCCCACCTGCTCCTGGGCGACGATCCGCAGCCCGTAATCCACAGCCTGTGCACGCTCGGCCGCCGCGGCGGCGACGCCGCGCTCCATCTCGGCGGCGTGCACCCGGCAGCTGTGCAGCAGCAGCCTGGCCACCCGGCCGACGCCCGCCGCCACCGCGCGGGACAGCGGGTGACGGCCCCCCGCGGAGGCGACCGCGACCGCCGCGTCCAGGCCCCGCACGAAGCGCCGGGCGGCGGCTATGTCGGGGTGCGCCGACGGTCCCGTACCGGCGACGACGGGGGCGAGGACCGCGCGCAGCTCACCGACGCGCATCCACCACAGGAAGGGGGAGCCGATCACGAGGACGGGCGCGGCGGCCGGGCGGCGGTGCGCGGACCCGTCCGGGCCGGCGACGTCACCTCCGGCGGGCTCCTCCTCCGCAGGGGGGCCGTGGGCCGGATGGGTGCGGTCCTCCAGCCAGCTGTCGCAGTCGGGGGTGAGTGCTATCGCCGACGGCGCGGGGACCTCGAGGCGGTCGGCGAGGTCGCGCACCATCCGGTACAGGTCGGGGGCCGATTCCTCGGCGATCGGGACCGTGGGGCTGACGGCGGGACGGGCGCGGGCGACGACCAGGGCGATGCCCGCGGCGGCCAGCAGCACCAGGAGCGCGAGCACGGAGACCGCCCAGCGGACGGCGTCCCAGCCCGCGCCGGTCAGATGGCCCGTGGAGCCGCCCGCGAGCAGGATCACGGCGGCGGCAGCGGGCACCAGGGCGACGGCCAGGGCCCGGCCGCGGATGCGCAGCACGGCCACCGCCCGGGCCCGCGCGGCCTGCGCGCCCCGCTCCTCCACTCCCGTACCGGTCATGACCGAACCTCGCCCCCTCCCTGCCTCTCGTGACGCTGCCTGGTGGTGCTCACTCCCCCACTGTGGCACCCGCCACTGACATCGCAATGCCGGTGGGCCAAGTGCCGGAACGCTTGCGCCGCACCCTAGTTGGGGGCTCGGTGCCCGTCAGCCGTATGGGGCAGCGGTCACTCGATGGAATGGCTTTGGGGAAAGGTGGATGACGGACAGCGACGATCAGGCCTAGGGTCCCGAGCTGCACGGGAACCGATTTCCGGACGCGGGAACCGACTTCCGGACGGCTGTGGACAGCGGTTCCGGGACAGCGGCGGGCCCCGGTTCCTCAGACGGAACCGGGGCCGTAGGGGTTCACCGCGGACGGGGAAGATGCCGGGCGGCCGGAGGGCGGTTACGCGTCGGCCACCGGGGCGGTCAGGTGTCGGCCGGTCGGCGGTTACGCGCTGGCCGCCGGGTGGTTACGCGTCGGCCGCCGCCTTGGCCGCGATGTCCGTGCGGTGCTGGGAGCCGTCGAGACCGATGCGGGCGACGGCGCGGTAGGCGCGGTCGCGGGCCTCGGTGAGGTCGGCGCCGGTGGCGGTGACGGACAGCACGCGCCCGCCCGCGCTGACCACGGCGTCGCCCTCGCGCCGGGTTCCGGCGTGCAGGACGTAGACGTGCGGGGCGTCCTGGGCGGCCACCTCGTCCAGTCCGGTGATCGGGTCGCCGGTGCGCGGGGTGCCGGGGTAGTTGTGCGAGGCGACGACCACGGTGACGGCGGCCTCCTCGCTCCAGCGCAGCGGCTCGAGGTCGGCGAGGTTGCCGGTGGCGGCGGCCATCAGGAGGCCGGCCAGCGGGGTCTGGAGCCGGGCGAGGACGACCTGGGTCTCGGGGTCGCCGAAGCGGGCGTTGAACTCGATCACGCGGACGCCGCGCGAGGTGATCGCGAGACCGGCGTAGAGCAGGCCGGAGAACGGGGTGCCGCGGCGGCGCATCTCGTCGACGGTCGGCTGGAGGACGGTCTGCACGACCTCGTCGACGAGCTTCGGGTCGGCCCAGGGCAGCGGGGAGTACGCCCCCATGCCGCCGGTGTTGGGGCCCTCGTCGCCGTCCAGCGCGCGCTTGAAGTCCTGGGCGGGCTGGAGCGGGCGGACGTTGTCGCCGTCGGTGATGGCGAAGAGGGAGACCTCGGGGCCGTCGAGGTACTCCTCGACGACCACGCGGTCGCAGGCCGCCGCGTGCGCCTTCGCGGCGTCCCGGTCGGAGGTCACGACGACGCCCTTGCCGGCGGCGAGCCCGTCGTCCTTGACGACGTACGGCGCACCGAACGCGTCGAGGGCCGCGTCGACCTCCTCCGGCGTGGTGCAGACGTACGAACGCGCGGTGGGGACGCCGGCCGCGGCCATGACGTCCTTGGCGAAGGCCTTGGAGCCCTCCAGCTGCGCGGCCTCCTTGGAGGGGCCGAAGACCGGGATGCCCGCGTCGCGGACGGCGTCGGCCACCCCGGCGACGAGGGGGGCCTCCGGTCCGACGACGACCAGTCCGGCGCCCAGCTCGGTGGCCAGCGCGGTCACGGCCGCGCCGTCGAGGGCGTCGACCTGGTGCAGCTCGGCGACCTCGGCGATGCCGGCGTTGCCGGGTGCGCAGTGCAGCGCGGTGACGTCGGGGTCGAGGGACAGGGAGCGGCACAGGGCGTGTTCGCGGGCGCCGCTGCCGATGACGAGGACCTTCACGGGGTCAGCCTAACGGGAGCGCGCGGCGACGGTTGTGCGGGCTTCCGAAGGAGTGAGGGTGGCGGGCTCGTAGATTCCTCCAGGGGAGGGGCCGGCGGGCGGCTGCCCGGGCGCGGCCCGGCGCGCCGTCAGGTGCCGGGCCCTGGCCTCGGCGCCGGGGCGCGCTACTCGTTGACGATCTCCTCGACCACGGTCGCGCCCAGCTCCCGGACGAGGAGTTCCTGCCCGGAGAGGGCCGACTCGTCGAGGTCGGGGTCGTCGTCCTCGGGGATGTCGTCCTCGATGGAGACGGAGCGCGGCGCGGGAGCCGAGGCCCGCGGAACCGGGGCCGCCGGTGCGGTGGCGGGCGTGGACGCCGGTCCGGCGGCGGCCGACGCCTGGGGCGCCTGCGGTGCCGGGGACGGCGCGGAGGGTGCGGAGGCGGAGGGCCCGGAGGCGGAGGGCGCCGGTGCCGGTGCCTCGGATCGCTGCGCGGACGCACCACCGCTGTGGCCACCGCCGTAGCCGCCGGCGGGTCCGGTCGGCGGCGGGGGGGCCGAGCCGCCCGACGGGTCGACGACCGCCTCGATCTTCCACTGGACGTTGAACTGCTCGACCAGCGCCTGCCGCAGCACGTCCTCGCTACCGCTGCTCAGGAAGTTGTCGCGGGCGCCGGCGTTGACGAAACCGAGCCGCAGGGAGGTGCCGTCGAAGCCGGCCACCTGGGCGTTCTGGCTGAGCAGGATCCAGGTGAACCGGCGACGGTTCTTGACCGCCTCGAGGATGTTCGGCCAGAGATTGCGGGGGTCGAGCCCGCCGCTCGCGGGTGCGGGCGCCGCCGCGTGACCGCCGCCCGACGCCGGGGGCGCGGCCGGAGAGGCGGCAGGTGCGGCGGGCGTGGGAGGCGCCGCGGGCGGGGCGGGTGTGCCAGGGGCCGGCGCCTGGCCGCCGCCCGCCGATGCCGCCGTGGGCCAGCCGCCGGGCCGCCGGCCACCGCCCGCAGGGGCGGCGGTCGGCCAGGCGCCGGGCGCGGGCGGGTTGGCCGAAGCGGCTGAGGCGGAGTCGGCACGGGACGCCGCGGGGACCTGGCCCTGGTCCTGGCCACCGGAGCCGCCACCCGGACCGGAGGGCTGTCCGGCGTCGGGTCCGCCCGGCCCACCCCCTGCACCTGCCGCCCCGGAGGCACCAGCACCACCCCCCGAGGCACCACCGGGCGCACCCGGACCACCGCCGGACACACCCGAGCCGCCACCGGGCGCACCCGGACCACCACCGGACGCACCGAAGGCGCCCTCCCCCTCGGGAGCGGCACCCCCCGACGCCCGGACCGCCGCCCGGGCCGCGGCGGGCCCGCCACCGGGCGGTACGGGAGCCCCCACGCCCCCGCTGTCGGCGTGCCCCGCCTGCCCAGGACCCACCGGAGCGGCAGGGCCCACCGGAGCAGCCGAGCCCGAGGCCGCCCCATGGGCACCGGGCCCGGGCACGTACCCCATGGCGGGCGCGCCCGCCCCCGAGGCGAAGCTCACACCCCGCTCGATCCGGTCGAGGCGGGCCATCACGGACCGCTCGTCGCCGTACGCGGCGGGCAGCAGCACGCGCGCGCAGATCAGCTCCAGCTGGAGCCGGGGCGAGGTGGCGCCGCGCATCTCGGTGAGCCCCTCGTTGACGAGGTCGGCGGCGCGGCTCAGCTCGGCCGCGCCGAAGGACCGCGCCTGGGCCTGCATGCGCTCGACGACGTCGGCCGGGTGGTCGAGGAGGCCCTTCTCCGCGGCGTCGGGCACGGCGGCGAGGATGACCAGGTCACGGAGCCGCTCCAGCAGGTCGGCGACGAACCGGCGGGGGTCGTTGCCCCCCTCGATCACCCGGTCCACGACCTCGAACGCGGCGGCGCCGTCACCGGAGGCGAAGGCCTCCACGACGGAGTCGAGCAGGGAGCCGTCCGTGTAGCCGAGCAGGGCGGTGGCCATGGCGTAGGTCACACCGTCGGCCCCGGCACCGGCCAGCAGCTGGTCCATGACGGACATGGAGTCACGCACGGACCCGGCGCCGGCCCGCACGACGAGGGGCAGCACGCCGTCCTCGACGGGGATCCGCTCCTTCTGGCACACCTCTGCGAGATAGTCGCGCAGGGTGCCGGGCGGCACGAGGCGGAACGGATAGTGGTGCGTACGGGACCGGATGGTCCCGATGACCTTCTCCGGCTCGGTGGTCGCGAAGATGAACTTCAGGTGCTCGGGCGGCTCCTCGACCACCTTGAGCAGCGCGTTGAAGCCCGCCGACGTGACCATGTGGGCCTCGTCGATGATGTAGATCTTGTACCGGCTGCGGGCGGGCCCGAAGAACGCCTTCTCGCGCAGGTCGCGGGCGTCGTCGACACCGCCGTGCGAAGCGGCGTCGATCTCGATGACGTCGATGGACCCCGGGCCGTTGCGCGCCAGGTCCCGGCAGGACTGGCACTCGCCGCACGGCGTGGGTGTGGGACCTTGCTCACAGTTCAGACAGCGGGCCAGGATCCGCGCGCTGGTCGTCTTGCCGCACCCGCGCGGACCGCTGAACAGGTACGCGTGATTGACCCGGTTGTTCCGCAGCGCCTGCTGCAGCGGGTCGGTGACATGCTCCTGCCCGATGACCTCGGCGAAGGACTCCGGGCGGTAGCGGCGGTAGAGCGCGAGAGACGACACGCATACGAGGTTATAGGCGCCCACCGACAACCGGCCGGGCCCCGGGAACCCGGGCTTCGTCGGCGACCACGCACGGGAAGCACCCGGGGACGGAACGCGAACGCCCCCCACGCACCCGCCAGAGCCGACCTACCCTTGCTGCCTTCCGGCCCTGGGGGAGTTCAGTCAGATAGCGCCGCGTGAGGGGCTGCGCCCAGGTTACCTGATCGAAGCCGCTCGGAACGAGTTCGCGAGCACTCCCCGGCGTCATGTAATGTTTCCGGCGGAGGATTCGCCTAGAGGCCTAGGGCGCACGCTTGGAAAGCGTGTTGGGGGCAACCCCTCACGAGTTCGAATCTCGTATCCTCCGCCGGTTCAGAGGGCCGGGTCACGGATGTGGCCCGGCCCTCTGGCGTCATCCGTCTCGGGTGGCTTTTGTCTGGCCCCGGACGGTCGCAGCGGTGTTGTGAGCGTCACAGAGACGGCCGTGCCGCGCGCCCGCGTCCCGAAGCTGCCGCTGGTGCGGAGGTCGGTGTTCGGACCGGCTCCCCTCCAGGGCACCTGGGCTCCCAAGCTGAGGTCTCGCCGCTGGCTTGGTCGGTCAGTGCTGCCGGACGAGCATCGCGTCGTCCGGCCGGTAGAAGCCACTGGGAACTGGGGGGCTCCAGCAAAGGTGGGCTGGACCCGGATGGAACTCGGCACGCATCGGCGGGAAGCGGAGCCTGCCCGAGGTCTTGTACGTGCGTGACCCGGCACAGGCTCGGTTTCCTCGGCTCGGCTCACCGACGCTCGGCCAGGACCGGGAGCTGATTCCAGCCCATCCGGTCATGGCTCCTCTGACGCCGGGGTCGGGAGGGGGCTGATGCCCGGCTCGAAGTGGTCGCGCAGGTAGATACGGGTGCGGTCCGGGGCGTAGTCGTGGACGTGCAGTTCAAGGCAGTGCCGGTCGGCAGAAGGATCACTGGACGCGGGGTCGGTGCAGAGGTCACCGAACCGCATGCCCGACTTGAGCGACTCCGGCTCCGCCACGCCCAAGTGCCTGAAGTCGGTGGTCGGCACGTCGGTGACGGCCGCCTCGGGCTCCAGCAGCTTGCCCTCCGGCGGATACTTCACCAAGAAGCTCCGCGTCTGCGACCTGGTCAGCGTGAACGTGAGTACGCCGGTGTCGAAGCGGGAGGTCACTCGGTACCCGGCCCGCACGTCTTCGGCGCCGTCGGGGACGTCGATCTCCATATGTGCGCTCATCCACTCGGGTGTGATGCCTCCGGCCCACTCGTCCCCTTGGGCCTGGCCCGACGCTCCATCACTGACGGAGCATGCTGTCGCGGCAAGGCCCCCCAGGATGGCCAGCGCACCGACCGTCACCCTGGCGGCGCGTGTGCGCCGCCCACCGCCGCTATTGTCGTGGACATTCATCGGCCGACCGGCCTCCCCGGCGCACTGTCCGTCGTACGGTCCTGCTGTTGTTCCCGGCCAGGGTCCAGACGGCCGTCCCTGCCCCCTTCAGGGCTCGGCAGTGGGTCGTCGTTGGGTTGTGCGGAACCGAGATCGTAGCGATGGACGCTACTACTGCCCACCATGTCGAACTCCTGGGCCAGCCCTACCCGGTGCAGCTTGGCCATCTGACCGTCGGGGATCTCCATCGGTCCGATCTTGACGCCCTTGCCTTCGTCCCAGTTGTAGCGATCCCACACGTTCGTCTGGTAGTCGACGTAGATCTTGGGGTTGCCATGGGCGTCCGGCACTGCGGTCACGACACCGGTGACGTTGGCGTTGGCCCCGCCCACGGCGTAGAACCAGTTCTCGTCGATCTCCTTGGTGAAGTAGAAGCCACGGTCCCGTTTCGCCTCGACCGGGAAGGCCACTGGCTTGCCGCCGTTATTCCGGAACTCCTCCAAGGCCTGCTTGCGCCAGTCGTCCTGATTTTTCCGGATGATGACGTCGACGTATCCCTTGAAAGCGGGAACGTCCGCCATCATCTTGTCCACGGGCAGGGCCATCGGGGACCCACTGTTGCCCAAATAATGGGCCATATGGCGAGAGGCGTCCGTCATCCCCCGCCAGTCGGCGCCCTCCGACAGAAGCTCCATCTTCTGCTTGGTGAGCCATTCCTCCACGCCGGGGGACTCCGAGTCGTACGGCCCCGAACCAACGTCCGAAGCGATCTGCGGCATGGTGGGGCTCAGTATGCCCGCGGCCATCAGGTCGTCCTTCTGTGCGAGCCACAGTCGGGCGCGCGCCTCCGGGCTCAAGGACTCCCAAAGACGGCGCAGCTCGGCCCGCTGTTTCTGATCAGCGTCATCGCCGAGCGCGGCCAGTTCCTTGGCACGCGGCAGCTGTTCCTCGTCGAGGGAACTGTAGCGAGCATGCCCCGGATTGTGCGGGTCGTTGCCGTGGCTCTTGCGCAGGGCCCGCACTGCGGCGGCGTCGACCTCCGCCGCGTGCTGGACGATGTCGGTGAGCGTATCCGCAAACCACTGCATCCGGTCCTTGGTGCGCTGGTGAGGGCCCTCAGCTGTGCACACCGCTTCGCTGACGCGGACTGTGCCATTCGGTCCGTCGAACACCAGGAGCCCAGGATCCGGCGGAACGTGGGATGGGTCGCCTTTGCGTGCGTCTTCTGTAAGGGATTGAGCCTTCTTCTGATACCGCGTTAGCTCCGCGTGAGCGTCGGTGAGGATGTTGGCGATGCTCTCCGCCTCCGTCAGGAGGTCCGTGAACTCCTTGGCCGTCTTTCGCACGAAGCCCTTGGTCACACCGGCATTGACACCCTTCCAGCGGGCTTCCTCGGATTTCTTCGTCAGACCGTCGCGTACATCGACCATGAGCTTGGCCAGCTCGCCGGCCATCGTTCTCCAGTCGGAAGCCGCCGTGCCCAGCTTGGTGAGATCCAGAGTCATGAGATCTGAGTACGAGAGTCTCATGACGCTCCTACTTGAAGTAGTCGTTCAGCACCGAGACCGGCAGCGGCCCCGAGCGTCCCCGGATCTCCGCCGCGATCTTGGCGTCTTCCTGCGTGTACAGCTTCTTGCTGAAGTCCAAGTGGTTGGAAATGTGGGCGCAAGCCTGCAATACATGCTTCACCTGCGAAGTCCAGATTTCGACGGTCGACTCCAGTTCGGCGCCGAGTCCGAGGCCGTGGCTCTTGAGCGAGGTGGCAGCTTGCATGGTGGATCCGGCGCCGCTCGTGTCTGTACCCGCACCGGCGACATCTGCCCTCTTCTTCAGCTCACCGTGCAGGATGAACGCCTCGTGACCAACAGCGCCCAAGTCATCCTGGTGGACCACCAAGTCCCGCTCGCCGGTACCACCAGGTTCTGACTGATTCAGCTGCGTCCGAATCCCCGGCTCCCCTTGAGCCGCGGACTTGGCCCTCTCCCATTCGTCCCAAGCCATTGGTCCCCCGTCCTGCCCTGCGGTCCCGGGCCGGTTTCGGCGACGGACAACACGCCGTCGTAGCGGCAACCTATCAACTACCTGCATATCACCCCTAGTTGGCGCTTCCGGCCCGCTTTCCTCTGACCGCCCCCTGCGTCCCGTCACCCGGGCTCATCCCCAACCGGGCGGTTCCAGGGTCACTCGGGGCAGGATGCGGGCCAGCGGGGCCGGGAGCCACCAGGCGTGGTGGGACAGGAGGTGCATCGTCGCCGGGACGACCAGGCAGCGGATCAGTGCCGCGTCCAGGAGGATCGCCGTCGCCAGGCCCAGGCCGAACTGCTGGAGCATGCGGCTGGGGCTCAGGACGAACGCGGCGAAGACGACGATCATGATGGCGGCGGCGGCCGTGATGACCCGGCCGGTGGCGGCCAGGCCCTCGCGGACGGCGTGGGCCGGGTCGCGGGTGCGTTCCCACTCCTCGTGGATGCGGGCGATCAGGAACACCTCGTAGTCCATCGACAGGCCGAAGACGATCGCGAAGATCATCACCGGGATGAACGCCTCCACCGGGCCGGGCTGGACGCCGAACCAGCCGTGCTGGAAGACCAGCGTGATCACGCCGAGGGCCGCGGAGATGGACAGGAGGTTGAGGACGGCCGCCTTCAGGGGGATCCACAGCGAGCGGAAGACCACCAGGAGCAGCAGCGCGGACAGGCCCACGACGATCGTGACGAACAGGGGGATGCGGTCCGCGACGGAGTCGGCGAAGTCCTGGGCCGCCGCCGTGGGGCCGCCGATCAGGTACGTGGCCCCGGTGCTGTCGGACAGCGCGGGCAGGACGTCGTCGCGGAGGGTGTGGACCAGGTCGGCGGTCGGTTCCGCCTGGGGCGCGGTCGTGGGGTAGGCGATCACCGTCGAGACCGCGCCGTCGCCCGAGGGGAAGGGCGGGGTCGCCGCCGCGATGCCGGGGCTCTCGGTGAGCGTCGCGCGCAGTGCCGTCGCCGCCTCGGCGTCGCCCTGGGACACGACCACCAGGGGTCCGTTGAAGCCGGGGCCGAAGCCCTCGGCGAGCAGGTCGTAGGCCTGCCGGCTGGTGGACGCCGCCGGGTCGTTGCCCGCGTCGGCGAAGCCCAGGCGCATGCCCAGTGCCGGGGCCGACAGGGCCAGCAGGGCGACGGCCGCCGCCAGCAGGGCGGGCAGCGGGCGGCGCTGCACCGCCGTGGCCAGCCGGCGCCAGCGCCGGCCCTCCGCCGCGCCCTTGGCCTCGGCCTTCGCGGCGCGCGCCAGGACGTGCCGCCGGACCCTGCCGCCCAGCAGGGCCAGCAGGGCGGGGAGCAGCGTCAGGGACGCGGCCATCGTCACCAGGACGGTCAGGGCGACGGCGAGGGCCACGCCCTGGAGGGAGCCCAGGCCCAGGGCGACGAGGCCGAGCAGGGCGATGATGACCGTGCAGCCGGCGAAGAAGACGGTGCGGCCGGCGGCGTCCAGCGCGGTACGGGTGGCCGTGGCCGAGCCGGCGCCGCGCAGGAGTTCGTGGCGGTAGCGGTAGAAGATCAGCAGCGCGTAGTCGACGCCCACGCCCAGGCCGACCAGCATCATGATCGGCGGGGTGAAGTCGGCGACCGTGAAGACGTGTGAGGCCAGCGTGATCAGGCCGATCGCACCGCCGACCGCGAACAGCGCCGTGACCAGCGGCAGCGCCGCGGCCACCAGGGAACCGAAGAGGAGTACGAGGATGACCAGCGCCGCCAGCATCCCGGCGCCCTCGGCCGCGCCGCCGCCCTCCTCCTCGGCGCCGCGCACCGCCTCGCCGCCCAGTTCCACGGCCAGGCCGTCGCCCTCGGCGTCCCGCGCCGTGTCGATGATCCGGGTGACGTCCTCCCGGGGAACCTGCTCCGCCTTGCCCTCCAGGACGACGGTCGCGTAGCCGATCGTGCCGTCCTCGGAGATCGCGGCGGCGTCGGTGAAGGGGCTGCGGACCTCGGCCACGGAGGGCAGGTCACGCACCCGGTCGAGGGTGCCCTCGACCGCCGCCCGGTCGCCGGTCAGCCCGGCGTCGTCGTGGAAGACGATCTGGACGCTGTCCCCCGCCTGGCTCGCGCCGTGCCGTTCGAGCAGGTCGGCGGCGGCCTGGGAATCGGTGCCGGGGAGGCTGAAGTCGTTGCGGTAGGCGCTGCCGGCGCCCTGCGCGCCGACGGTGATGACCGCGACCACCGCGATCCAGAGCAGCACGGCCGCCCAGCGGTGGCGCTGGGACCAGGAGGCCAGGCGGCCGAAGACGCCGGGCCGTGGTGCGGCGACGGTGGCGGTGCCCGCCGGGTTGACGCTGTGTGTGTCCATGCCCGCAGCGTCCGGCGCCGGCACGGTGCCGTGCGTCGGCCCCCGGTGGGCAACCGGCGTACCCCGTGGGTTGCGGGCGCGGTCCCGTCGTACGTCGCCGGGTGTCAGGGTTCCGGTCGGGGTCGGTCGGGGTTCCGCCGGGGCCCCGGGCGGGGCCGTCCCGTCGTACGCCCGGCTACTCCCGCAGCCAGCCCGGGCTGACCATTCCGGACTCGTAGGCCAGCACCACCAGTTGGGCCCGGTCGCGGACGGCCAGCTTGGTCATGATGCGGCTGACGTGGGTCTTGGCGGTGGCGGGGCTCAGCACCAGGCGGGCGGCGATCTCGTCGTTGGTCAGGCCCGCCGCGACCAGGCACATGACCTCACGCTCGCGCTCGGTGAGGCCGTTCAGGCGCGGGCCGGGTTCGGGCGGGCGGACCCGGCCGGCGAACTCGGCGATGAGGCGGCGGGTGACGGAGGGGCTGATCAGGGCGTCGCCGCGGGCCGCGACCCGGACGGCGTGCACGAGTTCCTCGGGCTCGGTGTCCTTGACGAGGAAGCCGGTGGCGCCGGCCCGCAGGGCGCCGTACACGTAGTCGTCCAGGTCGAAGGTGGTCAGGATGACCACACGTACGTCCGTCAGGCGCGGGTCGGCGGCGATGTCGCGGGCGGCCTGGAGGCCGTCGACGCCGGGCATGCGGATGTCCAGCAGGACGACGTCGGGGTGGTGGGCGCGGCACGCGGCCAGCGCCTGGACTCCGTCGCCCGCCTCGGCGACGACCTCGATGTCGTCCTCGTCCTCCAGGATCGAGCGGAAGCCGGCGCGCACCAGCCGCTGGTCGTCCGCCAGCAGGACTCGGATCGGTTCCGGATCGGTCATGGCCGTGGCCAACGGGGGCTCCGTTCGGGGGCTCGAGTGAAGGGCGGGAGCGGTGGGGTTTGCGGGAGGGGCGGAGGCTGCGGGAGGGGTGGAGGCTGCGGAAGGTCGGGGCACGGGAGGGTCGCGCGGACCGTGAAGCCGCCGTCCGGGGCCGGGCCGGTGGTCAGGTCGCCGCCCAGGGCGCGGGCCCGCTCGCGCATCCCGCTGATGCCGCTGCCCGCCGGGGGACCGGTGAGTCCGGGAAGACCGGCGGGTCCGCGGCCGTTGTCGGTGACCTCGACGGTCACGTGCCCCGGCCCGTGCTCGGTGCGCACGGTGACCTCCGTGGCGTGCGCGTGCCGGGCGACGTTGGTCAGCGACTCCTGCACGATGCGGTACGCGGCGAGGTCCACCTCGGCGGGCAGCGGCCGGCGGCCGCCGTCGCCGAGCACGCGCACGTCGAGGCCCGCGAGCCGGGCCCCCTGCACCAGCTCGCCCAGCCGGCCGAGTCCGGCGGCGGGCGCGGTGGGCGCCGCCTCACCGGCCTGGCGCAGCACGCCCAGCGTCGCCCGCAGTTCCCGCAGTGCCTCCTTGCTGGAGTCCTTGATCGCGCCGAGCGCGTCCTCGGCCCGCCCCGCTCCGCCCGCCGGGTCCTTGCGCAGCCGGCGCAGCGCCGCCGCGGACTGGACGTTGATCAGCGAGAGGTGGTGGCCGACCACGTCGTGCAGCTCGCGGGCGATGCGCAGCCGCTCCTCGCTGACCGCGCGCTGCTCCGTCTCCCGGGCCAGGACCAGCCGGTTGTGCCGCACCCAGCCGAGCGCGACCACGCCGACCAGCCAGCCCGTCATCATGAACAGGGCGACGCCGTTGACGTCCTCGTTGCCGAGCAGCGTCCCGGTGCCCGTGAGCAGCAGGCCCAGCGCCGCCAGGACGATCGCCGCCCGCAGCAGCCCCTGGGCGGCGACGACGTAGAGGGCCACGACGAAAGCGACCATGAGCGGGCCGTCGTAGGAACTGACCAGGTAGTAGGCGATGGTGGCGGCCAGGACGAAGGTCGCGGCCGGCACCGGGTGGCGGCGGCAGGCGTACAGGGCGGCGCAGGCGGCGACGAGCAGGGACCAGGCGAGGGCGGTGGTCTCCCAGGACTCCTCCCGCGACCCGAGCAGGGACCACAGGCTGCCGACGGCGACCAGTGCCAGTACGCCCCCGGCCAGGGCGGCGTCCGCCGCACGGCCGCGCGGCAGCCGCACCCGGGGGACCGCGTGGGAAACCATGCCGCCAGCGTAGGCAGACGGGGCCCGCCGTGCCGTCCTCCGTACGGCGGACGGCACGCGCGGTGGGCCGCGACCCGGGGGCGCCCGGCCCGCGCGCTCACCGCATCCCGGGGACGGCTGGTCCGCGCGCTCACCGCAACCCGGGGGCGCGGCGTCGGTGCGGGTGCCGCAACTCCGGGTGCAGGCGGGGGCCCGGTGCCGCAACCGGTGGAGTAGGGCAGGTGTCGGCCGTCGGCCGACGCCCCGGGGTGGGCCGGGCTCGGACGCTGTCGTCATGAGCACCGATCCCGGAACCGTTCCCTTCTCCGTCCGCCTGCGCCGGGTGAACCGGCCGATGGTGGGCCTGCTGGTCGCCGTCGCCCTGGTCCGCCCGCTGTTCTCGGTCACGGGCCTGACCGACGCCCTCGGCAGGCCGCTGACGCCGCTGCTGCTGACCCTGGTCATCTCGCTGACCTGGATCCTCGCGGTCGGCCTGAGCCGGGTGCGGGAGCCGGTGCTCACGCCGGTCGTCGCCGGGGTCGGTTACGCGCTGGCCGCCCTGGTCCTCAGCGGTGTGCTGTCGCCGGTCCTCACGGGGGAGCTGCAAGGGCCGCTGGCGCAGCCTCAGGCCCTGCTCCCGATGTTCCTGGTGAACGGGGTGTGGGGCGCGGTCTGCGGTGTGTGCGCCCTCGGTGTGCGCCGGCTGCGGGGGGTGGCCGGGTGAGCGAGGGCCGGTGCGGCGGGTCCGGGGCCGGGTCCGGGGCCGGGGCCGTCCTGAAGGTTCACGGGCGGATGCGCACCCGTCGCGTCTCGCTCACCTGGTCCACCTCCGAGACCCGGATCGTCGCCTTCATCCGCCAGTCCCCGGGGATCGGCAGGGTGACGGCGTTCGCGCTCCAGTAACCGCCCCGGTCCACGAGTCCGGCGTCGATGGGTCCGATGTCCTTGTCGGGGAGGGTGAAGGAGAGGCGCAGTTCCGGGACGGCGGTCAGGCCGCCCCCCGCGGTGAAGACGACGGCCTGCACCGCGTTGTCCCCGGTACGGCCTGGGTCGAGGGTGACCTGGACCCGGCCCCGGCCACCGGGGGCGCCCACGTCGAAGGGGATCGTGGTGACGGACGCGGGCGGCAGCGCGCCCGCCGGTGCCGCCCGCGCCGCCTCGGTCTCGGCGCGGCCCGGCACGGTGCTGGTGAGCAGGCTCGTGACGAGGAGCACGACGGCGGCGGCGACGGCCTCCACCAGCACGGTGCGGCGCAGGGCCCGGCGGGGGTCGTGCGGGGTGGAGGGCGCGGCGGTGGCGGTTCGGCCGCCGCCGGGCACCTCCGGCTCAGCCACCGGGTCCGGCTCCGGCTCCGGCCCCGGGTCCGGCTGCGGTTCTCGTCCCGGTTCCGGCTGCGGTTCTCGTCCCGGGGCCCGCTGCGGCTCGGGCCCCGGTTCCGGCTGCGGCTCCGGGACGGGCTCCGGCGGCAGCGGTGGTCCCCCGGCCGGTTCCGGGACGCGTACCCGTGCGACGGCGACCGGCTTGGCGCCCGCCGCCGACACCACGCGCGCCGTCCAGCGCCGGGAGAGGGCCGCGGCGGCGAGCAGCACGGCCACCACGGCGAGCTTGGCGAGCAGCAGCCGGCCGTACGACGTGCCGGTGAGCGCCGCCCAGGAGCCGAGGCCGCGCCAGGACTGGTAGACGCCGGTGACCACCAGGACGGTCACGGAGGCGAAGGCGATGCGGGAGAAGCGGGCCACCACGGCGGCCGGCAGCGGTGCGGCGGGGGTGGACCGGCGCAGGGTGAGGAGCAGGGCCCCGAGTCCGCCGAGCCAGGTCGCCGTCGCCAGCAGGTGCAGCACCGCCGACGCCATGGCCACCGGTACCTGGATCCCGGCGGCGGCGTGCTCGGCGGCGGCCCACGTCAGCGCCAGCGCGACGGCGAGAACCCCGCCGGCGGCAAGGGCCCCGGCGCCGGTCTCCGCCGCCCCGGCCCCGACCTCCGCTCCCGCCCCGGCGCCGACCCTCACCTCACCGCCCGCCCCGGCCCACCGCCCACCCCGCGCCAGGAGCACCGCGCACAGCACCAGCAGCCCCGCCCTCGCCGCCAGCAGCGCTCCCGGCCGGGAGGCCAGCGTGTCGCCGAGCGCCCCGGCGTCGAGGGCCGCCGCCGGGCCGGAGCCCGCCTCGTACGGTGCGCGCAGCACCAGCAGGGCCACGGTGGCCGCCAGCAGAATCCACCAGGCGGCTGTCAACGGCCGGCGCAGCACGGCGGGGTCGGGCGGACGGCACAGCAGGGCGAACGCCACCGCGCCGACGAGCAGGGCGACGGCGAGATAGGCGAGGTGGCGTGCGCCGGTGTACAGGCCCTTGGTCAGCGGGTCGTCGGCGGGTGCCGCCGCAGCCGCGGAGCCGGCCGTGGCCGAGGGCTCGCCGACGGAGAAGGTGAACGCGCCGGAGACCGGGTGGCTGTCGGCCGACACCACCCGCCAGGCCACCGTGTAGGTGCCCTCCCCGAGCCCGTCCGGCAGGGCGACGCGGGCGGTGTCGGGGCGTCCGTCGGCGTGGCCCGCCTCCCCGAGGCGCAGCCGGTGGCCGTCGGGGTCGAGGACGCGGAAGGAGTCGTCGCGCAGGCCGACGGACTCGGTGAACGTGAGGGTGAGGTGACGCGGGGCCCCGTCCACGACGGCGCCGTCCTCGGGGTCGGAGGACGTGAGGGCGGCGTGCGCGGACGCCGGGCCGGCACCGCCGAGGACGAGCAGCAGCAGCGCCGCCCCCAGCAGCGCCAGCCGCCGTATCGCCGTAACCGCCGTACGCCCTCGATCCGCCCCGCCGCGCGCGACCGCCGTACGCCCTAGGCCCGCCTCGCCGCGCGCAACCGCACACCCCACGTCGCATCTCCGTCGTCGGACGTCACCGCTCCCGGAGGGATACGGACCCGGAGGGCGTCCTGCTCACCGCGGATCACGGCCACCGCGGATCACCACCGCCACCGACGACGCCCGCCACGACCACCACCCCCGCTCCCCAGAGCGTGCCGGACGGTGCCGGACGGCCGCCAGTCACCACGACAGCCGCCACTCACCACGACGGCCGCGCCGTCACCCCGCCGTCGACGACCAGGTCGTGGCCCGTCACCCAGGACGCCAGCCGGGAGGCGAGGAACACGCACGCGTCGCCGATGTCCTCCGGGCGGCCCAGGCGGCCGGTGGGCGCCGCCTCCCGCCAGCGCCGCACCCCGTCCGGCCACGCCTCGGCCAGGCCCTCCCGGTCGATCAGCCCGGGCGAGACGGTGTTGACCCGCACGCCCCACGGGCCGTATTCCAGGGCCGCCGCCCGGGCGTGCATCACGACCGCCGCCTTCGAGGCGCTGTAGTGCGCGTGGCCGGGGGCGGGCGCGCCCGCCTCGATCGAGGCGATGTGGGTGATCGAGCCACCGCCCGAGGGGCGCATCACCTCCGCCGCCGCCTGCGTGCAGGCGAAGACGCTGGTCAGGTTGGTGTCCACCACCGCACGCCACTCGGTGGCCGTCATCCCCGGCAGCGTGCGCACCGGCTGCACGCCCGCGTTGTTGACGAGTGCGGTCAGCCGGTCCCCTCCCCACTCGGCGGCCTCGGCCACCAGCCGTCGGCAGGCGTCCTCGTCGGTGAGGTCGGCGCGCAGCACCACCGCCCGGCCGCCCCGCTCCCGCACCCGCTCGGCCAGGTCCCGTGCCGCGTCGGCCGCGGTACGGCAGTGCAGGGCGACGGCCGCGCCCTCCTCGGCCAGTCGCAGCGCGACGCCCCGGCCGATGCCGCCGCCCGCGCCGGTGACCAGCGCGACCTGGCCTGCCAGCAGTCCCGTGCCGCCGGGGGCGCTCATGGGCGGCACAGCTCCACGATCCGCGCGGCCTGGGACGGGTAGCGCGCCGTCAGGGCGGCCGGGTCGCCGTGCTCGTAGTCCGCGTAGGTGAAGCCGGGCGCCATCGTGCAGCCGAACAGCGTCCAGGAGCCGCCCGGTGCGACCCGTCCGCCCATCCAGGTGCCCGCCGGCACGGTGAGCTGGACGTGCTGCCCGCCCAGGACGTCCGGGCCGAGCACGGCCGTGCGGGCACTGCCGTCGGGGGCGAGCAGCAGCAGGTCGAGCGGGTCGCCGAGGTAGTGGTGCCAGATCTCGTCGGTGGGCAGCCGGTGCAGGGCGGAGAAGTCGCCCGGGCGGGAGGTCAGCAGGGCGACGATCGCCGTGCCGGCCGGGCGTCCGTCGGGGCCCTCGGGGCCGGCCCAGGTGCGCCGGAACAGCCCGCCTTCGCGGGGGATCGGCTCCAGGCCGTAGTGGGCGACGAGATCCTCTGGATTCACCGGGCTCCTCCGGGGGTCCACCGGGCTCACCCGCCGCAGGCTACCCGCCGACGGCTCCCGCCCGGAGGAGCAACCTCAGCCGGAAACCCCGCCGGCCCGGACGGCGCCCCCTCCCCGCTCACTCCGAAAGGACGCGGCCCAGGCGGCGCCCATCCCGGCTGGACCTCCCCGCTCACCCCGAAAGCACGTCCTCCCGCCGCAGAAAGGCGAGCTGGGCCTTCTTCTCCGGCAGGTACACGTCGGGCAGGTCCACCTCCGGCAGCACCACCGTCGGTCCGGCGGTGAAGCCCTGCTTGAGGAAGCGGGCGATCGCCTTGCCGTTGCGCACGTCCGGGTCGACCACGATCCGGGTCCGGCCCAGTCCGAGCAGCAGGTACGCCATGAGGGACCCCGCCAGCGCGGAGGTCCAGCCGGGCCGGGCGCCGTCCTTCCCGGCGGGGGCCAGCAGCAGGTGGACGCCGATGTCGCCGGGCTCGACGTCGTAGCACTCGCCCACCCGGTCGGCGGCCGGCTCGTACGTCTGGAACAGGGCGACGGGCTCCTCGTCCATCACCACCAGGAAGGCGTGGTGGGTGTCGAGGGTGGCCATGTGGGCGTACATCTCCGCCACCTGATCCCGCGTCAGGCCGTTCATGCCCCAGAAGACGGCCCGCTCCTGGCTGACCCAGCGGTGGAGCACCTCCGCGTCGGCGGCGGCGTCGAGGGGCAGGACGCGGACGGTGCCGAACCCGTCCAGGGCCTGTTCGTGGACGGCGGTCCGGGCGGCGTACGCGTCGGTCTTCGGATCAGACATCGGCTTCCTTCGTCAGCTGGTCGAAGTCGGTGACCACCGGGACGAGCCGGCCGGTGAGCCACAGGGGTTGCTGGTCGCGGTGGTGCGGTGAGCCGGGGACGCCCGAGGCGCCGAACGGCACGACCCACAGACTGCCGTCGCGGTCGGCCAGGTCCCAGACGTACCGGGCGGCCGGGCCGCGCGCGGCGAGGTCGGTGACGCCGGGCACGGCGGAGGTGCACAGCACGCAGTCGTGGTCGCCGGACAGCCCGGGTTCCGCGGCGGACGCGTCGGGCAGCGCCCGCCAGGGGGCGAGGCGGTGCCGGTCGCCCCAGGTGCCGGCCGGCGGCTCGGCGGCCACCTCCTCCAGCGCCGCGCGGACCACGGCGGTGCGGTCGATGCCGTACAGCTCCGGGGCGCGCAGCAGGTGCTCCAGCGCGAAGGCGATGCGCGGCACCAGCGCCAGCCACGGCAGGAACACCTCCGGGTACGCGGGCGGCACGGCCAGCGCGGCGAACGCGGGCTCGGCCGCGAGGCGGCGTACGACCGCGTCGCGCACCGCCGCGTACGCCGCCGCGTCCGTGCTGCCGGCGTCCATCCGGCGGTCCCAGGCGAGGAGCCGCGATCGCAGGCCCGCGGCGCGCGGCGGCAGGCCGTCCAGGGCCGCCAGCCGGTCGAGCAGGGGGCCGGCCGAGGCCAGGTGGGTGTCGGTGTGGATGGCCGGCATGTCGGCGGCCGACCAGCGTTCCTTCCCGGCGAGCAGGGCGGTGATGCGCTCGGCGCGGTGCGGCGGCGCGAACTCGACGCCGAGCGGGGCGGCCGGCCCGCGCTGGTTGGCCATGACGGCGATGCCGTCGGTGAGTCCGGCGCGCGGCGGCCGGTGCCAGCCCCGCCATGCGTGGCCGGGCTCCCAGGCGGGCACCAGGCCGGTGCCGTTGGCGGCGGCGCGCACCGGCACCCGGCCGGCGACCCGGTGCAGCAGCCCGCCCTCGGTGTCGGCCGCCTGCACGACGTTGACCGGCTCGGCCCAGGCGTCCAGGGCGCGGTCGACGTCGGCGACACGGCGGGCCCGCAGCAGCGGCAGCAGGGCGCCGAAGCCGAGGTCGCCGGTGACGCGGGGCGGGTAGCGCAGGCTGAGGGCGGCCGGGGTGCCGTCGTCGAGTCCCTCGGGGCCGCCGGCGATCACCGGACCGCGGTCGGTCTCGACGACCTCGACCTCGACGGCCTGCTCGCCGGCCACCCGTACGGTCTCGGTGTGCCGGGCGGCGCGCCGCCACACCCCGTCCGGGCCGAGCGCCTCCACGCCCGCCCCGGTGCGCCGCAGCCGCTCGCGGTAGAGGTCCTGGTAGTCGGCCATGGCGTTGGTGATGGCCCAGGCGACCGTGCCGGTGTGGCCGAAGTGGGCGATGCCGGGGACGCCGGGCACGGCGAGGCCGACGACGTCGAACTCCGGGCAGGACAGGTGGATCTGCTGGTAGACGCCGGGGTCCTCGATGAAGCGGTGCGGGTCGCCGGCGATGACGGCGTGCCCGGTCACGGTCCGCTCGCCGCTCACCAGCCAGCCGTTGCTGCCGGCGGTGCCGGGGCCGTCGGTGGCGAAGAGGGCGACGGCGTCCGGGCCGAGGTGCTCGGCGACCTGCTCGCGCCAGAGCTTGGCCGGGAAGCCCGTGAACAGCACGTGGGTGGCGAGCCAGACGCCGAGCGGGGTCCAGGGCTCCCAGCGGCCGGGGGCGAGGCCGGTGCGCCCGAACTCGGGGGACGCGGCCTCGCCCAGGCCCTCGTTCACGCCGTCCACGTAGGCCCGCACCCAGTCGGCCGTCTCGCGGTCCCGTTCCTCGAGCGCGCTGAAGCAGCGGCGGGCGGTGTCGGCGAGGCGGGCCCGGCGGGCGAACCGGTCCCAGGGCAGGGCCGACGGGCCGAGGAAGGACGCGGAGGTGCCCTGGGCGCGGTGCCGCTCCACCTCCAGCTGCCAGGCCCGGTCGCGGGCGGTGACCCGGCCCTGGACGCGGGCGAGTTCCCGGACGTCGTCCGCGCGCAGGTGCGGGATTCCCCAGGCGTCGCGGTATATCTCGGCGCTCACCCCTGTGCCCCTACTTTCCTTTAGGTTAGGCTCGCCTAAGTCGAAGGCGTGGCCGAATAGTACGTGAAAGGTGAAGAAACGATGGGGCAGGGGCGGGGTTGGGAGGGCGCGGTCCTCAAGCTGATGCGTGCCAAGGACTTCGAGTTCACGGTGACCGGCGCCGAGGACGTCACGCCGGAGTTCCGGCGCGTGCATCTCACCGACGGCGGCATGCTGGCCGCCACCGGCGTCCACCCCACCATGTGGGTCCGCCTGTGGTTCCACAACGCCGGCAAGCCCCACCAGCGGGCGTTCACGCTGGTCGACCCGGACCCGGCGGCCGGCACCCTCAGCCTGGAGTTCGCCCTGCACGAGGGGTGCGCCAGCGACTGGGCCCGGACGGCGAAGCCCGGCGACACCATCGAGGCGACCGTCCAGGGCACCGGCTTCGAGCAGCCCGAACCCGCGCCTTCGCATGTCTTCGCCGTCGCCGACCCGGCGTCCCTGCCCGCCCTCAACTCCCTGCTCGACGCGCTGGACCGGGCCCCGGCGACGGTGTGGTTCGAGGGCGAGGAGACCGACGGGCTGCCGTTCCGCACCGACCCGGCCCGGCACGAGGTGCGCACGGTCGCGCGCCGGGACGCGGGCGCGCACCTGGTCGCGCAGGTGAAGGAGGCGCTGCCCGGCCTGCTCCGGTCGACCCCGGAGCCGTATGTCTGGATCGCCTGCGACACGGCCACCACCCGGGCCCTGGCGGCGTACGTCCGCAAGGAGCTGGGCCTGCCCAAGCAGCGGGTGAACGCGCTGGGGTACTGGCGCGCGACCTGAGCGGGTCCGCGCGATCATCGGGGCATGGACGTCACTCTGCACCTCGCCCAGGACCCCGAGGCCGACGAGCTGCTCGGCCGCAGTCCGCTCGCCGCGCTGGTCGGCATGCTGCTGGACCAGCAGATCCCGATGGAGTGGGCGTTCAAGGGCCCCTCGACCATCGCCCGCCGGATGGGCGCCGAGGACCTCGACGCGCACGACATCGCCGGGTACGACCCCGAGGAGTTCGCGGCGCTGCTGTCCGCCAAACCGGCGGTGCACCGCTACCCGGGCTCGATGGCGGGCCGCATCCAGCAGCTCTGCCAGTACCTGGTCGAGCACTACGACGGTGACGCCGAGGCCGTCTGGCGCGGCGTCACCACCGGCCGGGAACTGCTCGGGCGGCTCCAGGAACTGCCCGGCTTCGGCAAGCAGAAGGCGCAGATCTTCCTGGCCCTGCTCGGCAAGCAGCTCGGCGTCCGCCCGGACGGCTGGCGCGAGGCCGCGGGCGACTACGGCGCCCCCAAGTCCTTCCGCTCGGTCGCCGACATCACCGGCCCCGAGTCCCTGGCGAAGGTCCGCGCCCACAAACAGGAGATGAAGGCGGCGGCCAAGGCGGCCAAGGCATCCCGCCAGTCCCCACCCACGGGAGCGTGACTCCCGACGCCCACAACCGCGCCCCAAAGGGGCGCGGTTGAACTGCGCGACCAGCCACGCCCGACCCGCAGCCGCCCGACACCGCCCCCCACCACCCCTCCGCGCGCACTCCCCCCGCAACGACACCACCTCACCGCCCGGGCGATCCGGCGGGCGGACGGGCCGGCGAGGCGGCCACCGGCCGAGGCGGAGAACCCCCCGCCCGGCCTACCCCACGTGGCGGACCCCCCACCCCCGCGCCAAGCATGGGGCATGACCGAGCCACCGACCGGCACCCCCCACGGCACGGGCGACGACGACCGCAGGGTCCACGCCCGGCACGCCCCGCCCGCCGCCGGACCACACGCCGCCGGACCGCACGGCGCTCGCGAGGCCGAACCCCCCGTCGAAGGCCCCTTGCACCGGCTGTCCCGGACCGCCTGGCAGACCGTTCTGCTCACCGGCGTCGCCTCCCTGGCACTGGGCGTCCTGGTACTGGTCTGGCCCGGCGCCTCCCTCCTCGCCGCCGCCGTGCTCTTCGGTCTCTACCTCCTCATCAGCGGCGTCCTCCAACTGGCCGCCGCCTTCGGCACGCACCGCACGGCCTCGCTGCGCGTCCTGGCCTTCATCAGCGGCGCCCTGTCCGTCCTGCTGGGCCTGTTCTGCTTCCGCGGCCCCCTCCAGTCAGTCCTGCTGCTCGCCCTGTTCATCGGCATCGGCTGGCTGTTCCGCGGCATCACCCACACCGTCGCCGCCGCCCACGACCCGGCCATGCCCGCCCGCGGCTGGCAGATCCTCCTCGGCGTCGTCTCCGCCCTCGCCGGCGTCGTCCTGATCGTCTCGCCGTTCGAGTCCGTCGCCGTCCTCACCGTGCTCGCCGGCTGCTGGCTCGTCGCCGTCGGCGTCACGGAGATCGTCACCGCGCTCCGCATCCGCGGCCGCGCCCGGCAGGTCCCGCACTCCCGGTGAACGGCACGCCCGCGGCCTCCCGGATACGCCGAGCGAGCGGTTCTCCCGCCCGGCGCGGGAGACGGCGTGCGCCGCACGGGGAGACGACCTGACGTGAGCCCCGTACCGCGTGCCACCCCCCGCGCCGGGCACCGGAGCGCCTGGCTGCGGGTACTGGTCCTGCTGCTCGCCCTGCTCGTCCCGGGCACCGGCGCCCAGGCGCAGCCGGTGCCGCCCGCGATCCTGTCCGCCGAGACCGGCGGCGGCCCCGTCCTGGAACACGAGCCCGCGGACACGGCCGTGCGCGCCCCCGCCCGCGGCTCCCGAAGCCGCTGCGCGCCCCGGCGGCCCACCCCCGCCCCCGCGGCCCCCGCGCCCGCGTCTCCCGCTCCCCGCCCCGTCGCCGAGCCCCCGCCCGGGCCGCCGTCCTCGCTGCGCGGCCTGCGTTCGGTGATCCTGCGCTGCTGACCGGCCCGGCCACCGCGCCGACACCACAGATCACAGCGGATCACCGCGGATCACCGATCACCGCGGATCACCGCACAGGCGACCACAACCCCGCGACAAGGAACCAAGGAGCACGGTCATGCTCAAGGACCCCTACGCCGTCCTGCGCGCCCTGCTGCGCGCCGAGGCATCCCGCAGCGCACCGCACAAGCCTGCCGAGCCCAAGCCGGACCCGCGCACCCGCAGGCCGGCCGAACAGGAACGCCGGCGGGACTGACCCGCCGGGCCCGGCGGAGGCGCCCCGCTTCCGGCCACCGCCTCCGCCGGGCCGTGCCGAAGAGGGAGCGGGCGATCTCCCGCCCGATCCGGGTACCGACCGACCTGGCCAGCGACGTGAAGACGCCACTGCCGACGACGTGCTCCACGACGCCGGCCCACTCCCGCCCCTTTTGCCCCTCTTTGCTGCGTCTTCTTCAGCGTCGCACTGCGGCGCCGAGGCTGCGCCCGGGACGACTGGGCCGGTAGGCTTTCCGTGTGATCTTCAAGCGCATCGGAAACGGCCGGCCGTACCCCGACCACGGCCGGGAGAGCACCCGGCAGTGGGCGGACGTCGCGCCGCGCCCGGTCCGCCTCGATCAGCTCGTCACCACCAAGCAGCAGCTCGACCTGGAGACGCTCCTCGCCGAGGACTCCACCTTCTACGGCGATCTCTTCGCGCACGTCGTGAAGTGGCAGGGCGACCTGTATCTGGAGGACGGCCTGCACCGCGCGGTCCGCGCGGCGCTCCAGCAGCGCCAGGTGCTGCACGCGCGCGTCCTCGAACTCGACTGAGGACCGCCGGGTCTGCCGGGGTGTGCCCGGGGATGCGCCGGGTGTGCCCGGGGATCTGCCGGTGAGCTCCGCGCACGCGAGGGCGCCCGGCCGGCGGTTTGACCCTTTCGGGTTGCATTCGGGCCCGCCCGCACAACCTCCAATGATCATCTAGTAGGCATTGCCGCCGGCGCGCACTACGCTGCGCTCATGAGCATGCTGACTCCCCCCGGCATGGGCGGCCAGTACCGGATCACGGGTGACAAGTACCCGCGGATGCGGCCTCCCCGGCGGCGCGGCAGGCTCGCGGTCGTGGCCGTGGCCTGTGTGGCCGCCCTCGGCCTGCTCGGCTGGGGCACGCTCCAGCTCATCGACGTCTTCACCGGCGGCGACGAGGCCTCCGCGGCCGGCACCAGGGGCGACTGCCCGGTCACCCCGGCCCGCGCGTCCGCCGCACCGGCCGCCGCGGACCTTCCCGAGCCGGGGCAGATCACCGTCAACGTGCTCAACGCGACGACCCGCGGCGGGCTCGCCCAGAAGACCGCCGACGAACTGAAGAAGCGCGGCTTCCGCATCGGCGACGTGGCGAACGCGCCCAAGGAGTACGACAAGAAGGTCGAGGGCGCCGGGGTGCTGCTCGGCCCCGTCGCGGCCCGCAAGACCTCGCTTCCGGTGCTCGGCACCCAGCTGCCCGCCGCCGAACAGCGCACCGACGCCGCCCGGAAGGGCGGCACGGTGGACCTGATCATCGGCAAAGGCTTCAAGGGCCTGGCGGCCGAGGCGGACGCCGACACGGCCCTGGCCAAGCTGACCGCCCCCGAGCCGAAGTCCACGGCCACCACCGGGAAGACCTGCTGAACGAGCGCCCCGAAGGGGCAACCGCGGGCACAGACGCCGGCGGCGCCCGCCGGCCGGTCCGCCGCTCCCTTACTCGGCCGCCCCGTACATCCGGTCCCCGGCGTCGCCGAGGCCCGGGACGATGTAGCCCTGCTCGTTGAGCCGCTGGTCGACCGAGGCCGTGACGACCGTCACCGGCGTGCCGGCCAGCTCACGCTCCATGACCTCGACGCCCTCGGGCGCGGCGAGCAGCACCACGGCCGTCACGTCGTCGGCGCCGCGGTCGATCAGCTCCCGGATCGCGGCGACCAGGGTGCCCCCGGTGGCGAGCATCGGGTCCAGGACGTACACCTGACGGCCGGAGAGGTCCTCCGGCATGCGCGTGGCGTACGTGGAGGCCTGAAGCGTCTCCTCGTTGCGGATCATGCCGAGGAAGCCCACCTCGGCCGTCGGCAGCAGCCGGACCATCCCGTCGAGCATGCCGAGGCCGGCCCGCAGGATCGGCACCACCAGCGGGCGCGGGTGGGAGAGCTTGACGCCGGTGGTCCGCTCGACCGGCGTCTGGATGTCGACCTGTTCGGTGCGCACGTCACGCGTGGCCTCGTAGGCGAGCAGGGTGACCAGCTCGTCGGCGAGACGGCGGAAGGTCGCGGAGTCGGTGCGCTGGTCGCGCAGCGTGGTGAGCTTGTGAGCGACCAGGGGGTGGTCGACGACGTGGAGACGCATGTCCACCACAGTAACCGGGCCCCGGAGCCCCGGCGTCCCCGCGCCGGGGCAAGCCCCCACCTCGCCCTTCACCCGCTCGCTGGCGTCAAACCACCCGTCCGGGGGAAGGTGGAGGGGACGGACGCTGGGTGGTGGGACTGTGCCTGACCGGGAACTTCACGACACGCCGTCGCCGGGGGACGATCCGGGGCGGGGACGGCCGCCGGAACCGGAGAGCGACCCGGACGGCGAACGGCGGCGGCGCCGAGCCCAGTTCCTGCGCGATCTGGCGGAGGCCCGGGCGCTGCGCGACCGGGTGCAGCCGCGCCGCGCCAAAGCCGCCCGCCTGCGCCACGCGATGCGCATGCGCACGTTCCGCTGGTGACACCCCCCGCCGCTCTCCCACTCCCCGACAGCACCCTTCCGCCGGTCGGCCCGGCGCGCCGCCCGGCCCCGGCCCCGGCGGCGCGCCGGGCCGACCGGCAGGGCATCCGCGGACGCGGCGGAATCCCGCGTACGATCCGCAGACGGCGGCAAGAGTGCGCTGGTGAACCCCATCGGGACGCCTTCACCGGCGCCCCTCGCGGACCCGCCCGCGGGCACGTGGTCGAAACAGCCGGACACAGGGAGCCGAAGACATCCCCTGACGGCCCGGTTTCTGCCACGATTCCGAGTGGGTGGGGCGCGGAGCCCGCTCTCCCCGCCCGCAACCTCCGCCGGGGGGACCCCCAACCGGCACGCCTATGACCAGTGGGAGAGTCACGGTGTACTTCGCCGCACTGCTCGCGCGCACCGAAGACGGGTGGGAAGCGAGCGACACGGAGCTCGACGATGTGGAGACCCTGTCGGATCTGGCCGACCTGGCCCGGGAGGCATCTCCGGACGAGGACACGGTGCTCGTGCTGATCGAGCAGGAGGACGGGTGGTTCGGTGTCGTCCGCGTGGACGGCGAGGAGGACCCTCGTATCTATGTCTCCGACGCCGCGGCCGCTGCCCGCAGCAGCTACGGCGAGATCCTGCTCACCGACGAACTGCTCGGCCGGGAGCCCGGTGACGACGGCCCCGACCTCGACGCCCTCGACCTCGACGGCACCGAGGACGGCGAACCGGAGGACGGCGCCGACGACGGCGACGCGGACGCCGGTGCCGCCGAGTCCACCGTGCCGCACGGCCCGGTGGGCGACGCCGAGATCCTGGACGACCTGGGGGTGAGCGAGAAGGAGCTGCGCTCGATGGCCCACGACGCGCTCAGCGAGATCGCCGAGTCCCTGGGCGCCTCCGAGGTACTGGAGACCGTCCGCTGACCGCACCGCCGACCGCGCAGAACCGAGGAGACGGGCCGCCGGACCCGGTGCGCGACCCCTGGCGGCCCGCGATGCGCCGTGCCCTCGACGAGGCACGGCGGGCGCCCGGGGGCGGGGACGTCCCGGTGGGTGCCGTCGTCCTGTCCCCGGACGGCCGCACGGTCCTCGCCACCGGGCACAACGAGCGCGAGGCCACCGGCGACCCGACCGCGCACGCCGAGGTGCTGGCGATCCGGCGGGCCGCCGAGCGGCTCGGCGAGTGGCGGCTGACGGGCTGCACGCTCGTCGTCACCCTGGAGCCCTGCACCATGTGCGCGGGCGCGCTGGTGCAGGCCCGCGTGGACCGGGTGGTCTACGGGGCCCGCGACGAGAAGGCGGGCGCGACCGGCTCCCTGTGGGACGTCGTCCGCGACCGGCGGCTCAACCACCGGCCCGAGGTGATCGAGGGGGTGCTGGCCGCCGACTGCGCCCGGCTCCTCACGGACTTCTTCCGCGACCGGTGACCGGCTCGGGCCGGGGCGCGGATACCGATTTAGAACCATGCCGCACCTTGCTGTAAGGTCTCCCTCGGTAGCGTGTCCGAGCGGCCGAAGGAGCTCGCCTCGAAAGCGAGTGTGGCGCAAGTCACCGAGGGTTCAAATCCCTCCGCTACCGCTTGGGAAGGGCCCCGTCGAAAGACGGGGCCCTTCGTGCGATCATGAGCAGCGCTCGGGGCACAGCAGCGACAGGAGCGACAGGGGAGGCCGCGGTGGCGGTGAACGCAAAGAAGATCGCCGTCTATGTGCTCGTGGTCTTCATCCTGTACCTGATCATCACGGACCCGGAGAAGGCCGCGGAGTACGTCCAGGTAGGGTTCGAGGGCATATCCGAAGCCGCCAAGGCCATCGGCGACTTCATGACCTGGGTCGCCAACGGAGGAAAGTCATGATCCGGCACCTGGTCCTGTTCAAGCTCGACGAGGGCGTCGAGCGCGACGACCCGCGCGTGGTGAAGGGCGTGGAGGCGTTCCGCGCCCTCGGCGACCAGATCCCCGAGCTGCGCTCCTGGGAGTGCGCCTGGAACATCAGCGACCGGCCCATCGCCTACGACTTCGCGATCAACTCCGCCGTGGACGACGCGGAGGCCCTCAAGCGCTATCTGGAGCACCCCGCGCACCAGGCGGGCGTGGCCCTGTGGCGGGAGTTCGCCACGTGGGTGATCGCCGACTACGAGATCTGAGCCCGGGCGCCCGTACCCGCGCCGGCCCCTCGCCCGACCCCGCACCGGGGACGGGCGAGGGGCCATTCGCGCTTTATGCCCGTTTATCAACCCTCTTGTGCCCAACACGGCGTTATGCGGTGCTTGCACACAGTGCACATGTCTTGTGATGCTATGACCGCTTTTGACGGATGAGTTGACGGATACGAGGTGGAGTTGACCGTGCCGGCCAGTACTGCGCCTCAAGCGCCGCCCCAGGAGGCACCGCCCGCGGAGGCACCGCCCCGGGGAGCCGCGCCCCAGCGCAGCAGCCGGGGGGCCGATACCCGGGCCCTGACGCAGGTGCTCTTCGCGGAGCTGAAGCAGCACCAGCCGGGCACGCCGGAGCACGACCGGGTGCGCGGGGCGCTCATCGAGGCCAACCTGCCGCTGGTGCGCTACGCGGCCGCCCGCTTCCGCTCCCGCAACGAGCCGATGGAGGACGTCGTCCAGGTCGGCACCATCGGCCTCATCAACGCCATCGACCGCTTCGACCCGGACCGGGGCGTGCAGTTCCCGACGTTCGCGATGCCGACGGTGGTCGGCGAGATCAAGCGGTACTTCCGCGACAACGTCCGCACCGTGCACGTACCGCGCCGGCTTCACGAGCTGTGGGTCCAGGTCAACAGCGCGACCGAGGACCTGACCACCGCCTTCGGGCGCTCCCCGACGACCGCCGAGATCGCCGAGCGGCTGCGCATCTCCGAGGACGAGGTGCTGTCCTGCATCGAGGCGGGACGGTCGTACCACGCCACCTCGCTGGAGGCGGCGCAGGAGGGCGACGGACTGCCCGGACTGCTCGACCGGCTCGGCTACGAGGACCCGGCGCTGGACGGCGTGGAACACCGCGACCTGGTCCGCCACCTCCTGGTGCAGCTGCCCGAGCGGGAACAGCGCATCCTGCTGCTGCGCTACTACAGCAACCTCACCCAGTCGCAGATCAGCGCCGAACTCGGCGTCTCGCAGATGCACGTCTCCCGGCTGCTCGCCCGGAGCTTCCAGCGGCTGAGGTCGGCGAACCGGATCGACGCGTAACCGAAAGCGCGAGCGAGGGATAACCGCCGCGAGCGAATCGCTCACCAGGGCCGTTGCCGACATTTCCGCCCCGAAAGACCGTCAGACCCCCTGTTTCCAGGGCGGATTCGCGTCTCGGATGTCGACATGTCACTACAGCGCGTTGCCGACATGTGACATTCTGCGGGAAGCGCGTTTGCCGGAGCCCCGGCTCCGGTATTCAGGTGAAGGCTGTAGTTCCCGCAGCGGGGACGTCGGCCGCGACCGTCCCGCGACCCAAAGGGGGTGGCATGTCCGCAGACCAGGGCAGCTCGAAGGTGCTCGCGCTCGCGGAGAGCGAGACCGCGCCCGACGCGCTCGACGCGCTCGGCCCCATCGATGACGTCCCGGCCCTCGAAGCCGCGTCGGCACCGACACTGCCGACCGCCGACTTCCCGGCCACGCCGGCCTCGGCGAACATCGACACCCGCACCCTGTCCCGCTCCCTGTTCCTGCGGCTGGCCGCACTCGACGAGAACAGCCCGGAGCGCGCCTACGTCCGGGACACGCTGATCGAGCTCAACCTCCCGCTGGTGCGCTACGCGGCGGCCCGCTTCCGCTCGCGCAACGAGCCGATGGAGGACATCGTCCAGGTCGGCACCATCGGCCTGATCAAGGCGATCGACCGCTTCGACTGCGAACGGGGCGTCGAGTTCCCGACGTTCGCGATGCCGACGGTGGTCGGCGAGATCAAGCGGTTCTTCCGCGACACCTCCTGGTCGGTGCGCGTGCCGCGCCGGCTCCAGGAGCTGCGCCTGGCGCTGACGAAGGCCACCGACGAGCTGTCCCAGAAGCTGGACCGCTCCCCGACGGTCGGCGAACTGGCCTCCGTACTCGGGGTGTCGGAGGAGGACGTCGTCGACGGCCTGGCGGTCGGCAACGCCTACACGGCCTCCTCGCTGGACTCCCCGGCCCCGGAGGACGACGGCGGCGAGGGCTCGCTCGCGGACCGGCTCGGCTACGAGGACACGGCCCTGGAGGGCGTGGAGTACCGCGAGTCCCTCAAGCCGCTGCTGGCCAAACTCCCGCCCCGGGAGCGGCGGATCATCATGCTGCGCTTCTTCGCCAACATGACGCAGTCGCAGATCGGCGAGGAGGTCGGCATCTCCCAGATGCACGTCTCCCGCCTGCTCACCCGCACCCTGGCACAACTCCGCGAGGGCCTGATCTCCGACTGACCGGCCCGGACAGCTCCAAGAGCCCGAACGGCCCGAGGAGCCCGAGCACCCCGACCGGCCTGATCCGCAGGCCCCAGGCACCGTCCACCGGCCGCCGCTCCCGACCGGGACCAGCGGCGGCCGCCACGCGTACGGACGTACGGACCCACGGCACGGCCGCGCCGCACCGGCAGACGCCTGCGGCCATGCCGGACCGCCGCCGTGCCAGGGCCACCAGCCACGCCAGGGTCATTGCCATGCCGTGACCACCGCCACGCCGTGACACCGCCACGGCCGACCGGGGGCGGGAAGGCGGCTCCGGTTACTTCAGCGCCAGCCAGGCCACCGCCGCGACGATCGCCACCGCGGCCACGATGCCGATGATCACGCCGACGCGGGGGCCCGACGAGGTGGGGGCCGCCTGGCGGGACTGGGGGGCGCCCTCGTCGACGAACGCGCGGAACATCTGAGTGCTGCCAGCGGGGTCGTAATTGCCCTGGGGGCCCTGGTTGTTAGCCATGGCCCGAGACACTAGCGAACTCGCGGATGCCGCCCAAGCGCGGGTCCGGGCGCCCACGGGACGCTCACCCGACGCCCGCGCCCCCTGCCCATCACTCAGCCCAGCAGCCGCCCGCCACCCACCCGCCACCCCCGGTCACCTGCGCGTTTACGGTCGCAATACTTGCCTTTGCCAACTTTTTAGCGCACCCACCCCTCATTTTGTTTGCCTGTGGCAACTAACAGCTCTTATGGTTGCCCTAAGCAACAAACCTGGGAGGTGCGCATGGCCAGGAGGGCCCAGTACGAGGAGCTGCTCCGGCAGTTCGGCGCCTTCGGCGCCGTGAAGCGGGAGCTGGGCCGGATCCTGCCGGCCGAGTGCCCCAGCGGCTCCGCCACCGTACTGACGTTGCTCGGCCGGTACGGGGACATGCGCATGAGCAAGCTCGCGGAGCTGCTCGCCGTGGACCTGTCGGTGACCAGCCGGCACGTCGCGCACCTCGCCGACCGGGGCTGGATCGAGCGGTCCCCCGATCCCGCGGACAAACGCTCGCGCATTCTGCGGCTGACCCCCGCGGGCCGGGACCAGCTCGACGAGCTGTCCGAGCGGACCACCCAGCTGCTCGCCCACCGCCTGGGCGACTGGACCGACGAGGAGGTCGGCCAGCTCACCCGGCTGATGACCCGCCTGCGGGCGAGCTTCGACGACTGCCGCTCGGCACCCGCCCGGTCCGGCGCACCGCCCGTCCCCGAACAGTCCACCCGTACACCCGCGATCACCACGTAAGCAAAGGAAGTCCATGGCAACGACCACACCGGCCGGTGTGCGGGCTCATGCCAAGCACGGGGGAGGCTCCTCCGCAGGCGCTGCGATGACGCACCGGCAGATCATGGAGGCGCTGTCCGGGCTGCTGCTCGGCATGTTCTGCGCCATCCTGTCGTCCACCGTCGTCACCAACGCCCTGCCCGAGATCATCAACGACCTCGGCGGCGGCCAGAGCGCCTACACCTGGGTCGTCACCGCCTCGTTGCTGACGATGACCGCCTCCACTCCCCTGTGGGGCAAGCTCGCGGACCTGGTCAGCAAGAAGGCCCTGGTCCAGATAGCCCTGATCGTCTTCGTCGTCGGCTCCGTCGTGGCCGGTCTGGCGCAGAACCCCGCGATGCTGATCACCGCACGCGGCATCCAGGGCCTGGGCGCCGGCGGTCTGGCCGCCCTCGCCCAGATCATCATGGCCGCGATGATCTCCCCGCGTGAGCGCGGCCGGTACTCCGGCTACCTGGGCGCGACCTTCGCCGTCGCGACCGTCGGCGGCCCGCTGCTCGGCGGCGTCATCACCGACACCAGCTGGCTGGGCTGGCGCTGGTGCCTCTACGTCGGCGTGCCCTTCGCGGTCATCGCGCTGATCGTGCTCCAGAAGACGCTGAACCTGCCGGTCGTCAAGCGCAAGGTCAAGGTCGACTGGGCCGGTGCCTTCTTCATCACCGCCGCCGTCAGCCTGCTGCTGATCTGGGTGACCTTCGCCGACGACAAGTACGCCTGGCTGTCCTGGCAGACCGGCGTCATGGTCGGCGGCTCGGTCCTGCTGGCGCTGATCTTCCTGTTCGTCGAGACCAGGGCCAGTGAGCCGATCATCCCGCTGCGGCTCTTCCGGAACCGCACCATCACGCTGGCGTCGCTCGCCTCGCTGTTCGTCGGCATCGCGATGTTCGCCGGCACCGTCTACTTCAGCCAGTACTTCCAGCTGGCCCGGGACAAGTCCCCGACCATGTCGGGCGTCATGACCATCCCGATGATCGGCGGCCTGTTCGTGTCGTCGACCGTCTCCGGTCAGATCATCACCAGGACCGGCAAGTGGAAGGGCTGGCTCCTGGCCGGCGGTGTGCTGCTGACGGCCGGCCTGGGCCTGCTGGGCACCATGCGCTACGACACCCCGTACTGGCACATCGCCATCTTCATGGCGCTGATGGGCCTCGGCGTCGGCATGATGATGCAGAACCTGGTGCTCTGCACGCAGAACCAGGTGGCCCCGGGCGACCTGGGTGCCGCGTCCTCCGTGGTGACCTTCTTCCGCTCGCTCGGCGGTGCGGTGGGCGTCTCGGTGCTGGGCTCGGTGATGTCGACCCGGATCAGCCACTACGCCGAGGACACCATCGGGCAGCTCAGCCCGCAGGAGCAGGCGATGGCCGCCAAGACCTCCGGCGGCGGCGCCATCCCCGACATGGACCTGCTACCCCCGGGCATCCGCGAGTGGCTGGAGAGCGCCTACGGGCACGGCATCGCCGACATCTTCCTCTACGTCGCGCCGATCGCCCTGCTCGCCTTCCTGGTCACCGTGTTCATCAAGGAGGTCCCGCTGCGCACCTCCGGCGCCCTTGCGCAGGCCGCCGAGGCCACCGCCGAGTCGGCTCCGCCGGTCGCCCCGGCCCCGGCCGAGGCCGCCACCACGCCCGCCGCCGAGCCCGTCCCGGCCGCCGTGCCGTCCGCCGTCGCGTCGGCCACCGGGTCGGGCGCCGCGACCGCCGGCCAGCGGCTCGCCGCCGTCGCCACGGTGGCCGGCTCCGACCAGTCCGGGTCGGGCGGCGTCCCGGTGCGCGGGCAGGTCCGCGGTGAGGGCAGCGCACCCGTTCCCCGGGCCGCCGTCACGCTGATCTCGCTGGCGGGCCGGCAGCTGGGCCGGTCGGTCGCCCAGGCCGACGGCTCCTACACGCTGGACGCGCCGGGCGCGGGGTCGTACGTCCTGATCGCCTCCGCCGACGGCTACCAGCCGCAGGCCTCCACGATCGTCGTCGACGGCGAACCGGTCGCCTACGACGTACTGCTCAGCGGCACCAGCGGGCTGACCGGCCTGGTGCGGGCGGCCGGGACCGGGCTGCCGGTGAAGGACGCCATGGTCGTCGTCACCGACGTGCGCGGTGATCTGCTGGCCACCGCCACCAGCGGCGAGCACGGCGAGTTCTCCCTCGCCGAACTGGTGCCGGGCACGGTGACCGTGGCGGTCAACGCCGCCGGGTACCGGCCGCGCGCCCTGCCCGTCGAGGTGGGCGGCACCGGGGTCACCCGGGTCGAGGTAGACCTGGAGACCGGCGCCCGCGTCCAGGGTGTCGTCCGGGCGCCGCACGGCCCGCTGGCCGACGCCCGCGTGACGCTGGTCGACGCGGCGGGCAACGTGATCGGCACGGCGACGACCGGATCGGACGGGGCGTACGCCTTCACCGACCTGGACGCCGGCGAGTACACGGTCATCGCGACCGGCTACCCGCCGGTGGCCACGGCCCTCACGGTCACCGGCCCGGGCGCCGACGGCCACGACATCGAACTCGCCCACCCCGGCGAGTAGCGACACCACGGCCCGTGGTGGCCTGCGCGCCCCGGACTCGGGGGCGCGCACGCCGCCGCGGGCCGGTTCTTCGCGACCGATTCATGACGCTCGGCGGAGCTTTCCGCACCTGACCGAGGTTGACCAGGGAGAAAACGGGATGGGACTGACCGCGAGGATCCGTACCAGGGACGGATGGGCCGTGTCGCACGCGGTCGTCACGGTGACCGACATGACCGGCACGCAGGTGCTGCGCGCCGAGGCGGACGCCGAGGGAGCCGTACGGGACACCACACCGCTGGCGCCGGGGGCGTACACCGTGATCGTCACGGCGGTCGGCTACGCGCCCGCCGCGTCCAGCGCGATCGTCACCGCGAGCGGCCGGGCCGAGGTCGGCTCGGTGACACTGGCCCGGCAGGGCGGGACCGAGCTGCCGCCGCCGGGGCCGTGGACCATCGACCCGGCGCACTCCAGCGTGGCCGCGGTCGCCCAGCACCTGGGGATCTCCAGCGTGCACGGCCGGTTCACGGACTTCTCCGGCACCGTCGAGATCGCCCCGGACGACGTCACCGAGTCCCGGGTGGAGGCGGTGATCCGGGCGGCCTCCATCGACACCGGCAACGGTGTGCGCGACACCCATCTGCGGTCCGCGGACTTCCTGGACGCCGAGCGCTTCCCGGAGATCACCTACCGCTCCACCGGGGTGTCCGCGGCCGGTGCCGACCGGTGGACCGTCCACGGCGAGCTGAGCCTGCACGGCGTCGTCCGCCCGGTCGACCTGGACCTGGCCTACCTCGGCACCGGTGCCGATCCCTGGGGCGGCACGCGGGCGGCGTTCCGCGCGACGGCCCTGCTGCGCCGCGAGGACTTCGCGATGAACTACAACCAGGTCCTCCAGGCCGGTGTCGCCGCCATCGGCACCACCCTCAGGGTCGAGCTGGACATCCAGGCGGTCCAGGGCGCATCACTGCCCGCCGCCTGAGGACCCGTCGGCGATCCGGGCCACCAGCTCGCTGCACAGGTCCCGGAGTTTGACGTTGCGGCGCTGCGAGACCGTGCGCAGCCGGGCCATGGCGGCGCGGGAGTCGATGCGCTCACGGGCCATCAGGATGCCGACGGCCTGGTCGATGACGCTGCGGGAGAGCAGGGCGGTGCGCACGTCGGCGGCCGAGGCGTTGTGCCGCTCGATGCGCAGCGCCTCGTCGACCGCGTGGGCGGCCCGGTCGGCGAAGACCCGCGCCGTCTCCCGCCCGTCGTCCAGCGAGCCGGGTTCCAGGCCGTAGAGGTTGAGGGCGGCGCCCGTCTCGCCCTCGACGCGCAACGGCAGCGCCAGCACGCAGCGCACCCCGGTGGCCAGCGCGTACCGGGTGTACGCCGGCCAGCGGGTCTCGGTGGCCAGGTCGGCCGAGTAGCGGGGGCTCTCCGTCTGGGCGGCGTCCACGCAGGGGCCGGAGCCGTTCTCGTACTGGCGCAGGTCCAGGCCGGGCGGCAGCCCCGTGCTCCCGGCCAGGGTCAGCAGCCGGTCGCCGCGGCGCACGGTGATGCTGCACGCGGCGGCACCGGACACCTCCTGGACCGCGCGGTCGGTGAGATCGCGCAGCAGGGTGTCGAGCCCCTGCCTGCGGGCCATGGCCTGCTCGAGCGTGTCGGAGCTGTCGGGTCTCATGACCCTACGGATATCCCGTCATCGCTCGTTGACGCCCCGGGTTCCGGGGGCGTTCTGCGCCTCGACGATGCGGCGGGCGAGGTCGCGCAGCTTCACGTTCTCCCGCTGCGAGGCCTTCACCAGGCTGTCGAAGGCACCGGCGGCGTCGACGTCCATGCGCTCCATGAGGATGCCGGTGGCCTGCCCGATCAGGTCCCGGGTGCGCATGGCCTCGTTGAGCTGCTCGCGCTCCGCCGCCGAGTCCAGGGCGATGCTGACGTGCGTGGTGAACAGCCGGCCGAGGCGGGTGACGTCGTCGTCGAAGGCCCGCGGTTTGCGCGAGTACGCCGTCAGCACGGTCAGCCGGCGCCGGTCGGCGCGCAGCCGCAGGGACAGGGCCGAGCGCAGCCCGACGGCGGCGAGGGCGTCGCCCTGGCCGTCGGCCTCGCTGTCCTCCACCCGCACCACCGGCGTCGTCCACAGGCGCTCCCAGAGCGGGTGCGGCTCGCGCCCGCCGTTCCGGGTCTCGGCGGAGCGCACGACCTCGTCGGTCCAGGCGAGCGTGCGGCGCTGGTTGCCGCGCTCGATGACCGAGACACCGGCCTGTTCGGCGCCGGGCAGCAGCCGTACCGCCAGCTCGGCGGCGGTACGCAGGGTGCCGTTGGAGGTGGGCCTGTCGTGCAGCTGCTGTGCCGCTTCGGCGAGGGCCTCGGCCAGCTCGAAGCCCGCCGAGAAAAGCGGCAAATCAGTAAATTCGGACGCAGCCACCACGAACCTCTTCAACGTGCACGGCCGAAGCCGCGCGTCGGAGAGCTCCGCAGCACATTCCCGACTGCGAGCACAGGACGTACAGCACTCTAGCTGCTCGGTTGCGGTGCGGTGACGCCCGCCTGACGGACCGCCCGAGCTTCCGCATCGGGCACCGGGCGTGGTGGAATGGGCAGCGGGTCAGGAAGGGGCCTAGCCGGAATCCGGACGACCGTCTGTCAGGTGAGAGCCGTGACCTTCCGCCCCCATCCCTGCGACCCCTGCGAGCCGCGCACCCCGCCCGGCTACGCCCTGCTGCCGCTGCCCGCGGAGATCGACTTCTGCAACGCCGCCGACCTGCTGCCGCGCGTGCTGGCCCTGGCCGAGGCGCACGCGGAGGAGCTGCGCGTGCTGGTGCTGGACCTCACCGGCACCGAGTTCATGGACACCCAGGGCGCGCGGCTCGTCGGCGACGTCCACCACCACCTGCGCGGCCGGGTCCGGGTCCGGGTGGTGGCGGCGCCGCAGGGCGTGCCGAGCCGGGTCCTGGAACTGACCGGGCTGCGCCGCGACGTGCCGGTCTACGACAACCTGGCGGAGGCGCTGCGCCCATGACCCCGGCGCCCTGCGGAGGGGTCATAGGCTTGCGGCCATGGCACCGAACATCGCGACCAACACCCGGGTGTCCCGCGAGGAGCTGCTGGACTTCGTCCGCCCGCGGCACCGGGCGATCCTGCTCACCCGGCGGGCCGACGGCAGCCCCCAGGGTTCCCCGCTGACCTGCGGCGTCGACGACTCCGGCCGCATCGTGGTCTCGACGTACCCGGAGCGGGCCAAGACCCGCAACGCGCGGCGGGACCCGCGGGTCGCCCTGATCGTGCTCAGCGACGACTGGAACGGCCCCTGGGTCCAGGTCGACGGCACCGCGGAGGTCGTCGACGCCCCCGACTCCGTCGAGCCGCTCGTGGAGTACTACCGGAACATCGCCGGGGAGCACCCGGACTGGGACGAGTACCGGGCGGCCATGCTCCGGCAGGGCAAGTCGATCATCAGGGTCACGCCCGAGCGGTGGGGTCCGGTGGCGACGGGCGGCTTCCCGGCACGGCCGGCCACGGACTGACCCGCGGCGCGGCGCGCCGCCGGGCCGCCGCGCCGCCGTCCGGCGGTCCCGCGGGGCTCGTCGCCCCGGCCCCCGCGTCACCCGCGCGCGACCATCGCCTCGATGCCCGCGACGAGCAGCTCCAGGGCGAAGTCGAAGTCGCGTTCCAGCATCTCCGACACGTTGTCCCCGCCCCGGGCCGCCATGATCCGCCGGGACTCGGCGAGGACCTCGGCGGCCTGCGGACCCGGCGCCTGTGTCGCCTCGGCCATGGACTGCTGGAAGTACTCGTCCGCGGTCAGCCCGGAGGCGGCCACCCGGGCGAGGAAGTGGCCCTCGATCGTGCCGTAGCCGTAGACGAACTGGAAGACGGCCGCGATCGCGCTGGTCACCCGGTGGGCGGGCAGCCCCGACCGGCGGATCACCTGCTGGACGGCGCTGGAGAACTCCAGCGAGTTGGGACCGATGTTGAGGAAGGTGCCGGCCAGGGTCGACAGCCAGGCGTGCCGCACCAGCAGGGCCCGGTACTGCCGGGCCAGCGCCCCCAGTTGCTCGCGCCAGTCGCCGCCGGCGTCCGCGACGGGCAGCTCCAGCTCGCCGAAGACCCGGTCCAGGGCGAGTTCGAGCAGGTCGTCCTTGGTGTCGACGTACCAGTAGAGGGACATGGCCGTGACGTTCAGCTCGGCGGCCAGCCGGCGCATGGAGAACTTGGCCAGCCCCTCGGCGTCCAGCAGCCGCACGGCCACGTCCGTGATCCGCTCCCGGTCCAGCCCCGACGGCTGGGTCCGTCCACCGCGGCGGGGGTTGCCCTCCAGCCAGACACTGGTCCGGACAGCCCCGGAGCGCCCTTCCTTGGCCATCGCTTCTTCTCTCCCTCTCGGACACCGGCTCTCCCTCTCGGACACCGGTCGGCTGGGCCCCCGGACGAGCTTCTCAGGCGGCCCCGGTCCCAGCCTCCTCCTTCTCCGCCCGGCGCAGCAGCGCCGCCGCGACGAACCCGCCGAGCAACACGGCCGCCGCACCCACCAGCTGACTGGTCTCCAGGCCCGAGGAGAACGCCTCGACGACCGCCCTCCGCTCCGCCTCGCCGTCCGCCAGGGCCACCGCCGCCGGCAGCGAACCCGCCGCCACCGGCACCAGCGCCGCGAACCGCGAGTTCAGCACCGCGCCGAGCACCGCCACGCCCAGCCCGTTGCCGAACTCGGCCAGCGTGCCGTTGATCCCGGCGCCGACCCCGGCCTTGGCCGGCGGAATGGCGCTCATGATGGCGTGCGCCATCGCGGGGTTGGCGATCGCGCACCCGGCGCCGATCAGCAGCAGCCCCAGCAGCGTGCCGGGATAGCCGTGGGCGGTCAGCGTCGCGATCGACACCAGGCCCGCCGACATCAGCACCATGCCCAGCATGACGGAGACCGGCGTGCCGAGCTTCGCCATCCACTTCGCCGACACCCCGGAGAAGTTCAGGGCGACGACGGTCAGCGCCAGCGGCGCGGTGCGCAGGCCCGCCTCCAGGGGCCCGTACCCGAGCACGAACTGAAGATGCTGGGTCAGCAGGAACAGCGCGCCGCCCATGCCGAAGGTGATCAGTACGGCCCCGGCGACCGCGCCCGTGAACCGGCGGTTGCGGAAGAAGTGCAGGTCGAGCATCGGGTACGGGATGCGGCTCTCCCAGTACGCGAACAGCCCGAGCACGAGCACCGCGAGGGCGGCCGTGGCTGTCACCCGGCCCGACGTCCAGCCGTGCTCGGGGCCGGAGATGATCGCGAAGACCAGGGAGGCCATGCCGATCGTGGAGAGCACGGCGCCGACCAGGTCCGGCCGGTCGCCCTGCGGGTTCTTCGACTCGGGCACCAGGGCGAGGACGGCGCACAGGCCCAGGGCCGCGACCGGCAGGTTGATCAGGAAGATCGCGCCCCACCAGAAGTGGTCCAGCATGAATCCGCCGAGCAGCGGGCCGCAGGCGAAACCGAGCGCGTTGACCGCGCTCCAGATGCCGATGGCCTTGGGGTGCTCCGCCGGGGTGAAGATCTGCATCGCCACGGCCAGCGTCGTCGTCAGCAGCAGCGCACCGCCGACGCCCATCCCCGCCCGGGCGGCGATCAGCTGACCGGTGGAGTCCGCGAAGCCGGCCGCCAGCGAACCGACGCCGAACAGCGCCAGCCCGGTGACCAGCATCTTCTTGCGGCCGTAGCGGTCGGCGGCGCTGCCCGCGGTGAGCAGCAGACCGGACTGCACCAGGGAGTAGGCGTTGATCATCCACTGGATGTCCGAGGTGGAGGCCCCCAGTTCGCCGGTGAGCGAGGGGATGGCCACGTTGAGGACGGTGTTGTCCAGCAGGACGGTCAGCTGGGCGAGGCAGATGACACCGAGGATCAGCCAGCGCTGCGGGTGCCCCTGCGGGGCGGGCTCGGGCCGGGTCGGGACCTTCTCCTGGGGGGACGTTGACATGCCGTACACCGTATAGCGATCGCTATACGGTGTACAACGCAGTTCCGGCCCGGCTTCAGGCCGGGCGCGTCAGGTCCGGCGGTCGGTCGTGGTCACGTCCGGGGCGTCAGGTCCCGGTCGGGCGCGTCAGGTCGTAGAAGGTGGCCGAGCCCGCCGTGACCTTCGTGAAGGTGGCCTCGACCCAGGAGGTGATCCGCGCGGCGGTGCCGTCGCCGCCGCCCGTGCCGCCTCCCATGCCCGAGCCGGCGACGAAGTAGTGGATCCTCCCGTCCGCCACGTACTCCTGGAACTCGGCGAGCGTCGGCGAGGGGTCGGTGCCGTTGAAGCCGCCGATCGCCATGACCGGAGCGCCGGTGGCGAGCTGGTGGCTCGCGGCGTTCTGGGCGCCGACCGCCGCCGCGACCCACGTGTACCGGCCGGCGTCGGCCTCCAGCAGCTCCACGGCCTCCTCGCCGACGTCGGCGCCGCCGAGCAGACCCCCCATGCCGCCGGGGCCGCGGCCCTCGCCGGTACGGCCGGGAGGGGTGCCCCGGACACCCTGGACGCCCTGACCGGTGCCGCCGGGCGGGGCACCCTGCGCACCTTGCGTGCGCTGTGCTCCCTGGCCGGCGCCCGGGGCGCCCCGGCCCGTCGGCCCGCCGGGTGTGCCGCCGCCCGCGAAGCCGCCGCCCCCGGGACCGCCCTCCATCGCGCCGCCTCCGCCGGGACCGCCCCGCGCGCTCGCCCCAGCTGGGCCCGCCGTGACGATGGAACCGCTGTGGCCTTCCTGGACCGTGGTGAGGGTGTACGCCGTCGGACCCGCCAGCGCCGCGACCAGCGCCGCCCCCGCCACCACGGCCCCGAGCCGCCGCCCCGCGCGCCCGGCGAAGACCAGCCCCAGCGCGGCCGCCAGGCCGCCGACGAGGACCACCCACTTCAGGGCGGGCAGATAGCCGGGGGTGCGGTCGAGCAGTACAAAGCCCCAGACCGCGGTCGCCGCCATGGCCGCGGCGAGGACCGGCCCCGCCCACCGCTCGCGCCGCCGGCGCCACACGGCCGCCGCCCCCATGCCCACCACGACCGCCAGATACGGCGCCAGGGCCACCGTGTAGTACTGGTGGAAGATGCCCGCCATCCAGCTGAAGACCACCGCGGTCGTCAGCAGGGAGCCGCCCCAGACGAGGAAGGCGCCGCGGGCCGGATCGGTCCGCCCGGCCCGCCGGGTCAGCAGCAGACCGGCGACGAGCAGGATCAGCGCGGCGGGCAGCAGCCAGGAGATCTGGCCGCCGATCTCGGCGTTGAACATCCGGTCCCAGCCGGTCTCCCCCCACTGTCCGCCGCCCCGCCCACCGGGCCCGCCACCGCCGCCGACGCTTCCGGTCTCCTCGCCGTTGAGCCGGCCGAGGCCGTTGTAACCGAAGGTCAGCTCCAGGAAGCTGTTGCGCTGCGAACCGCCGACGTACGGCCGCGAGGAGGCCGGCCACAACTCGACGACCGCCACCCACCAGCCGCCGGAGACGACGACCGCGCCGGCCGCCAGGGCCAGTTGCGCCAGCCGCCTCCGCAGCCGCACCGGCGCGCAGACGCCGTAGGCGAGGGCGAGGGCGGGCAGGACCAGGAACGCCTGAAGGGTCTTGGTCAGGAAGGCGAAGCCGATCGCGACGCCGGCCCACAGCAGCCACCTGGTCCGGCCGTCCTCCAGCGCCCGTACGACGAGGTGGCAGGCGACGGCCAGCAGCAGCGCCAGCAGCGCGTCCGGGTTGTTGAACCGGAACATCAGGGCCGCGACCGGCGTCAGCGCCAGCACCGCTCCCGCGAGCAGCCCGGCCCCGGCGCCGGACCGGCGGCGCACGGCGGCGCACACGACGGCGACCGTGCCCACGCCCATCAGCACCTCGGGGACGAGGATCGCCCACGAGGACAGGCCGAAGAGCTTCACCGACAGCGCCATCGGCCACAGCGCCGCCGGGGGCTTGTCGACGGTGATGGCGTTCGCGGCGTCCAGCGAGCCGAAGAAGAAGGCCTTCCAGGACTGGCTGCCGGCCTGTGCGGCGGCGGAGTAGAAGGAGTTGGCGTACCCGGAGGCGCTGAGGCCGTACAGGTAGAGCAGGCCGGTGGCCAGGAGCAGGCCGAGGAGGGCCGGGCGGGCCCAGCGGGGGTCGGCGGGGCGGTCCGCGGGCGGGGCGGTCCGCGGCGCGGCGCTCCGGGAGGGGGTCCTGTGGTCCTGAAGGGTCATCGTTCGTCCCTGGAGTCGGTGGCGTGGCGGGGGGCACGGGCCGAGACCGGGGCCGGGGCCGTGCGGAGGCCGGCGGGGTCGGCGGGGGCCGCGGAGGCGGCGAGGCCTGTGGAGGCGGTGGGGGCCGCGGAGCCGGCGAGGGCCGCGGAGGCGGCGGGGGCGGGGAACACCCACGCCCGCAGGAGCAGGAAGCGCAGCACGGTGGCCGCGAGGTTGGCGGCGACGAGCACCGCCAGTTCGGTGGAGTGGGCGGGGTCGGTCGTCGCCGCGTTCAGCGCGGCGAGCGAGCCGCTGGTGAGCGCCAGCCCGATGCCGAACACGACCAGGCCCTGCGCCTGGTGCCGCACGGCGCCGCGCCGCCCGCGCACGCCGAAGGTCAGCCGCCGGTTGGCGGCGGTGTTGCCGACCGCCGACACCAGCAGCGCGAGCGCGTTGGCGGGCTGCGGCCCGGCCACGGCCCGGAAACCGCTGTAGAGCAGCAAGTAGAAGAGGGTGGAGAGCACGCCGACGGCACAGAACCCGACGAGCTGCCGGGCCAGGCCGCGCGGTACGCCGGTCAGCTCCCGGTCCCTCGGGTCGTCGCCGAACGGCCGGGCGAGCCGGTCCAGCGGCAGCGAACCGGAGGCCAGCGCCTTGCCGACCCGCCACACGCCCTTCAGGTCGTCGGCCGCCGTCCGCAGGATGCGGACGCTGGAGTCGGGGTCGTCGACCCAGTCGACGGGCACCTCGTGGATCCGCAGGCCCGCGCGCTCGGCCAGCACCAGCATCTCGGTGTCGAAGAACCAGCCGCTGTCCTCCACCAGCGGCAGCAGCACCCCCGCCACGTCACGGCGCAGCGCCTTGAACCCGCACTGTGCATCGGAGAAGCGGGCCTGGAGCGAGCCGCGCAGGATGAGGTTGTACGTGCGCGAGACGAACTCCCGCTTGGCGCCGCGCACGACGCGGGAGCTGCGCGTGAGCCGGGAGCCGATCGCGAGGTCGGAGTGGCCGGAGATCAGCGGGGCGACCAGCGGCAGCAGCGCGTTGAGGTCGGTGGACAGGTCGACGTCCATGTAGGCGAGGACCGGGGCGTCCGAGGCCGACCAGACGGTCCGCAGCGCCCGTCCCCGGCCCTTCTGCTCCAGCCGCACGGAGCGGACCCCGGCCAGTTCCGCGGCCAGCCGTGCGGCGACGGACGGGGTGGCGTCGGTGGAGGCGTTGTCCGCGACCGTGATCCGGAAGGCGTACGGGAAGGTCCGCGTGAGGTGCTCGTGCAGCCGGTGGACGCAGGGCGCCAGGTCCCTCTCCTCGTTGTGGACGGGCACCACGACGTCCAGGACGGGTGTGGGGGTCCCCGCGGCCGGGAGATGCTCCCGGGCCGGCAGGGTGCCGGGGAAAGAGTCGGTTCGCATGCGACCGACTGTTCTCAACTCCCCTGTTCCGCCCGTGTGGTGAGGCTGTGCCGGGCCTGTGAGCGGGCGGGCGGGGGCGGGGCGGAGTCCAGCGGGGGCGGGTCGTCCGAGCGCGGCGGGGGCGGGTCGTCCGGGCGCGGCGGGAGGGCCGGCAGGCGGACCGTGAACACGGTCCGCCCGGGCACGCTGTCGACGGTGACGGCCCCGGCGTGCGCGCCCACCACGGCCCGCACGATGGCGAGGCCCAGACCGGTCGACCCGGTGGCTCGGGAGCGGCCGGAGTCGCCCCGCGCGAACCGTTCGAAGACGTGCGGGAGCAACTCGGGCGGGATGCCCGGACCGTCGTCCTCGACGTCCACGCACAGCCCGGCCCCCCGGCCGCGCCGCACACGTGCGGTGACCGTGGTGCCGGGCGGGGTGTGGGTACGGGCGTTGGCGAGCAGGTTGACCAGGACCTGCTGGAGCCGGGCCGCGTCGGCCGGCACGAGCGCCGGCCCGTCGGGCAGGTCGAGCCGCCAGCGGTGCTCCGTCCCGGCCGCGCGGGCGTCGCCGACGGCGTCCACGACGAGCGGTACGAGGTCGGTGGGCTCGAACCGCAGCGGGCGCCCGGTGTCCAGCCGGGCCAGCAGCAGCAGATCCTCCACGAGCAGCGTCATGCGCGCCGCCTCGGACTCGATGCGGGCCAGCGCGTGCCGGGTGTCGGGCCCGGTCTCCTCCCCGCCCCTGCGGGTCAGTTCGGCGTACCCGCGGATGGAGGCGAGCGGGGTCCGCAGCTCGTGGCCGGCGTCCGCGACGAACTGCCGTACCCGCGTCTCGCTGCGCTGGCGCGCGTGCAGGGCGCCGTGCACATGGTCCAGCATCCGGTTCAGCGCGGCACCGACCCGCCCCACCTCGGTGTGCGGATCGCACTCGCCCTCCGGGACGCGTTCGCTGAGGTGCACCTCGCCGCTGTGCAGCGGGAGTTCGGAGACACGGGTGGCGGTGGCGGCGACCCTGCGCAGCGGGCGGGTGGCGATGCCCACGATGGCGGTGCCGGCGAGAGAGGCGGCGACGAGGCCGGCGGCGGTGACGCACAGCTCCACGAGGACCAGGGTGTGGAGGGTGGCGGCCACGGTCGTGGTGGGCAGGGCGACGTAGAAGGCACCGTTGACGCCGGTCCGGTACGCGGCGCGGTACTCGCCCGCGCCCGGGACGTCGACGGTGTGTGCCGTGCCGTCCTGCGGTACGGAGGCGAGCGCCGCGAGTTGCTCGTCGTCCAGGGCGACGGCCTGCGGCGGTGCCCCGGCGGCCTCGCTCTCCTCGCTGAGGACGCCCTCGGTGACCTCGCCGTCCTCCACCGTCGCCCCGATGGTGCCGATGTCCGGCGGGCCCATGGTGACGAAGCCGAGCGGGTCGTCCTGGCCGGTGCGGGGGCCGGGGCCCCGCGGACGGTGGTCTTCCGGGCCGCCCGTGGCCCGCATGGCCACCGCCCGCACCCGGCCGTCCAGTTCCTCGTACAGGTGCGCGCGCAGCGCCAGCGTCGTCACGGTGCCGATCACCGCGCACACCACCGCGATCAGCACCACGGACGCGACGACGAGCCGCGTCCGCAGGGTCCTCGGGCGCGGCCGTCGCCGTGCGGTCACGAGGCGGCGGGCTTGATCAGGTAACCGGCGCCGCGCCTGGTGTGGATCATCGGCTCCCGCCCGGCGTCGATCTTCCGGCGCAGATAGGAGATGTACAGCTCGACGACGTTGGCCTGGCCGCCGAAGTCGTAGGACCAGACCCGGTCCAGGATCTGCGCCTTGCTGAGCACGCGCCGCGGATTGCGCATGAGGAAGCGCAGCAGTTCGAACTCGGTGGCGGTGAGGTGGATGCTGTCGCCGCCCCGCGTGACCTCGTGGCTGTCCTCGTCGAGGGTGAGGTCCCCGACCACGAGCATCGACTCCGAACGGCGGTCGGCGGCTCCGGAGCGGCGGATCAGGCCGCGCAGCCGGGCGACGACCTCCTCGAGACTGAACGGCTTGGTGACGTAGTCGTCCCCGCCGGCGGTCAGCCCGGCGATCCGGTCCTCCACGGCGTCCTTGGCGGTCAGGAACAGCACGGGCACGTCGGGCAGTTCGCGCCGCAGCCGGCCGAGCACGCTCAGTCCGTCCGTGTCGGGCAGCATCATGTCGAGCACGACGGCGTCGGGGCGGAACTCGCGTGCCGCCCGGACGGCTCCCTGCCCGTCCCCCGCGCTGCGGATCTGCCAGCCTTCGTAGCGCAGGGCCATGGACAGCAGCTCGGTGATCGACTGCTCGTCGTCCACCACAAGCACCCGGACGGGGCTCCCGTCCGGCCTCAGCAGTTCGGTGCGCCCCTGGGGCGAGGTCGTGGTCATGCCGGTCACGATGGCGAGGGGCTCTGAGAGCACTCTTGCGCCAACCTGTGATTTCCCTGAGAAACGCCGCTCCGAGGCCTCAGCCGGCTCCGACGGGCCCCTGCGGGACGCGGCCGAGCCCGAACAGCCGCGCCCCGTTGTCGTGGCACACCGCCCGCAGCCAGTCGTCGCCCAGCTCCAGCCGCTCCAGGGCCTGAAGCTGGTGGAGGTAGGGGTACGGGATGTTGGGGAAGTCGCTCCCGAGCAGGACCCGGTCCCCGAGCGCGGCCAGCCGGGGCAGGGCCCGCCGGGGGAACGGGGTGAGGCGCTCACCGAAGTCGGTGAACGCCATCGTCGTGTCCAGCCGCACCTCGTCGTACCGCTCGGCGAGGTCGAGGAAGTCCTCGTACTCGGGCATGCCGAGGTGGGCGATCACCAGCCGCAGCCGGGGGTGGCGGGACAGCACGCGGGCGATCGGCTCGGGCCCGGTGTGCTTCCCGGGCGCCGGACCGGAACCGCAGTGGATCACCACCGGGACCCCGGCCTCGGCGAGCATCCCCCAGACGGGGTCGAGCAGCACGTCGGCAGGGTCGTACGCCCCCACCTGCACATGCGCCTTGAAGACCCGCGCCCCTTCCTCGACCGCCTCGCGCACATACGCCTCGACGCCCGGCTCCGGGAAGAGGGTGGAGGTGTGCAGACAGTCGGGCGTCCGCCGGGCGAACTCGACCGCCCACCCGTTCAGCCAGCGGGCCATGCCGGGTTTGTGCGGGTACAGCAGGGCGGTGAACGCCCGCACCCCGAACGCGCGCAGCAGCGCGACCCGTTCGTCCTCCTCCCTCCGGTACGTGATCGGCCACTCGATGCCGCCGGTCAGCGGCCCGAGCGCGTCGAAATAGCCCCAGACCTTCCGCAGCACGCTCTCGGGCATGAAGTGCGTGTGCACGTCGACCAGTCCGGGCAGCCCCAGCCGCGCCGCGAACCGCCGCACCGCGTCGACTTCACCACCACCGGAACCGGCACCGGCGCCCACCGCCCCCGCTACACCCGCCGCACCCGACGACCGGTCAGGCCCCATCCCCTGATCACACATCCCCCCACGATGAGCCCACCCCCGGGCCCCCGTCCACGCCCGGCGCCCTCCTTCTCCCGCAACTCCTCAGAACAACCCGTCCTGCACCCCCGCCCCACTCGCCGCCCGCACCGCCCGAACCGGCACGGAGAGCACCCCACCCCCTGACGCCCCCGCGGGCACCAGCCCCCACCCGGGCATCAGCCGCGTGTCGAGCACCACACCCCCCTGCTCCGTCGCCAGATGCAGATCGGGCCCGGCAGCCGCCACCAGCTCACCGCCGACCTCCCCGCCGGCGACCAGCTCCACCACCTCGACGACAGTGCCCCCACCCGCGCCCCCGCCCGACTCTCCGAGCCGGTCGAGCCCGAAGACCCGGACGTGGTCCACCGGCCGGAACGGCTCGGGCGTGAGCGACTCGGGCCAGCCCCCCAGCGCCCTCGCCCGCGCATGCAGCTCCCCGATCTCGGCCGCCCGCTCCGCCTCCGAGACCGGCAGCGCGGCCCGCACCGCCCGCTTCGCGGCGTAGGGGATCCGGTCCGGGACGCCGAGCGCGGCCCGCAGCAGTTCCTCGGTGCGCCGCGCGGCCATCAGCGGCCCGCTGCCCAGCCAGCTGAAGCAGACCGCCCCCTGCTCCAGCAGCCGGTCCGGCCCGCGCCCCAGCGCGGTGATGCCGACCTTGACGAGTCCCGGCCCGAACCACGCCAGATAGACGCGGTACGGCCGCGGATCCTCGGCGATCGTGTCGGCGGCCACGGAGTGCGCCCGGTCCAGCCGCGCACACTCCTCGCACCTCGCCCCCGTACTCCGCCCCGGCACCACCGCCCGCAGCGGACACCCATGCCCGCGCGCCCCCACGCACGTCCGCACACCCCCCTCCTCGACCCCGAAGGCCACCCGCTTCCCCCAGGCCGGCGCACTGCGCCGCCCGCCGTCCCAGACCAGCACGGGCCCACCGGCCGACCACCGCAGCCCCACGCACTTCCACGCCTGTGCCATCCCCGCCGACGGTAGCCGCCCCCACTGACAACACCCCGCCCGCGGCGGCGATCACGAGCAGGAAGTCAAGGCAAAAGCCAGAGGCCCTGTGGATCGCTCCACAGGGCCTCTGGTCTACTGCGCACTCGGCAGGATTCGAACCTGCAACCTTCTGATCCGTAGTCAGATGCTCTATCCGTTAAGCTACGAGTGCTTGTCTTTTTCTGTTGTCCGCCGCTCCCGGCCCTTCCGGCCCGCTCGCGGCGACAGGAAGAACATTACATGACTGCCGCCGTCATGTGAAATCCGTTAGCCGCACCCCTTGTGACCTGCATAAATGCCCTGTGAGCCGGGTCCCTGGCCGGGAAACGGGCGAAGCCCCGGCCGGGTGGGCCGGGGCTTCGCTGATCTTGTGCGGAGGCGGAGGGATTTGAACCCTCGATGGGGTGTAAGCCCCAAACCGCATTAGCAGTGCGGCGCCATAGACCGGACTAGGCGACGCCTCCAGACAACACAACCTCTCGCATGCGAGCGCGAGCGTTGCGTGCCGATGATGACACAGTCGAGCGTGCTGTCACCAATCGCCCCCCACGGTACTAGGCAGGCAGGCCGCAGAGCAAAGGTGTTACCGCCCGGTCGCGCGCCGCAACGTCCGGCGGGCCGGCGCGTTAGTCAGGTCATGCTCCAGGTCACCCGCCTCCTCGGCGCCACCGCCGTCTCCGCCGCCGCCCTCACCTCCCTGTCCGCGGCACCCTCGGCCATGGCCGCGCCCCACTCCGCGGCAGGTCCTGCCGCAGGTACCGCCGCAGGCCCCGTCGCCGGCGGCGCCCTCGGAACCCTCATGCCGCCGCCGGTCCGCGAGGCCGGCCACCTGACCGTCACCGTCGAGGGCGCCGGGCCGGGCATGGACGGCACGTACGAGCTGCGCTGCCGGCCCAGCGGCGGCAGCCACCCCGACCCGGACGGCGCGTGCGCCGCGGTCGACCGCAGCACGCGCGCCGGCCAGGACGTCTTCGCGCCCGTCCCGAAGGGCAGCGTCTGCACGATGCAGTACGGCGGTGAGGCCACCGCCCGTGTCACCGGCACCTGGGCCGGGCGCCCGGTCGACGCGACGTACGACCGGCGCGACGGCTGCCAGATCGCCCGCTGGGACCGCCTCGTCCCGCTCCTGCCCGACCTGCGGCCGGCGTCCGGCGCCTCGTGACGGACGCCGGGAGCCGCCGGTGGCGGTGGCTGCCGACCGCGCGGGGACGGCTGTGGACGAACGGTCGTGGAAGCGGTGGAAGCGGTGGATGGCCGCAAACGGGGCAGGGCGGGCGCCGTGAAGGTTCCGCGAAGGTCCCGCGGCGGAAGGGGACTCGGTCAGCCGTTCTACGCCACCTCCCCGTGCGACCTCCGCCTCATCCGGCGCCCCGGGCCGCTCCCCAGCCCTTAGACTCCCTCGCGTGACACGCCGCGGGCCGGTTGGCAAGATGGCCCAGGCGGTCGGCAAGTGCGGTAACAGGGAGGAAGGCGTCTCGTGAGCAGCAGGCCATCCCGAGGCGCTGCTCGCCTCGCAGCCATACTGGACGCCCTGCCCGACGCGTTGGTCCTGGTCAACGCCAACGGCACCGTCGTCAACGCGAACACCATCGCGCTGGAGGCCTTCGAGGCCCCGGGCACCGCGCTCGTCGGGCGCGGGCTGCTGGATCTGCTGCCGGAGTTCGACTCCAGGCTGATCCCCGGGTCCATGCGGCGGCCGGACCACATCGACCCACGGGCCCGGACCAAGCCGACGCGGATGGTCGCACGGCGCACGGACGGCTCCGAGTTCCCCGTCGAGGTCACCAGCGCCAACCTGGAGACCGGCCAGCAGGCCTACGACACCTACGGCTACACCGGCGACGAACTGCTGATGCTCGTCGTCCGCGACCTCTCCGGCACCGTCGACACCGAGGCCGAGCTGGCCCGGTCGCAGCGCCAGACCGAGATGATCCTGCGCGCCGCCGCCGAGGGCGTGGTCGGCACCGACACCGACGGGCGGATCGTCCTCGTCAACCCGGCCGCCGCCCAGATACTGGGCTACCGGGCCGGCGAACTCGGCGGACGCGAGCTGCACACCCTCGTCCTGCACTCCCGGGCCGACGGCTCCCCCTTCCCGTACGACGAGTCCCCGCTCGCCGACACCCTGCGCTCGGGCCGCAAGCACCGGGTGCGCGGCCAGGTGCTGTACGCCAAGAGCGGCGAGAAGGTGCCGGTCGACCTGACCACCGCGCCCGTCCGCGACGGCGACCAGCTCGTCGGCGCCGTGATGACCTTCACCGACCGGCGGCCCTACGACGCCGTCGTCGAGGAGAAGGAGGAGGCCGCCCGGCAGCACGCCGAGGAGCTGGAGCGGCTCGCCGAGGAGCACGCCTCCGAACTCACCGCGCTGCGCCAGCAGCACGTGACCGAGGTGGAGGAGCTGCGCGAGAAGCACGCGGAGGAGCTGGCCGCGAACGAGGAGCGCTACGCCGCCCTCGGGGAGCGCGAGAAGGACCGCTTCGAGGCCCTCGCCGCCCGGCACGAACAGCTGCTCACCCTCCTCGGCGCCTCGCTGCGCGGACCGCTGGAGGAGCTGCGCCGCGAACTGGGCGCGCTCGCCGCCGACGACGCCGGGCAGCTGTGGCCCGAGGCCAACCAGGTGCTCCACCACCTGTCGGCCGGCTACTCGCGGATCACCACGCTCATCGACAACGTCCTCGGCTACCAGCGGCTCGACGCCGAGGGCGGTGGCGTCAACCGTACGAAGGTGATGCTCGACGCCGTCGTGGCCTCCGGTGTCGACGGGGCCGTGGAGCTGGTCGGGCCGGGCCGGGTGCAGTTCGCCGTGCACGCGCCGCCGATCGAGGCCGAGGTCGACCCGCGGCTGCTCGCGACCGCGCTCGCGCACCTGGTCGCCGACGTCGCGGGCGTCGACGCGACCGGCAACGCGCCCGTCTCGGCGGGCGGTTACATGGACAACACGGTCGTGGTGGCGGCGGCGCAGCGCGGTGAGGTCGTCCGGATCGAGGTGCGCGGGCCGTACGCCGGGGGAGACCCGGTGCACGAGCCGATCGTGCGCGGGATCGTCCGGGCCCACGGCGGTGTGCTGCAGACGCACCAGGTCCCGGGCATGAGCGGGAGTGCGTACGTCCTCGAGGTGCCCCTCGGGGGCGGCGCGGGCGCCGTCACCGCTCCCGCGTCCGACGCCGAGGGCCCCGAGGGCGCTGCGGGTGCCGCGGGCGGCGACGGGACGGGCGGGGCCGAGGGAACGGACGGGGATGGCGGGACCGGTACCGGCGCCGTCGTCGTCGCCGACCAGGGCTCGGCGGGTGGCGGACGGCGCCGGGCCCGGCGTGCCTCCGTCGACGCCTTCCTGGAGAGCGGGGTCGCCGGGGGCCCGGGCGGGTCCGGCGGTGCCGAGGCGGAGGTCCCGGCCGCGCCGACCGGCCGACGCAGGCGCCGCGGGGCGCCCGCACAGGAGTCGGCGCCGGTCCCAGTTCCGGCCCAGGCCTCGGGCGGGGCGTCCGGCGGTACCGGGCGCAGGCGCGGGCGGCCCGCCGAGGACGCGGGTGCCGGTGTGAACCAGGGTGCCGGAGGCGCCGGCGTCGCCGAGGGTGCCGTCGTGACCGCCGCCGAGCACGCGGCGGGGGCCGCCGCCGTCGGCAACGGGCTGGGCGGGACCGTTCCGCCGCAGGGGGTGCCGGCCGATGCGCAGGGCCGGCCCACCGGGCGGCGTGCCCGGCGCGCCGCCGGGGAACAGCACGCGCTGCCGCCGGCACTTCCCGCGCAGGCCGGCGGAGCGGCGGGCGAGACGCCCCAGCCGACCGGACGCCGGCGCCGTGCGCTGGCCGCCGCCAACGAGCGTGCCGCCGCGCAGGAAGCGAGCCCCCGCCAGGTCTTCGCCCTGCCGCCCGCCGACGCCGACCGGCCGTCGGACACGACGCCGGGTCACCCGGACGTGCCGGGGGCTCCGGCGCAGGTCGCCGGTCCCGCGGCTGGTCCCGGTGCCGGTCCCGCCGGTGGTCCCGGGGCCGGTCCCGTCAGTGCCGGTGCAGGACCCGCCGGTGCAGGTCCCGCCGCCGTCGGTGACGCACAGCCGGACGACGCCGGGCGGCACGACGCCGTACCGCACGACCAGTCCGGTGACCACACCCCGCCGCAGCCGCACCCGGTGAGCGCGCCGACGGGGCGCCGTCGCCGGGCCGTCGCCGCCCCGCCTGCGCAGGCCGGTCCCTCCGCGGCGCAGACGGGTGCGGGGGGCATGCCGGTTCCCGGTGCTCCGGGTGCAGCGGGTGCACCGGGTGCCTCGGGTACGCAGGAGGTCCCCGGTGCTCCGGGTGCCCCGGTGGCCCCGGACGCCCAGGCGGCGCCGGCTGTCCCGGGGGCGACGCCTGTCGCCGGTCAGGGTGGCCCCGCCCAGGGCGCTCCTGTCCCGGGCGCTCCCGTCCAGGCTCCGGTACCGGTCCAGCCGGCCGACGCCGGCAACGCCGACGCCGCCGTCGGGCAGGGTGCGCCGCTCCCCGTGGGTGCCGTACCCCCGCAGGCCGCCGCCGCTCCCGCACCGCACTCCACCGGAGCCCAGCCGCTCCCCCAGCCGCAGGCACAGGCCACCCCGCCGCAGGGGCAGGCCACCCAACCGCCGGGCCAGGTCACACCGCAGGGCCAGATCGCTACACCGCACCCCGCCGCCCCGCACCCCGCTGCCGCCCCGCACCCGCAGGCCGGCCGGCAGGCACAGGCCCCGGCGCAGCCCCAAGCCCAGGCCGCCCAGTCGGCGTCCCAGGCGCCCCAGCCGCAGGCCCAGCCGGGGCAGCCGGCGCAGCCGCAGGCACCAGCCGCCCGGCACGCGCAGCCTCACGCGGCCCAGCCCCACGAGGCCCAGCCCCAGGCACAGCCCGGCCAGCCGCATCCCCAGCCCGTCCCGCCCCAGCAGCAGCCGGCACAGGCCGCCCAAGCCCCGCAGCCCCCCGCGGAGCAGGTGCCCGCCGCCCAGTCGTGGCCCACGGCGGCCGGCGCCGAGACCCCGGGCGCCGGTACCCCCGTACCGGGCGATGGCGCGGCGCCCGGTCGGCCCCCCGCCGTCCAGACCCCGCCGAACGGCACGGCCGCTCCGGCGCAGCCGACGCCTCCCGCCCAGGACACCCCGGGTCACGGCACCCCGCTGCCGCCGGAGAGCACCCCGCGGGCCGCGCAGCCCCTGCCCGCCGAGGCCGGCGCCGAGGCCGGGACCGCTCCGGTGGACCCGAACTCGACGCAGGGCCGCTCGATCAGCGTGCGGACGCTGGGGCAGGGCGTGCCGTTCTCCCGCCAGGCGACGCACGTCCAGCAGCCCCCTGCCGTCCCCGGCCCGCACCAGCCGCCGGCCGCGCCCGCCCGGCAACCGTCGGCCCCGCACCCGCCGTCGGCCACCCCCGCGCCCCACCACCCGGGCGGCTCCGGTCGGCGCCGCAAGCTCGGAACGCCGCCGGACCCGACGGCCGGGCGTCCGGAGCAGGCGGCCCGTCCGCATCCGCCGGCCGAGCAGCCGCAGACGCCGCCCCCGGCCCAGCCGCAGCCCCCGTCGGCGCCCACACCCCCGACGACGCCTGCGCCGTCCGGCCAGTCCCGGCTGGCCCCGGGAACGCAGGGCGCCGGGCGCTCGTACGCCATAGGCGCACCGGACGAGAACGCCGCCGAGGGCCCCGAGCCGCTGGACGGTCCGGGCGGCGCCGTGGAGGTGGCGGACACCCCGGGTTCGCAGCCGATGGACGACGAACTGCCGCCGGAGCCCCTGGACAACCCGCGCCGGCTGCTGGTCTGGCCCGCCCCGGACGTGTCGACGCAGCAGGCGCTGAGCGACCGCGGCTACCGGCCCGTCATCGTCAACTCCCGCGAGGAGGTCGACGCGCAGATCGCCGCCTTCCCGGCCGCGCTGTTCGTGGACCCGCTGACCGGGCCCATCACGCGTACGGCGTTGCAGTCGCTGCGTCAGGCGGCGGTGGCCGCCGAGGTGCCGGTGCTGGTGACCGCCGGCCTCGGACAGGCATCGCGGGACGCGGCGTACGGCGCCGATCCCGCCGTACTGCTGAAGGCGCTGGCGCCGCGTGACAGCGAGCAGCATCCGCCGCGGGTGCTGCTGATCGAGGAGCACGCGGAGATCGCGCTGGCGCTGACCGGGACGCTGGAGCGGCGCGGGATGCAGGTGGCGCGGGCCGCGAGCGACGCGGACGCGGTGGCACTGGCGGGGCAGTTCCGGCCGAACCTCGTCGTGATGGACCTCATGCAGGTGCACCGCCGGCAGGCCGGGTTCGCCGGGATCGTCGACTGGCTGCGCGCCAACGGGCAGCTCAACCGCACGCCGCTCGTCGTCTACACCGCGGCCGTCGACCAGGCCGACCTGCCGCGGCTGGCCTCGGGCGAGACGGTGCTGTTCCTGGCGGAGCGGTCCACGAGCACCGAGGTGCAGGCCCGGATCGTCGAGCTGCTGGCCCGGATCGGGACCAACTAGCCCTCAGGCAGCCCTCTCAGGTAGCCCTCAGGGCCCGCCCCGACGACGGGGCGGGCCCTGAGCGACGAACACCCGACGACCGACCCGAGCCGGTCCCGGGCCGGTCCCGGGCCAGGTCAGATCCGCGGGGGGTGGGGAGAGAGACCCACGTCAGAGCCGGGTCACGTCCAGCTCGCCCTGCGCGTACTGCCTGCGCAGCACCTTCTTGTCGAACTTGCCGACGGACGTCTTCGGCACCGACTCGATGATCGTCCAGCGCTCCGGCAGCTGCCACTTGGCGATCTTGCCCTCGTCCGCGAGGAAGGAGCGCAGCGTCTCGAAGTCGGCGGTGGCGCCCTCGCGCAGGACCACCGTGGCCAGCGGGCGCTCGCCCCACTTGTCGTCGGGGACGGCCACGACGGCGGCCTCGGCGACGTCCGGGTGGGACATCAGCGCGTTCTCCAGCTCCACCGAGGAGATCCACTCGCCGCCGGACTTGATGACGTCCTTGGCGCGGTCGGTGAGGGTGAGGAAGCCGTCGGGCGAGATGGTGCCGACGTCGCCGGTCTTCAGCCAGCCGTCCTCGCTGAACTTGTCGGCGGGGCGCAGCGGCTCGGCGTCCGGGCCGTTGTAGTAGGCGCCGGCGATCCACGGGCCGCGGACCTCCAGCTCGCCGGCGGACTCGCCGTCCCAGGGGAGGCGCTCGCCGCCCGGGCCGGTCAGGCGTGCCTCGACGCCGGCCGGGAAGCGGCCCTGGGTGAGCCGGTAGCCGAACTCCTCCTCCGTGCCGACGGCGTGGGCCGGCGGACGGGCGATCGTGCCGAGCGGCGAGGTCTCCGTCATGCCCCAGGCGTGGCAGACCCGCATGCCCAGCTTGTCGAACGCCTCCATCAGCGACGGCGGGCAGGCGGAGCCGCCGATGGTGACCTGGGTGAGGGCGGAGACGTCGCGGGGCTTGGCGGTCAGCTCGGCGAGCAGGCCCTGCCAGATGGTGGGGACGGCGGCGGCGTGGGACGGCTTCTCGCTCTCGATCATCTCGGCGAGCGGGCCGGGCTGGAGGAAGCGGTCCGGCATCAGCATGTTCACGCCGGTCATGAAGGTGGCGTGCGGCAGGCCCCAGGCGTTCACGTGGAACTGCGGGACCACGACCAGGGAGGTGTCCTCGTCGGTCAGGCCCATCGACTGGGCCATGTTGACCTGCATGGAGTGCAGGTAGATCGAGCGGTGGCTGTAGACGACGCCCTTGGGGTCGCCGGTCGTGCCGGAGGTGTAGCACATGGCAGCGGCCTGGCGCTCGTCCAGCTCCGGCCAGTCGTACGTGGCCGGCTTCCCGGCGATCAGGTCCTCGTACTCGTGGACGCGGACGGAGGCGCCGTCCAGCAGGGAGCGGTCGCCGGGGCCGGTGACGACGACGTGCTCGAGCGGCTTCAGGTGCGGCAGCAGCGGGGCCAGCAGGGGCAGCAGCGAGCCGTTGACGATCACGACCCGGTCGGCGGCGTGGTTGACGATCCACGCCAGCTGCTCGGGCGGCAGCCGGAGGTTGAGGGTGTGCAGGACCGCGCCCATGGAGGGGATCGCGAAGTACGCCTCGACGTGTTCGGCGTTGTTCCAGGCGAGGGTGGCGACCCGGTCGTCGCCGGCGACGCCGAGGTCGTCGCGCAGGGCGTGCGCGAGCTGGGCGGCGCGGGCGCCGATCTCGGCGTAGGAGCGGCGGTGCGGCTCGCCCTCGCCGGTCCAGGTGGTCACCTGGGAGGTGCCGTGGATCGTCGACCCGTGGGTCAGGATCCTGGAGATCAGCAGCGGTACGTCCTGCATGGTGCTCAGCACGGCGTCCTCCTGGGCGACATTGCCTACGCGGTGGTAAAGGTTGCGCTGATTCTGCGCACATACCGCGTGGTATGTCACTAGGGGAGTCGATGATCGATCAGGCACCAGAGGGCGACATCGCACATCAGGACCGAACAAACCCCAGCTCAGGGTCGTCGCGCAGCTTGCCGAGGGCTCTGGACACGGCCGACTTCACCGTGCCCACCGACACCCCGAGCACGTCGGCCGTCTGGGCCTCGCTGAGATCCTCGTAGTACCTCAGGACCACCATCGCCCGCTGCCGCGCCGGCAGCCGCATGACCGCCCGCCACATCGCGTCGCGCAGCGCCTGCCGCTCCGCCGGGTCCTCGTGGCCGGGCACGGACTCGGGCTCGGGCAGCTCGTCGCAGGAGAACTCGTCGACCTTGCGCTTGCGCCACTGCGACGTCCGGGTGTTCAGCAGCGCCCGGCGCACGTAGCCGTCGAGGGCGCGGTGGTCCTCGATGCGCTCCCAGGCCACGTACGTCTTGGTGAGCGCGGTCTGGAGCAGGTCCTCCGCGTCGTTCGGGTTCGCGGTCAGCGACCGGGCGGCGCGCAGCAGGACGGGCTGCCGGGCCCGCATGTAGGAGGAGAAGGACGGGTACGGGAGGGTCTGCGTCGCTGCTGCTGTGGCGGCGTCCGAAGCGGTGGTGCAGACGGGTGTGGTCATGGCTCCACGCTAGGAGCGGCTGGTCCGCACCGGATCGGCCGCAGGTCCCGAAGCGGCGTCCGCCTCAGGTTGTAGGGGTGGGGCCTGCTGCACCTCCTGTAGGTGGAGCGGGGGTGGAGGGGAGTGGGGGTTCGACCCCGAGGGCTCCCGGACGGGCCCGGCCTCGGTGCGCCCGCGGGGACACGCCTGCGCGGCGGCACCGCCGAAGCGGAACCGCCGCGCAGACGTCGTACGACCCCATGAAGCACACCCACAGGAGTTGCGGGACCGGTGCGGCATCCCCATACCGCCACCGGCCCCTCAGCTCACCACCACAGCGGGGAGAAGCTGACGGCGACGTTCTCGTTGCCCTGGTTGATGGCCGTGAACGCGGAGCCGTCGACCTGCGCGGTGTTGCTCTGGTTCGAGGCCCCGGAGCCGACCGCCTGCTGCTGGGTGGTGGACGAGTTGCCGTTGTTGTCGCCGCCGACGCCACTGCCGATGATGCCGGCGAACGCCTCCGAGGCGGTCGCGTTCGATCCGTTGTCCGCGAAGGCACCGTTGTCCGCGGTGGCCACTCCGGTGAACAGGGCTGCGGCCAGCGGCAGGGCGGAGACGGCGGCGATGACGCGGGCGGTACGGATGCTTGCCATGTTGTTCCTCCAGAAAGGTGCGCCCCCGGCTCTGCTGCCGGACAGCGCGTGAAGTACCTGAACCAGGCCTTGTACCAAGGCGGTTGGCCGCCCGCCTCGGTGTCGTGCACGACGTCGCGTGATCAGAGTTGCCCACCGAATCCCCGGCGAACCACCCCGGAAGACCTGATTCGCACTCAAGCGTGATGACAAGTCGATAAACCCCTTTGCTTCCCTTGCCTCCCAGCTCCGGACAGGCGGGACAGCCACACCCCAAGCACCGCAAGAGGTGAAGCGTTACGGCAGCACCCACCGCCCCACCTGCGACTCCGGCGTGTCGCGCACGACCCCCCTTCCCTTTTTCGAACGTACGTACGAACATGGAGCCATGGCCACCACCGACCGGCAGGCCACGACGCTGGCCCTCGCACACGCCCTGTCAGCCGCCGAACGCGGGCTGGGCGTCATCCCGCTGTCCGCGACGAAGCTTCCGGCCCTGCGCTCCCCCCACCGCGACGACCCCGACCCCAGGCGCTGCCACGGCGAGTGCGGCCGGTTCGGCCACGGGGTCTACGACGCCTCCTGTGACCCGGCCCGCATCCGGGAGATGTTCGCCGCCGCCCCCTGGGCCGCCGGCTACGGCATCGCCTGCGGGCTGCCCCCGCACCACCTGATCGGCATCGACCTCGACACCAAGACCGACGCCGACTCCTCGGCCGCCCTGCGGGAACTGGCCCTGCGACACCTGTTCACCATCCCGCCCACCGTGGTGGTGCTGACCCCCAGCGGCGGCCGCCACCTGTGGCTGACCGGCCCGCCCGACGTCGTCGTCCCCAACTCGGCCGGCCGCCTCGCCCCCGGCATCGACGTCCGCGGCGCCGGCGGCTACCTCGTCGGGCCCGGCTCCCGGACCCGGCACGGGGCGTACACGACGGCGCCGGGCACCGCGCACCTGGCCCCGGCCCGCTGCCCCCGCGCCCTGCTGCGCCTCCTGCTCCCTCCACCGTCCCGCCCGTCCCACCCGTCCCATCCCGTGCCCCCGTCCACCGGCGGACACGGCCAGGGCCTCGTGCAGTTCGTCCTCGCCGCCCACGAGGGCCAGCGCAACACCCGCCTGTTCTGGGCGGCCTGCCGCGCCTACGAGGACGGCATCGGCCCGGCCCTGGTGGCCCCCCTGGTCGACGCGGCCCTGACCACCGGCCTGTCCGAACGCGAAGCCCGCGCGACGATCGCGTCGGCGGCGCGGATGACGGGGCACCGGGCCCGGGCCTGAGCAGGATGCCGGGGCACCGGGCCTGAGCAGGATGCCGGGGCACCGGCCCTGAGCACTCGGCACGCGCCCCGGCGAGCCCCGCAGCATGGTTGCCGGGGTGCGCCGGGCGGCCGGGGGCTGCTGCACGCCGGGCGGCCGGTGTCGGCGGACGGCCCTACCGGCAACTCGCTCGGACACGCTCAACGGGAATCCGGAATGTGAACCAGATCAGGAGCTTCTGCTTCGCAAGCTGGGCCGATCCCAGCCCCGAAAACCGGAGCGATGCCGTATGGGGTACGGCCCCCGACCGTGTCGCCTGGTCAGGGGCCGTTCTGCTGTGCGGTGGGTGTGGGATTTGAACCCACGGTGGCTTGCGCCACGACGGTTTTCAAGACCGTTCCCTTAGGCCGCTCGGGCAACCCACCCCGCGCCGTCGTGACCGGCGGCGCGGGGACCAGAGTAGCGGGTCGGCACGCGCGGGTGCCGGTCAGCCGTCGCCGATGCGGGAGCCCAGGGTGAGCTCCACCGTCCGCTCCTTGCCGTTGCGTTCGTAGGTGACCGTGACCTTGTCGCCGGGCTTGTGGGTCCAGATCTCGCCGATCAGCGTCGGGCCGCTGTCGATCACCCGGTCGTCGAGCTTGGTGATGACGTCACCGGGCTTGAGACCGGCGTCGTCCGCGGGGCCGCCCGGCTCCACGGCCTCCGAACCGCCGACGCCCTGCTCGGTGATCTGCGCGCCGTCGGTGGTCTCCTCCAGGGAGACGGAGGCGCCGATCTTCGCGTACACGGGCTTGCCGGTCTTGATCAGCTGCTGGGCGACGTACTTGGCCTGGTTGATCGGGATGGCGAAGCCCAGTCCGATCGAGCCGGCCTGACCGGCGCCGCCCAGTCCGTTGCTCGCGCTCTGGATCGCGGAGTTGATGCCGATCACGTTGCCCTTGGCGTCCAGCAGCGGACCGCCGGAGTTGCCCGGGTTGATCGAGGCGTCGGTCTGCAGCGCGCTCATGTAGGACGCCTTGCTGCCGGCGCTGCCGTCGCTGGAGGCCACCGGACGGTTCTTGGCACTGATGATGCCCGTCGTCACCGTGTTGGACAGGCCGAAGGGGGCACCGATCGCGATCGTCGAGTCGCCGACGGCGACCCGGTCGGAGTTGCCCAGCGGAAGGGGGGCCAGGTCCGACGGGGCGTTCTTGAGCTTGATGACCGCGACGTCGTAGCCCTGGGCGTTGCCGACCACCTCGGCGTCGTACTTCTTGCCGTCGGGGAACGTCGCGGTGAGCTTGCCGCCGTCCACCGCGCCGGCCACGACGTGGTTGTTGGTGACGATGTGGCCCTGCTTGTCGAAGACGAAGCCCGTGCCGGTGCCGCCCTCGCCGCTGTCGCTCTCCGCCTGGATGGTGACCGTGCTGGGCAGGGCCTTGGCGGCCACCGCCGCGACCGTGCCGTCGTCGCGCTTGAGGGAGCCGCCGGTGTCGGGGGCGGAGACCGTGGTGGAGCTGGTGCCGTCGTTGTTCCTGGCCAGCGTGTAGCCGAGGCCGCCGCCCAGGCCGCCCGCGACCAGCGCGGCGATGAGGATCCCGGCGAGCAGTCCGCCGCGCCCGCGGGTGGGCTTCTGGGCGGGGGGCTGGTACGAGGAGCCCCAGCCGCCGGGGCCGTAGCCGCCCGGGCCGTATCCGCCGGGGCCGCTGCCACCGGGGCCGTAGCCGCCTGTGCCATGCCCACCCGAGCCGTAGCCACCCGCGCCGTGGCCGTCGGCGCCGAAACCGCTCGCGACGTGTTCCGCCGGTCCGTGGCCGCCCGGTCCTTGGCCGACCGGTGCGTGTCCGGCCGGGCCGTGGCCGTCACCCGGAGCGGGGGTGTCCGGGCCCGGTCCGCCCTCGCCCGGTCCTCCGGGGCCCTGTTCGGCGGGGCCGTGCGCGCCCTGTGCGGCGTACGCCGGGCGGGCCGGCGGCTGGGGCGGCGGCCAGGACGCGTCCGGGGGCGAGCTCTGCACCGCCGGGTCGTCCGGCGAAGGCGCCGAAGACGGCGCCGGCGGCTGCTGGGAGGCTGCGGGAGAGTCCACCGGCACGGGGGGTGCGGACGGGGCCGGGGGTACCGCGGTGCCCTCGTTCTCGGTGCTCACAGCTTCTCTCCTCGATCCACGGCTGCTCTTCGGTCCCACTGGGTCGCACTCGGCCACGCGCGTGCCTGTTGCCCGCGTGCGCGCCCACACCGGTCGGGACGGTCCGGCGCGACGCGGCTGCGCGTGCTCTTCGTCGTACGTCTATGTATGTCGTCAGCTTTTCCCACGGGCCGTCAGAGCACCATAAGCGGTTGCTGTGGGTCCGCAGTCGCTTCTTATATAGGACATTCCAGACGGAACGGGCGGGAAGCCGACCCCTCCGCTCGCACGTCTACCCCCACGCGGTGGCACCATGACGCGGTGACCCACGCACGGCAGCACCGGACTCAAGTCGTCGCCCACCGCGGAGCCTCCGAGGACGCTCCCGAGCACACCCTGGCCGCCTACCGGAAGGCGATCGAGGACGGGGCGGACGCCCTGGAGTGCGATGTCCGGCTGACCGCGGACGGGCATCTGGTGTGCGTCCACGACCGCCGGGTGAATCGTACGTCCAACGGGAGGGGAGCCGTCTCGGCCCTGGAACTGGCCGACCTGGCCGCCCTGGACTTCGGCTCCTGGAAGATGCGCGAGGCCCTCGCCGCCCGCGGCGAGGAACTGGAGTGGGAGCACCGGCCCGAGGACCTGGAGGAGACGTCCGTCCTCACCCTGGAACGACTGCTGGAGCTGGTGGCCGACGCCGGGCGCCGGGTGGAGCTGGCCATCGAGACCAAGCACCCCACCCGCTGGGCCGGCCAGGTGGAGGAACGGCTGCTGATACTGCTGAAGCGGTTCGGCCTCGACGCCCCGGCCCGCCCCGAGGAGTCCCAGGTGCGGGTGATGAGCTTCTCGGCGCGCTCGCTGCACCGGGTGCAGGTGGCGGCACCGACGCTGCCGACCGTCTATCTCATGCAGTTCGCCTCGCCCCGGCTGCGCGACGGCCGGCTGCCCGCAGGGGTCGGGATCGCCGGACCCTCCCTGCGGATCGTGCGCAATCACCCCGCCTACATCGAGCGCCTGAAGCAGGCCGGCCACCAGGTGCACGTGTGGACCGTGAACGAGCCCGCCGACGTGGACCTGTGCGTCGGCCTGGGCGTGGACGCCATCATCACGAACCGGCCACGCGCCGTACTGGACCACCTCGGCCGCTGAAGCCCCGACCGGTCCGCACCGCCCCGCCCGATCGCGCCCGATCCCGTCCGGTCGCGCCCGATCCTGCCCGGTCGCACCCGGTCCCGTCCGGTCGCAGCTCGCCACGCGCCGTCCGCCCCACTCTGTACGTCCCGCCCCACCCCTCCCCGTGCGTCCCGGCATCTTGACCCCGAGGGTCCGTTTGGCCCATCCTCCGGTCTCGGCCACACCGACGAAATCCAGCCAACGCAGACGGTGCGACTACGGGGAGTGCTCCGGCGCGTTCGGAACGTGTTCGACCGTGTCGAATGCGTCACCGTACGGGGATCGGCCGGTTTCCGGTTCAGGCCAATGGGGCATCCACACCGTGGCGTGGGGCGAAGGAGGTCTCGGGGGTGGCGTTGGTGGTGGCACAGGAAGTGCCCACGTCGTCGAGCATGGCCGTTCCCCATGGCCCTGCGGGCGTGGGTGAAGCGAGGCGCCGCATGCGCGAGCAGCTGCGCGGGGGCGGGGTGGCGGAATCGGTCATCGACGACGCCGTACTGATCCTCTCCGAACTGCTCAGCAACGCGTGCAAACACGGCCGGCCGCTGGGCGACGCCCTGGCCGGGGACGGCGACGTCCGTGCCGCATGGCGCGTGGACGCGGGCGGCCGGCTCGTCGTCGAGGTCACGGACGGCGGCGGCCCGACGCGCCCGGCACCGGCGACCCCGTCGGTCACCGCCCACGGCGGACGCGGGCTGAACATCATCACCGCACTGGCCGACGACTGGGGAGTCCGGGACGACGTCCGCGGCGAAGTGACGGTCTGGGTCGTCGTCCACGCCGACGTGTACGACCCGGACGCCGGGCACCGCCGCGACGACTTCGCCACGCGGGTCGCGGCCCCGGCCGTCTCCCAGATACCCGGCCTGGACTTCGCGGACGCGTTCGACGAGCTGGGCTGAGCCGGCGCCCCGGCCACCGCGCTGCCGGCTCGTCGGCCCACCACGGGGCGCGCTCCTTGTCCACCACCGGTTCCCCCGTCATCCACAGGGTCCCGTCGGTGTGCGCGCGAGCGGCTAGGCTCGCGCCGTACGAGAAGAGCCGACCGGGAGACACCCACGATGGCCAAGAAGCGACCCCAGACGAAGGCCAAGCGCCCCCAGAACACGGGAGCCCGCGCCGCAGGCGCCGACGGGCAGGTACCGGTCGTCGGCGCCCGCGAGCCCTGCCCCTGCGGCAGCGGCCGTCGCTACAAGGCCTGCCACGGCCGGGCCGCCGCCCAGGCCGTCACCGAGCTGGTGCAGCGCCCGTTCGAGGGGCTGCCCGGCGAGTGCGACTGGGTCGCGCTGCGCGAGCTGGTCCCGGCGGCCACGGTCGAGCTGCCCCTCAAGGACGGCCTCCCCGAAGGTGTCCCGTCCGTCACGCTCGCCACGGTCCTGCCGATGGCCTGGCCCGCCCTGCGCCGCGACGACGGCTCGGTCCTGCTCGGCCTGCAGAACGACACGGCGTCCGGCGACATCAGCCGCGACCTCGCCGACACCCTGCGGCGCGCCCTGACCGCCGACCCGGGCTCCCCGGTCCAGTCCCGCCGCGCCCCGGCCGACGCACCGCGGTTGCAGGACCTGCTCGACCCCGAGGGCGGCTTCGAGCCGATCGTGCACGAGGGCTTCGAGTTCTGGGTCCCGGACGCGGAGAACGCCACGCCCGAGGTGGCCGCCTCCCTGGAGCGGGCCAACGCCGCGGCCATCCCGACCGTCCGCCTCCAGGGCGTGGACGCCGCCTACTGGTGCCGGACGCCGGAGAAGAACCACCTGCGCTGGGTCATGCCGCACCCGGAGGAGCGGCTTCTGGACGCTCTCGCGCGGCTGCACGCGGCGGGCCGCTCCGGCCTCGGCGAGGGCACCCGGCTCGTCGGTTCCTTCCGCGCCCACGGCCTGACCGTCCCGGTCTGGGACCTGCCGAGCGAGGTCACGGCGCAGGACGTGGAGAAGCCGGCCGCCGAGTTCGCCGAGCGTCTCGCCGAGGCGCTGGCCACGGACGCACCGCTCACGCCCGACGAGCGACGGGCCCGCGGCGGCCTCACCAACCGCCAGGTCACCCTCAGCTGACACGGGCGTCCGCGAGCCGGGCTCCAGCTGACCGACCGATCAGCTGGAGCCCGGCTCGTGAGGCGGGTGACTCCGGTCACAGAGACGCACAACTCCCGGTCGAGACAAGCCAGTCGGTGACCGGAAAAGCTGTGATCGAATTTGCTAACCGCCGATCTCTTGTTACCGTTTCAGTAGCCCGGTTGCTGGTGCATCCCCCGTCGCCAGCAACCGGGTCTTTGCATGCGCCGCGTTCCTCACCGACCGCGACCAGGACCGTGCGTCAACTGCCCGCTTCCGAGGTGGGATTACTCCCGGACCGCAGCAGCAGCGGCCCGTACCCGGCGCGGTCCGCGAACTCCGCCACGGCCGTGTAGGCCGGCGTCTCACCACGGACTTCGCCGCCGCCGGTCCGCTCCCGTGGCGTCTCACAGACCCCCGGCTCGTCGTCCGCGGCCACGGCGCAGCGCGTCCGCACGGTGCGGTCGCCGGGGCCCATGAGGGTGAGCAGGGCGTCGAGGGCGTCGCCGGTGGCGTTCCGGTAGTAGGTGCGCGCCCAGGCCCACTCGCCCTGGGCCAGCACGCAGGTCTGCGCCTCGACACCGCCCGGGGAGACCAGTTCGGGTCCGCAGCGCACGACGGTGGCACGGCCCGCATCCAGCGGTTCGGGGAGGACGGGCGAGGGACCGGGTGAAGTGCCGGGTGCCGAGCCGGGCGAGGCGGCGGGTGGGAGGCCGAGGCGTGAGCCGGCTGCGGACGCGGTGCCGTCGACGGCACCGAACGGCCGGCCGTCGCCGAGGCCGCCCGGCAGGTCTCCGCCGTCGCCGTTCCGGCCGCCGGAGGGAATCGCCGTGCCGTCGGTGCGGTCGCGCACGGACGCGGCGGCCCTGTCGGCTGTTTTCTTAGGCTCCTCCACCCCCGCGGTCGCCACGGCGTACGGCAGCACCACCGCGCACGCCACGACACCCGCCAGCGCGAGCAGTCGGAGACGGTGGGCGTCCGGCCCGCCGCTCCCGGCACTCCCGCCTCTCCCGGCACTCCCGCCTCTCCCGGCACTCCCGCCTCTCCCGGCACTCCGGCCACTCCCGGCACCTGCGCCGCTCATGGCACGCCCGCCGCTGCGGGCACGGTGGCACGGCGGCACCCGGCGCTCCCCAGGATCAAGCGGCATGGAGCGGACGATAACGACCGCGGCCCGGCGCCGGGTTCCCCCCGCGCCGACACCCCTACAACTCGGGGGCGCTCACACCCGTACGAGTGAGGGCGTCGACCACCGCGTCCACGACGGCCTCCACGTCGGGCACCCAGGGCGAGGCGGAGCCGGGCAGCGGCGCGCGCTCCCAGCGGACGGCTCCCCGACCGGTCTCGGACGGGGGCAGCGCCAGGTAGCCGCCCTCTCCGTGGAAGCGGAGGGAGCCGGGGACGAAGTCCTTGGCGTAGAGCAGTTCGCCGAGCTGCTCCATGGAGTACGGCTGGACCAGGATCGACCAGCGGGCGGCGGAGGCGACGACCGGGCCGAGCCGCATGCCCCTGCGGTCCAGCGCGGCCAGGGCGCGAGCGGCCGGCAGGGCGGGCAGCGACACCGCGCAGGGAGCCTTGCCACCGGTGGCCAGGACGATGGGCGCCGCAGGGCGGTTGGTCCACCACCAGCGGACCATGCGTGCGTCGGTGGTGGCCGCGAGGAGGCCGGGATCGAAGGGGTGGGCGCCGGGAACCGTGCACTCCGGGTCGGGGCAGCCGCAGCGGCCGGGCCGCTCCGAGTCCGCCGCCACGCCCGGCAGGACGGGCCACTGCCATTCCGTCGCGTAGGTCAGGGCCGCGCTGATCAGGTCAGGCCCCCCGTCACCGCGCCTGGACAGGAGCCTGCGTCGCCTTCCGAGGATCTCGCGCATGAGCGCTCGTTCCTTTCCGTTGCACGCTGGCAACACCGTGGGCCGCATCACACCATGAGTCGATCACTTCGCTGTGCGTAGCGCTTGGCGCATCACACCCTTGCCTGAGGCAAGGGGAACCCCAATCAACCCCTGTGGGCCGAGCATTGACTGGTCCGTGGCCGTCGGGCCGTCACGGTGCTGCGACCGTTGCGGCTGTTCCGGCCGTTACGTCCATACCGCGTCTGGCAAAAGCATGGGCGTGGCGCGGGGGTGGCGAAGTCTGGCGTTTGCCGTCCCGCGTACTTCTCTCCGCCTCCGGCACGGGAGGATGGGGCTCGGTCGTCGGTGGATAGGACGCCCGGGTCCCGCGCCAGGTTCCGGGCGGCCCCCAACCACCCCTGGCCTTCACCGAGTACGTACCCATCACGACCGTTGTGACGCTCCGTGGAGCACCCCCAGTCGACCGCAACAAGCCGTCCTCTGGGGCAGTTTCAAGCCAACTTCATATTTCCGCAAGGGGTCGAGAACGAGGTCACTCGACTCTCACGGACACCAGGAATCCCAGCAGGACAATGCTGGACATCTCCTCTCGAGTGCGTGTACATGTGGAGACACTGCTAGCGGCGCAGAATGACATGGGGGTTTGCGATGCTTTTGAGCAGTAAGCGCCGGTCGGAAAGCCGGTTGCCATGAACGCCCCGCACCCTCCGAAAGTGGCCGGAATCGATTCAACGGTTCCCGCCCCCGCACACACTGTCGCGTCCGCCGCAGCGGGAGCCTCCGCACTGCCGCCGCCCGCTTCCCCCGGCGCCCCCGGCGCCCTGCTCCAGGACCGCCTCGCCGGTTGGGTCTCGGACCTGACGACCCTGCACGAGCTGACCGAGCGCCTGGCCCGCACCCGCACCCTCGCCGAAGCGCTCCAGGAACTGCTGCGCGCCGGAGCCGCCCTGCTGGGCGCCCGGCGCGGTTTCGTCGTCCTGGAACCCGGCGACGGACTCGGCCCGGACACCACCGTCGGCCTCGGTCTGACCCGGGCCGATCTCGGCCATCTGGAGACGGTGCCGCGCGCCTCGGTGCCGTACGGACGCATCCTCGACGGCCTCGCGGGCGGCGAGGACGGCATCGCGGAGCCCGACCTGTTCGCCGAGCAGGGACTCGACCCCCGGCACCGCGAGGTCGCCGTCCGCCTCGGCTACGCCGCCGGCTACACCCTCGCGCTGCGCACCGACGACACCGGACGCCTCGGCGCCGCCGTGTGGCTCTACGACGAACCGGCCGAGCCGCGCGAGCGCCGGCGCCACCTGGCCGGGCTCTACGTGCGCTACGCGTCCGAGCACCTCGCCCGGCTGCTGGAGGTCGAGCGCACGCGCGCGTGCATGACGACCATGTCCGAGGAACTGCTGCCCTCGCGCCTGCCCCGGATCCCGGGCGTGCAGCTCGCCGCGCGCCGTCGCACCGGCCCGCGCGGCGGCGGCGACTGGTACGACGCGCTGCCGCTGCCCGACGCCGCGCTCGGGCTCGCCGTCGGCTCCGTCACCGGTTCCGGGCCCAGCGCGGTCGCCGCGACCGGCCGGCTGCGCGCGTCCCTGCGGGCGTACGCCGTGATGGAGGGCGAGGACCCGGTGGCCGTCCTGTCCGACCTGGAACTGCTGCTGCGGCTGACGGAGCCGGCCCGCTCGGCCACCGCCCTGTTCGGCTACTGCGAGCCCGTGCTGCGCCGGATCACGCTGGCCGGGGCCGGGCACACCCCGCCGCTGCTGATCGGCGAGCGGCGCACGGAGTTCGTGGAGACGTCCGTGTCCGCGCCGCTGGGCATGCTGGCCTGCTGGGAGGCGCCGAGCGTGGAGATCCACGCCGAACGCGGAGAGACGGTTCTGCTGTACACCGACGGGCTGCTGCACCGCACCGGAGACGCCTCCGACCGCGCCTTCGCACGGCTGCACGCGGCGGCGGCCGGCGTCCCGCGGGCGGCCCGTCAGGACCCGGACGCCGTCGCCGAGCACGTCCTGCGCACGGTGCTGCCGGACGGGCTGGACGCCAGCGACGGCGAGGAGGACGTCGTCCTGCTGGCGGTGCGGTTCGAATAGCGGACAGCGCGCCTAAGGCGCCAACTGTTCGCATAGCGGACGGTCACCCTGTGCCGTGCCCCACGGTGTAACAGGCCCTTCGCCCCTGGGCCCCCTTCCGTACGACCGTACGATGGGGGGTGGTCCAGTGCCGTATCGAGGAGGATGACCGTGGCGGACGAGTTCCCGGAGACCCCGGAAACCGCTGAGGAAGAGCCGATCAAGCAGCGCAAGAACGGCCTGTACCCGGGCGTGTCCGACGAACTGGCCGAGAACATGAAGTCCGGCTGGGCCGACACGGAGCTGCGCGATCTGGCGCCCGTTCCGCAGGCCGCCGAGACCGCCGCCCGGCGCGCCGCGCTCTCCGCGCGCTTCCCCGGCGAGCGCCTGGTGATCCCCGCGGGGAACCTGAAGACCCGCTCGAACGACACCGAGTACCCCTTCCGCGCGTCGGTCGAGTACGCCTACCTCACCGGCAACCAGACCGAGGACGGCGTCCTCGTCATGGAGCCGACCGCCGGCGGGCACGACGCCACGCTCTACCTCCTGCCCCGCTCCAACCGCGAGAACGGCGAGTTCTGGCTGGACGGCCAGGGCGAGCTGTGGGTCGGCCGCCGGCACTCGCTCACCGAGGCCGAGAAGCTCTACGGCCTCCCGGTCTCCGACGTGCGCGAGCTGGCGGGCGCGCTGCGCGAGGCCACCGGACCGGTGCGCGTCGTACGCGGTCACGACGCCGGCATCGAGGCCGCGCTGACCGACAAGGTCACCGCCGAGCGCGACGAGGAGCTGCGCGTCTTCCTGTCCGAGATGCGGCTGGTCAAGGACGCGTTCGAGATCGGCGAGCTGCAGAAGGCCGTCGACTCCACCGTGCGCGGCTTCGAGGACGTCGTGAAGGTCCTCGACAAGGCCGAGGCCACCAGCGAGCGCTACATCGAGGGCACGTTCTTCCTCCGCGCGCGCGTGGAGGGCAACGACGTCGGCTACGGCTCCATCTGCGCCGCCGGCCCGCACGCCTGCACGCTGCACTGGGTGCGCAACGACGGCCCGGTCCGCTCCGGCGACCTGCTGCTCCTCGACGCCGGCGTGGAGACGCACACGTACTACACCGCCGACGTCACCCGCACCCTGCCGATCAACGGCCGCTACAGCGAGTTGCAGAAGAAGATCTACGACGCGGTGTACGAGGCCCAGGAGGCCGGTATCGCGGCCGTGAAGCCGGGCGCCAAGTACCGGGACTTCCACGACGCCGCGCAGCGCGTGCTGGCCGAGAAGCTGGTCGAGTGGGGCCTGGTCGAGGGCCCGGTCGAGCGGGTGCTGGAGCTGGGCCTGCAGCGCCGCTGGACGCTGCACGGCACCGGTCACATGCTCGGCATGGACGTCCACGACTGCGCCGCCGCGCGCACCGAGACGTACGTGGCCGGCGTGCTGGAGCCGGGCATGGTGCTGACCGTCGAGCCGGGGCTGTACTTCCAGACCGACGATCTGACCGTGCCGGAGGAGTACCGCGGCATCGGCGTGCGGATCGAGGACGACATCCTCGTCACGGAGGACGGCAACCGGAACCTGTCGGCCGCGCTGCCGCGCCGGTCGGACGAGGTCGAGGCCTGGATGGCGGCGCTGAAGGGCTGACGCCGGGTACGGATCACGTCGTGGGGCGCCCCACCGGCCGTGCGGTCACACCGCCACCAGCGGGGCGTCCTCACGCCATTTGAGGATCTTGTCGAAGCTCACCACGGCCCCGCCGCGGCCCGGCGTACTGCCGATGTGGACGTGGTCGGCGAGCTCCCGGATCAGACACAGGCCACGCCCGCTCTCGGCGTCGGCCCCCGCGCAGCGCACCGGCGCCACCGCGGAGGCCGCCGGAAACCCGGGGCCGGTGTCGGCGACCTCGATGCGGCACCGCTCGCCGTCCAGATAGGCGGTGACGCGGTAGGCCTCGCCGGAGCCGTCCCGGCCGCCGTCGCCGCCGTGCTCGACGGCGTTGGCGCAGGCCTCGCTGAGGGCGACGGACAGGTCGTACGAGACGTCGGGGTCGACGCCCGCGGTCTCCATCGTGCCGAGCAGCAGGCGCCGGGCCAGGGGCACGCTCGCAGCCTCGCGCCGCAGATGGAGTGACCACCAGATGCTCATGCTCCAGCCTCCCGGCCGCGGCTCGACATACCGATACGTATTGCCCCGCGTGCCGGAGCGTAAGCACCGCGTCGGCACGACACCGCCCGTTCGGCGGATGCGTCCTTGCGGCGGGCGGTGTATGCGCCCGCCGCACGGCCGGGCCGGCCCCCGGGTCCGCCGCCAGTTTCACTGCCAGACCACCGTATCGGTCCCACCCCGCCCTACCCCGTCCTGTTGGGAGGCCTTCCGCGACCGGGTCACGGGTCCCGATCGTCAGCTCGCCCGTCGGCCGACCGGGGCCTCGGCCCGCTCGGCGGCTCGTCCGTCGGCCGGGGCCTCCGTACGGTCGGCGGGCGGGGGCCGGTGCGGGGGCCGGTCCGGGCGCCGGTGCGGTGGCCGGCCGAACCGGCCGTCCTCCGTGGCATTCCTGGCAGAACGTGATCTTCCGCGCCTACCGTATTCAGGGCATCTTGCGGACCTGCCGTACGGGGCGGGCGGGGCCAATGGGATGATGAGCCCGCCATGACTGCCCCCCACCCGCCTTCGGCGCGCTCCGGACACGATCTCCGGGTCCTGCGGGCCGCGGTGTTCGCCGCGGTCTGCGTCGTGCTGGCCGCGGCGGGTCACACGCTGGCCTCCTGCGCCCGCGTTCCGCTGTGGTCGCTGGGCGCGGGGTTCCTCGCGATGGCCGTGGTGGCGGCGCCGCTGGCCGGGCGGGAGCGCTCGCTGCCGGGCATCGCCGCGCTCCTCGCGGCCGGGCAGCTGGCGCTGCACTCGCTGTTCGGACTGGGGCAGCACGGGAGTACGGCGGTCACGGCGACGGCGCAGTCGGCGGGGGCCGTCTCGGACGCCTCCCTGGTCCAGCAGGCCGCCCGGCTGATGTGCGGGGCCACCGCGGCGGCGATCAGCCCCGCCCAGGCCGAGCGCATCCTGGCCGACGCGCGGGTCCGCCCGGACACCGGCGCGGGGGCCCACCCGCACACGGACGCCCTGTCCTCCGCCGTCGACCCCTCGGCCTCGCTGCTGCCGTCGCTGCCGATGCTTCTCGGCCACGTCCTCGCCGCGATCGCCGCGGGCTGGCTGCTGCGCCGCGGCGACCTGGCCCTGGCACGGCTCGTCGAGCTGTCGGCGCAGTCCGCGTACGCGGTCGCCGAGGAGACCCTCGTACGCTCCCTGCGCGGGGCGCTGGCGCTGGTCCGCGCGCTGTGCGCCGGGCTGCCGGACACCCCCGAGGCGGGCGCCCGGCAACCGCGTACGGCCACCCTCGCGCCGCCCGTTCCCCGTACCACCGCACTCCAGCACACGGTGATCCGGCGCGGCCCGCCCGCCGCCTTCTCCCTCGCGGCCTGACACGACGCGACCACCGCTCCGGATCGCCGGGGACGGGCGGCCGCCGTCGTGCGGCACGCGCGCGTGCGTGCGTTCCCGGCCCGCCGGCCGACGGCGGCCCGGCCGCGCGCCCGCACGCCCACCGTCCCTGTTCCCCACCGGTGCCCTGCACCGGCTTCACGGAAGCGGAGTGCTCCGTCCATGAAGGTCTCGTTCCCGAACGTCACGTCCGCGACGTCCGCCAAGGCCGCGCGCCTCGCCGCGGTCGGCGCCGCCGCCGGCACCGCCGTGCTCGTCCTGTCCTCCCCCGCCCTCGCGCACGTCAGCGTGCAGCCGGAGGGCACCGCGGCCAAGGGCGGCTACGCCACGGTCAACTTCAAGGTCCCCAACGAGCGGGACAACGCCTCCACCACCAAGCTGGAGGTCACCTTCCCCGCCGACCACCCGCTGTCGTCGGTGATGCCGGCGCCGGTGCCCGGCTGGAAGGCCGAGGTGACCAAGGGCAAGCTCGACAAGCCCATCGAGTCGCACGGCAACAAGATCACCGAGGCCGTGACCAAGGTGACCTGGACCGCCGACGGCAAGGGCATCGAGCCCGGCTACTTCCAGAAGTTCCCGGTGTCCGTCGGCGCGCTGCCCGAGGACACCGACGAGCTGGTGTTCAAGGCGATCCAGACGTACTCCAACAAGGAGGTCGTGCGCTGGATCGAGGTGCCGCAGGAGGGCCAGGAGGAGCCCGAGCACCCGGCGCCGGTGCTCGAACTGTCCGCCGCCGAGGACGACCACCACGGCGCCTCGGGCCAGGAGGCCACCGAGGACGCCGAGAACGCGGAGGACGCCGAGCCCGCCGCGCAGAACACCACCGCCGACGCCGGCTCCGAGGACTCCACCGACACCACCGCCCGCGTCCTGGGCGTCGTCGGCATCGTCGTCGGCGCGGCCGGCGTGGCCTACGGCGTGCTCGCCGGGCGTCGGCGCGGCAACGCCTGACGCACCTACTCGTCCGGTGCGCACCGGGGCCGGCCGGCACCCGCGTCCGCGGTTCGGCACCCCGGTGCGCACCGGAGCACCTCACATCTGGGACATTTCTCTATGCGCAAGAAGACCTTCGCGGCGGCAGCCCTGCTCGCCGCCGCATCCCTGACCCTGTCCGCCTGCGGCAGCGGCAACGACAGCGACAAGCCGGTCACCATGGTGTCCGAGGAGACCGGCCAGAAGGCGGCCACCGTCCTCGACAAGCCGTTCGAGAAGCCGGACCTGGTCCTCACCGACACCCAGGGCAAGCCGTACGACCTCCGTGAGCGGACCGCGGGCAAGCCGACCCTGATCTACTTCGGCTACACCCACTGCCCCGACGTCTGCCCGCTGACGATGAACAACATCGCCGTGGCCAAGAAGGAACTGTCCCAGGCGGAGCGGGACGCGTTGCAGGTCGTGTTCGTCACCACCGACCCCGAGCGGGACACCCCCGAGGCGCTCGGCGAGTGGCTCAAGGGCATCGACCCCGACTTCGTCGGCCTGACCGGTGACTTCGACACCATCCAGGCGGGCGCCCGCACCCTCGGCATCTCCATCGACCCGCCGACCAAGGACAAGGACGGCAAGGTCGTCTCCATGCACGGCACCCAGGTCGTCGCCTTCTCCCCGAAGACCGACGCCGGGTACGTGCTCTACGGCGAGGACGCCGAGGTCGGCGACTACAGCAAGGACCTCCCCAAGCTCATCAAGGGGGAGAAGCCGTGAGGCGCGGGTCGCACGGGGCCGCCGGCCGCCGGATCGCAGGATTGCGCGGGGCCGCCGGCCGCCGCCAGGTCGCAGGGTTGCGCAGGGCCGCCGCCGTGCCCGTCGCGGTCGTGGCCGGTGCGCTGATACTCACCGGCTGCGGCTCGGACGACTCCGCGCCCCAGGGCGCGGACCTCGCCGTCAGCGCCGCCTACATGCCGCAGCCCGTCTCGGACATGGCGGCGGGCTTTCTCACCATCGCCAACGACGGCGGCACCGAGGACGAGCTGACCTCGGTCACCAGCGACCTCGGCGAGGTCACCGTGCACGAGACCGTCGACGGCACCATGCGGGAGGTGGACAGCCTGCCGGTCCCCGCCCACGGCCGGCTCGTGCTGGAGAGCGGTGGGAACCACCTGATGTTCGAGAAGCTGAAGCGGAAGCCGAAGGAGGGTCAGACGGTCTCCGTCGAACTCCACTTCGCCCACTCCGACCCCGTCACGGTCGAACTGCCGGTGAAGCCGGCCACGTACCGGCCGGACTCCGGACACACGGGGCACTGAGCGCCCCGGCCCGTTCCGGGCCGCTCCGGTCACCGAGGGAGGGACCACCTTGACGCAGACCATCGCCCCGCGGGTGAGAACCCTGGTGCTGCTGCTCCTGGCCGCGGTGTGCGCGCTGCTGGCCGGGGCCGGCCCGGCCACCGCGCACGCCGCGCTGACCGGCAGCGACCCCCGGCAGGGGGCGGTGGTCGACCAGGCCCCGGCCCAGGTGTCGCTGACCTTCTCCGAGACGGTGTCCCTGGACTCCGACTCGCTGCGCGTCCTCGACCCCAAGGGCAAGCGCGTCGACGACGGCGCGCCGTCCGAGGCCGGCGGCACGACGTACGCCGTGAAGCTGCACGCGGGACTGCCCGACGGCACCTACACGGTGGCCTACCAGGTCGTGTCCGCCGACAGCCACCCCGTCGCCGGCGCCTTCACCTTCTCCGTCGGCGCCCCGTCCGAGACCTCCGTCTCGGTCGCCGACCAGCAGGCCGGCGGCGGGGCCGTGGGGCTGCTCTACTGCGTGGGGCGGTACGTGTCGTACGCCGGGTTCGTGGTGCTGGTCGGCGGTGCCGCCTTCGTGCTCGCCTGCTGGCCGCGCGGGGCGGGAGTACGGGCCGTGCAGCGGCTCGTGGTCTCCGGGTGGCTGGCGCTCACCGCGTCGACGCTGCTCCTGCTGCTGCTCCGCGGCTCCTACACCGGCTCCGGGAAGGCCGGCGACGTATTCGACCTGGAGCTGCTCGGGCAGGTGCTCCAGACCAAGACGGGCGCCGCGCTCGTGTCCCGGCTGCTGCTGCTCGCCGCGGCGGCGCTGTTCGTCGCCGTGCTCTTCGGGGCGTACGAGAAGCGGGAGGACGCCGAGAAGCGGGACCTGGCCTTCGGGCTCGCGGTCGGCGGGACGGTCGTCGCAGCAGGGCTCGCGGCGAGCTGGGCGATGTCCGAGCACGCCTCGGTCGGGCTCCAGGCGGGCATCGCCATGCCGGTCGACTTCGTGCACCTGCTGGCCGTCGCCGCCTGGCTCGGCGGGCTCACCGCACTGCTCGTCGCCCTGTACCGGGCGCCCGCGGACACACCGGTCGCGGCGTCCGCCGTGCGCCGGTTCTCCCGGATCGCCTTCGGCAGCGTGGTCGCGCTGGTGGTGACCGGCGTCTACCAGTCCTGGCGGCAGCTCGGCTCCTGGACGGCCTTCACCGACACCCGGTACGGGCAGCTCCTCCTGATCAAGCTCGGGTTGGTGGTCGTCCTGGTCGGCATCGCGTTCCTGTCCCGGCGGTGGACGGCACGGCTGGCAAAGGCGGTGCCGACCACGGTGCAGGACCGGGAGAAGGCGGAGGTGAGGGCGCCTGCCAAGGCCACTTCGGCGGACATCCGGGAAGTCGGCAAGACCTCTGCGGCGGGCGTCCGGGAAGCCGGCAAGACCTCTGCGGCGGGCGTCCGGGAAGCCGGCAAGACCTCTGCGGCGGGCGTCCGGGAAGCCGGCAGGACCTCTGCGGCGGACATCCGGGAAGCCGGCAAGACCTCTGCGGCGGACGCCGGGGACGCGGACGAGGACGGCGTCGGCGCCGAGCGGGCCGCTCAGCTCGCCCGGCAGCGGGCCGCCGTGGACGCCGCCCGGCAGAAGCGGCTGCGGGACGCCGACCCGCACCGCTTCGGACTGCGCCGTTCCGTGCTGGCCGAGACGGGCGTCGCCGTCGTCCTCCTCGCCGTCACCACCGCCCTGACGCAGACCGAGCCCGGACGCACGGTGGAGGAGGCGAAGGCGGCCACGTCGTCGTCCTCCTCGTCGGCCACCGCCCCGACCGGGACGCTGACTTTGGACATGCCGTACGACACCGGCGGCAAGAACGGCAAGGGCGTCGTGCGCATCGACGTCGACCCCGCGCGCGTGGGCGCCAACGAGCTCCACGTCTACGCCACCCACCCCGACGGACGCCCCGTCGACGTCCCCGAGGTGAAGATCGCCTTCACGCTGGAGTCCCAGGACATCGGGCCGCTGCCCGTCGTCCCCGAGCACATCACCACCGGACACTGGTCGGCGAGCGGAGTGCAGATCCCCATGGCCGGCGACTGGGAGGTCGCCGTCACCGTACGGACCTCCGACATCGACCAGGTGACCGTCAAGAAGAACGCGCAGATCGGCTGAACCGCACCATGGCTGACCAGTCCATTCCGCAGGCCCGCACCGCCGAGGCGCCGGCCGCCGGCCCCGACGGCGGCAAGGACCCGGCGCCGGCCGGCATCTCACGCCGCCGGCTGCTCGGCACCGCCGGTGCCACCGGCCTCGTCCTCGGCGCGGCGGGCGCGGCCACCGGCTATGCCGCCGCACCCTCCGGCGCGACGCCCCTGACCTCGCTCGGCGCCGAGCAGGTGATGTTTCACGGGAAACATCAGCCCGGGATCACCACCCCGATGCAGTCCTGCGGTCACCTCGTCGCCTTCGACCTGGCGGCGGGCGCCGGACGCAGGGAGGCCGCGGCCCTGCTGCGCCGCTGGTCGGACACCGCCCGGCGCCTGATGGCCGGTGAGCCGACGGGGTCCGGCGACACCGACGTCGCCCGGGACGCCGGGCCCTCCTCCCTCACCGTCACCTTCGGTTTCGGTCACAGCTTCTTCCGCCGGACCGGTCTGGAGAAGCAGCGTCCGGCCTCCCTCGATCCGCTGCCCGACTTCTCCTCCGACCGCCTCGACAAGGCGCGCAGCAACGGAGATCTGTGGGTGCAGATCGGCGCCAACGACGCCCTGGTCGCCTTCCACGCCCTGCGCGCGATCCAGCAGGACGCCGGGGCCGCGGCACGGGTCCGCTGGCAGATGAACGGCTTCAACCGCTCGCCGGGCGCCACCGCCCACCCCATGACCGCCCGCAACCTCATGGGCCAGATCGACGGCACCCGCAATCCGAAGCCGGACGAGCCCGACTTCGACGAGCGGCTCTTCGTCCCCGCCTCGGGCGGCAAGGATCCGGCCTGGATGGCCAACGGCTCCTATGTCGTCGTCCGCCGCATCCGCATGCTCCTGGACGACTGGGAGAAGCTGTCCGGCAAGGACCAGGAGGCCGTCATCGGGCGCCGCAAGTCCGACGGCGCGCCGCTGTCCGGTGGCGACGAGACCACCGAGATGGACCTCGAGAAGACCGACGCGGCGGGGAACCTGGTCGTCCCCATCAACGCGCACGCCCGGATCACCCGCCCCGACCAGAACGGTGGCGCGGCGATGCTGCGGCGCCCCTTCTCGTACCACGACGGCTTCGACGCGGACGGTGTGCCGGACGCCGGCCTGCTGTTCATCTGCTGGCAGGCCGATCCGCTGCGCGGCTTCGTGCCGGTGCAGCGCAAGCTGGACCGGGGGGACGCGCTGTCGGCGTTCATCCGCCACGAGGCGAGCGGCCTGTTCGCGGTGCCCGGCGGGGCGGCGGAGGGCGAGTACGTGGGGCAGCGGCTGCTCGAGGGCTGACGGCCGGCGCCGGGGCCGTACCTGGGCCCGGGGGCTGTACCTGGGCGCGGGGTCGTACGTGAGCCCGGGGGCCGTGCCTCGCCCGGGGGCCGTGCATGGCCCGGGGCGGTGGTGGCGGGTCACCCGGGCGAGGGGCTCCGGTGAGACGCGGGGGCCGCGTTCCCTTGGGCCCATTAGGGTGAGGTCATGCCAGCCAGTTACGCGTATCTCGGCCCCGAAGGCACCTTCACCGAAGTCGCTCTGCGCACGCTTCCCGAGGCGGCGACCCGGGAGCTGGTCCCCTACGTGTCGGTCCAGTCCGCGCTCGACGCGGTACGGGCCGGCGAGGCCGAAGCCGCCTTCGTGCCGATCGAGAACTCCGTCGAGGGCGGCATCACCACCACCCTCGACGAGCTGGTCGCCGGCCAGCCGCTGATGATCTACCGCGAGGTGCTGCTGTCGATCACCTTCGCGCTGCTGGTCCGCCCCGGCACCAAGCTGTCGGACATCAAGACCGTCACCGCGCACCCCGCCGCGCAGCCGCAGGTGCGCAACTGGCTCAAGGCGCATCTCCCGGACGTGACGTGGGAGTCGGCCGCCTCCAACGCGGACGGTGCCCGCCTGGTGCAGGAGGGCCGGTTCGACGCCGCCTTCGCCGGCGAGTTCGCCGCCTCCCGGTACGGCCTGGAGGCCCTGGAGACGGGGATCCACGACGCGGAGAACGCCCAGACGCGGTTCGTGCTGGTGGGCCGCCCCGCCCGGCCGGCCGCGCCGACCGGCGCCGACAAGACCTCCGTCGTGCTGTGGCAGCGCGACGACCACCCCGGCGGGCTGCGTGACCTGCTGGGCGAGTTCGCCACCCGGGGCATCAACCTGATGCTGCTCCAGTCCCGGCCCACCGGTGCCGGCATCGGCAACTACTGCTTCTGCATCGACGCCGAGGGGCACATCGCCGACCGCCGGGTGGCCGAGGCCCTGATGGGGCTGAAGCGGATCTGCCTCCAGGTGCGGTTCCTCGGCTCCTATCCCCGTGCGGGCCTGACGCCGGCCGATGTCGGGGCGCCGCGTCCGGGGACCTCGGACGAGGAGTTCGCGGCGGCGGCGGACTGGGTGGCGCGCTGCCAGGACGGGCGGTTCTGACCGGGGGGGTCCCGACCGGGCGGTTCTGATCGGGCGGTCCCGACCGGCTCATCCTCATGCCGCCCGGCGCCCGCCGGTCTTTTTCAGCCGTCGTATCTACGGATTGTCGTTGTCCACAGAAGTTATCCACAGGTCTGCTTCTCGACCTGGGGACAAGTCGACAACGAAGCATGATTCAGTCGACAAATCACCCTTCGGGTCCCATCTCCGTCCACAGAGCCCCAGGCCACCCCTCGTCCACCTGTTTCTTGCCCGCCATACTCCGGAGTGAACCGTTTCCACTCGTACGTGGGTGTGCGACGGGTTTGAATCGGGAATTCTCCGCACCGGACGCCCGATCAGGAATGATCAATTCCGAAGTCCACAGATCTTTCGCACAGCCTGTGGATAACTTCTCGGGGCTGTGGATTCCTGTGGACAGCCCCGCCCCAAGTCCCGTTCTCCACAAGGGAATCCGGTCAACACCCGACTTCCCGCCGCCTCGTTCCAGGGAATGAGACACTGGTTTATTGACGGCGGGAACACAAGCCGCAAAGAGGGCATAGCGGAATGTAAGGGTCCTGACTCGTCAGAGTGAGTCGAGAGCCGTCACCACGCACCGGTAGCCTTGGCCGCGTGATTGACCTTCGCCTGCTCCGTGAGGACCCCGACCGTGTGCGCGCGTCCCAGCGCGCCCGTGGAGAGGACGTCGCGCTCGTCGACGCCCTCCTGTCTGCCGACGAGCGGCGCAGGTCGTCCGGCGTCCGCTTCGACGAACTGCGCGCCGAGCAGAGGGGCCTCGGCAAGCTGATCGGCAAGGCCACCGGGGACGAGAAGGCCGAGCTGCTGAAGCGAGGGAGCCAGCTCGCCGCCGATGTGAAGGCGGCCGACGCCGAGCGCGACGCGGCAGACGCCGAGACCCAGGAACTACTGCTCCAGCTCGGCAACCTCGTCCACCCCGACGTCCCCGTGGGCGGCGAGGAGGACTTCGTCACGCTGGAGACGCACGGCGCGCCCCGCGACTTCGCCGCCGAGGGCTTCGAGCCCAGGGACCACCTCGAACTCGGCCAGCTGCTCGGCGCCATCGACGTCGAGCGCGGCGCCAAGGTCTCCGGCTCCCGCTTCTACTTCCTGACCGGTGTCGGCGCCCTGCTGGAGCTGGCGCTGGTGAACGCGGCGATGGCCCAGGCCACCGCGGCCGGGTTCACGCCGATGCTCACCCCGGCGCTGGTCCGTCCGCAGTCGATGGCCGGCACCGGCTTCCTCGGCCAGGCCGCCCAGGACGTCTACCACCTCGCCGACGACGACCTCTACCTGGTCGGCACGTCCGAGGTGCCGCTCGCCGCGTACCACATGGACGAGATCATCGACGCCGAGCGCCTGCCGCTGCGCTACGCCGGGTTCTCGCCGTGCTTCCGTCGCGAGGCCGGATCGCACGGCCGGGACACCCGGGGCATCTTCCGCGTCCACCAGTTCGACAAGGTCGAGATGTTCTCCTACGTCCACCCGGACGACTCCCAGGCCGAGCACCAGCGCCTGCTGGAGTGGGAGAAGCAGTGGCTCGCCTCCCTGGAGCTGCCGTTCCGGGTGATCGACGTCGCCACCGGCGACCTGGGCTCCTCGGCCGCACGCAAGTACGACTGCGAGGCCTGGATCCCGACCCAGGGCAAGTACCGCGAGCTGACCTCGACCTCGGACTGCACCGAGTTCCAGTCGCGCCGGCTGTCGATCCGTGTGCGCGAGGACAAGAAGGTGCGCCCGCTGGCCACGCTCAACGGCACGCTGTGCGCCGTGCCGCGCACCATCGTCGCCCTCCTGGAGAACCACCAGCAGGCCGACGGATCCGTGCGGGTCCCCGAGGTGCTGCGTCCGTACCTGGGCGGCCGGGAAGTCCTGGAGCCGGTGGCCAAGTGAGCGACGCCGCCCCCGACGCCGCCCCCGGTGACGCGTTTGAGGACGCCTCCGGCGCGGGCCTTCCGTACCGCCTGATCGCGACCGACCTCGACGGGACGCTGCTGCGCACCGACGACACCGTCTCGCAGCGCACCCGTGACGCGCTCGCCGCGGCCACTGCGGCGGGCGCCGCCCACATCGTCGTCACCGGCCGCGCGGTCCCCTGGACCCGGCATGTCCTGGACGACCTCGGTTACGAGGGGCTGGCCGTCTGCGGTCAGGGCGCGCAGGTCTACCACGCCGGGGAGCACCGGCTGCTCACCTCGGTCACCCTGGACCGGCAGCTGGCCGGTGTGGCGCTGGCCAAGATCGAGGCGGAGACCGGCCCGCTGTATCTGGCGGCCAGCCGCGACGGGCTGGACGGCGAGGTTTTGGTCGGCCCCGGGTACGAGGTCGGGGGCGGGCTCCCGGCGACCCCGTTCACGGACGCCTCGGACCTGTGGTCCGCACCGCTGAACAAGATCTACATCCAGCATCCGACGCTGTCGGACGACGAGCTGGCGGACGTGGCCCGCCGGACCGCCGGCGGTTTCGTCACGGTCACCATGGCCGGCGCCGGCGTCGTCGAACTGCTGCCGCTGGGGCTGTCCAAGGCGACGGGGCTGTCGCTGGCCGCCCGCCGCCTCGGCATGAAGGCCGCGGACACCATCGCCTTCGGCGACATGCCGAACGACGTCCCCATGTTCGCCTGGGCCGCCCGCGGCGTGGCCATGGCCAACGCCCATGCCGAACTGCGGGCGGTGGCGGACGAGGTGACCTCCTCGAACGACGAGGACGGCATCGCGGTGGTGCTGGAGCGTCTGCTGGGCTGAGACCGCACGCCGGTCCGACGCCGACGCCCTGCGGCCGGCCTGACATCATGCGGCCGCCTGACGCCCTGCGGCTGGTCCGACGCCCTACGGCTGTCCTGCCGCCGTGCGACGGCCGGACGCCGTGCGACGGCCCGCGCAGGCGGCGTGGATCGTCGGCGGAGGATGCACGGATCGAACGTGCGCGGGCGTTCTCCGCCCGACCACGGCCCGCCTCGGTGGACCTCGACGCGAGCCGGTGCCTTGCCACTCGGCCAATCCTCCGGGTGGGCGGCCCACGCCGGTGCAGTGCACCGCGTGCTCGAAGCGGCCGCCCCGGGCAGCTCCCCGTGCGGGGCGGGCTCGGCGGAGAGGTAACGGCTACTCCGGAGCCCGCCGTCGGCTGCCCTGTCGGGAGCCGGACGTACTGTCGTGCATGGACATCGCCCGGCTCCTCTCCCAGAACGTGGCGCCGCTGTGATCCCTGCGGCGCGGACGACCACCAGTGTGCGGGGCTCCGAAATCCCGCGCCACCGAATATGGGGGGGCCGCCCGGCCGCTGCCTCACTCCTCCCCGGCCAGTGTCAGCGACCGCAGCTTCTGTCCCGCGTACCAGGTCGCCAGCACCGTGACCGCCACGAGCAGCACCGTCGCGGTCGGCAGGCCGACGTCCGAGGTCACCAGGTTCCCGTCCGCGACCCGCTCCGCGACCGCCAGCGACCACTGCTGGACGCTGAGGGTGCGCGCGCCCGGCACCAGCGAGCCGAACAGCGCCTCCCAGACCAGGGCGTAGACCAGCCCGAACACCACGGCGTGCCGGGAGACCGTGCCGAGCAGCAGGAACAGCGCGGCGTAGGCGATGGAGGCGACCAGCGCGGCGATCGTGTAGGCCACGGCGACCTGCTGGCCGTTGCCGTTCAGGACCAGGCCGGCGATCAGGGTGGGCACCGCGGAGAAGACCATCGTCACGGCGACGGCCACGATCAGCTTGGTGAAGATGATCGTCGGCCGCTTGACCGGCTTGGACAGCAGATACACCACCGAGCCGTCGTCGATCTCCGGGCCGATGGCGCCGGTGCCGGCGATGACACCGATGATCGGCACCATGGTGGCGAGCGCGAACCCGCCCAGCACGTCGGCGGCGGTCTGGTCGTCGGCTCCGGACAGGCCGCGCACCGCGACGGCGATGACGAGCAGCAGCAGGGGCAGGGCGCCCAGGATGAGGGCCCGGCGGCGGCCGAGCAGGGCCCGGTAGGTGAGCCGGGCGACTGTGGGGTCGTACATCTTCGGCCTCCTACGCCGCGACGAGATACGAGAAGACGGACTCGAGGGACTCGTCGGACGGCGAGACCGTGAGCAGGCGGATGCCGTGCTCCTTGGCAACCCTCGGCAGCAGGGCCGTGAAACGGCCGAAGTCCACCGCCTGGATGCGCAGCGCACCCTCGGCCAGGTCGACCTCGATGCCCGACGTCGACGCGTCGGCGATCAGCGCCGCCGCGAGCGCCCGGTCGTCGCTGGAGCGGACCAGGTAGCGGTGCGGACGGTCGGTCATCAGGCGGCGGATCTTGCGGAAGTCGCCGCTGGCCGCGTGCCGGCCCGCCACCACCACTTCGATGTGCCAGGCGAGCTGCTCGACCTCCTCGAGGATGTGCGAGGAGAACAGCACCGTGCGCCCCTCGTCGCCCATGCGCCGCAGCAGTTCCATCAGCTGCATGCGCTGGCGCGGGTCCATGCCGTTGAACGGCTCGTCCAGCAGGAGCAGCGACGGTTCGTGGACGAGGGCCGAGGCCATCTTCACGCGCTGGCGCATGCCCTTGGAGTACGTGGCGATCTTCCGGTCCTGGGCGTACTCCATCTCGACCGTCGCGAGCGCCCGCTGGGCGGCCGTGGCGCCCAGGCCGTGCAGCTCGGCGTTGGCGAGGACGAACTCGCGGCCGGTGAGGAAGTCGTACATCGCCTCCCGCTCGGGGACGACGCCGATGTGCCGGTAGACGGCCTCGTTGCGCCACACCGGCTGCCCGTCGAGGGTGACGGTGCCGGTGGACGGGGACAGGAAGCCGCCCATCATGTTGATCAGGGTGGACTTCCCGGCGCCGTTGGGGCCGAGCAGGCCGGTGACACCCGGGCCGATGGTCATGGTGATGTCGTTGACGGCGACCACGTTGCCGAACCAGCGGGAGACGTGGTCGAGGTGCAGCGTGGTCACAGTCCCACCTTCTTGTAGCGGCGCGTCAGGAGGCCGTAGGCGCCGGCGATCAGGCCGAGGGTGACGAGGACGTAGACCACGCCCTCGCCGTTGCTCGGGCCGATCCCGCCCGGGAAGGCGGAGGTGGCGCCCAGGAACGCGGACTGCACGCCGTCGATGAGCGTGATCGGCGAGAAGAGCCCGATCCAGGCGATGGCACCGGAGCTGTCCTGCACCTCGGCGATGGCCTGGAGGGTGGAGACCGCCCCGTAGGTGATGGTCAGCACGGCGATGACGGCGGCGATGCCGAAGCCGCGCCGCGGGGTGACCGCGGCGATGACCAGGCCGATGCCGGCGAAGAGCAGTGAGAGCAGTGCCACGGAGACGAGTCCCTGTGCGAACCCCTTGGTCTGGTCCGCGAAGTCGAGTTCCGCCAGCAGCGCGCCGCCGTACAGCACCAGCAGCGGGGCGGCGGTGAGGATGAACAGCGCCGAGGCCAGCGCCGCGTACTTGGCACGGACGTAGTCGCCGGTTTCGATGGGCCGCGAGAAGTACAGCGGCACGGTCTTGAAGCGCAGGTCCCGCGAGACCGACTGGGGGGCCTGCGAGGCGACGTACAGGCTGATGACGGCCTGCATGATGATCGCGTAGCGGGTGTAGTCCACGGGCAGGTCGTTGGCCTTCGTGGCGACGGCGACCGCGACCATGATGGCCGCCGGCACGCACATCACGACGAACAGCAGCATCGGCAGCACCTTGGTCTTGGCCGAGCGGCCGAGGCCGTAGGCGCCGCGCAGGGACTGCGAGTACAGGGAGCGGCGGGCGTAGGCGCGGCCGAGGCGGGGGCCGTCGTAGTTGCGGTAGCCGATGTTGTGGATGCGGGTCTGACCGCCCGCCGCAGTGGCTGTGGGCTGCTCAGTTGCCATGGCCGACCGCCTCCTTCCGCGTCGCGTCGTCGCCGTCCTTGAAGACCTCCGAGATGTGGTGCCGGCGCTGCTCCATGCGCACCAGGCCGAGGCCGAGGTCCGCGATGACGTCGCGGACCAGGTCGTAGGTCTCCTCGCCCTGCGCCGTCAGGAGCAGGACGTGGCCCGCGCCGGGCAGGCCGCGGCCGTCCTCGACGGAGATCCCGCGTGCCCGGAGCGCGTCGCGCACCGCGCCGGTGCCGTCCGGGTGCGCGTCGGTGTCGGTGACCTCGACGGCGAGGGTGGTGGTGGTCTGGGTGAAGTCCGTGGTGGAGCTGGCCCGCAGCAGCTTGCCGCCGTCGATGACGACGACGTGGTCGCAGGTGCGCTCCAGCTCGCCCAGCAGGTGGGAGGTGACCAGGACCGAGATGCCGAAGTCGGTGTACACCCGGCGGATCAGGCCCAGCATCTCGTCGCGGCCGACCGGGTCGAGGCCGTTGGTCGGCTCGTCGAGGAAGACCACCTGGGGGTCGTGGACGAGGGCCTGCGCGAGCTTCACGCGCTGCTTCATGCCCGTCGAGTAGCCGCCCATGGGGCGGTAGCGCTCCTCGTAGAGCCCGACGTGGCGCAGGGTGTCCGCGGTGCGCTCGCGCGCGGCGGTGGGCGGCAGGCCGGACATGCGCGCCATGTGGACGACGAACTCGGTGGCCGAGACGTCGGGCGGCAGGCAGTCGTGTTCCGGCATGTAGCCGACACGCTCGCGGATGTCGGCGCCCTTGGTGGCGACGTCGAGGCCGAGCACCTCGGCGCGGCCCTCGGTGGCGGGGGACAGGCCCAGCAGAATCTTGATGAGCGTGGACTTGCCGGCTCCGTTGGCTCCGACGAGTCCGGTCACACCGGGCCCGACGTCCACGGAGAGCCGGTCGAGAGCGGTCACCCGGGGGAACCGCTTGCTCAGGCTTTCGGTCGCGATCACAGTCACGCTGTCGACAGTAGTGACGCGGGCCACGCCGGGTCGTCAGACCGCAGAGCCGTCTTGGGGTCGTACTCGAGTCGTACGGGACCTTAGGGGGCACCGTGCCTGAGAGCTACGGGGACGCGGTGCGCACGGTGCCGACCTGCCGTTACGCAACCTATTGACGAACCGTCTAACAAGTGGAACTCTCGGCCAGGTCGGGTTACGAGCGAGTAGCGCGGTCGGCACGGGCCGGGTTGGGGCGGGTGGCATGACGGCGGCAGGGGCCATGACGACAGCGACGACCGGTGGGTTCCCGGAGCGGTTGCGGGGGTTCCGCGAGGTGCAGCGGCTCGCCTACGACTGCGCCGAGGCGGTCGCCGCCCGGCTCCAGCCGGGCGTGACCGAACGCGAGGCGGCGCGGATGCAGCGCGAGTGGCTGCGCGAACGGGGCGTGCGGGACTGGTTCCACCTGCCCTTCGCCTGGTTCGGCGACCGCACCGCCTTCGTGGGCTTCCGCGTCCCGTTGCAGTTCTTCCCCACGAACCGGCGCCTGGAGCCCGGGATGCCGTTCATCCTCGACATGGCCCCGGTGTACCGGGGGTACACGGCGGACATCGGCTACTCCGGCTCGCTCGGCCCCGACCCGGTCCAGCAGCGGCTGATGGCCGACCTTCGGGCGCACCGCGAGCTGATCCTGCGCGAGGTGCGCGAACGCCGGCCGCTGCGCGAGATCTACCAGGACGTGGACCGGCTGATGGTCCGCCAGGGCTACGCCAACCGGCACCGCGCGTACCCCTTCGGGGTGATCGCGCACAAGGTGGACCGGGTGCGCGAACGGCGTTTCTCCCCGCGGCTGTTCGGGTTCGGTACCCAGGCCCTGAAGGGTCTGGCCTCGGACGCGCTGCACGGCCACCGCGAGGGCTGGTCCCCGCTGTGGTCGCCGTACCGCTTCTCCGACCACCCGCCGCAGCCCGGGCTGTGGGCGGTCGAACCCCATCTGGGCTTCCGGGGGACGGGCGCGAAGTTCGAGGAGATCCTGGTCGTCACCGACTCCCGGGATCCGCAGGAGAGCGCGTTCTGGCTGGACGACGATCTGCCGCACGTGCGGCGCTGGGCGGAGGCGAAGTGACGGTGATGGAGGGGGCGCGCGAGCGCCGGGTGCGCACGGGCGGGATCGAGCTGTGCGTGGTGGAGCTGGGCGATCCGCGGCAGCCGACGGTGGTCCTGGTGCACGGCTACCCGGACAGCAAGGAGGTCTGGTCCGAGATCGCCGGCCGGCTCGCCGAGCGGTTCCACGTGGTCCTCTACGACGTCCGCGGCCACGGCCGGTCGACGGCGCCGAAGCCGCTGCGCGGCGGGTTCACGCTGGAGAAGCTGACGGACGACTTCCTGGCGGTGGCGGACGCGGTCAGCCCGGACCGGCCGGTGCACCTGGTGGGCCACGACTGGGGCTCGGTGCAGGGCTGGGAGTTCGCCACGGTCCGGCGCACCGAGGGCAGGATCGCCTCCTTCACCTCGATGTCCGGCCCGTCCCTGGACCACTTCGGCCACTGGATCAACAGCCGGCTCGAGCGCCCCACCCCGCGCCGGATCGGCCAGCTCCTCGGCCAGGGCGCCAAGTCCTGGTACGTCTATCTGCTGCACACGCCCGTCCTGCCCGAGCTGGCCTGGCGCGGCCCGCTCGGCAAGCGCTGGCCGGGCATCCTGCGGCGCGTGGAGAAGGTCCCCGCGGGCGACTACCCGACGCCGTCGCTGCCGGTGGACGCCGCGCACGGGGCGTGGCTGTACCGGGACAACGTGCGGACCCGGTTGCGCCGCCCCCGCACGGACGCCTACGCCCACACGCCCGTGCAGCTCGTCACGCCCGTGGACGACGCGTTCCTGTCCGAGCGGCTCTACGACGACCTGGAGCTGTGGGTGCCGCAGCTGACCCGGCGCACGCTTCCGGCGAAGCACTGGATCCCGCGGACCCGTCCCGACCTGCTGGCCGGCTGGATCACGGAGTTCGTCACCGCCGTCGAGGGCGGTCGGCGGGAGGTGACCGCGAGCGGCAGGTACGCCGACCGGTTCGGCGGGCAGCTGGTGCTGGTCACCGGAGCGGGCAGCGGCATCGGGCGGGCCACGGCGTTCGCGTTCGCCGAGGCCGGGGCCCGCGTGATCGCGGTCGACCGGGACGGCGAGGCCGCCGCCCGTACCGCGGAGCTGTCCCGGCTGGTCGGCGCGGGTGATGCCTGGGCCGAGACCGTCGACGTCTCCGACGAGCAGGCCATGGAGAAGCTCGCCGCGAAGGTCGCCGCCGAGTACGGAGTGGTGGACGTGCTGGTCAACAACGCCGGCATCGGGCTGTCGGGCTCCTTCTTCGACACCACGCCGGAGGACTGGAAGAAGGTCCTCGACGTCAACCTGTGGGGCGTGATCCACGGCTGCCGGCTGTTCGGCGGGCAGATGGCCGAGCGCGGCCAGGGCGGCCACATCGTCAACACGGCCTCCGCCGCGGCGTACCAGCCCTCCAAGGTGCTGCCCGCCTACAGCACCTCCAAGGCCGCGGTGCTGATGCTGAGCGAGTGCCTGCGCGCGGAGCTGGCCGGGCAGGGGATCGGTGTGACGGCGGTCTGCCCGGGCCTGGTCAACACCAACATCACCTCGACCGCCCGCTTCGCCGGTGCCGGCGCCGAGGAGGAGAAGCGGCGTCAGCAGCGCACCGCCCGGCTGTACGGGATGCGCAACTACCCGCCGGAGAAGGTCGCCGACGCGATCCTCGAGGCGGTCGTGCGGAACCGGGCCGTCGTGCCGGTCACGCCCGAGGCGCGCGGCGCCCACCTCATGTCCCGTTTCCTGCCGGGTGCGCTGCGGGCGCTGGCCCGGGTGAAGCCGCCGGTGTGAGAGCCCTGGCCGGCGTGGCCGGTTTCTTTCCGCCGGTTCTCCACAGCGGACGCCAATTCCCCTGTGGATAACAGGACTTGCTGTGGATCAAACCTCACCGGCGGCACCGATCGCGTGATGCGCCTCTCATGCGGCACACCGGGGAGAGGACTCGCCGATCGTTCATGATCTATGGCATGGAGCATCTTCCCACCACGGAAGCCGCCGTCGCCGCGCTCAGGGCGCTCGCCGAGGAGTACGCGCGCGAGATCGAGGTCACGCACGACATCGGCGCCGACCAGACCTCCCGCCGCAGCGCCGCCGGCATCGGCGTCGTCGCCGACCCGGACGGTTCCCTCCCCCACGAGGCATACGTCGAGTTCGGCGGGGTGCCCCGGGTCAGTGTCCGGCTCTACCCGGAGGACGACGCACTGATCGACGTGGAGGGCGTCGAGTGCCCGGACATCGCCCGTGACGACGTGCCCGCCTTCCTCCGGTCCCTCTTCGGCGATCTGGCGTGGGTCAGGGCGCGCCGCTTCCCGCCCGGCTACTTCCTGATGGTGCCGCTGCCCGGCGACCGCGTTCACAAGGAGTACATGCCGATGATCACGCTCACCCCGTGGCTCAGCAGCCGCGTGCGGTGACCGTCGGTGACTGTTTCACGTGAAACGCCGGCCGGGCGCTTAGGCTCTGGGACATGAGTCTGCGTCTGAGCACCGTGATCCTGCCGTATCGCCGCTGGAACGAGGGCGGTCGCGCGGCCTGGGAGCGTGCCGAGCAACTCGGCTTCCACACCGCTTACACCTACGACCATCTCTCCTGGCGGAGCTTCCGGGACGGCCCCTGGTTCGGCGCCGTGCCGACGCTCACCGCCGCCGCGGCGGTCACCGAGCGGCTGCGGCTGGGCACTCTCGTGACCTCGCCGAACTTCCGGCACCCGGTCACCCTCGCCAAGGAGCTGATCTCCCTGGACGACATCTCCGCCGGCCGGGTCACGCTGGGCATAGGAGCGGGCGGCACCGGCTTCGACGCCACGGCGCTGGGCCAGGAGCCCTGGACGCCGCGCGAGCGTGCCGACCGGTTCGCGGAGTTCCTCGCGCTGCTCGACCGGCTGCTGACGGAGGACGCGGTCTCGTACGAGGGCGACTTCTACTCGGCGCACGAGGCGCGCAACATCCCGGGATGCGTGCAGCGGCCCCGGCTGCCGTTCGCGGTGGCCGCGACCGGCCCGCGCGGACTGCGGCTCGCGGCGCAGTACGGCCAGGCATGGGTGACCACCGGTGATCCCAAGCTGTACGAGACCGGCACCCCGGAGCAGTCGGTCCGGGCCCTGCGGGGGCAGGCGGACAAGCTGGCCGACGCCTGCGCCGCCATCGGCCGCGACGTGGCGGAACTCGACAAGGTGCTGCTGACCGGCTTCACCCCGGACCGGAGCCGCCCGCTGGAGTCCCTGGACGCGTTCGTGGACTTCGCCGGGCGGCACCAGGAGCTGGGCTTCACCGAGCTGGTCGTGCACTGGCCGATCCCCGGCTCGGACTTCGCGGCCGACGAGAAGATCTTCGAGCGGATCGCCATGGAGGCTCCCGCGCAGCTGCGCTGAGCCCGGCGCCCCGGGGTCCGCGCAGCTGCGCTGAGCGCGGTGCCCCGGGGTTGCGGATGCGAGCCGTGGCTCACATATGTGCGGACTCGCGCACGACCGTGCGGGCATATGCGGCACCATGGCCTGGTGACCTCAGCGACCCGACAGTCCCGCATCCCAGCGGCCACCGCACGTCCGCGGCTGATCGCCACCGACCTCGACGGCACCCTGCTGCGCGACGACAAGTCGGTGTCGCCGCGCACGGTCGCCGCGCTGGCGGCCGCCGAGGAGGCGGGCATCGAGGTCTTCTTCGTCACCGGCCGCCCGGCCCGCTGGATGGACGTGGTCAGCGACCATGTGCACGGCCACGGCCTCGCTATCTGCGGCAACGGCGCCGCCGTGGTCGACCTGCACGGCGGCCCGGGCACCCATCGGTTCGTGAAGGTGCGCGAGCTGGCCCGGGAGAACGCGCTGGACGCCGTACGGCTGCTGCGGGATGCCGCGCCGGGCACGGTGTACGCCGTGGAGCAGACGTACAGCTTCAACCAGGAGCCCGACTACCCGAAGCTGCACATGGAGGTCCCGGACGTCCTCAGGACCGCCGAGGAGCTGCTCGGGCCGGACGGTCCCGCCGCGGACGAGCCGGTGCTGAAGATCCTGGCCTTCCACCCCGAGCTGGACCCCGACGCCTTTCTCACCCTGGCCCGCCTCGCCATCGGCGACCGTGCCAACGTCACCCGCTCCAGCCCCAGCGCCCTGCTGGAGATCAGCGGTCCCGAGGTCTCCAAGGCCAGCACGCTGGCCCTGTGCTGTGCCGAGCGCGGCATCTCCCACGAGGAGGTCGTCGCGTTCGGCGACATGCCCAACGACGTGGAGATGCTCACCTGGGCGGGGCAGTCGTACGCCATGGGCAACGCGCACCCGGACGTGGTGGCCGCCGCCTCCGGCCGTACGGTCGCCAACAACGACGACGGGGTCGCGGTCGTGATCGAGCGGTTGCTGGCAGGCGCATCGTAACCGTCCCGCGGGCCCGCGCGGCACGTGGGGCGGTGGGCCGACGGGCCCGCGCGGCCTCCGGGCCAGTCAGAGGGAACCTCCGGGCCGGTCAGAGGGACACTCCGCGTCGGCTCAGCCACGGCACCGGGTTGACCGCCGAGCCCATCGACGGCGTGACCCGCACCTCGAAGTGCAGGTGCGGCCCCGTGGAGTTGCCGGTGTTGCCCGACTGGCCGACCCACTCACCGGGCTCCACCCGCTCCCCCTGGTCGACGGCGACGGAGGCCAGGTGGGCGTACTGCGTGTAGTAGCCGCCCGCGTGCTCCAGGACGACCTGGATGCCGAAGGGGCCACCGCAGGAGACCTGCACCACCCGCCCCGCGCCGACCGCCCGGACCGGCGTGCCGACCGGCACCGCGAAGTCCTGGCCGGTGTGCCGGCCGGCCCACCGCGCTCCGCCGCTCCCGAAGGACGCGGAGAGATCGTAGGAGTCCAGCGGCGCGACCCATCCTCGGTCGAAATGCTCCTCCTGCTGGTCCAGACGGACGGCACCCGGGCAGGACCCGGCGGCGACCGAGGCGTCCGCCTCGCCCTGCAACCGCGCCTTGGCCGCCTCCAGCTTGCGCTCGATGTCCCGCTTCAGCTCCGCCAGCTCGGCGTTCCGCTTCTCCAGCGCCTGCCAGGCCGACGCCGCCTTCGCCTCGTCGGCGGCCAGCCGTGCCTCGGCCCGTCTGCTCTTGCCGATGGCGTTGTCCACCGCCAGATTCGCCTTGCCGAGCACATGCTGACCGCGCATCAGCTCATCGGGGTCGTCCGCGAGGATCATCTGCGCGGTGAGGGGGAGACCGCCGCCGTTGCGGTACTGGGCCCGGGCGATCCGGCCCAGGTCCTCGTTCAGCACGGTGATCTCCGCCCGCTGCCGGTCCAGCAGCGCCTCGTACCGCTGGGCCTTCGCCCGCTGCTTCTCGGCCGCCCGCCTTCCCTTCTCGTACTGCGCCGAGGCCCTGGCCGCCTCCTCGTACAGCCGTGCCACCTGTGCGCTGGCCTCCGTTCCGGAGGCGTGGTCCGCGTCCGAGGCGTCGGTGGGGCGGGCCGCGAGCACGGCCAGCGCGCACAGCAGCACCGGAACGAGCAGCGGATGGCGGCGAGGTGAGCCCATGTCAGCGATCGTGGCCTCCGGGCCGTCCCCGGGTCACTTTCAACTCGTACGCCCGGGTTACCGCTTGCTGCACACGGGTCACGCCGCGCCCGCTCGCGGCCGGCATCAGAGCGGTGCCGTGGGACAGCGCGGTGCTTCGGCGGGGGCGGCGGCGGTGGGTCAGTGCGGGTCGTGGGTCAGTGCGGGTCGTGGGTCAGTGCGGGCCGTGGGTCAGTGCGGGCCGTGGGTCAGTGCGGGGCCTCCCACACCACCGTCGTCCCACTGCCGCCGGGGCCGAGGCCCGGCTCGATGCGGCTGGCACCGCCGAGGGTCTCCGCGCGCCGTTCGAGATTGTGCAGGCCGCTGCGCCGGCCGCTGCCCTCCGGGATGCCGACGCCGTCGTCCGCGACGGTCAGCCGGACGCCGGGGCGGCCGTCCGGCAGCGTCACGGTGGCGTCGACGAGGACCTCGATCCGGCCGGCGCGGGCGTGCCGGAAGGCGTTGGACAGGGCCTCGCGCAGCGCGGCGACGAGGTTCTTCCCGGTCAGCTCGCCGACCGCGCTGTCGACCGGGCCGACACAGCGGTGGGAGGGGGTGAAGCCGAGCGCCACGGCGGCCGTGGTGATCTCCCGCAGCACCCGTGTGCGCAGCCCCGAGGGCTCCTCGGCGGGTTCCCGGAGCGCGAAGATCGCCGACCGGATCTCCTGGATCGTGACGTCGAGTTCGTCCACGGCCCTGCCCACTCCCTCGCGGACCTCGGGCGCGGACGCCCTGCGGTGGGCGTTCTCCAGCATCATCCCGGTCGCGAACAGCCGCTGGATGACGAGGTCGTGCAGGTCCCGGGCGATGCGGTCGCGGTCCTCGTAGACCGCGAGCCGCTCCCGGTCGCGCTGGGCCTCCGCCATCATCAACGCCAGCGCGGCCTGCGCGGCGAACTGGTCGGCGAGGGCGCGCTCGGCACGGGTGAACGGGCGCTCCCCCCGCGCCCGCGGCATGACCAGACCGCCGAGCACCCGTCCGTCGATGCGCAGCGGCAGCAGCATCGTGGGTCCGTAGGCGCGGGCGAGCCCGCGGCGCGTACGGGGGTCGGTGGCCGCGTCGTCCACGTGGACGGTCCGGCCGCCCAGAAGTTCGCGGACGATCCCGCTCTCCGGCGGGATCACGGTGCCCAGGGTCTCCGGCGTCCGGGCCGAGGCGACGGCCGCGATCTCCAGGCCGCCCCCGTCGGCCGGCAGGAGCACGATCCCCGCGGCCGAACCCGAGAGCCTGTGGGCCTGCTCGGCGACGATCCGGAGGGCTTCGTCGGTGTCGCCGCCGGACAGCAGGGCGGTGGTGACGGCAACCGATCCGTCGATCCAGCGCTCCCGCTGCTGAGCCGCCTCGTACAGCCGGGCGTTGCCGATGGCGATGCCCGCCTCCGTGGCCAGGACCCGGACCATGGCCAGGTCATAGTCGTCGAACGGCTCGCCGTCGCGCTTGTCGGCGAGGTACAGGTTCCCGAACACCTCTCCGTGCACCCGGATGGGCACGCCGAGGAAGCCGCGCATCGGCGGGTGGTGCGGTGGAAAGCCGCAGGACCGGGGGTCGCCGGTGAGGTCCGTGAGCCGGACCGGCTCCGGGTCGCGCAGGAGCGCGCCGAGCAGGCCCTTGCGACCGTCGGGCAGGCGTCCGATCCGGCGCGCGGTGCTCTCGTCGACGCCGTGGTGGACGAAGTCGGCGAGGCCGTCGCCGTCCTCCGCGACGACCCCGATGGCCGCGTACCGGGCCTCCGCCAGGGCGGCCGCCGTCTCGCAGATGCGGTTCAGCGTGGCGTGCAGCTCCAGGCCGCCGCCGACGGACCGCATCGCCTCCAGCAGCTTCGGCACCCGGACGCGCAGCTCGGCCGGAACCCCGTGCCGGGGCGGCCGGGGGCCGGGCGATGGCGCTGTGGGCATGCCCCGAGCCTAATGAGACCGTTTTGCCAAGGAAAGTCGGATTTGCGATTTACCTTTTCGATGAGGCGAGGGAAGGCCGCGGGCAGAGCGAGGCAGGGGCGCCGATGGGAGGGGGGCCAGGGCCGCCGGGCCGGAGAAGGCCGGGCCGGATCGCGCCAGGCGAGGGAGGCCGAGGCCACTGTCGCGACGGCCGCGGACGCGCAGGGCTACGGAACCCGCGCCCCGGCCGGCAGCTCCGCCGCCTCCCGCTCGATCATCTCCCGCAGCGGCCCGGCCACGGCGGCCAGCTCGGCGAACGCGCCACGCTGCACGACACGCCCCTGAGCCAGGACGATCACTTCGTCCACGGCCTCCAGCCCGGCCAGCCGGTGTGTGATCAACAATGTCGTACGGCCCTCGGTGGCGGCCAGCAGGTCGGCGGTGAGCGCGTCGGCGGTCGGCAGGTCCAGGTGCTCGGCGGGCTCGTCCAGCACCAGCACCGGGAAGTCGGCGAGCAGCGCACGTGCCAGGGCCAGCCGCTGCCGCTGGCCGCCGGACAGCCGGGCCCCGTGCTCCCCGACCAGGGTGTCGAGACCGTCGGGCAGACTGTCGGCCCACTCCAGCAACCGGGCCCGGGCCAGGGCGGAACGCAGCTCCCCCTCGGTGGCGTCCCGCCGGGCCAGCAGCAGGTTCTCCCGGACCGAGCTGTCGAAGAGGTGCGCGTCCTGGGCGCACAGCCCGACGAGCCGCCGTACGTCGTCGCCGTCCAGGGCGTAGGCGTCGACACCGGCCAGTGTGTAGGAGCCCGCCTCGGCGTCCAGGAAGCGCAGCAGCACCTGCGCCAGCGTGGTCTTGCCGGAGCCGGACGGCCCGACCACCGCGACGCGGCGGCCCCGCTCCAGGGTCAGGTCCAGGCCGGCGAGGGCCTCCCGGTCCTGCCCGGCGTGGCGGGCCCCGACGCCCCTCACGACAACGGGGAACGGAGCCGCCGGCGCCGGGCGCGGCTGCTCCGGCTCCCGTACGGGCTCGGGCGCGTCGAGCACCTCGTACAGGCGCTCGGCGCTCCGCCGCACCCGCTGCCGGTACCGGACGGCGAGCGGCAGACCGAGAACGGCCTCGAAGGCGGCCAGCGACGTGAGGATCACGACCGCCGTCAGCAGTCCGTCGAGCCGTCCGTCGGCCACCGCCCCGACGGCGACCAACGCGGCGGCGGCCACGGTCAGCCCGGAGATCAGCGCGGTGAGCCCGTCACCGAGAGCGGTCGCGGTGGCCCCGCGCGAGGCGATCCGGGTGAGGGTGTCGTCGGCCCGCCGTGCCTCGGCGGCCCGGGCCGGCAGGGCGCCGGCGACGGTCAGCTCGGCGGTACCGGTGAGCAGGTCGGTCACCCGCGTCGCGAGCACACCGCGGGCGGGGGCCAGCCTGCGTTCGGCCCACCGTGCCACTGCCGCCGTGATCAGCGGCACGCCCGCCCCGGCCGCCAGCAGCCCCACCGCGAGGACGGCACCGGCCTCCGGCAGCAGCCAGGCCGTGAAGCCGACGGACGCGGCGGACACGGCCACCGCGGCCCCGGCGGGCAGCAGCCAGCGCAGCCAGTAGTCCTGCAACGCGTCCACATCGGCGACGAGCCGTGTCAGCAGATCGCCCCTGCGGCTGCGGCGCAGCCCGGCGGGCGCCAGCCGTTCCAGGCGCCGGTAGACGGCCACCCGCGTGTCGGCCAGCATGCGCAGCACGGCATCGTGCGACACGAGCCGCTCCGCGTAGCGGAACACCGCCCGCCCGATGCCGAAGGCGCGGGTCGCCGTCACGGCCAGCATCAGATAGAGCACCGGTGGCTGCTGCGAGGCGCGGGAGATCAACCACCCCGAGGTGGCCATCAGACCGACGGCACTGCCGAGCGCCAGGGCACCGAGCACCAGCGCGAGACCGAGCCGCCCCCGGCGGGCCCCGGACATCGCCCGGACCCGGGAGAGCACGCCGCCTCGCCCGGCCGGCGCCGTACCGGCGGTGCCGGTCTCGGCCGCACCATAGGTCTCCGGCCCCTCGTCCACCGGGCCGGAGACGGCAGCGCCCGGAACGACCGGGGACGTCACGGCGCCCAGCGCCCGCTCCTCCGGCCGCACCTCCCGGTCGTCCAGCCGCACGACTCGGTCGGCCACCTCCAACAGCGCCGGACGGTGCGCCACGAGCAGGACCGTCCGGCCCGCCGCGAGCCGCCGCACCGCCGCCACGATCCCGGCCTCCGTCGCCCCGTCGAGGGCGGCCGTCGGCTCGTCGAGGAGCAGCACCGGCCGGTCCGCGAGGAAGGCCCGCGCCAGCGCCAGCCGCTGTCGCTGACCGGCCGACAGCCCGGCCCCCTCCTCACCGAGCACCGTGTCGGCTCCCGCGGGCAGCGCCTCCACGAAGTCCAGCGCGCCGGCGTCCCGCAGCGCCCGGCGTACGGCGGTGTCGTCGGCGTCGGGGCGGGCCAGCCGCACGTTCTCCGCGATGGTCCCGGCGAACAGCTGGGGCCGCTGCGGCACCCAGGCGACCTTGGAGTGCCACTGCGCGAGGTCGAGGCCGGCGAGGTCGGCGCCCCCGACGCGGACCAGGCCGGCGGAGGGCTGGACGAAGCCCAGCAGGACGCCGAGGAGTGTCGACTTGCCCGCCCCGCTCGGGCCGACCAGTGCGACGGTCTCGCCGGGCCGGACGGTGAAGCTCGTGTCCGACACGGCGTTCCCGGACCGCCCCGGGTAGCGCACCGTCACGCCGTCGAAGGAGACGGAGGGGGCGCCGTCGGCCGGTACCCGTCCGGTCCCCCGCTCCGGCGCAGGGGTCTGCAGCACGTCGAAGATCTCCTCGGCCGCACCGAGCCCCTCGGCCGCCGCGTGGTACTGGGCGCCGACCTGGCGCAGGGGCAGATAGGCCTCCGGAGCGAGGATGAGCACCACCAGCCCGTCATAGAGCGCCATGTCGCCGTGGACGAGCCGCATGCCGATCGTCACGGCGACCAGCGCCACCGACAGCGTGGCGAGCAGTTCCAGGGCGAAGGAGGACAGGAAGGCGATCCGCAGCGTCCGCATCGTCGCCTGCCGGTACTCGCCGGTGATGCGCTTGATCGACTCGGCCTGCGCCTTGGCCCGGCCGAACACCTTCAGGGTGGGCAGACCGGCGACCACGTCGAGGAAGTGTCCGGACAGCCGGGACAGCAGCCGCCACTGACGGTCCATCCGGGACTGGGTGGCCCAGCCGATCAGCACCATGAACACCGGGATGAGCGGCAGGGTGGCGACGATGATGGCCGCCGACACCCAGTCCTCGGTGACGATGCGTGCCAGCACCGCCACCGGGACGACCACCGCGAGCCCCAGCTGCGGCAGATAGCGGGAGAAGTAGTCGTCGAGGGCGTCGACTCCCCGCGTGGCCAGGGTGACCAGCGACCCCGTCCGCTGCCCGCTCAGCCAGCCGGGACCGAGCGCGGTGGCCCGCTCCAGCAGCCTCCCCCGCAGCTCGGACTTCACTGCCGCGCTCGCCCGGTGCGCGGCCAGCTCGGTGAGCCACGCGACCAGTGCCCGGCCGCCGGCGACGGCCACCAGGAGCAGCAGGGGAGTGCGCAGTGCGTCGACACCGCGGTCGTCCTGGAAGGCGCCCACTACGATCTCCGCGATGAGCATGGCCTGCGCGATGACCAGACAGGCGCCCACGGCACCCAGGCCGACGACCGCGAACAGGAAGTGCCGGGTGGTGCGGGCGTACCGCACCAGGCGGGGGTCGATGGGTTTCACGTGAAACAGCCCTCAGTGCGCGGCGTCGGCGAGGTGCTGGGTTCCGATGCGCTTGCGGAACACCCAGTACGTCCAGCCCTGGTAGAGCACCACGAGCGGAGTGGCGATCGCCGCGAGCCACGTCATGATCTTCAGGGTGTACGGGCTGGACGAGGCGTTGGTGACGGTCAGGCTCCAGTCCTCGTTCAGCGTGGACGGCATGACGTTCGGGAAGAGCGTCAGGAAGAGCATCGCCACGGCGGCCACGATGGTGACGCCGGACAGTGCGAAGGACCATCCCTCGCGCCCCGCCTGGTTGGCCAGCAGCGCGGCGACCAGTGCGGCCACGGCCACCACCAGCGCGACCAGGCTCTTGCCGTCACCGCTGTCGATCTGCGTCCACAGCAGGAAGACGGACGCGAGAGCCGCCGTGAGGACTCCGATGCGCAGCGCGAGCCTCCGGGCCCGCACCCGGATCTCCCCGACGGTCTTCAGCGCCGTGAACACGGCGCCGTGGAAGGTGAACAGCGTCAGCGTGACCATGCCGCCGAGCAGCGCGTAGGGGTTGAACAGCTCCCAGAGGCTGCCGACGTACTCCAGGTCCCGGTCGATCTTCACACCCCGGACGATGTTGCCGAAGGCCACGCCCCACAGGAACGCGGGGATGAGCGAGGTCCAGAAGATCGCCGTCTCCCAGTTGCGCTGCCAGTTCTCCTCGGGCCGCTTCACCCGGTACTCGAAGGCCACGCCGCGGACGATCAGGCAGAGCAGGATGACCAGCAGGGGCAGGTAGAAGCCGGAGAACAGCGTGGCGTACCACTCCGGGAAGGCGGCGAAGGTGGCGCCACCGGCCGTGAGCAGCCAGACCTCGTTGCCGTCCCAGACGGGACCGATGGTGTTGATCAGCACCCGCTTCTCCGGGCGGTTGCGGGCCAGCAGCTTGGTCAGGACGCCGACCCCGAAGTCGAAGCCCTCCAGGAAGAAGTAGCCGGTCCACAGGACGGCGATCAGGACGAACCAGACGTCGTGCAGTTCCATGACTGTGCAGCTCCCTCGGCCTAGTACGAGAAGGCCATCGGCTTGTCGGCGTCACGGGCGTCGCCGCCGATCTTCGTGGGCGGGTTGAGGTCGGCCTCCGACAGCTCGGGCGGGCCGGCCTTGACGTACTTGGCCAGCAGCTTGACCTCGATGACGGCGAGGATCGCGTACAGGGTGGTGAAGGCGATCATCGAGATGAGGACCTCGGCCTGGGAGACACCGGGGGAGACGGCATCGCGGGTCTGGAAGAGTCCGTAGACGACCCACGGCTGACGGCCCATCTCGGTGAAGATCCAGCCCCAGGAGTTGGCGATCAGCGGGAAGCCCATCGTCCACAGGGCCAGCAGCCAGTACAGCCGGGTGAGCCTCGAGCCCAGGGGGTTCTTCAGCAGCACCAGCTGCGGCACTTCGTCCTCCCCGGTCCGGTGGGCGGCGGGCAGCAGGAACTTCTTCCGGGTCAGCCACAGGCCCAGCAGACCGAGCGAGAAGGACGCCATGCCGAAGCCGATCATCCAGCGGAAGCCCCAGTAGGCGACGGGGACGATGGGCTTGTAGTCACCGGGTCCGAACTTCTCCTGGAGGGCCTCGTTGGTGTCGTTGATGCCCGGCACGTACGACTCGAAGTCGCTGTGGGCCAGGAAGGACAGCAGGCCGGGGATCTCCAGGGCGACCTTGTTGTGTCCCTCGTCGACGTCCCCGTACGCGAAGACGGAGAAGGGAGCCGGTTCCTCGCCGTCCCACAGTGCCTCGGCGGCGGCCATCTTCATCGGCTGCTGCTCGTACATGACCTTGCCGAGGGTGTCGCCGCTGACCGCGGTGAGCAGGCCGCCGACCGCCATGGTGACCAGGCCGAGCCGCAGCGAGGTCCGCATCACCGGGATGTGCCTCTTGCGCATCAGGTGGAAGGCGGCGATGCCCACCATGAAGGCGCCGCCGGTGAGGAAGGCCGCCGAGAAGCTGTGGAAGACCTGGTTGAGCGTGGTGTTCTGGGTCAGGACGGCCCAGAAGTCGGTCAGCTCGGCCCGGCCCTTCTCCTCGTTGATCCGGTAGCCGACCGGGTGCTGCATCCAGGAGTTGGCCGCGAGGATGAAGTACGCCGACAGCAGGGTGCCGAGCGAGACCATCCAGATGCAGGCCAGGTGGATCTTCTTGGGCAGCTTGTCCCAGCCGAAGATCCACAGGCCGATGAAGGTCGACTCGAAGAAGAAGGCGATCAGGGCCTCGAAGGCGAGCGGCGCCCCGAACACGTCGCCGACGAACCGGGAGTAGTCGGACCAGTTCATGCCGAACTGGAACTCCTGCACGATGCCGGTGACCACGCCCATCGCGATGTTGATCAGGAAGAGCTTGCCCCAGAACTTGGTCGCTCGGAGGTACTTCTCCTTCCCGGTGCGCACCCAGGCGGTCTCCAGACCTGCCGTGAGGGCGGCCAGCGAGATCGTCAGGGGGACGAACAGGAAGTGGTAGACGGTGGTGATGCCGAACTGCCAGCGCGCCAGCGTCTCCGGCGCCAGAGCTATGTCCACGTCGTCGTTCTCCTCACATCGCCACGTCACATCGCCACATCGCCGTGGTTCAGCGGCGTTTTATGCGTGTATGCCGCACCTGATTTGGAGCAACCAGACACGCTTGTGAACGCGTTCACATTCACAAGCAATTATGACCTACTGCTTTTCGACGCCGGAAGGGGGGTCCCCTGTGACGTCAACCCCTTGGCAAGAACTTCAACATCTTGTTGAATCCGCCGCATGGACACACAGGGACAGCAGACACAGATACGGATTTCCTGGCCCGCGGGGCACCTCACCGCGATCCTCGACGACACCGCCACCACGCAGGCTCTGCTCAAGGCTCTGCCGCTGACGGCGAGCGCCCACACCTGGGGAGAAGAGGTGTACTTCGACACGGGTGTGTCGGTTTCACGTGAAACGGACGCCCGGCAGGTCGTGGAGCCGGGCACCGTCGCCTTCTGGACCGATGGCGACGCCTTGGCTCTTCCCTACGGACCGACGCCGATCTCGCGCGGCGACGAGTGCCGTCTCGCGAGCCCGTGCAATGTGATGGGCCGCCTGGACGGGGACCCTCGCCTGCTGGCGACGGTCCGCAACGGTGACCCGATCCGCGTCGAGGCCGTCGACGCCTAGCGCGCGAGCGGCGGTGACCGACCGCGGTCACCCGCCGAGAGGGCAGCCCACCCGGCACGGCACCTCCTCGGCCTGGTAGCTCCTCGCCCTGGTAGCTCCTCGGCCTGGCAGGCCTGGCACACAGCCCAGTCCGGCGCACAGCCGGCAGCCGCACAACGGCGGGCACACAGCCAGGCGCCTGCGGGACGACCGTCCCCGCATCACCGACACCGGCCCCGCTCGGCGCCCACCGGCGACCGACGAGCGCCCCCCTGCCGCGAACCCCCGAGCACAGCACCCTCACCGCTCGACGGCCCGGCCGGCCCGACCGGGCGCACGGGCCAGCGGGCCAGCGGGCCAGCGGGCCAGCCAACCCGACCGGGCCACGGCCCAGCAGCCCAGACCGGGCCACGGCCCAAGAGACCGGATGACCGGCCGAGACTCGACTGCCCGCCCGAGCTCACTGCCCGCCCGAGCTCACGGCCCGCCCGAGCTCACGGCCCGCCCGAGCCTCACGGCCTCCTCGATGCCGACCGCGTCCGGCTCTACAGCTCCTTGCGGAACGCCTCCGTCACCTTCAGGAAGATGTCGTTCGCCTCGCTCTCGCCGACCGTCACCCGCACACCCTCGCCGGGGAACGGCCGGACCACCACACCGGCCCGCTCACAGGCCTGGGCGAAGTCGACCGTCCGCTCCCCCAGCCGCAGCCACACGAAGTTGGCCTGGGTCTCCGGGACCGTCCAGCCCTGGGCGCGCAGCCCGTCGACCACGCGCGTGCGCTCACACACCAGCGAGCCGACCCGACCGAGCAACTCGTCCTCGGCCCGCAGCGACGCGATGGCGGCCTCCTGCGCGAGCTGGCTCACGCCGAACGGCACCGCCGTCTTGCGGAGCGCGGCGGCCACCGGCTCATGGGCGATGGCGAAGCCGACCCGCAGCCCCGCCAGGCCGTAGGCCTTCGAAAAGGTCCGCAGGACGCAGACGTTGGGGCGCTCGCGGTACAGCTCGCAGCCGTCCGGCACCTCGGGGTCGCGGATGAACTCGCGGTAGGCCTCGTCCAGCACGACCAGCACATCACCGGGCACCCGGTCCAGGAACCGCTCCAGCTCGGCCCGGCGCACCACCGTGCCCGTGGGGTTGTTGGGGTTGCAGACGAAGATCAGCCGTGTCCGGTCGGTGATGGCGGCCGCCATCGCGTCCAGGTCGTGCACGTCCCCCGGCGTCAGCGGCACCCGCACCGAGGTGGCTCCGCTGATCTGCGTGATGATCGGGTACGCCTCGAAGGACCGCCAGGCGTAGATCACCTCGTCGCCGGGTCCGGAGGTCGCCTGGAGCAGCTGCTGCGCCACACCGACGGAACCGGTGCCGGTCGACAGGTGGGAGACGGGGACACCGAACCGCTCGGACAGCTCGTTCATCAGCCCCGTGCAGGCCATGTCCGGGTAGCGGTTGAAGGAGCCGGCCGCCGCCGTCACCGTCTCCAGCACGCCCGGCAGCGGCGGATAGGGGTTCTCGTTGGAGGACAGCTTGTAGGCCACAGGCCCGTCGGCCGCGGCGGGCTTGCCCGGCTTGTAGGTGGGGATTCCCTCCAGCTCGGCGCGCAGCTTGGGGCTCGTCTCGCTCACCGCAGTCCTCCTCGTGACCACCACCGGCATCGAATACTTCTCACCTTATGAGGATTCGGCGCCGCTGCGTATAGGTCGGCCCGAGCCGATCGGCTCGGGCCGACCAACGGGCCGAGCGCCGGGACGATCACCGGTCCGAGCGCCGGCCGATCACCGTGCTCGCCACAAAAGTCACACCAGCACCACACCCCCGGGGGCCGACCGGCATCAAGGGCATCAGCCCATGAAGGCGTACGATTCGGGGGGCGCGCCGCACATATATCTATGCGCCGGTAGCTCACGCCCTGGCGCGCATCACCCGTGAAGGTGAGTTGAGACCTCTTCGCAACATCGAAGCCTTGGCAGGCCTGCGGACGTCAACACGTCACGTCCTGGGGCGCAGAGGGGTAACTGACTTGCTTTTCAAGGAAGTTGACCCCTAACGACCATGCAGAAACGTGCCTGTCAACGCGTGCATATGCGGCCGCCCTACCCCGCTGCATGAGCCCTACTATCGGCTCGCCATGACAGCAGCAGGGAAGCACCAGGTGAGCCGCGCGGAAACCTCACGTCGAGGCAGCCGGCCGGGTCGGGCGGGCATCAGGGACGTGGCCGCCGCCGCCGGAGTCTCCATCACGACCGTCTCCGACGCCCTCAACGGCAAGGGCCGGCTCCCGGACGCCACCCGCCGCCATGTCCGCGAGGTCGCCGACCGGCTGGGCTACCGCCCCTCGGCCGCCGCCCGGACCCTCCGTACCGGCAAGTCGGGACTCATCGGCCTGACCGTCACGACGTACGGGGATGAACCTTTCACCTTCACCGAGTTCGCCTACTTCGCCGAGATGGCCCGCGCCGCCACCTCCGCGGCGCTCGCCCGCGGATACGCGCTCGTCATCCTGCCGGCGACCTCCCGCCACGACGTGTGGTCCAACGTCGCCCTGGACGGCACGGTCGTCATCGACCCCTCCGACCAGGACCCGGTCGTCAGCGAGCTGGTCCGGCAGGGTTTACCTGTCGTCTCCGACGGCAGGCCCGCGGGAGCGCTCCCGGTCACGGCCTGGGTCGACAACGACCACGAGGCCGCCGTGCTCGGCATCCTCGACCACCTCGCCGACGCCGGTGCCCGCCGCATCGGTCTGCTCACGGGCACCTCGACCGACACGTACACCCACCTGTCGACCACCGCGTACCTGCGTTGGTGCGACCGGGTCGGCCAGGACCCGGTGTACGAGGCCTACCCGGCGCACGACCCGTGTGCGGGCGCCGTCGCCGCCGACCGGCTGCTCGCCCGCCCCGACCGGCCCGACGCCGTCTACGGGCTGTTCGACCCCAACGGCACCGACCTGCTCGCCGCCGCCCGCCGCTACGGGCTGCGCGTGCCCGACGACCTGCTGCTGGTCTGTTGCAGCGAATCCACCGTGTACGCCAGCACCGAGCCGCCCATCACCACGCTGTCGCTGAAGCCCCGCCGGATCGGCACGGCCGTGGTGCAGCTGCTCATCGACGCCATCGAGGGGGCCGACCCGGGCGGGCCGGTCGAGCAGGTGATACCGACCGAACTGATCGTGCGCACCTCATCCCAGCGCCGCCCGCCGCGCACGACGGTCAGCCCGCCGCGGTCACCGGAGGGCGCCTAGGCGGCGCGGACGGAAGCGGCGTAGCCGTGTGGAGGGAAGCGCCGTAGCGGTGCGGGCGGCGGAGGCGCGGCAGGCCTGACGGGCCTGGCACGCACCACTGCCGCCGAGCCGCTCGAGCCGTCAGGGACTCAGAGACGTCAGGGCGTTCGAGTACCCGGACGCTCGGGAAGCCCGGACGGCGTTCGGGACGCCCGGGACGTCCGTGACGCGCCGAGCGGCAGACGGCTGCGGACGGGCGGCGCAAGCGGTCGCGGGAGTGGGCGAGGGGTCACGGGGACGGTTCCTGGCATGGGACGAAGCCGGGACCGATCGGGGCGAAAGCCGCGGTGAAGCGGCGTCCCGTTCCGATTCACCACCCCTGGGTCATCACACAGCGCGATCCGCATTCCTATGATGGGCCCACGACACCGCGGGCCGCTGCGACCAGGCAGTCCGAAGCGGTGCAGATGCGGCGCGATGGTGGAGGGGTCGATGACTCAGGGGGCCGGTCAGGGACCCGAGGTGGAGCGGACGGCGACGCTGCGCGACTTCCGCGTGCCCGCGTACGTCCACGAGACCGGTCCGTACGGCCACGGCACGCACCCCGGCGAGGTCGCCCCGCCGCACCAGGAGGCCTTCCCGGAGGGGTACACGCCCACCGAGCGCGACCTCCCCGTCATCAACCGCGGCGACACGGTGCAGGTGACCGTCGACCCCGTGCCGACGCCCGTCGCACCGTCCGCCACCGGCCAGGGCCCGCTGTACGTCGTCGGAGACGTGCACGGCTACCTCGACGAACTGATGGCCGCGCTCCGGGAGCAGGGCCTGATCGACGCCGCCGGGCACTGGTGCGCGGGCACCACCCGGCTGTGGTTCCTCGGCGACTTCACCGACCGCGGCCCGGACGGCATCGGCGTCATCGACCTCGTGATGCGGCTGTCCGCAGAGGCCGCCGCGGCCGGCGGCTACTGCAAGGCGCTGATGGGCAACCACGAGCTGCTGCTGATCGGCGCGAAGCGGTTCGGCGACACGCCGGTCAACTCCGGCGCGGGCACCGCCACCTTCCAGGCGGCCTGGCTGCTCAACGGCGGTCAGAAGACCGACATGGACCGCCTCCAGGACCACCACCTGCAGTGGATGTCGCGGCTCGACGCCCTCGAGGAGGTCGACGGCCACCTGCTGGTGCACTCCGACACCACCGCCTACCTCGACTACGGCCGCTCCATCGAAGAGGTCAACGACACCGTCCGCGAAACGCTCACCCGCAACGACGCGGACGAGGTCTGGGACCTGTTCCGCAAGTTCACCAAGCGCTTCTCCTTCCGGGACGAGGGCGGCGCCGACGCCGTGCGCTCGCTGCTGGATACGTACGGCGGCACCCGCATCGTTCACGGCCACAGCCCCATCCCGTACCTGCTGGGCGAGGTCGGCTCGGAGGACGACGAGGAGGAGACCCGTCCCGCGGTCGAGGCACCGCACGTCTACGCCGACGGGCTCGCCATCGCCATGGACGGCGGTGTGACCATGGCCGGAAAGCTGCTGGTCCAGCAACTGCCGCTGGACACCTGACCGTTCACCGGACCGCCCGCGGGGCGTCCGCGTGCGTACAGCCGGGCACCCAATTTCTGGAAACCCCCTGTCACCGCCTGCCGTCACCGCTCTACCATCGGTCTATCCGTAGCAGGCTCCCCTCCGTTTCTGCCCGACGGCTCGTTGGCATGCGAGCCCCAAGCCCTACGGAGCATCGGGGGATGCACATGAACAGCGTTCCGCAGCCATTGTTGAGCGAGGACCGTCAAGAGTACGAGCGGATCCTCAACGAAGCGCTGCGCTCCGCACCACAACGCCCGGAACTGGCCGCCGTCGGACAGCGGCTCAACCCCGAACAACTGCGCACCATGGCGCTGGGCGCCACCGCTCTCATCACCGCCGCGGCGGCGACCGAGTACCAGCACTACGTCAAGGTCCGCGAGGAACGGCGCCACCCGGCGCCGTCCGCCCCCGCGCCGTCCGCGCGCGAGTCCGGCTCACAGGAGCCGGGGTCCGGCGCGGTGGGGTTCGCGACCACCATGGGCGAGGTCGCCGAGGCCGCGGGCGCCGGCGCCGTCGCCGTCGTCGCCGTACTGGCGCCGGTCCTGGCCGGCACGGCCGCGGCGATCTTCCTGCTGGTCGGATACGTCCTGAAGATGCTCGATCCCGGTCAGGCCTTCGCCCAGACGTTGCTCACCACGGGATGGATCTTCGGCGCCGTGACCGCCGTCGCGATCCTCGTCGCCGCCGTCGGGCTGCTGCTCACGGCCCTGCGCAACCGGCCCTCGGCCGAAGCGGGGACGTACGGCGAACTCGACGGGGAGCTGGCCCGGGCCAGGGAAGCCTGGCGAGAAGCGCTGCTGGAACGCGGCATCGTGCCGTTCCTGCGGGACGCGCTCGCCGACCCGAGCACGGCGGGCGTCATGCACCGCACGGCACCGCACGCGCCGGCCGGCCGCATGCCGCAGCTCGGCTACGACCGTCCGGGTTTCAGCAGTCCCGGCGACGGCTCCGCCGCCGGGCACCGTCCGCGCTACTCCAGCCCGGACTACAGCAGCCCGGACTTCGGCGGACCGGAGCACCGGCCGGAGTGAGCACCGGCCTGCGCTCCCCTGGCGGGAAGGTTCCGCCCAGGGGGAGCGCACGCCGGTCGCGTCGGGTCCTGCCTGCCCTGTAGGGCGATACGGCGCCTCAGAGAATGCCCGCCCGGCCGGCCGCGGTGACCCAGGACGGGAACTCGGACAGCAGCCGGTCGTACAGCTCCGGGTCGGGGACGGTGCTGATGTCGTCCACGGCGAAGAAGCCGACGTTGTCGACCCGACGGCCGGGGAGGGTGTCGAACCGCTCCAGGACTCCGTAGTTCGACCGCCCCAGCCCCACGAACTGCCAGAAGACGGGCTCCTCCACCGCCTCCCGCAGCTCGCGCTCGATCTCGGCGTTGCGGTAGACGCCCCCGTCGGAGAAGAACAGCACCAGGGTCGGAACGGCCACCGGGTGGTCCCGGACGAACGCACGGACCTCCGCGATGACCTTCTGCTCCTCGTTCTGGATGCCGACCGCCTTCATGTCGACCTGACTCGGGTCCAGCCCCTTCCTCCTGCCACGGCGGAACAGGCTGATCTCGCCCACGCGCACGTGCAGCCGCAGCCAGTCCGGCAGCTCCCCCAGCCGCAGGTCGGGCAGTCGGGCCGGGTTGGAGGCGAACGTCCAGGCCTGCATCTCCCCGTCGTCGTCCAACTGGGCGGCGACGGCGGCCATGCGCTCCACCACGTCGGCCACCACGCCACGGGAGTAGAGGAAGGACATGGAACCGGAGGCGTCGAGCACCAGCACGACGCGCGCGGTCAGCTCCGCCGCGCCGTGCTTGCGCAGGCTGACCGCCACCTGCTCCTTGCGCAGCGACAGTCGCTTGCGCATGTCCACCGGCAGGTGCTCCTCGCCCCTGGTCAGCCGCGGCGGGATCGCCGCAGACCCCGCGGGCGCCGGGGGCGGGGCGGAGGCGACCGGCGCGGAGGGGGCGGGCGGAACGGAAGGGGAAGACGGAGCGGAGGGGGCCTGCGGAGCGGAAGGGGCGGCCGGAGCCGGCGAAGAGGTGACCGCCCCCGGCCCGCCGGCCGGCGAAGAGGTGACCGCGCCCGACGCGCCGGCGGGCGGAGGGGCGTCGTCGACGGTGATGCCGAAGTCGGTCGCCAGCCCCGCCAGCCCGGACGCGTAGCCCTGTCCGACGGCGCGGAACTTCCACCGGCCCTGGCGCCGGTACAGCTCACCGCCGATCATCGCCGTCTCGGTCGCGGCGGTCATGTCGAACCGCGCCAGCTCGGTCCCGGTCCCCGTGTGCAGCAACCGCAGTGACAGCCCGGGCACCTGCCCGAACGTCCCGCCGTCGGCCGACGCGCACAGCACGACGCGCTCGACCGCCGGCTCCAGCGAGCCCAGGTCCACCTCGACGGCGTCGGTGGTGGCGGCCCCGGAGCCGCCCCGCTTCCCCACGTGCCGTACGGCGCCGGAGGCGTGGCGGGGCTGGTTGTAGAAGACGAAGTCGCCGTCGTCCCGCACCCGCCCGTCCGCGGCGAGGAGCAGGGCCGAGACGTCGACCTCGGGCACTCCGCGTCCGGCGGACCAGACCAGTTCGACGCGTACCGCGGGGGAGTCGACCGCGAGATTGGCGCCCTTGCTCAGGACTGTGGCTGTCATGACCTCAGTCTGCCGAGCCGAGGCCCGCCGTGGGGAGTGCCCGAGCCGAAGCTCGCCGTGAAGCGCGCCCGAGCCGAAGCTCGCCCGTGGGACGGGCCCGCGGGCGAGCACCCCCGGCCGGGAGGCAGGGGGCGCTCGGCGGGTGGAGACGGAACGACGGTCAGTCGGCCATCGGGAGGTACACCCGGTTCCCGGCGGCTGCGAACTCCTTCGACTTCTGGGCCATGCCCTCCTCGATCTCCGCCTGACTGCCGCCGTGCTCACGGCGGATGTCCTGCGAGATCTTCATCGAGCAGAACTTCGGCCCGCACATCGAGCAGAAGTGCGCCGTCTTGGCGGGCTCGGCCGGGAGTGTCTCGTCGTGGAACTCCCGGGCCGTGTCCGGGTCGAGGGCCAGATTGAACTGGTCCTCCCACCGGAACTCGAAGCGCGCGTCGGACAGCGCGTCGTCCCACTCCTGCGCACCGGGGTGCCCCTTGGCGAGGTCGGCAGCGTGCGCGGCGATCTTGTAGGTGATCACACCGGTCTTGACGTCGTCACGGTTGGGCAGGCCCAGGTGCTCCTTGGGTGTGACGTAACAGAGCATGGCCGTGCCCCACCAGGCGATCATCGCGGCGCCGATGCCGGAGGTGATGTGGTCGTACGCCGGCGCGATGTCCGTGGTCAGCGGGCCGAGCGTATAGAACGGGGCTTCCTCGCAGATCTCCTGCTGAAGGTCGATGTTCTCCTTGATCTTGTGCATCGGGACATGGCCCGGGCCCTCGATCATGGTCTGGACGTTGAAGCGCTTCGCGATCCGGTTGAGCTCCCCGAGCGTCTCCAGCTCGGCGAACTGGGCCCGGTCGTTGGCGTCCGCGATCGATCCCGGACGGAGACCGTCACCGAGGGAGTACGTGACGTCGTAGGCGGCGAGGATCTCGCACAGCTCCTCGAAGTTCTCGTAGAGGAACGACTCCTTGTGGTGCGCCAGGCACCACGCCGCCATGATCGAACCGCCCCGCGAGACGATGCCCGTCTTGCGGTTCGCGGTCAGCGGCACATACGGCAGACGCACGCCCGCGTGGACGGTCATGTAGTCCACGCCCTGCTCGGCCTGCTCGATGACCGTGTCCTTGTAGATCTCCCAGGTGAGCTCCTCGGCCTTGCCGTCGACCTTCTCCAGGGCCTGGTACAGCGGCACGGTGCCGATGGGGACGGGGGAGTTGCGCAGCACCCATTCCCGGGTGGTGTGGATGTTCCGCCCGGTGGAGAGGTCCATGACCGTGTCGGCGCCCCAGCGGGTCGCCCAGGTCATCTTCTCGACCTCTTCCTCGATGGAGGAGGTGACGGCCGAGTTGCCGATGTTGGCGTTGACCTTCACCAGGAACCGCTTGCCGATGATCATCGGCTCGATCTCGGGGTGGTTGACGTTGGCCGGCAGCACGGCCCGTCCCGCCGCGATCTCCTCGCGCACCACCTCCGGGGAGACGTTCTCCCGGATGGCCACGTACTCCATCTCGGGTGTGATCTCCCCCCGGCGGGCGTACGCGAGCTGGGTGACCGCCTGTCCGTCCCGGCCACGCCGCGGCTGACGCGGCCGTCCGGGGAAGACCGCGTCGAGATTGCGCAGGCCGCCACGGGGAGACGTGTGCTTGATCCCGTCGTCCTCGGGACGGACGGGACGGCCCGCGTACTCCTCGGTGTCGCCACGGGCGATGATCCAGTTCTCCCGCAGCGGCGGCAGGCCCCTGCGGACGTCGGTGTCCACCCGTGGGTCGGTGTACGGGCCGGATGTGTCGTACAGCGTGACGGACTGCCCGTTGGTGAGATGCACCTGCCGGACCGGCACGCGCAGATCGGGGCGGGAGCCCTCGATGTACGCCTTGTGCCAGCCGATGGACTTCCCGGCCTCCGCGGCGTCACCGCTGGCGGAGTTCTGCGTGGAGGCAGGCGTGCGTGTGTCCTTGCTGGTCATGAGACCTACTCCCTACGCCGGCATTACCCGGTAACAGGTTCGGCGGTCGACGCAGCGGTGTCCGTCCTCCGACGTTCCGTGTGAAACATCACTCGGCGTCGGTGATGTTTCATGTGAAACATCGCTGGGACGAAGGTCAGCGCCCTCTCAGCCCGGTGCTCCGAGCTCCCGCGTGTACAAACGTGCCCCCACGCTAGCGTCAATTCGGGCGTGCTGAACAGGGGGCCCTCTCGGTTCTTGCGATGATCGGTCGGTGACCACATCGCAGCAGCCCCCCACGCAGCCGCCCGGCGGCCATGGACATGTGCACGGACACAGTCACAGCCATGGGCCCGCGACGCCGGTCTCCCAGCACCTGCGCAAGGTCATCGCCGCGGTCCTCATCCCGTTCGCCGCGGCGGTGGTCGTGGGGCTGGCGGTGCTCTGGCCGGGCGGTGCGCCGCCGCACGAGCGCACCGGCGTCGGTTTCGACCGGCAGACGCAACAGGCCACGGTCACCGAGGTGGTGGAGATCAGTTGCCAGGACGCCAACGCCTCGGGTGTCCCGCCGACCGGCGACACCTCCACGGCCGAGGGTTCCTCGGCGGTCCAGCGGCAGAACGGCACCTGCAACAAGGCGACGATCCGGGTCGACACCGGCAAGGACAAGGGCCGGACGTTCACCGAGATCGTGCAGCCCGACCAGTCACGCCAGTTGCACGAGGGCCAGGAGGTGGTGGTCGCCTACGAGCCCTCCGCCCCCGAGGATCTCCAGTACTCGGTGGCCGACATCAACCGACGGCTCCCCCTGGCGCTGCTCGCCGGGATCTTCGCGGTCGCCGTGGTGATCGTCGGACGGCTGCGGGGCCTGATGGCGCTGATCTCGCTGGCCCTCAGCTTCCTGGTGCTGAACTTCTTCATCCTGCCCGCGATCCTCCAGGGCTCGAACCCGTTGCTCGTGGCGGTGGTCGGGGCGAGCGCCATCATGCTGATGGCCCTGTACCTGTGTCACGGGCTGTCGGCACGGACCTCCGTCGCGGTGCTCGGCACCCTGATCTCACTGGTGCTGATCGGCATCCTGGGCTCGCTGTTCATCGGCTGGGCGGCACTGACCGGCAACACGGACGACAACACCGGGCTGATCCACGGGCTGTACCCGGGCATCGACATGAGCGGCCTGCTGCTGGCCGGCGTCATCATCGGCTCGCTCGGTGTCCTGGACGACGTGACGGTCACGCAGACGTCGGCGGTCTGGGAGCTGCACGACGCCAACCCGACGATGGGCTGGCGGGGCCTGTACCGGGCGGGCATCCGCATCGGGCGCGACCACATCGCGTCCGTCGTCAACACGCTGGTCCTCGCCTATGCGGGCGCCGCCCTGCCGTTGCTGCTGCTGTTCTCGATCGCGCAGAGCGGGGTGGGGACGGTGGCCAACAGCGAGCTGGTCGCCGAGGAGATCGTGCGCACGCTGATCGGTTCGATCGGCCTGGTGGCGTCGGTGCCGGTCACCACGGCGCTGGCGGCGCTGGTGGTCTCGGCCGACCGTCCCGGGCGCGAGGCGGCGGCAGCCGGTGCCGCGCCAGTACGCGGTGGGCGGGGCCGCCGCCGCAAGCGGTGAGGTGACGACCCAGGCTCACGGCCGGGCCGTGGCAGTCACCGGCGAAGCGTTACAGCACCGTCGTAGAGCTGCCGTAACGCTTCAGCCGGCGCTCTGTTCCTCCGCCAGGATGCGGTCCAGGGCCTCGTCGAGGTGGGCGTCGAAGTCGGCGAGCGCCCCCTCCTGGCCCAGGGGCACCAGCTTGTCGGTGCGGTCGAGGAAGGCCACCAGGGGAGCCGCCGAGGAGCGGAACAGGGCCTGGTCGCTGCCGACCTGAAGGCGGATCAGCACCTCTGCCAGCGGCTCCGGATCGACGGGCGAGATGCGCACGTCGCCGTCCCCACAGGGCCGCCCCACCCCGTCGATCAGCAGCTCACGGCCGAAGGCCCAGGTCACCGGGGCATCACCGGGCAAATGGAAGGTCAGCCGCACGGCATAGGGATCACAGGTCTCGTAGCGCAGCTCCACCGGGATGCGGAAGGAGAGCTCCTCGGACACGAGAAAGCTCATCATGACCTCTGCCTGTACGGACTCGCGCATCGCCTACCCCGTCATTCGCCGTCGACTGGCCGGGAATCAAAGTGCTCGGAACCATCTGCATCAAACCTCTGACACAGGTGGCATCTTGCTGAACGTACACACCAGATCACAAGGAGTGAGTTTTCAGATACTGATAGAGAGGGCGAGCGAGCCGATGAGCCGCCCCATCTCCTCCTGGAGCCGCAACGCCGCGGGCAGCAGCCGGTCGGCTTGGTGGACCGGCAGGGAGATCGCCACCGTCGCGGCGGTGGTGCCGACCGTGATGGGGATCGCCGCGCAGACGGTGCCCAGGGCGTACTCCTGGTGTTCGACCACGGGGTCCATCCGCCGGAGGCCGCTCAGCCGGCACAGCAGCCGCTGTTGGTCACGGACCGTGTACGGCGTGACGGGGTGTACGGGGTAGCGGTCGAGGTGGTCCCGGCGGGCCTCCTCGTCCAGCTGGGAGAGCAGGCACTGCCCGATCGCGTGCGCGTGCCCGGTCTCGCGGAAGTCGGCCCACTCCTCGACCGCCGGATTGCCCGGGGTGTCGGAGACGCAGACGACGTCGATCTCGCCGTCGCGGTACATGGCGTAGTACACGGGCACGCCGATCACGTCCCGCCAGCGGGCGAGCGCGTCGACGACCGTGGTGCGACGTTTCTGCCGAGCGCCGCTGCTGCCCAGCCGCTCGGTCGCCTCGCCCAGGAAGAAGAGCCCCTTGTCCCGCCGGAGGTAGCCCTCGTGCACGAGCGTCCGCAGCAGGTGGTACGCCGTGGGCAGGGCCAGCCCGGTCTCGCGGGCCAGTTGCTTGGCCGGGGCTCCGTACGGGTGCTCGGCCACGCACTCCAGCAGGCGCATGGCCCGCTGCACGGAACCGATGAGGGTCGCGGTGGGCGGATCCGCGGAGGCGGGCGCCGCTTGGGGCTGCACAGGGAGTGCGTGCAGCGAGGCGGATGCGGTCTGAGCCGTGGCCAAGGGTCACTCCCGAAGCGCGAGGGGGCAGCCCGTGCGGGTAGACACGGGTGGGGGTGTACGCCGCTCGCGGGGATCGTCCCCGCGTCGAGTTCCGGACTCTAACGGCCTGTCATCGCCCGTATACGCGCCGTGCAGCAAACTTCCCTCGCGCGAGGGAACCAGCGATTCCTGTTACCCCCACCCGTGTCCCACAGCCCTCACCAGTCGCTACGGGAGGAAGAACTCGTCGTGAACTTCCGGACGACGTAGATCAGTCCGCCGACCAGTGCGACGAAGACCAGCACCTTGAACAGCAGTCCGATCACGAAGCCGACCACGCTGGCGATCAGCCCGCCGAACACGACCAGGGCGATGACCGGCACCGCGACCCACTTCACCCACCACGGCAGTCCCGCGAAGATCTCTCGCATCGCCCTCGTCCTCACGTCGTCCGCCCGCCCCCGCCACCCGGCCGACATGCCGGGTTCCGCGGAGTCCGGGACACCTGTTCGGGAGCCCTGTGCCGGAGTCTCCCCCTGTCCTGCCCTCGATGCTAGAGCCGCGAGGTGCCCCCGCGGGGCCCCCGCGGCCCCCGTCCTCCCCTGAGCCGTCCCCTAGGGAATCCCGGGCCCGCGGCTCAGCTCTCGGGCGGAGAGAACACCACCAGGACCCTCAGGTCCTCGCTGATGTGGTGGAACTTGTGGGCGACCCCGGCCGGCACGTACACCACGCTGCCGCGGGCCACCTCGGTCGTCTCCATGCCGACGGTGATCGAGGCGCGGCCGCTCACCACGAAGTAGACCTCGTCCTGCTCGTGCGGCTTCTGCGGATCCACCGTCCCCGCGTCCAGCGCGTACAGCCCCACCGACATGTTCCGCTCCCGCAGGAACTGGAGGTACGCACCGTCGTTGGCGGCGCGCTCCGCCTCCAGTTCGTCCAGCCGGAATGCCTTCATCGTCCCTGTCCGCCCCTGCCTCGCCAGTCGTTTCCGAGCGTGTCTGCCACGATCAGACACATGAGGAATTTCCTAGTCAAGACGATCGCCAACGCGGGGGCCCTCGCGGTCGCGGTGTGGCTGCTGGACAAGATCACCCTGACCGGCGGCAGCACGGGCGAGAAGGCCGGCACGCTGATCCTCGTCGCGCTGGTCTTCGGCCTGGTGAATCTGCTGGTCAAGCCGATCGTGCAGCTGCTGACCCTGCCGCTGTTCATTCTGACCCTCGGCCTGTTCACGCTGGTCGTCAACGCACTGATGCTGCTGCTCACGTCCTGGCTGGCCGACCAGCTCGACCTGAGCTTCCACGTGGAGGGATTCTGGACCGCGGTCCTGGGCGGCCTGATCATCTCGGTCGTCTCCTGGGCCCTGAACGCCTTCCTGCCCGACAAGGACTGAATCGATGACGTACCGCGTCTGTTTCGTCTGCACCGGCAACATCTGCCGTTCCCCGATGGCCGAGTCGGTCTTCCGCGCGCGGGTGGCGGGGGCCGGCCTTGAGAGCCTGGTCGAGGTGGACAGCGCCGGCACGGGCGGCTGGCACGAGGGCGAGGGCGCCGACCCGCGCACCCTGACCGTCCTGGAGCGCAACGGCTACGAGCTGGACCACACGGCCCGCCGGTTCCAGGCCTCCTGGTTCCCCCGCCTGGACCTCGTCGTCGCGCTCGACGCCGGGCACCTGAGGGCCCTGCGCCGGCTGGCCCCGACCGAGCAGGACGCGGCCAAGGTACGGCTGCTGCGCTCCTACGACCCCGCCGCCCAGGGCGCCGCCCTCGACGTCCCGGACCCCTACTACGGGGGCGCGGACGGCTTCGAGGAGTGCCTTGAGATGGTGGAGGCGGCGAGCACCGGACTGCTCGCCGCGGTACGGGAACAGGTGGAAGGACGGGCGGCATGAGCGATTCCGCTGCGCACGACGGGGACGGCAGCACCACGGAGGGCCTGCCCCCGGGCACCGGCGACGGCACCCGCGCGGTGCGGGCGGGGCTGCCGGAGCCGGTCAAGCACGAACCGACGCTGCCCGGCCCGGTGTTCGCCGCCCACTTCCATCTGCCGGGCGACCCCACCGGCCCGTACACCTACGGACGGGACGAGAACCCGACCTGGACCCTGCTGGAGCGGGCCGTCGGCGAGCTGGAGGCGCCGGGGCGGGACGACGCGGAGACGCTCGTCTTCGCGTCGGGCATGGCCGCGATCTCGTCGGTGATCTTCTCGCAGCTGCGGGCGGGCGACGCCGTCGTCCTGCCCAGCGACGGCTACCAGGTGCTCCCACTGGTGCGCGAGCAACTGGAGGCGTACGGCGTCGAGGTCCGCACCGCCCCGACCGGCGGCGACGCCCAGCTCGACGTCCTGGACGGCGCCCGGCTGCTGTGGATCGAGACACCGTCGAACCCGGGGCTCGACGTGTGCGACGTCCGGCGGCTCGTCGAGGCCGCACACGCGCGCGGCGCGCTCGTCGCCGTCGACAACACTCTCGCCACCCCGCTGGGTCAGCGGCCGCTGGAGCTCGGCGCCGACTTCTCCGTGGCGAGCGGGACCAAGCAGCTCACCGGACACGGCGACATCCTGCTGGGCTACGTCGTCGGCCGCAGGGGCGCGGCCATGACCGCCGCACGGCGCTGGCGCAAGATCGTCGGCGCGATTCCCGGGCCGATGGAGGCCTGGCTCGCCCACCGGTCCATCGCCACCCTCCAGCTCCGCGTCGACCGGCAGGACGCCACCGCGCTGAAGGTGGCCGAGGCCCTGCGGGAGCGGCCCGAGGTGTCCGGGCTGCGCTACCCGGGGCTGCCCGACGATCCGTCGCACAAGGTCGCCTCCCAGCAGATGCGGCGCTATGGGTGCGTCGTCTCCTTCACGCTGCCCACGCGCGCGCGTGCCGATCGTTTTCTCGACGCCCTGCGACTCGTGGACGACGCGACGAGCTTCGGCGGGGTGCGGTCCACGGCCGAGCGGCGCGGACGCTGGGGCGGCGACGCGGTGGAGGAGGGCTTCATCCGGCTGTCGGTCGGGGCCGAGGACCCCGCGGACCTGGTGGCGGACATTCTGCGGGCCCTGGACGTCTCGGCCGGCTGAGCCGGGGCCAGGGGCGACGGGCGGTCCGAGCCTCCCCCCTCGTGGCTCGGACCGCCTTCGGTTCCGCGCGCGAAGAACCGCGCGACCAAGGCTAGTTGACTCTGTGTCAGTGTCCAATCACCGTAGCGACGGAGACCTATCGACATATTTATAGTGGTGCGTGGTCGGGGGGCCGGGAGAAGGGCCGTGGAGGGGAAGGTTTTCCGTGGATCTGGCCTTGCTGCGCACCTTCGTGACCGTGCACCGGGCCGGTTCCTTCACACGCGCGGCCGCCCTGCTCGGCCTCTCCCAGCCGGCCGTCACCTCACAGATCCGCACGCTGGAGCGGCAGCTCGGACGGCCCCTGTTCCTGCGCCAGGCCCGCGGAGTGACGCCGACCAGCATCGGCGACGAACTCGCCCACCGAGCCGCGCCCCATCTCGACGCCCTGGTGGAGATCGCGGAGTCCGGGCTCGACGACGCCTCCTTGTTGCGCACGCTGCATCTGGCCGGTCCCCCCGAATTCACGGCCGAGCGCGCACTGCCCGCCCTCATGGAACTCACCGGGGAGGACGGACAGGGATTCGCCCTGCGCGTCTCCTTCGGAACCGCCGAGGAGTCCCTGGAGGGGCTCGCCGCCGGACATCATGATCTGGCCATCAGCACCGTCCGCCCGCGCGGCGCCCTGCTCACGGCGACTCCGCTCTGTGACGAGGAGCACGTACTCGTCGCCGCGCCGCGCTGGGCCAAGCAGGCCGACGCCACCGCCCCCGGCCATGACGGCGCACCGGCCCTCGACCAGGTCCCGGTCGTCGAGGTGCACGAGTCACTGCCCTTGGTCACCCGCTACTGGGCGTCCGTCTTCGACTCCTGCCCGGCCGCCACGGGCACGGTCATCGTCCCCGATCTGCGCGCGGTGCTCGCCTGTGCGGTCGCGGGCGCCGGTCTCGCCGTCCTGCCCCGCTATCTGTGCACGGAAGCGCTGCGGCGCGGTGATGTCGTCGCCCTGCACGAGCCCGCCGTGCCACCGCTGCGGACGTACTTCCTCGCCGTGCGCACCGGCACCCTGGCGATGCCGCACATCGCGAGAGCGCACGAGTGGCTGCTGCGGTCGGCGGCCGAGTGGGCCTGAGGCCGTCGCCCGCGTCGCCGAGGCCATCACCCTGCGAGGTTTCACGTGGAACCAGCCGGGCCACATTTCCTCCATGACCGACCGACCCGTGGTCAAGCGCACCGCCCGCGCCGTTCTCCTGGACGGCGACGACCTCATTCTGATCAAGCGCACCAAGCCCGGCGTGGACCCCTACTGGGTCACTCCTGGGGGCGGGGTCGAGCCGGACGACACCACAGTTGTCGATGCCCTGCACCGCGAGGTGTACGAGGAGTTGGGCGCCAAGATCACCGATGTGGTTCCGTGCTTCGTCGACACCGTGGAACACATCGGCGAGGACGGCGGGGCAACCGGTGTGAAGGTCCAGCACTTCTTCGTCTGCCGTCTGGAGTCCATGGACCCGGCCCTGAGGCACGGCCCTGAGGTCGAGGAGCCCTCGGGCGAGTACGAAATCGTGCGGGTGCCGTTCACACGGGTCGGGATCGCCTCCGTGCATCTCGTCCCGCTGTCGCTGCGGCACTATCTGGACGGCAACATCGAGGGGGTACGTGCCATGCACGCCCCGGATCTGGGGTGACGTTCGACCACCACCTGTCCTCGCGTGTGCTCGCCCTCTGGGTGTTTCACGTGAAACATCGCGCGGGTGGCCCTGCGCTGTGCAGCCGGACACAACATGGCCAAAAGCTCGCGTCTCTCCGGTGAAACAGGTGGACGCCGGGGTCCGCCGTCGGACAGCCTGACCTGCGTGCCGACTCCTTCCCTTGCCGATCTGCCGATCCGCCGTCTGACGCTTCGCGATCTCACCGCGTGCTCCGATCTGTCCGAGGATCGGGGGTGGCCACGCGAAGAGCACAAGTGGAGCCTGCTCCTCACTGCCGGGAGGGCATACGGCATCGACGACCCCGACGGCGGACTCGTGTGCGCCTGCACCGTCACGGAGTACGGGCCGCAGGACAATCCCGCCCTAGCCGCCATCGGCATGGTGCTGGTCGCCGAACGGCACGCCCGGAAGGGGGTCGGGCGTCGGCTGATGCGTCATGTGACGGCCACGATGGGCCCCACCCCCCTCACCCTGCACGCGACACCCAGCGGCCGTCCGCTCTACGAGGAGATCGGCTTCAAGATCACCGGGCGCGCGGAGATGGTGCGCGGACACTTCACGCCGGACGACGAGGTACCGCCGGTCGTCACGCGAGCGGCGACGGCCGAGGATCTCACCGCCATCCTCCGGCTCGACGAGGAGGTGTTCGGCGTCGACCGCACGCACATCGTCACCCGGCTGCCCGCCTTCGCCGATCAGCTGCGTGTGGCGGAGGAGAAGGGCCGGCTCATCGGCTACGCGGCGGCCTGGCCCAACATGGACACCCACGTCGTGGGGCCGCTGATCGCCCGGGACACGGACACCGCCAAGGCCCTGGTCGCCTCCCTCGCCGCCCACACCGGCCGGCCGCTGCGCACGGACATCGACGTGCGCCACGAAGAGCTGCTGGCCTGGGTCAAGGCCCACGGCCTGGCGCCCGTCGCCTTCAACGCCGTCATGACGTACGGCATCCCGGAGCTGCCCGGCGACTGGCGTCGGCGGTTCGCCCCGCTGACGGTGGCGGCGGGCTGACCGCGCCGTACGACGCGGTCAGCGGAGTGCCCGGCCCCTCGGGTCAGCCGAGGGGTCGGGCCTTTCGCGTCAGCCGAGGGTCGCCACGGCGGCCGTCGCGAAGGCGTGGTCCTGCTCCGGAGCGCCGCCACCGACACCGATCGCGCCGACGAGCCGGCCGTCGCGGTGGATCGGCACACCGCCCGCGATGAACAGCAGCGGCCGGTCGAGTGCGGTGGGCAGGGTGTGGAAGAGGCCACCCGGCTGGACGGCGTCGACGACGTCGGCCGTGGCGGTGTTCAACTGGAGTGCCGTGTAGGCCTTGCGGGTGCTGGTCTCCCCGGAGATCAGCACGGCGCGGTCGTCCCGCCGGAAGGCGAGCAGATGGCCGCCGGCATCGAGGACGGTGACACTGACGGTCACCCCGGCGGCCTCGGCGGCCCGGTGCGCCGCGGCGACGAGCGCGTCGGCGTCCTGGGTGGTCAGCGGGGTGACGGCGGTGGTGCTCATGGGAACTGCTCCTTGGCTGGTACGAGATGGTGCCGCACCCGGCGGAAGGCCGGGGCGCTGCCGGGCACCGGCGCGGGGACGGCCCTGGCCCCGCGTCGTGGCGGCCCGGTGGTCGAAGGGCCAGTGGTGGAAGGGGTCGGTGGGGGAAGGGGTCAGTGGTGGGCGGCGGTCCGCCGCTCGGCGGGTTCCGAGGCCGCCACCACGGTGCCGACGCCGCTGCCGCGCCGCTCGAGGGCGGCGGAGAGGACGGCGAGGACCAGGGCGGCCGCGGCCAGGACGGCACCGACCCAGTTGGGGGCGGTGTAGCCGAACCCGGCGGCGATGACCAGGCCGCCGAGCCAGGCGGACAGCGCGTTGCCGAGGTTGAAGGCGCCGATGTTCACCGCCGAGGCCAGGGTCGGGGCGCCGTGTGCCTGGTCCAGCACGCGCTTCTGCAGCGGCGGGACGGTGGCGAAGCCCAGCGCGCCGATCAGGGCGATGGTCACGGCGGCCGCGAGCTTGTTGTGCGCGGTGAACGTGAACAGTGCGAGCACGACGGCCAGGGCACCCAGGGAGACGTAGAGCATCGGCATCAGGGCGCGGTCCGCGAACCGGCCGCCGACGAGGTTGCCGCCGACCATGCCGAGTCCGAACAGGACCAGCAGCCAGGTGACCGAGCCGTCGGCGTAGCCGGCGACATGGGTCATCATCGGCGCGATGTAGGTGATGGCCGCGAAGACGCCGCCGAAGCCGAGGACGGTCATCGCCATGGCGAGCAGGACCTGGACGTTCTTGAGGGCGGCCAGTTCGTGGCCCAGTCGCACGCCCTCGGGCTTCGGCATGTCGGGAACCAGCCGGGCGATGCCCAGCAGGCCCACGACACCGAGCGCGGCGACGATCGCGAAGGTGACGCGCCAACCGACGGACTGGCCGATGAGGGTGCCCAGCGGGACGCCGACGACGTTGGCGACGGTCAGACCGGTGAACATCGTCGCGATGGCGCCGGCCCTCTTGTGCGGAGCGACCAGGTCGGCCGCGACGACCGAGCCGATGCCGAAGAAGGCGCCGTGGGCGAGCGAGGCGACCACACGGCCGATCAGCATGAGCGAGAAGGCGGGCGCGACGGCGGAGATCAGGTTGCCGGCGATGAACAGACCCATCAACAGCATCAGCATCCGCTTGCGGGAGACCTTGGTGCCGAGCACGGTCATCAGCGGGGCGCCGAGCATCACGCCGAGCGCATAGCCGGTCACCAGGAAGCCTGCGGTGGGGATGGAGACCCCGTAGTCACTCGCGACCTCGGGCAGCAAGCCCATGATCACGAATTCGGTCGTTCCGATCCCGAAGGCCCCGATCGCGAGGGCCAGAAGCGCGAGAGGCATGGGGGTACACCTTCCCAGAAGATTGCATGAGCGCTTTGCGTGCGTCGACAATAGTTGCAGACGCGGGCTATATGCACAAGCTGTCTATTGCGGCCCTGGTCTACTCTTGTGTCAGCCTCTCCGGGATGGAGGAAACGCCCATGACAGCGACGGACCCCGCGCTCACCGCTCTCGCACAGGGCTGGTGCGCCCTCTCCCTGCTGCACGGGAGGATCGAGGCACACATCGAACGCGCCCTGCAGGCCGGACACGGACTGAGCGCACGCGAGTACTCCCTGCTCGACGTGCTCAGCCGGCAGCACGACGGCGACGGCGGGCATCTGCAGATGAAGCAGGTCGCCGACGCCGTGGTCCTCAGCCAGAGCGCCACCACCCGCCTGGTCACCCGGCTCGAGGACCGTGGGCTGCTCGAGCGCTATCTGTGCCCCACCGACCGTCGCGGCATCTACACCAACGTCACCGAAGCCGGTCTGAAGCTCCTGGAAGAGGCTCGGCCCACCAACGACGCCGCACTGCGCGAGGCCCTCGACGCGGCTGCGCGGAACCCCGAGCTGGCACCTCTGGTCCGTGCCGTGGAGACCCTCAAGGCGCCGGTCGTGGCGTAGGCCCTGGAGGCCCGGACCTGCCCACTGTGTGCCCGCGCCTGCATAGGGTGCGGTCATGGAAGATCTTGAAATACGGCCCGCGGCCGAGAACGACGTGCCCGCGATCGTCGCGATGCTCGCCGACGACCCCCTGGGCGCGCAGCGCGAGTCACCCGACGACCTGAGTCCCTATCTCTCGGCGTTCGCCCGGCTCAGCGCCGACCCGAACCAGCACCAGGTGGTCGCCGTCCGAGACGGCCGGGTCGTCGGCACTCTCCAGCTGACGATCATCCCCGGGCTCTCCCGGCGGGGAGCGACGAGGTCGGTCATCGAAGGAGTCCGGATTCACGCCGACGAACGCGGTAGCGGTCTGGGCACACGCCTCATCGAGTGGGCGATCGACGAGTCCCGTCGCCAAGGCTGCCAGTTGGTGCAACTGACCTCCGATGCCAGCCGCACCAAGGCTCATCGCTTCTACGAGCGGCTGGGTTTCACGTCCTCCCACTTGGGCTTCAAGCTCGCACTGTGATCGACACGGGCCTTGTTTCACAGGAAAGCGGGGTCCTGTTTCACGTGAAACAGGACCCCGCACAGTCCGTCCCGCAGTCGGTCCGTCAGCGCCTGTCCTGGCCGATGCCCCGCCAGCCCTCCGGGTCCACCCCGCCCGGCACGGGAGCCTCCTCGTCGTACGGCTCACGGGTGAACACGAAGGACCCCAGGTCCAGATGGCTCACGCTCCCGTCCGGGCGGCGCACGGCCTGCAGCAGCTCACCCGCGTAATAGCCCTCCAGCCCGGTCCAGGTCCCGTCCGCGTTCGCCCGGAAGCGTGAGCGGCGGCCGCTGCCGGACAGCGGCTCCAGCGAGACGCCCCCGTCTGCCGTGATGCGCAGGGCGAAGGACTGGGTCCCCCAGTACCACGGCCCGGCCAGTTCGAGCACGGATGCGTCGACCTCGGGCGACGGACGCCACGGCTCGGGAATCCGGGGCTCGGCCTCGGCGACGATGCGCACCAGATCGGCACCCACCGTGGCGAGAGGCGGCCCGGAGGTGCAGTTGGCGAGCACCACCGCCGCCACGTCGTCCTCGGCGCTGATGGTGAGATTCGCCAGGAAGCCCGGCAGCGAGCCGGAGTGCCCCACCAGCAGCCGGCCGTGCTGGTGCCGGACCTGCAGTCCGAGTCCGTACGTGACCCCGTCCGCGAGGTCCGCCGCCTCGGCCGGCGCTGCCGGGACCCGCATCTCCCGTACGGCCTCCGGGCCGAGCACCTTCTCGTCGCCGTACGTCAGGAACGCCGCGAACCGCGCAAGGTCCCCGGTGGTGGACCAGAGCTGTCCGGCCGGGGCCATCCGGCCGAGGTCCTCGGCGGGCTCGGCCAGCATCACATCGGCCCAGGGATGCACCGCCCAGCCCCCGGCGTGCGGCGCCCGCGGCCGACCGGTGGTGCGCTCCAGACCGAGGGGTTCGAGCACCTCCTGCCGCAGGACGTCCTCCCAGGGGGCGCCACGCAGTTTCTCGACCAGCGCGCCGAGCAGCGTGTATCCGGGGTTGGAGTAGTGGTGTCGCCGGCCCACCCGATGAAGGAAGGGCTGGTCGCCCAGTACGTCGGTGAGCTCCGGGCGCAGTGAGCCGGGCGTCCGCTCCCACCACGGCGCGGGTGACTCCGCCGCCAGTCCCCCGGTGTGCGCGAGCAGTTGCGCGATCGTGGCCTCGCCCGCCCCCGTGTCCGGCAGATGCTTCTCCAGCGGGTCCCCGAGATCGAGCAGGCCCTCGTCACGCAGCCGCAGAACGAGAACGGCGGTGAAGGTCTTGGTGATCGAGCCGATCCGGTACTGCACGTTCTCGTCGGGGCCGTGCCCGTCCACCGAGGTCCGTGCCCCGTGCCAGACGGCCCGACCGCCCCGGACCACCGCCGCGACCAACGACGGTGCCCGGCCCTCGGCCTGGGCGACGGCGATCCGGTGCAGCAACGCACGTCGAGTACTGGGGAGCAGCTCATCCTGAGGTGTCGTCATACGCCCAGTCCATCCGCCGTTCCTGCTCCAGTCGAGTCCATTTCCCCTGGGAACGGTCCCCTGCGGTGGGCGCGGACCGGGGCAGTGCGTGGCTGCGGCCTCTAGTCGAGGCAGAACTCGTTGCCCTCGATGTCCAGCATCGGGATGCAGGCATCCTTGCCGTCATACAGCGTTCGCACGTGGACCGCGCCGAGCGGGACCAGTCGTGCGCACTCGGCCTCGAGTGCGGCGAGGCGCTCCTCACCCACGAGCCCGGTGGCGACCCGCACATCAAGATGCACCCGGTTCTTGGCGGCCTTCCCTTCGGGAACCCGCTGGAAGTACAGGCGCGGGCCCACACCCGAGGGGTCCACGCAGGCGCACCACGCATCCCGCTCCTCGGGCGGCAGCGACCGCTGGAAGTCGTCCCACGTGGCGAACCCCTCCGGTGGCGGCGGTATGACATAGCCCAGCACCTCGCACCAGAAGCGAGCGAGACGCTCGGGTTCCGCGCAGTCGAAGGTGACCTGGAATTTCTTGATCGCTGACATGGGGCCACCCTAGGGGCCGCGACATCCACCTGTGAGGGCTTCCCGCTCATGCCATGCTGAGCCCCGGGCACGAGGACTCTCGGCGAGCCCGGGTCGCACACCGATGAGTTTCCCGCGCCGCGCCGGTCTCCACGTCGGACACCCACGGACGGAAGGCTGGGTCATGCGGAAACTGATCTACGGCATGAACCTGTCCCTGGACGGCTACATCGCCGCGGCCGGCGACGACATCGACTGGAGCGGACCGCCGAGCCACGAGCTGTTCCAGTGGTGGCTCGAACAGGAGCAGGCGAGCGGCCTGTCACTGTACGGGCGCAAGCTCTGGGAGACGATGAGTTCCTACTGGCCGACCGGCGACCAGCAACCCGGCGCCAACCCGGCGGAGATCGAGTTCGCGCGGAACTGGCGGGACACCCCGAAGGTGGTGTTCTCCTCGACGATCGACACGGTCGACTGGAACACCCGCCTGGTCACCGGCGACGCGATCGCCGAGATCACCCGGCTCAAGGCCGAGGACGGCGCCCCCATGACCATCGGCGGCGCCACGCTCGCCGGGGCGGCCATGCGCGCCGGCCTGATCGACGAGTACGTGATCGCCACCCATCCGGTCCTGGTGGGCGGCGGCACGCCGTTCTTCACCGCGCTGGACAGCTGGGTGAACCTGGACCTGGTGGAGACGCGGACGTTTCCCGGCGGCGTGGTCATGACCAGGTACGAGACGAGGCGCTGAACGGCTTCCCACCATCCGGGCCCTGCACCGCAGGGCTCAGGTCTGCGCCATGTCGACGAAGCGCGAATAGTGGCCCTGGAAGGCGACGGTGATGGTCGCCGTCGGGCCGTTTCGGTGCTTGGCGACGATCAGGTCGGCCTCGCCCGCGCGCGGGGACTCCTTCTCGTAGGCGTCCTCGCGGTGCAGGAGGATGACCATGTCGGCGTCCTGCTCGATGGACCCGGACTCGCGCAGGTCGGAGACCATCGGCTTCTTGTCGGTGCGCTGCTCGGGACCGCGGTTCAGCTGGGACAGCGCGATGACCGGGATCTCCAGCTCCTTCGCCAGCAGCTTCAGGTTCCGGGACATGTCCGAGACCTCCTGCTGACGGCTCTCGGCGCGCTTGGAGCCGCCGGACTGCATCAGCTGGAGGTAGTCGATGACCACCAGCTTCAGGTCGTTGCGCTGCTTGAGGCGGCGGCACTTGGCACGGATCTCCATCATCGACAGGTTCGGTGAGTCGTCGATGTAGAGCGGCGCGGCGGAGACATCGGGCATCCGCCGCGCCAGCCGGGTCCAGTCGTCGTCCGTCATCGTGCCGGACCGCATGTGGTGCAGGGCGACCCGGGCCTCGGCGGACAACAGGCGCATCGCGATCTCGTTGCGCCCCATCTCCAGGGAGAAGATCACGCTGGGCAGGTTGTTCTTGATCGAGGCCGCCCGGGCGAAGTCCAGCGCCAGCGTCGACTTGCCCATCGCCGGACGCGCGGCGATGACGATCATCTGGCCCGGGTGCAGCCCGTTGGTCAGCGAGTCGAAGTCCGTGAAGCCCGTGGGCACGCCGGTCATCTCACCGCTGCGCGAGCCGATCGCCTCGATCTCGTCGAGGGCACCCTCCATGATGTCGCCGAGCGGCAGATAGTCCTCGCTGGTGCGCTGCTCGGTCACCGCGTAGATCTCCGCCTGGGCGCGGTTGACGATCTCGTCGACGTCGTCGTCGGCCGCATAGCCCATCTGCGTGATTCGCGTGCCCGCCTCGACCAGGCGTCGCAGCACGGCGCGCTCATGGACGATCTCCGCGTAGTACGCCGCGTTCGCCGCCGTCGGCACCGTCTGGACCAGCGTGTGCAGATACGCGGCCCCGCCGACCTTGTTGATCTCGCCCCGCTTGGTCAGCTCGGCCGCGATCGTGATCGGGTCGGCCGGCTCGCCCTTGGCGTAGACGTCGAGGATCGCCAGGTAGATGGTCTCGTGGGCCGGCTTGTAGAAGTCGTGGCCCTTGAGGATTTCCACGACGTCGGCGATGGCGTCCTTGGACAGCAGCATGCCGCCGAGGACCGACTGCTCGGCCTCCAGATCCTGGGGCGGCACCCGCTCGAACGACGGGCCGGGCTCTTCCCACATGCCGGCGTCCCGGCCGCGCTCGTGCTGCTCGTCACGGCCACGGCCACCGTCGCCACGACGGCGGGAGGCAGGCAGACGATCACTGGGCCCGCTGTCGGCCCACGGCTCGTCCAAGGGCTCGGAAATGCTCACCGAGCCACCTCCTCCCGTCCGCCACGCGGACCTCGCCGTGCCCCTCATTTCTACGGCACGGCACTGACAAACAAGAGACCCAACTCCGGTTGCGGCGCGTCGGTTTTGGGCCTTTTGGCAGGGCGACGGTCGGAGCGGGCGCCGCACCACGGTAGGCCTGCGGGCACCGTCAGCCAATCTGGTTATCCACAGGCCATGTGGACGACGGCCCAGATGCTGTGGAGAACTCCGCCAAACCTGTGCACGAGCCGGTGGACAGCCCTGTGAACAAGCCCTCGACGCCTCCACCGAGACACCCTGTGACCTGCGCTTTTCCCATCCACCGGCTGTGCAGAAGAAAAACTTCCCCAGTCGGCTCAAGATCACTGGGGACCACGCACAGGAGTGCGCACACCTCATCCACAAGTAAGGGCCCCAAGCCCTTTGCATCTCTTACTTGTGGACGATTAGATTGGTGCACATGACACAGGCCCCCGAGCGCCCGCGGACCGACCGCCGCCGGCACGACCGAGAGATCATCGCGCTGGCCGTCCCGGCCTTCGGCGCGCTCGTCGCCGAGCCCCTTTTCGTCATGGCCGACAGCGCGATCGTCGGCCATCTCGGCACCGCCCAGCTCGCCGGTCTCGGTGTCGCGTCGGCCCTCCTCACAACCGCCGTGAGCGTCTTCGTCTTCCTCGCCTACGCCACCACGGCGGCGGTGGCCCGCAGGGTCGGAGCCGGGGATCCACAGGCCGCCATCCGCCAGGGGATGGACGGCATCTGGCTCGCCCTGCTGCTCGGAGCGGCTGTCATCGCCGTCGTGCTGCCCACGGCACCGTCCCTCGTGGAACTCTTCGGTGCCTCGGACACCGCGGCCCCCTACGCGACCGCCTATCTGCGGATCTCCACGCTCGGCATCCCCGCCATGCTCGTCGTCCTCGCCGCGACCGGCGTTCTACGGGGGCTGCAGGACACCCGTACACCCCTCTACGTGGCCGTCGCCGGGTTCGTCACCAACGCCCTCCTCAACGTCGTCCTCGTCTACGGCTTCGACCTGGGCATCGCCGGGTCCGCCTGGGGCACCGTCATCGCCCAGTGCGGCATGGCCACGGTCTACCTGGTGGTGGTCGTCCGCGGAGCCCGGCGCCATGGTGCCTCCCTGCGCCCGGACGCCGCCGGGATAAGGGCCTCCGCACAGGCAGGTGTGCCACTCCTGGTGCGCACCCTGTCGCTGCGGGCGATCCTGATGATCGCCACGGCGGTCGCCGCCAGGCTCGGTGACGCCGACATGGCCGCCCACCAGATCATCCTCTCCCTGTGGAGCCTGCTCGCCTTCGCCCTGGACGCGATCGCGATCGCCGGGCAAGCGATCATCGGACGCTACCTGGGGGCCGGCGACGCGCAGGGCGCCCGCGACGTCTGCCGCCGGATGGTGGCCTGGGGCATCGTGGTCGGCATCGTCCTGGGGTTGCTGGTGGTGCTCAGCCGTCCTGCCTTCCTCCCCCTGTTCACCAGCGACTCCGCGGTCAAGGACGCAGCCCTGCCCGCTCTGGTGATCGTGGCGCTCTCCCAGCCGATCTGCGGTGTCGTCTTCGTGCTGGACGGTGTGCTGATGGGCGCGGGCGACGGCCCGTATCTGGCCTGGGCGATGCTGGTCACCCTGGCGGTGTTCACGCCCGTGGCACTGCTCGTCCCCACCGTCGGTGGCGGGCTCACCGCCTTGTGGGCCGCCATGACGCTGATGATGACCGTGCGGATGCTGACCCTGTGGCTGCGCACGCGGTCGGGGCGCTGGATCGTGACCGGCGCAACGCGCTGACTGTTTCACGTGAAACGTCCCCCAGACGCACTGTCCGTTTCACGTGAAACACCCGGCACGACGATGGGGCCGCCCCCCGAAGGGAGCGGCCCCATCGCTCACTCGTCCAGCGAGTGCAGCCCTTACGCGGCGACAACCTCGACGTTGACCGTAGCGGCAACCTCGGGGTGCAGACGCACGGACGCCTCGTGGGCGCCCAGCGTCTTGATCGCCGAGGCGACCTCGATACGGCGCTTGTCGACCTCGGGGCCACCGGCAGCCTTGATCGCCGAGGCGATGTCGGCCTGGGTGACGGAACCGAAGAGACGACCGGCGTCGCCGGCGCGGACGGCCAGGCGGACCTTGACGCCCTCGAGCTGGGCCTTCACCTGGTTGGCCTGCTCGATGGTCTGGATCTCGTGGATCTTGCGAGCACGACGAATCTGCTCGACGTCCTTCTCGCCGCCCTTGGTCCAGCGGATCGCGAACTTCCGCGGGATCAGGTAGTTACGGGCGTAACCGTCCTTGACGTCGACGACGTCGCCCGCGGCACCGAGGCCGGAGACCTCGTGGGTGAGGATGATCTTCATGAGTCGGTCACCCTTCCCTTATCGCGCGGTGGAGGTGTAGGGCAGCAGCGCCATCTCACGGCTGTTCTTCACGGCCGTGGCGACGTCACGCTGGTGCTGGGTGCAGTTGCCGGTCACGCGGCGGGCACGGATCTTGCCGCGGTCGGAAATGAACTTCCGCAGCATGTTCGTGTCCTTGTAGTCCACGTACGTGACCTTGTCCTTGCAGAACGCGCAGACCTTCTTCTTCGGCTTGCGCACAGGCGGCTTCGCCATGGTGTTTCTCCTGTGTGATCAAGAAGTTGGGGTACGAGCCCGCCCTTAGAAGGGAGGCTCGTCCGAGTAGCCGCCGCCCTGGCCGCCGCCGGGGCCACCGCCCCAGCCACCGCCGCCACCCTGCTGGCCGCCGGCGGGAGCGCCGGTCGCCCACGGGTCGTCGGCGGGAGCGCCGCCGCCCTGCTGGGCGCCACCGGGGCCACCGCCCCAGCCGCCGCCCTGCTGGCCGCCACCGCCGCCGTAGCCGCCCTGGCCACCGCGGCCCGAGGTCTTGGTGACCTTGGCCGTGGCGTTGCGCAGGCTGGCGCCGACCTCGTCGACGTCCAGCTCGTAGACCGTGCGCTTGACGCCCTCACGGTCCTCGTAGGACCGCTGCTTCAGCCGGCCCTGCACGATGACGCGCATGCCTCGCTGGAGCGATTCGGCGACGTTCTCCGCCGCCTGGCGCCAGACCGAGCAGGTGAGGAAGAGGCTCTCGCCGTCCTTCCACTCGTTCGTCTGGCGGTCGAAGGTGCGGGGGGTCGACGCGACACGGAACTTCGCGACGGCCGCACCGGACGGGGTGAAGCGCAGCTCGGGGTCGTCGACAAGATTGCCGACGACCGTGATGACGGTCTCGCCTGCCATGGGGGAACCTCTCGGCGGGTTTGCTGCTGGCTGCTTGTGCTGCTACTCGGAGCCCGGGATCAGCTGAGCGGAAGGGCTCAGTGGGTCTCGGGACGGAGGACCTTGGTCCGGAGGACCGACTCGTTCAGGTTCATCTGGCGGTCGAGCTCCTTGACGACCGCAGGCTCGGCCTGCAGGTCGATGACCGAGTAGATGCCCTCGGGCTTCTTCTTGATCTCGTACGCGAGACGACGACGGCCCCAGGTGTCGACCTTCTCGACCTTTCCGCCACCGTCACGGACGACGGAAAGGAAGTTCTCGATCAGCGGAGAGACAGCGCGCTCCTCGACGTCGGGGTCGAGGATGACCATCACCTCGTAGTGACGCATGTGGAACCCACCTCCTTTGGACTCAGCGGCCACGGTCGTTCCGTGGCAGGAGGGTTGTGATGCGTACGCCTCGGTGTCTGTCAGTAAAACAGCGGCCACTGACAATCGGGTGATGGTCAGGGCTCTCGGGGCTGTGCCTGGGCAGACGCCGACGCAGACGGTACACAGTACCCGTACACCGGCTTCCGGTTGAAATCCGGCGGCTGAGCCGGTCAATCTGTACACATCGGGTGTGTATGGCGCTACGATGCGCCGCTTTTCGCAGGAGGTGCCCTATGGCACAGGCATTGCGACCCAACACCGGCGGAGGCCTCTTCGCCACGGACGGCAAGCCCCACCCCCTCCAGGACGCCCTGCTCGCGGTGACCCTGGTGCTGGGGATCACGTCGTTCATCACGGCGATGTTCCACCATCTGCACCTGCTCAGCTCCTGGACCGGCCTGCTGGGGATCCTCACCGGCGCGTACGGCCAGTGGGTCTCGGAGACGACCCGTGAGCGCTTCGGCCTGATCGTGGGCCTGGGAGCGGCGGGCATCGGCTTCTTCCTGGGCATGGCCCACGGCGGCCTCTTCGGCGGAGTCGTCGACTGACGCCAGGGACACCACGACCACACTCCGCACACCGTCGCAGGCCCCGGCCGACCGCCGGCCGGGGCAAAGGTGTCGTGCGCCCGGTCGGGGCGCCCGGCTGGCGCAGTAGGCTTCGCGCGAGAGCCGGAGCCCCTGTACCCATGGGGACACACCAGCCCGAGGAGCGCCCCGAATGAGCCTGACCCTGAGGACCATCAGTCGCGAGCAGCATCTGGCGTACATCCAGAGCCTGCCCTCGGCGAGTCACATGCAGGTCCCGGCCTGGGCTGACGTCAAGGCGGAATGGCGTTCGGAGAACCTCGGCTGGTTCGACGACCGGACCGGCGAACTGGTGGGCGCGGGCCTGGTCCTCTACCGGCAGCTGCCCAAGATCAAGCGCTACCTCGCCTACCTGCCCGAGGGCCCGGTCATCAACTGGTTCGCGCCGAATCTCCAGGAGTGGATCGAGCCGATGCTGGCGCACCTGAAGCAGCAGGGCGCCTTTTCGGTCAAGATGGGCCCCCCGGTGATCATCCGCCGCTGGGACGCGGCGTCCATCAAGAAGGGCATCCAGGACCCCGACGTCAAGCGTCTGCGCGACATCGAGGCCGACCACATCGAGCCGCGCGCCTTCGAGGTCGCCGACAAGCTGCGCCGGATGGGCTGGCAGCAGGGCGAGGACGGCGGCGCCGGCTTCGGCGACGTGCAGCCCCGGTACGTCTTCCAGGTGCCGCTGGCGGGCCGCTCCCTGGAAGAGGTCCACAAGAACTTCAACCAGCTGTGGCGCCGCAACATCAAGAAGGCCGAGAAGGCCGGTGTCGAGGTCGTCCAGGGCGGCTACCACGACCTGGAGGAGTGGCAGCGGCTGTACGAGATCACGGCCGTGCGCGACCACTTCCGGCCGCGTCCGCTGTCGTACTTCCAGCGCATGTGGACGGCCCTGAACTCCGAGGACCCCAACCGCATGCGGTTGTACTTCGCCCGCCACAACGGCGTGAACCTCTCGGCGGCGACCATGCTGATCGTCGGCGGCCACGTCTGGTACTCCTACGGCGCCTCGGACAACATCGGCCGCGAGGTCCGGCCCTCCAACGCGATGCAGTGGACGATGCTGCGCGACGCCTACGCGCTCGGCGCCACCGTGTACGACCTGCGCGGCATCTCCGACTCGCTGGACGAGACCGACCACCTCTTCGGCCTGATCCAGTTCAAGGTCGGCACGGGCGGGCAGGCGGCCGAGTACCTCGGCGAGTGGGACTTCCCGCTGAACAAGCTGCTGCACAAGGCGCTCGACATCTACATGTCGCGCCGCTGACCACGGCAGCTCGGCACAGCCGCTGAACCACACCCCCTTTCGCACTCTCCGACACACCACAGCCACGAGAAAGGTTCCAGGTCCGGCCATGGCGCTCACGCTCTACGTCGACACCGCGCGCTGGCGGGCGCACCACAAGCACGTGCAGGAGCAGTTCCCCGGGCTGGTCCCGGTCTGCAAGGGCAACGGCTACGGCTTCGGGCACGAGCGCCTGGCGGAGGAGGCCACGCGGCTGGGCGCGGACATCCTCGCCGTCGGCACGACGTACGAGGCCGCCCGGATCAAGGATTTCTTCAGCGGTGACCTGCTGGTCCTGACGCCCTACCGGCGCGGTGAGGAGCCCGTGCCGCTGCCCGACCGGGTGGTGCGCTCGGTCTCGTCCGTCGACGGCGTGTACGGCCTCGTCGGCGCCCGCGTGGTCATCGAGGTGATGTCCTCGATGAAGCGGCACGGCATCAGCGAGCAGGACCTCCCGCAGCTGCACGCCGCCATAGAGAACGTCCGCCTGGAGGGCTTCGCGATCCACCTGCCGCTGGACCGCACCGACGGCTCCGACGCCGTCGAGGAGGTCATCGGCTGGATGGACCGGCTGCGGGCGGCCCGCCTGCCGCTGCACACCATGTTCGTCAGCCACCTCAAGGCCGAGGAACTCGCCCGGCTCCAGCAGCAGTTCCCGCAGACCCGGTTCCGCGCCCGCATCGGCACGCGGCTGTGGCTCGGGGACCACGAGGCCACCGAGTACCGCGGCTCGGTCCTGGACGTCACGCGGGTCGCCAAGGGCGAGCGGTTCGGCTACCGGCAGCAGAAGGCCGCCTCCGACGGCTATCTGGTGGTCGTGGCGGGCGGTACGTCGCACGGGGTGGGTCTGGAGGCCCCGAAGGCCCTGCACGGCGTCATGCCGCGTGCCAAGGGCGTCGCCCGGGCCGGCCTCGCCACCGTCAACCGGAACCTGTCCCCGTTCGTCTGGGGCGGCAAGCAGCGCTGGTTCGCGGAGCCGCCGCACATGCAGGTCTCGATCCTGTTCGTCCCCGCGGACGCGCCGGAGCCCACGGTCGGGGACGAGCTGGTCGCCCATCTGCGCCACACCACGACGCAGTTCGACCGCCTCGTCGACCGCTGAGCCGATCTCGTCGACGGTGAGCCTGCTTCGTCGCCCGGTGAGCCGGCTCACCGACCGCTGAGACGCCCTCGTCGAACCGGTGAGGCGCTGGACGCCGGGCGCTGACGGCCGGGCGCCGCCCGCCGCTCCCCTCAGCCCGGACCGCCGCCCGGCCTCCCGGCCCCCCACTCCACGGGCGGCCCCTCGACGGGCGCCGCATGCCGCGGTGGGCGGGCGGCGGGACCCAGCACGAACACGTCCTTCGCGCCGTCGAGTACCCCGCCCGAGGGGTCGTCGTCCCCGGCCCGTCGCACCGGGTCCCGTTCCGGCATGAAGATGTCGCGCAGGACCATGACGCACAGGAACAGGGTCCCGGCCAGGTGCGCCCCGATCGCCCAGTGGTAGCCATCGGTCGGCAGCCCCTTGTGGGCGTCACCGCTGGTCGTGTACGCCAGGTACATCCAGATGCCCAGGAAGTACGCCACCTCGCACGCCTGCCAGATCAGGAAGTCCCGCCACCTCGGCCGGGCCAGTGCGGCGAGCGGCACCAGCCACAGGACGTACTGCGGTGAGTAGACCTTGTTGGTGAGGATGAACGCCGCGACGATCAGAAACGCCAGCTGGGCGAAGCGCGGACGGCGCGGAGCGGTCAGGGTGAGCGCCGCGACGCCGCCGCAGCACAGCAGCATCAGAAGCGTGGCGAGCGTATTGACCGTCTCGGTGCTGAGCGGGTCGTCCGAGTTCTGGGCCATGATCAGCCAGAAGGAACCGAAGTCGACGCCCCGTTCCTGGCTGAACGTGTAGAACTTCGACCAGCCCTCGAAGGCGAAGAGCATCACCGGCACGTTCACCACGAGCCACGCGCCCGCCGCACCGGCCAGCGCGATCCCGTACTGCCGCCACTTACCGGCCCGCCAGCACAGCACCAGCAGGGGGCCGAGCAGCAGGAAGGGATAGAGCTTGGCGGCCGTGGCGAGCCCGAGCAGTACACCGAAGGCCAGGGAGCGGCCCCGCGACCACATGAACATCGCGGCGGCGGTCAGGGCCACCGCCAGCAGATCCCAGTTGATGGTGGCGGTGAGGGCGAAGGCGGGCGCCAGTGCGACCAGCAGGCCGTCCCAGGGACGCCGGGCGTGGGTACGGGTCACACAGACCGCGATGACGGCGGCGCAAGCCATCAGCATCCCGGCGTTGACCATCCAGTACCACTGCTCCTGGTCCTGGATGCTGCCGCTGCCCGGTGTGAGCCAGGCGGCCACCTCCATGAACACACCGGTCAGCACCGGGTACTCGAGGTACTGCATGTCACCGGGGAGCTTGTCGAAGTACGGCACCAGGCCGTCGGCGAACCCTCGCCCCTGGTAGAGGTGCGGGATGTCCGAGTAGCAGGCGTGCGTGTACTGCGAGCTGGCGCCGAAGAACCAGGCCCCGTTGTAGCAGGGAGCCTTCTGGACCATGCCGAGGGCGAACATGCCGATCGCCACGAGCGCGATCACCCGTACCGGGGTCCACCAGGACGCCCCCAGCAGGGCTCGTCGGCCGATGGGGCCGCCGATCAGCTCGCTGCCGCTCGCGGCTACCTCGTCCTCCCTGGTCGGCCGCACCGGGTCCGGCTCGTGCGCGCTCGGTTGCGTCGTTTCTGCACTGGGCATGGGGCACATCCTGCCGTACGCGACGGGGGAAACGGCGGGGCCGCCGCACCGGGTGGGTGCGGCGGCCCCTGTTTCACGTGAAACAAGCGGCTGTTTCACGATCAGGCGGATGTTTCACGTGAAACACCCAAGGCGGTCCATCAGCGGCTAACCGTTCGGCCCTCCGAAGAGACCGCCGTTCTGATTACCTCTGCTGGCGTCCCCTTCCGACTCGCTGGTCGACGGTGAGGGAGTCGGCCCCTCGTCCCCGCCACCGGTGTTGCCGCCGTTTTCGTTGCCGCTATTGGCGTTGCCGCCGTTCTCGCCCTCCTCGTCGCACCTCCAGTCGAAGACGCCGCAGGTGTCGCTCGGCGTCGGCGAGGGGCTGGTCTCCGTCTGGCTGGGCGTCGGACTCGGAGACGGGGTGGTCTCCTCCGACTCGGTGGGCGACGGGGTGGGAGTCGGCGACGGAGCGTCGTTGATGACCTCACCGATCGGCTGCGGCTTCGGGAACCTCTCCTTCGGCAGCCCCTTCATGGCGTCCGCCATGAAGTCCTGCCAGATCTGGGCCGGGAACGAGGCACCGTGGATCTTCTCCTCGCCGCCCGTGCCGAACATCTCCAGGAAGGTGCGGTTCTTGTTGTTCTCGTCGTCGTCCATCCGGAACATGCTGACCGCGGTCGCCAGCTGCGGGGTGTAGCCGACGAACCAGGCGGACTTGTTGCCGTCCGTGGTACCGGTCTTGCCCGCCACCTCACGGCCGGGGAGCTGGGCGTTGGTGCCCGTTCCGTCCTCCACGACCGTCTTCAGGACGTCCGTGACGTTGTCCGCGACCTTGCGCTCGAACGCCTGCTTGGTCTCCACCTTGTGCGTGAAGAGGGTGCCGTCCTTGTTCGTGACCTTGGTGACGGAGTACGGCTCACGCTGCTTGCCACTGTCCGCGAACGTGGCATAGGCGGCCGCCATGCGGATCGCGCTGGGGTCGGAGATGCCGATGGAGAATGACGGATACGTGGTACCGGTCAGGCTGCTCTCCAGGAGGCCGGCGTCGACCGCGGCCTCCTTCACCTTGTCCAGGCCGACGTCCATGCCGAGCTGGACGAAGGAGGAGTTCACCGACTCCCGCATCGCCTCACGCAGGTCGACCTTGTACTCGGGCGGCTCGCCGTAGGAGACGTCACCGTCGTTGACCTGAAGCCACTCCTCGCCCTTTTCGTTGTGCCAGACCGAGCCGTCGTAGTTCTTGATCTTGTACTTGTTCTTGCCGGTGTACAGGCTCTTCGGGGAGACGATGGTGCGCTCGTCCTGGGCCTGCTCCACGGGGCCGTCCGGGTCGCGCACGCCCCACTTCATCGCCGCCGCGAGCACGAACGGCTTGAACGTCGAGCCGACCTGGGCACCGGTGACGTCCGCGTTGTTGGTGAAGTGCTTGGTGGCGTCCGTGCCGCCGTAGATGGCCTTGATCGCTCCGGTCTCAGGATCGACGGAAGCCCCGCCGAACTGGACGTGGGTGTCCGTGTCCGGGCGCTTCTCGGGGTCGATGTTCTTCTTGTAGACCTTCTTGACCGACTTCTCGAGCTCCTCGACCTGCTTCTTGTCGAAGGTCGTGTGGATCGAGTAGCCGCCCTGCTCCAGCTGGTCCGCCGTGGCGATGTCGTTCTTGATCACCGACGCCTTGGCGAGGTCGACGAGGTAGCCGATCTGCCCGCTGAGCGCGGTGTTCGACCGCGGGTTCTGCGTCGTGGGCAGCGTGGTGTGCTTGGCGCGCTCCTCCTGGCTCAGATAGCCGTACTCGACCATCTTGTCGAGCGTGTCCTGCATCTGCCCCAGGGCCCGCTTCTTGTTCGCCGCGGGAGTGGCGGCGGGGTCGATCGAGGTGGCGCCCGCCGGGTCGTAGTACGTGGCGCCCTTGACCATGGCTGCGAGGAACGCGCACTCGCCCGCGTTGAGGTCGACGGCGTCCTTGTTGAAGTACGCCCGGGCCGCCGCCTGGATGCCGTAGGCACCGCGACCGTAGTAGGTGGTGTTCAGATAGCCGGCGAGGATGTCGTCCTTGTCGACCTCGGCGCCCACCTTGATGGAGACGAAGAGCTCCTTGACCTTCCGGGAGATCGTCTGCGACTGGTCGTTCAGCATGGCGTTCTTGACGTACTGCTGGGTGATGGTGGAGCCGCCCTGCGTCTCCCCGCCCCTGGCCATGTTGAACACCGCGCGCGCGATGCCCTTGGGGTCGATGCCGCTGTCCGTGCGGAAGGTCTTGTTCTCCTGGGCGATGACGGCGTTCTGCATCTCCTTGGGGATCTGCGCCAGGTCGATGATCTGGCGGTTCCGCTCACCGCCCGTGGCGACCATCTGGGAGCCGTCGGCCCAGTAGTAGACGTTGTTCTGGGCCTGCGCCGTCTTGTCGACGTCCGGGACGCCGACCATCGCGTACGCAAGGCCCGCGGCGGCCAGCATCGTGCCGAAGAACGCGACACACAGCCCCGACACAAGGCGCCAGGACGGCACCCAGCGGCGCCATCCGTCCCTGTCGTAGCGCGGATAGTCGATCATCCGCTTCTGGCCGGGCGCCGCGGCCCGGGAGCGCCCGGCCGGCGCCGCACGCCGGCCACGGCCCGGCTCGGCGGCTCTGCGGCGGCCGCCTCCGCCCCGCTGGGCGGCACGGCGGGCTTCGGCGCGGCCGCCATAGGGCCGCTCCGTGTCTCCCGGACCGTACGAGCCCGACCCATGGGAGCCGGCGGAGGATCCGGTGGCGCCTCGCGGTGCCGCGCGGCGGCCGGAGGACGAGCCGGACTGGCCGCGTCGGGCCGCGGCACGTCCGCCTCCCTGCGGCTGCGGCGGTTTGCGACGGTGCTCGCTCATCGAACGACTTCTCCTCGGGCAGGCGCACCCCTGCGCGCCTGGAAACGGCAGCTGGTTTCCGGTCCCCCCGAAGTACGGATGCGGCCCCTACCGCACTCAGCCCGTACTGCACCAGGGACAGGGACGCCCTCTGGCGTCACTCGGTTCCCTGTGGTCTGCATGGCGCACAGACTACGCATCGCCAAAACACCCGAGCTCCGAAGTTCACCTCAAATCAGGCAACTTGCCTCCTGTGAATCGGTGATGTGACCCCGTTCACCAACCTCCCTCTTGTCGCAGACGGAAGGCCGTTCTATCGTCGTGATGTATCGAGTCGATACATCAGCTCGGCATAAAGACCAGGACGAGCCCGTCACGGCCCCGCCGCCACGGGACGCGGCAGGAAGGAGGCGACGATGAGCCGGCGTTCCGGGATCCTCGAGTTCGCTGTCCTCGGCCTGCTCCGCGAATCCCCGATGCACGGCTATGAGCTGCGCAAACGACTCAACACATCACTGGGTGTGTTCCGGGCGTTCAGCTACGGGACGCTTTACCCCTGCCTCAAGACGCTGGTCGCCAATGGCTGGTTGATCGAGGAGCCGGGGAACACCGCCGAGGCCGCCGCTCCGCTCGCGGGGCGCCGCGCCAAGATCGTCTACCGGTTGACGGCGGAAGGTAAGGAGCACTTCGAGCAGCTCCTGTCGCAGACGGGGCCCGACGCGTACGAGGACGAGACCTTCGCCGCCCGGTTCGCGTTCTTCGGACAGACCTCGCGCGACGTACGGATGCGGGTGCTCGAAGGCCGCCGCAGCCGGCTGGAGGAGCGCCTGGAGAAGATGCGGGCCTCGCTGGCCCGCACCCGGGAGCGCCTCGACGACTACACGCTTGAGCTCCAGCGCCACGGTATGGAGTCCGTGGAGCGCGAAGTGCGCTGGCTGAACGAGCTCATCGAGAGCGAGCGGGCGGGGCGGGACCTGAAGGGTTCCGCCTCCGAGGGGACCGCTCACCAGGACACGACACATGGAGCGACGGGCGGCCTGCCCCGGCCCGGAGGCGACTCCCGGCCGGATACGCCCGACGACACCGCCACGTGAGCGCCCGGCCAGGGCCTCACTCGTACACACAGGGAGCAACCGGAATGGGTTCGGTTCGCGTAGCCATCGTCGGTGTGGGCAACTGCGCCGCATCGCTGGTGCAGGGCGTCGAGTACTACAAGGACGCCGACCCGGCGTCGAAGGTCCCGGGCCTGATGCACGTCCAGTTCGGCGACTACCACGTCGGCGACGTCGAGTTCGTCGCCGCGTTCGACGTGGACGCCAAGAAGGTCGGCCTGGACCTCGCGGACGCCATCGGCGCCTCCGAGAACAACACCATCAAGATCTGCGACGTCCCGCGGACCGGGGTGACGGTCCAGCGCGGCCACACCCTCGACGGCCTCGGCCGGTACTACCGCGAGACGATCGAGGAGTCCGCCGAGGAGCCGGTCGACGTCGTCCAGGTCCTCAAGGACAAGCAGGTCGACGTCCTGGTCTGCTACCTGCCGGTCGGCTCCGAGGACGCGGCGAAGTTCTACGCCCAGTGCGCCATCGACGCCAAGGTCGCCTTCGTCAACGCCCTGCCGGTCTTCATCGCCGGCACCAAGGAGTGGGCGGACAAGTTCACCGAGGCGGGCGTGCCCATCGTCGGTGACGACATCAAGTCGCAGGTCGGTGCCACCATCACGCACCGGGTCATGGCGAAGCTGTTCGAGGACCGGGGCGTGATCCTGGACCGCACGATGCAGCTGAACGTCGGCGGCAACATGGACTTCAAGAACATGCTCGAGCGGGACCGCCTCGAGTCCAAGAAGATCTCCAAGACGCAGGCCGTCACCTCCCAGATCCCCGACCGGGACATGGGCGAGAAGAACGTCCACATCGGCCCGTCCGACTACGTCGCCTGGCTCGACGACCGCAAGTGGGCCTACGTCCGCCTCGAGGGCCGCGCCTTCGGTGACGTCCCGCTGAACCTGGAGTACAAGCTCGAGGTCTGGGACTCCCCGAACTCCGCGGGTGTCATCATCGACGCCCTGCGCGCCGCGAAGATCGCCAAGGACCGCGGTATCGGCGGCCCGATCCTGTCGGCGTCGAGCTACTTCATGAAGTCCCCGCCGGTCCAGTACTTCGACGACGAGGCCCGCGCCAACGTCGAGAAGTTCATCGCGGGCGAGGTCGAGCGCTGACCCGCTCTGCAACACCAGCGGGCTGAGCCGCTCTGCCGCACGAGCGGCCGACCCGCTCTCCCGCACCAGCGGTTGGGGTCCCCCGGGCGTCGTGCCCGGGGGACCCCGCTCGTATGTGAGGCTGTGCCCATGGCCGTCGTCCGTGATCTGCGCGTGCTGCTGCGCGTGCGGGGCTTCCGCCGTCTGCTCGCCGTGCGTCTGCTCTCCCAGGGAGCCGACGGCGTCTACCAGATCGGACTCGCCACCTACGTGGTCTTCGCGCCCCAGGAGGAGACCTCGCCCGCCGCGATCGCCGCCGCCATGGCGGTGCTGCTGCTCCCGTACTCCCTCGTCGGCCCCTTCGCCGGCGTCCTGCTGGATCGCTGGCGCCGCCGGCAGGTCTTCCTCTACGGCAACCTGCTGCGCGCGCTGATGGCCTCGGTGACGGCCGTCCTGATGATCGCCTCCGTCCCGGACTGGCTGTTCTACGTCTCCGCGCTCTGCGTCACCGCCGTCAACCGCTTCGTCCTGGCCGGCCTGTCCGCCGCGCTGCCGCGTGTGGTCGACGCCGAGCGGCTGGTGATCGCCAACTCGCTCTCTCCCACGGCCGGAACCCTGGCCGCCACCGCCGGCGGTGGTCTCGCCTTCGTCGTCCGCCTGGTGGTGGCCGATTCCGACGCTGCGGTGGTGCTGCTGGGAGCCGTGCTGTACCTGTGCGGGGCGCTGGCCTCCCTGCGCCTGGCCGTGGGGCTGCTCGGCCCCGACCAGGCACTGGTACGCCCCCGGCTGGTCAAGGCCGTCGCCGGCAACGCCCGGGATCTGGTGGCGGGCCTGCGCCACCTGGCCGCGCCGGAGCGCCGGGAGGCGGCGTGGGCGCTCGCCGGGATGGCACTGCTGCGGTTCTGCTACGGCGCGCTGCTGGTCATGGTGCTGATGCTGTGCCGGTACGCCCTCACCTCGGACACCGACGAAGGGCTCGCCCTGCTGGGGCTCGCGCTGGGTTTCTCGGGCGCCGGCTTCTTCGCGGCGGCGGTCGTCACTCCGTGGGCGGCGGGCCGGCTCGGGCCACGCCGGTGGATGGCCGTGTGCGCCGCGCTCGCCGCAGTGCTCGTACCCGCGCTCGGGCTGCCCTTCGCCACCGTTCCCATGCTCGCCGCGGCCTTCCTCCTCGGCCTGACCACCCAGGGCTCGAAAATCGCGACCGACACCATCGTGCAGTCCTCCGTCGAGGACTCCTACCGTGGCCGGATCTTCTCGGTCTACGACGTGCTCTTCAACGTCGCCTTCGTCGGTGCGGCCGGTGTCGCCGCCCTGATGCTGCCGCCGGACGGCCGATCCGTGCCGCTCGTCGTCACGGTCACGGCGGTCTACGCAGCGGTTGCTGTGGCTATGGGCAGATTTGCCCGGCAGTAAGTGTTACATCAGTGCCACAGAGTCCCGTGCGATTAGAGGGTTGTCAGTGGGGACCGATAGCTTACGTGCGTCTTAGGCGCGACATGTTCGCGTCATGCATCAACGCTTCTCGAGGGGGACTCCCACGTGACCACTCCGCCGCCCCAGGGCAACCCGTTCGCGCAGAGCCAGCCGCCGGCTCCGCAGCCGGCTCAGGGGATGAACCCCTACGCCCAGGGCCAGCAGGGCTTCCCCCCGCCGGGCGCTCCCGTGCCGCCGCCCACGCGCTCCAGCCGTGTGAAGAAGAAGCTGATCAGCGTCCTCACCCTGGTCGTGATCGCCGCCGTCATCGGCGTCGTGAAGTGGCAGCTGGGCAAGACCGACGCCGAGACCACCGCGGTGGGCAGCTGTATGCACAACGAGGGCACGCAGTTCAAGCCCGACCTCAAGACGGTGGACTGCTCCTCCAGCGAGGCCGAGTTCAAGGTGGTCGAGAAGTTCGACGACACCAGCGACGACAGCAAGTGTGAGGCCGTCAAGGAGGCGACGATCTCCTACTACCAGACGGGCCAGGGTCACAACGTGGTGCTGTGCCTGAAGGAAGTGGCGTAACCGGAAGTGGCATAACGCCCACGCCTTCTCTCTGCCCGAGGGGCTGTGTTTCACGTGAAACACAGCCCCTCGGGCAAGTTCATCGGCGATGTTTCACGTGAAACATCGCCCGGCGCAGTCAGCCCTGCTGTGCGGCCCACCACTCCTTGAGAGCGGCCACGGCCTCGTCATGCGCCATCGGCCCGTTCTCCAGCCGCAGCTCCAGCATGTGCTTGTAGGCCTTGCCGATCACCGGCCCCGGAGGCACTCCGAGGATCTCCATGATCTGGTTGCCGTCGAGGTCGGGGCGGATCGCGTCCAGCTCCTCCTGCTCCTGGAGCTTCGCGATGCGCTCCTCCAGCCCGTCGTAGGCGCGAGACAGGGCAGCGGCCTTGCGCTTGTTCCGGGTGGTGCAGTCCGAGCGGGTCAGCTTGTGGAGCCGGTCGAGCAGCGGGCCGGCGTCCCGGACGTAGCGGCGGACCGCGGAGTCCGTCCACTCACCGGTGCCGTACCCATGGAACCGGAGGTGCAGCTCGACCAGGCGCGAGACGTCCTTCACCAGTTCGTTGGAGTACTTCAGCGCGGTCATGCGCTTCTTGGTCATCTTCGCGCCGACCACCTCATGGTGGTGGAACGAGACACGGCCGTCCTTCTCGAACCGACGGGTGCGCGGCTTGCCGATGTCGTGCAGCAGCGCGGCCAGACGGAGGGTGAGATCGGGGCCCTCGTCCTCCAGCGCCATGGCCTGCTCCAGGACGATCAGCGTGTGCTCGTAGACGTCCTTGTGCCGGTGGTGCTCGTCGCTCTCCAGGCGCAGGGCGGGCAGCTCCGGCAGGACGTGCGCGGCCAGACCGGTGTCCACGAGCAGGGTCAGCCCCTTGCGCGGGTACGCGGAGAGGATCAGCTTGTTCAGCTCGTCCCGCACGCGCTCGGCGGAGACGATGTCGATCCGCCCGGCCATCTCCGTCATCGCCGCGACGACCTCGGGAGCCAGGTCGAAGTCGAGCTGCGCGGCGAAGCGCGCGGCCCGCATCATCCGCAGCGGGTCGTCCGAGAAGGACTCCTCCGGAGTGCCCGGCGTCCGCAGCACCCGGGCCGCGAGGTCGCCGAGCCCGCCGTGGGGGTCGATGAACTCCTTCTCCGGCAGGGCGACGGCCATCGCGTTCACGGTGAAGTCCCGGCGGACGAGATCCTCCTCGATCGAGTCCCCGTACGACACTTCCGGCTTGCGCGAGGTCCGGTCGTACGCCTCCGACCGGTAGGTGGTCACCTCGATCTGAAAACTCCGGTCGGCGTCTGCCACCCGGACCTTCTTCTGCGCTCCGACGGTGCCGAAGGCGATCCCGACCTCCCAGACGGCGTCCGCCCAGGGCCGCATGATCTTCAGGACGTCCTGTGGCCGGGCATCGGTCGTGAAGTCCAGGTCGTTGCCGAGCCGGCCGAGCAGCGCGTCCCGCACCGAGCCGCCGACCAGGGCGAGGGAGAATCCTGCCTCGTGAAAGCGGCGGGCGAGGTCGTCGGCGACAGGGGCGACCCGCAGCAGTTCGCTCACCGCGCGCTGCTGCGCCTGACTCAGGGCACTGGGGCTGACTTCGTTGGCGTTCGGCACAACAGGAAAGGGTACGTGCCCCGAGCGTGTCCCAGCGCTCGCCTTTTCTGAGGCCGAAACCACACACAGGGCCGCCTCCCTCTCTATAGAGGCATATAGAGGACACCCGGTCCGCCGTCCTCGATCTTGTGGAACACTCCGCGGCACTTCCTCTCAGCGCGCATCGTTACCATGCGTGGACGCACATTCCGACGACCACTGACGACGACGAGGGACGGGCGAGCGCGTGGCCGACGCGGCAGACTTCCAGGGGACCACTCCCTCACCTGCCCGCCGCCGAGTACGGCGCACCGCGGCGCTGCTCGCCGGTGCGCCCCTGCTGGCCGGCCTGGTGCAGTTGCCCCCCGCCGGATCGGCCCACGCCGACACCCCGTCCGGCCTCCAGGCCGACGCCGACTCGGGCCCGGTGGCCGTGGCCGTCGACTCCCTCACCCCCTCCGCCCCCACGGAGGGCGACACGGTGACCGTGTCGGGCACGGTGACGAACACGGGCAAGCAGGCGGTCACGGACGCCCATGTGGGCCTGCGCCTCGGCCCGTCCCTCGCCACCCGCTCGGCCATCGACCGGGTGGCCCGCAACAGCGACGACCTCTCAGGCACCCTCGGTGCCGAGATCGACGACAAGTACGACGCGAAGTTCTCCACACTCAACCCCGGCGTCGCCGAACACTTCAACATCTCCGTCCCCGTCGACGAGCTCGACCTCGGGGAGGACGGCGTCTACCAGTTCGCCGTGACCCTGTCCGGCGAGACCTCCGCACAGCCGTGGGAGCAGGTGCTCGGCGTCGAGCGGACCTTCCTGCCGTGGCGGCCCGACGACGCGGACACCAAGACCAGGACCACCGTCCTGTGGCCGCTGATCTCGACCACCCACATGGCGGCCGAGACGGGCTCGAACGAACGCCAGACACCGGTCTTCCTCAACGACGACCTGGCCGAGGAGATCTCCCCCGGGGGCCGTCTGAACCAGATGGTGGCGCTCGGCAAGGACCTCGACATCACCTGGGTGATCGACCCGGATCTGCTGCACTCCGTCGACGCCATGGCCGAGAGCTACGAGGTCCGCACCGAGGACGGCGGCACCACCCCCGGCAAGCACCAGGCCGTCGCCAAGCAGTGGCTCGCCGATTTGCAGGACGCCGTGTCGGGCGACGAGGTCGTCACCCTGCCGTACGCCGATCCGGACCTGGCCTCCCTCGCCCACAACGGCACGGCTGTCGCCGGTTCGCTGAGCCAGCTCAAGGACGCCACGGACGTCGCCGCCGACACGGTCGAGACCATCCTCCACGTGAAGCCCTCCACCGACTTCGCCTGGCCGGCGGAGGGCGCGGTCGACCCCTCGATCGTCAAGGTCGCCACCTCCGCGGGCGCCGACAAGGTGATCGCCCGCAGCGACAGCATCGAAGAGGGCAGGGACCTGACGTACACGCCGTCCGCGGCCCGCCCCATCGGCGGCGGCACCACGGCGGTCGTGGCGGACTCCAGGCTGTCCACGGCGTTCGAGGGCGACCTGTCCAAGGCCTCCGCCTCGACGCTCGCCGTCCAGCGGTTCCTCGCCCAGAGCCTGGCGGTCGACCTCCAGACCGGCAAGCAGCGCAGCATCGTCGTCGCCCCCCAGCGCATGCCGTCCGGCAGCCAGGCCCGGACGATGGCCGAAGCGCTGCGGACCCTGCAGCGCGGCACCTGGTCGCAGTCGCAGGACCTCACGGAGGCCGCCGAGGCCAAGCCGGACCCCGCCGCCACCACCCGGGTGCCGGGCGCCTCCTCCTACCCCAAGGAGCTGCGCCGGCGGGAACTGCCCCGTGAGGCCTTCCAGGAGATCGCGCAGACTCAGGGCAAGCTCGACGAGTTCAAGGTCATCCTGTCCGAGCGGGACCGGGTGGTGACCCCCTTCGGCCGTGCCCTGAACCGCGAGATGTCCACGTCCTGGCGCGGCCGTGCCGACCAGGCGGCCGCCTACCGCACCGGTGTGAAGGACTACCTCGACGGCCTGGCCCGACAGGTCCGGCTGATCGACAAGTCCGAGACGAAGCTCTCCGGGCGCAGCGCCACGATCCCCGTGACCGTGCAGAACAACCTGGTCCAGGGCGTCGACCACCTCGTGCTGCGACTCACCTCCACCAACCCGACCCGGCTCAAGATCGGCGGCGCGGCCTACCAGGAGCAGCGCGTCTCCGTCTCCGGCGGTCACAGCCGGTCGGTGAAGTTCACCACCTCGGCCAACGCCAACGGCCGGGCGACGGTGGTCGCCCAGCTGTACACACCGGACGGTCGCACCTACGGCGACCCCGTCACCTTCGACGTCAAGGTCACCGAGATCACGGCCACGGTGATGCTGGTCATCGGCGGCGGTGTGCTGCTGCTCGTCCTCGCCGGCTTCCGGATGTACACACAGCGCAAACGCGCCGCCGCCCGCGAGGCCGAGCAGCAGGGCCCGGAGGCGACCGAGCCGCCCGTCGACGCCGAGGAGAACCCCGAAGGCCCCGAGGACCGTCTCACGGAGGAGTCCGGGACCCGCCCGCGGGCAGGCGACCCGGAGCAGCCGAGTGACCCGGCACCGGACACCGCCCCGCAAAACACCGACCCGTCCGGCACGGGTGAGAGAGTGGACCGTTGAGATGTCGTGGCCGGTCGGCCCGGGACGATGAGGTGGGGTAGGCATGAACGCGCCGTACGACGGTGACCGCGGCCAGGCCGCGGGCAGCTCGGGCTACCCCGAGGGCCCGCCGCCCGAGCACGGCCAGGTGCCGGCGCCGGAGCAGCCCGCGGACGCGTACCTCCAGGACGCCTACGACCAGGACCCCTACCGGGGGCAGGACCTCTCCGCTCAGGACCCGGTCGGCGAGGCGCTCTACGACCGCGCCGCGCACCCGCCGCCGCCCCCGGGCGCCCATCCGCCGCAGCAGCCGCTGTACGGGCAGCCGCCCCGGTCGCCGTACGCCCCGGACCCGAGGGTGTGGGCGCAGACCCCGGCGCCGGAGCCGGAGGGCCCCACGCAGTACCTGCCGTACGGCGACGACCCCCGCACGACGCAGTTCGTCGGCGTGGACGACCTGGTCGGCCGGGCGGGCGAGCAGCGCCACGAGCCGGACGCGTTCGCGCACCTCTTCCGCGACCAGCAGCAGGCGGGCGGCCACCCGTCGTACGACAACCCGACCGGTCATCCGTCGGTGCCCGGGCCCTCCCCGGCACCCGGCCCGTACGGCGCGACGCCGGGCCCGCACGGCGATGCACCGCCACCCGGCCCGCACGACGCCCAGCCGCCGGCCCCGGGCCAGTACGCGGCACCGGCCCAGGCTCCGTACACGACCGCGCCGCCCCCGGCCGCGGAGACCCCGGCCCAGGAACCGGAGGCCACCCCGCCGACCGCGCCGCCGGCCGCCGCGCCCAAGAAGGGCGGCCGTGCCTCGGGACTGCTGAAGTCCAGCGCGGTGATGGCGGCGGGCACGATGGTGTCCCGGCTGACGGGCTTCATCCGGTCCGCGATGATCGTCTCGGCGCTGGGCCTGGCCCTGCTGGGCGAGTCCTTCCAGATCGCCTACCAGCTGCCGACGATGATCTACATCCTGACCGTGGGCGGCGGCCTCAACTCGGTCTTCGTTCCGCAGCTCGTCCGGGCGATGAAGAACGACGAGGACGGCGGCGAGGCGTACGCCAACCGCCTGCTGACCCTCGTGATGGTGGCCCTGGCAGCCCTCACCGCGCTGGCGATGCTGGGGGCGCCGCTCCTGGTCCGGATGCTGTCGAACCCCGTCGCCAGCGATCCCCAGGCCAACGAGGTCGCCGTCACCTTCACCCGCTACTTCCTGCCCTCGATCTTCTTCATGGGCATCCACGTGGTGATGGGGCAGATCCTCAACGCCCGCGGCCGGTTCGGCGCGATGATGTGGACCCCGGTCCTGAACAACATCGTCATCATCGTGACCCTGGGCATGTTCATCTGGGTCTACGGGACCGCCGCGGACTCCCGGATGACCGTCACGAACATCCCGCCGGAGGGGCAGCGCCTGCTGGGCATCGGCATCCTCCTCGGCCTCGTCGTCCAGGCGCTGGCGATGATCCCGTATCTGCGCGAGACCGGGTTCCGGCTGCGGCTGCGCTTCGACTGGAAGGGCCACGGTCTCGGCAAGGCCGCGATGCTCGCCAAGTGGACGATCCTCTTCGTCCTCGCCAACCAGGCGGGCGCTCTCGTCGTCACCCAGCTGGCCACGGCCTCCGTCGTGGACACGGACATCGCCGGTACCGGCTTCAGCGCCTACGCCAACGCCCAGCTGATCTGGGGCCTGCCACAGGCCATCATCACCGTCTCCCTGATGGCCGCCCTGTTGCCCCGCATCTCGCGCTCGGCGGCCGAGGACGACGCCGGCGCGGTCCGCGACGACATCTCCCAGGGCCTGCGCACCACGGCCGTCGCCATCGTGCCCATCGCCTTCGGCTTCGTCGCGCTCGGCGTTCCGATGTGCACCCTGATCTTCGGCTCCTCCGGGACCGGCGCGGCCACCAACATGGGCTACATGCTGATGGCCTTCGGCCTCGGCCTCGTCCCGTACTCCGTGCAGTACGTCGTCCTGCGCGCCTTCTACGCCTACGAGGACACCCGGACGCCCTTCTACAACACGGTCATCGTCGCCGTGGTCAACGCGACCGCCTCCGGGCTGTGTTACCTGCTGATCCCGTCGCGCTGGGCCGTCGTCGGCATGGCCGCCTCCTACGGCCTCGCCTACGCGATCGGTGTCGGCGTCGCCTGGCGCCGGCTGCGCAAGCGGCTCGGCGGGGACCTGGACGGCGCGCGGGTGCTGCGGACGTACGCACGGCTGGCCATCGCCTCCGTGCCGGCGGCCCTGCTGAGCGGCGCGGTCTGCTACGGGATCGGCCACACGCTCGGACTGGGCGTGCTGGGCTCGCTCGCCGCTCTCGTGGGCGGCGGGGCGGTGCTGCTCGCCGTCTTCTACGTGGCAGCCCGCCGGATGCACATCGAGGAGCTCAACTCGCTCGTCGGAATGGTCCGCGGGCGCCTGGGACGCTGAGACGTGGGGTAGACGCACAACCATCGTTCGCCGCCGTGTGTCGTGCATAGCGGCGGACTGTGGGCACAATTGGTTTCGGCGTCGGACGGCGCGCAGCGGGTGTTCGGCGCGCAATTGAATGGGGAGGCAGGAACGACGGTGGCGGAACGGAGCACGGCTGCCGTCGACGTGGCAGACAACAGCGGCGAGGAGTCGCTGACCGCACAGGCGGACCAGTCCACGGCCGACGGGGTGGCCAACAACCGGGAGCGGGACACGGACAGCGACGAGGTACAGGGGAGCGCCGGAACCGAGGACGCGGGCAGGACCTCGCCTCCCGAACTGCACAGTGGCCACAAGCTCGCCAGACGCTACCGCCTCGAGGAATGCGTCACCCGTCTGGACGGGTTCAGCAGTTGGCGTGCCGTGGACGAGAAGCTCCGCCGTGCCGTCGGCGTCCACGTCCTGCCCGCCGACCACGCCCGCGCCCGTTCCGTGCTGGCCGCGGCCCGGTCCTCGGCGCTGCTCGGCGACCCCCGCTTCGTCCAGGTGCTGGACGCCGTGGAGGACAACGACCTCGTCTACGTCGTCCACGAATGGCTCCCCGACGCCACCGAGCTGACCACGCTCCTGGCCTCCGGACCGCTGGAGGTCTACGAGGCGTACCAGATGGTCAGTCAGATCGCCTCCGCCATGGCCGCCGCCCACCGCGAGGGCCTCGCCCATCTGCGTCTGAACCCGAACGCGGTGCTGCGCACGTCCACCGGACAGTGGCGCATCCGCGGGCTCGCCGTGAACGCCGCGCTGCGCGGCATCAGTTCCGACACCCCGCAGCGGACCGACACCGAGGCCATCGGTGCCCTGCTCTACGCCTCGCTCACGCAGCGCTGGCCGTACGAGAGCGACGCCTACGGGCTGTCCGGCCTGCCGAAGGACATCGGTCTGATCCCGCCCGACCAGGTGCGCGCCGGCGTCCACCGCGGCCTGTCCGAACTCGCCATGCGGGCGCTCGCCAACGACGGTGCCACCGCCTCGCGCCATGAGTCCCCGTGCACCACGCCGGAAGAGCTGGTCAAGGTGATCGGCGAGATGCCCCGCATCCGCCCGCCGGAGCCGGCGTTCACCGCACCCCCCGACTACCAGCGCACGACGTACCAGCAGGGCAACTACGGACGTCCTGCCGGTCCTCGTCCCGGCGCCACCCAGCCCGTGCCGGCTCCGCCGCCGCCCCTGCAGAGCCGTACGGGCAAGGCACTGAAGTGGGCCGTCTCGGCCCTGCTGATCGCCGCCCTGGGGCTCGGCAGCTGGCAGCTCGCCGACGCCCTCATGGAGCGCGGCGGCACGGCGGACGACCCGAACCAGACGCAGACGACGGACGAGAACGACAAGGGCGAGCAGAAGCCGAAGCCGGCCAAGCCCCTCGCCGTCCAGGCGGCCCAGGAGTACGTCGCCAAGGGAGAGGCCCAGGCGCCGGGCGACGTGGCCAACACCTACGACGGTGACAGCTCCACGTACTGGCGCACCAAGCGGTACAACGAGGGCCCGACCCTGGCTCCGTACAAGCCGGGCGTCGGCATCGTCTACGACCTCGGCTCCGCCAAGGAGATGTCGACGGCGTCGATAGACCTCCGGTACGCGGGCGATCACACCACGGTGAAGCTGTACGCCACGGACTCGCTCTCCCCTTCCACCGGGATCGACGGTATGAAGGAGATCGGAACCGCCACCACCAGCGGCACCTCTCTCACCGTGAAGGCGTCGAAGCCGGTGAAGACGCAGTACGTGCTGCTGTGGATCACGGCCGTGCCGAACGCACCCGCCGACGGCTACAGCAGCGCCGGCTACAAGCAGGCAGTCACCGACGTCACCTTCAAGGGCTGACGGCCGGGGGAACAGCAGGGGAGGGGGTCCGATGTCCGACGGCACCGCATACGGCAACGTGGACGACCAGGACCTCCTCGCCCGCCACGTGGCGGGAGATCCCGACGCCTTCGGGGAGATCGTCCGCCGTCACCGGGACCGCCTGTGGGCCGTGGCCCTTCGGACGCTCGGGGACCGCGAGGAGGCCGCTGACGCGGTGCAGGACGCCCTCGTCTCCGCCTACCGGGCCGCTCACACCTTCCGCGGCCAGTCGGCCGTCACCACGTGGCTGCACCGCATCACGGTGAACGCCTGCCTCGACCGCGCCCGCAAGGCGGCTTCCCGCAAGACCGCGCCGGTCGAGGACACGGAACGGCTGGAGCAACTGCTGGAGCCGCACGAGTCGGCCTCCGCCCCGGCCGAGCGCAACGACCTCCATCGCCAGCTCGTCGAGGCCCTCGGGACCCTGCCGGCCGACCAGCGAGCCGCTCTCGTCCTCGTCGACATGCAGGGCTACCCGGTCGCCGAGGCCGCCCGCATCCTCGATGTGCCGACCGGCACGATCAAGAGCCGCTGCGCCCGCGGCAGAGCCAGACTCCTGCCGCTCCTCACCCACCTGCGCCCGGACCGGAGCGGCCATGCCGATGAGGCCGCCGGTCCGGCGGACGGCCAGCACCCGGGCGCGGAACGGAACCGGACGCAGGGGGCATCCGTCCCACCCGCAGCGGGGCCGCACCAGACGGGCCCGCCGGGCACCGGGCCGAGCGATTCAGCCACAGTGAAGGGCGGAGGTGGACGAGCGTGACGTCGTCGACGACAGACATGGCCGGGCACCCGGACGTCGCGGAGATCTCCGACCTCGCCGAGGGCCTCCTGCCGCCGTCCCGCACCACGGACGTTCGCCGGCACGTGGACGCCTGTGAGCTGTGTGCCGACGTGTATGCCTCGCTCGAAGAGATCCAGTCACTGCTGGGCGCCGTGCCGGGACCGGCGCGGATGCCGGATGACGTGGCCGACCGCATCGATGCCGCCCTCGCCGCCGAAGCGCAGAGCAGCGCCACAGAAGAAGCAGGAGCGTCCACGTCTCCCGCTCGGAGCGGTCCCGTCTCTCATACGGCCGAGGACGACCATGCGCATGTTTCACGTGAAACATCGGGGGCGGCGGACCGTCCCGCCGGGCGTGCCCGCACGGCAACCACCGGGCCGGGCCGCAAGGAGCGCAGGCGCGGCAGCCGCCGCAGGCTCGCCGCTCTGGGCGCCGTCTTCGCTGCTGCAGCACTGGGGCTCGGATCGGTGATCGTGTCGTCCGTCAACGACGGCACCCCGTCCGACGAGGCGCACAACCAGTCCGCTCCCTCCGACACCTTTTCCGAGGGGCGGCTCAAGGAGCAGGTCACCACCCTGCTCGCCAAGAACGACGACCCCCGGGGCGGGTCCCGGACGCCGGACTTCGGAGCGGAGTCCGAGACGGGACCGGAGAACCGGGTGTTCACCCAGCCCGCCGTCCCCTCGTGTATTCAGAAGGGCATCGGCCGTGGCGACGCGGCGCTCGCCACCGAGGAGGGTGTCTACCAGGGCAAGAAGGCCATGCTCGTGGTCCTGCCCGACGCCTCCGACGCCGGCCGGGTCACCGCCTATATCGTCGAGGCGACCTGTGTGAACCAGGCCTCGCCATCACCGGCGAAGGTGCTGCTCAAGCACTCGTACACGCGGCCCTGATTCCGGACGACACCAGCGCCTGGTCTTCGCGGGAATGCGAGCCCTTTAGGATCCGTTGGGTGGGGTGAGAGCTCTGAGAAGGGCGACCACCGGTCCTGAAGACGCAGTCCAGAGACGAGGAATCCAGCCGTGAGCGACGTCCGTAACGTGATCATCATCGGCTCCGGGCCCGCCGGCTACACGGCGGCGCTCTACACCGCGCGCGCGTCGCTGAAGCCGCTGGTGTTCGAAGGCGCCGTCACCGCCGGTGGCGCGCTGATGAACACCACCGAGGTGGAGAACTTCCCCGGCTTCCAGGACGGCATCATGGGCCCCGAGCTCATGGACAACATGCGCGCCCAGTCCGAGCGCTTCGGTGCCGAGCTGGTCCCGGACGACGTTGTGGCCGCCGACCTGACCGGTGAGATCAAGACCGTCACGGACACCGCGGGCACGGTCCACCGTGCCAAGGCGGTGATCGTCGCCACGGGTTCGCAGCACCGCAAGCTCGGCCTGCCGAACGAGGACGCGCTGTCCGGGCGTGGCGTCTCCTGGTGTGCCACCTGCGACGGGTTCTTCTTCAAGGACCAGGACATCGCTGTGATCGGCGGCGGAGACACCGCGATGGAGGAGGCCACCTTCCTCTCCCGCTTCGCCAAGTCGGTGACGATCGTCCACCGACGGGACACCCTGCGTGCTTCCAAGGCAATGCAGGAGCGTGCCTTCGCCGACCCGAAGATCACCTTCGTCTGGGACAGCGAGGTCGCCGAGATCCAGGGCGACCAGAAGCTCTCCGGCCTGAAGCTGCGCAACGTCAAGACCGGCGAACTCTCGGACCTCCCGGTGACGGGCCTGTTCATCGCGATCGGCCACGACCCGCGCACCGAGCTCTTCAAGGGCCAGCTCGACCTGGACGAGGAGGGCTACCTGAAGGTCGCCGCGCCCTCCACCCGCACCAACGTGACCGGTGTCTTCGGCGCGGGTGATGTGGTGGACCACACCTACCGCCAGGCGATCACCGCGGCCGGCACCGGGTGCTCGGCCGCACTCGACGCCGAGCGCTACCTGGCCGCCCTCTCCGACGAGGACCAGGCCGAGCCCGAGAAGACCGCTGTCTGACCCCCATCCGCCCCACGCACCAACCAGATAAGGAGCCCGCCGTGGCCGGCACCCTGAAGAACGTGACCGACGACTCCTTCGAGCAGGACGTCCTCAAGAACGACAAGCCCGTTCTGGTGGACTTCTGGGCCGCCTGGTGCGGTCCCTGCCGTCAGATCGCACCGTCCCTGGAGGCCATCGCCCAGGAGTACGGCGACAAGATCGAGATCGTCAAGCTGAACATCGACGAGAACCCGGGTACGGCCGCCAAGTACGGCGTCATGTCCATCCCGACCCTGAACGTGTACCAGGGGGGCGAGGTCGCCAAGACGATCGTCGGCGCCAAGCCGAAGGCCGCGATCGTGCGCGACCTGGAGGACTTCATCGCCGAGTAGGCGACCGCGTCCAGGACGCATGTTTCACGTGAAACACGGATGGGCCAACCCGGTGACGGTTGGCCCATCCGTGTTCTCAGCCCAGCCGGTTGCGCTCACAGCGGTCTGAGCGCCGGCTCCTTCTGCACCGCCCCGAGCAGCCGGTCGAGAGCCAGCTCGACGTCTTCCTTCCAGGAGAGCGTGGACCGCAGCTCCAGCCGAAGCCTGGGATGTACCGGATGCGGCCGCACCGTCTTGAAGCCGACGGCCAGCAGATGATCGGCCGGCAGCAGACAAGCGGGTTCCTTCCAGCGGGCGTCCCCGAATGCCTCGATGGCCTTGAAGCCACGGCGCAGCAGATCCTTGGCGACCGTCTGGACCATCACCCGGCCCAGTCCCTGCCCCTGGTAGCCGGGGACGATGAACGCGGTCATCAGCTGCACCGCATCCGGTGAGACGGGACTGGTGGGAAACGCTGTCGAGCGCGGCACATAGGCGGGAGGGGCGTAGAGCACAAAGCCGACCGGCACGTCATCGACATAGACGACCCGGCCGCAGGAGCCCCAGTCCAGCAGGACTGCGGAGATCCAGGCTTCCTTCTCCAGTGCCGGTGTACCGGCCTTCACCGCGGCTTCGCTGCTGACGGGGTCCAGCTCCCAGAAGACACACGAGCGACAGCGCTGGGGAAGGTCCTGAAGGTTGTCCAGCGTGAGCGGTACGAGCCGACGCCCCATGAAGGCTGTTCCTCGCTTCCTTCGCCCGCTGCGTCGCGGGCGGCCGTCAAGGCACTCCGTTCCCTGAGCAGACTGCCGATGAACCCACCGACCGCGCCCAGGCCCAGACCCGCGCTCACCAGTCCGGTGCGGCTCATCGTTCGCATGGTCCCTGCCTCGCTCTCCGAGGGACTGTCAGGTGAATCCGCAATACCCGAACGCATCGTATCCATGATGTGATTCCGCCGATACCGACGAAAAGCAAAGAGCGGGACGTGTCCGGTGCACACCGGACACGTCCCGCTCTGCCACCTACCCGGCGGACGGGGCACCCATCGGTGCCGCGTCTGCCGTCGGCTCAGGAGTCCGCCTCTTCGGCTTCCCCTTCCAGAAGGCTCTTCTGGAGCACCGGGCCCTCGCCGGGAGCGAGGGTGCCGAGGATTCGCTCAAGATCCTCCACAGAGGCGAACTCGACGGTGATCTTGCCCTTCTTCTGGCCCAGGTCGACCTTCACCCGGGTCTCGAAGCGGTCCGAGAGACGTGTCGCCAGTTCGGACAGGGCCGGGGTGACCCGAGCACCGGCCCGGGGTCCCTTGGCCCGCGGCGCCTTCTGCGGCCGCGACCCCATCAGGGTCACGATCTCTTCCACGGACCGTACCGAGAGGCCCTCGGCCACGATCCGATGCGCCAGCCGGTCCTGCTCTTCCGTGTCCTCGACGGAGAGCAGTGCCCGGGCGTGCCCTGCGGAGAGCACTCCGGCCGCGACCCTCTTCTGGACCGCCGAGGAGAGCTTCAGCAGACGCAAGGTGTTGGAGACCTGCGGACGGGACCGGCCGATGCGGTCAGCCAGCTGGTCATGCGTGCAGTTGAAGTCCCTCAGCAGCTGGTCGTAGGCCGCCGCCTCTTCGATCGGGTTGAGCTGGGCCCGGTGCAGGTTCTCCAGGAGGGCGTCCAGGAGGAGCTTCTCGTCCTCCGTCGCCCGCACGATGGCCGGGATCGCCTCCAGTCCCGCCTCGCGGCAGGCACGCCAGCGGCGCTCGCCCATGATGAGCTCGTAGCGCTCGGGGCCCGTCTGCCGGACGACGATCGGCTGGAGAAGACCGACTTCCTTGATCGAGGTGACCAGCTCCGCGAGGGCGTCATCATCGAAGACCTCGCGTGGCTGCCTCGGGTTGGGCGTGATGGCGTCCAGCGGAATCTCGGCGAAGTGGGCGCCCATCGGAGGCGCGGGCGCCTCTGCGAGAGCCTGCTCCGCCGGCTCCTCTGTTTCACGTGAAACCGAGGGCAGTGTCGCCACCTTCGCGGCGGCCACGCCACGGTCGGTCGACAGGCCGGGCACGGCGGTGGGGGACGTCGATCCGACGCTTCCCAGCGCGGCCGAGGCCACCGTCTTCTCCGTCGGGGCAGGGGGAATCAACGCGCCGAGCCCACGGCCCAACCCCCTCCGTCGCTCGCTCACTGGATCCCCTCCACCATGCTCGGATCGTTCTGGGCGCCGATATGGGCGCGCGTGCCGTCGTAGCTGACGCCGACACCCTTCAGTGCGATTTCTCGTGCCGCCTCAAGATAGGAGAGGGCACCGCTCGATCCTGGATCGTAGGTCAGTACCGTCTGCCCATAGCTCGGCGCCTCGGAGATACGGACGGAGCGAGGGATGCTCGTCCGCAGTACCTCGTCGCCGAAGTGGTTGCGCACCTCGTCAGCGACCTGGGACGCAAGCCGCGTCCGGCCGTCGTACATGGTGAGCAGAATGGTCGACACATGCAGCGCGGGGTTGAGGTGCCCCCGCACCAGGTCGACGTTCCGCAGGAGCTGACCCAGCCCCTCCAGCGCGTAGTACTCGCACTGGATCGGGATCAGCACCTCCTGGCCGGCGACGAGTGCGTTCACCGTCAGCAGGCCGAGCGAGGGCGGGCAGTCGATGAGGATGTAGTCCAGCGGCTGCTCGTACGCCTGGATCGCCCGCTGCAGCCGGCTCTCCCGCGCCACCAGGGACACCAGCTCGATCTCCGCACCGGCGAGATCGATGGTGGCGGGGGCACAGAAGAGACCCTCGACGTCAGGGACGGGCTGAACGACCTCCGAGAGAGGCTTGCTCTCGACCAACACGTCGTAGATGGACGGGACTTCGGCGTGGTGGTCGATGCCCAGTGCAGTGGACGCATTCCCCTGGGGGTCGAGGTCCACCACCAGGACTCGGGCGCCGTGCAGGGCCAGTGACGCGGCAAGGTTGACGGTCGTCGTCGTCTTGCCGACACCACCTTTCTGGTTGGCGACCACGATGATGCGGGTCTGCTCGGGCCGTGGCAGACCCTCGCCGGCGCGGCCCAGAGCCTCCACCGCCAGTTGGGCAGCACGACCGATCGGAGTGTCGTCCATCGGAGGCGGTGTTTCACGTGAAACATCCGTCCCCATCGACTCGGTACGGGGACCGGGGACCGGATCGGTCATCGGTCCCGCGATGTTGGCGTCGGACCGCAAGGATTCACTCTCCTCGACTTCAGGCTCGCGATGAACAGAGCCTCCCATGCCTTCGGGGTCGTGAACCAGTGAGGCCTGGTCTTCTGTGGAGAAATCCACCTCTGTGGACAACTCCGCACCCGTTTCGGGGGGCTGAGTGGCCTCGAAAGCAGCCTCGTTTTCCTCTCTGAGGGAGCCGAGAGGCTTTCGGTCGCGGGGTTCGGCCGCAGCGCGGCCGCGACTGATGATGCCGTGCAGCAGTGAGCGACGTTTCACGTGAAACACGATGCACAGCCGCCGAGGCCGAACTGTCGCGACACTCCGGCATGCGTAGGTTTGGAGGCTTGTGTGGAGTACGTCTCGTCGGCAGGACAGATCACTCCGATCAGTCCCGCCGAGCCCTATCCGCGACGGCGCCGCGCCCGCCCCGCCCGGGCCGCCTTCGCCCGTTTGGCCGCGAACCGCACACCGCCGGGGCTCTCCCCGACCTCGACCCGGACGACCGTGGACCTGGGGTCCACGATGCCCTCACCGACGTGAAGGATGGACGTCTCCACAGCACCCAGCTTGCTGAGGGCCGTGGCGGCGCTCTTCAGTTCCTCCTCCGCGGTGTCGCCCTTGAGGGCGAGCATCTCGCCGTACGGGCGCAGCAGCGGAATACCCCAGGTGGCCAGGCGGTCCAGCGGTGCGACGGCGCGGGCGGTCACCACATGCACCGGCGGCAGCTTGCCCATGACCTCCTCGGCCCGGCCCCGCTCGACGGTGACGTGGTCCAGGCCCAGCAGCTCCACGACCTCCGTCAGGAAGGTGGTCCGGCGCAGCAGCGGTTCCAGCAGGGTGATCTTGAGGTCGTCACGCACGAGCGCCAACGGGATCCCGGGCAGTCCGGCACCCGAGCCGACGTCGCACACCGTCACGCCCGCAGGTACCACCTCCGAGAGCACCGCGCAGTTCAGCAGGTGCCGCTCCCACAGCCGGGGCACCTCACGCGGGCCGATCAGGCCGCGCTGCACACCCGCCTCGGCCAGCAGCTCCGCGTAGCGGACCGCATCCGCAAAGCGATCGCCGAACACTTCGCGGGCCTGCTCGGGCGCAGGGGGAAGCTCCGCTGCCTCCGTCACGGGGGAACCGTCCTTCCGTACCGCATCGGCGCGCCGGCGCCGACACCAGAACCACCAGAACTATCAGGCTGACAAAGTTCGGCCCCGCCTGCGCAACAGACGGGGCCGGAGGAGCGCGGGGGACCGGTCAGGCGGGAAGCACGACGACGAAGCGCTGCGGCTCCTCGCCCTCGGACTCACTGCGCAGGCCCGCCGCCTTGATCGCGTCGTGCACGACCTTGCGCTCGAACGGCGTCATGGGCTTCAGCCGCACCGGCTCACCGCTGCTCCTGGCCTCCGCGGCGGCCTTGGCCCCCAGCTCGGACAGCTCGGTGCGCTTCTTGGCGCGGTAGCCCGCGATGTCGAGCATCAGCCGGCTGCGGTCGCCGGTCTCCCGGTGCACAGCCAGGCGGGTGAGCTCCTGCAGGGCCTCCAGCACCTCGCCGTCCCGGCCGACCAGCTTCTGCAGATCACGGCTGCCCGTGTCGCTGATGATCGAGACAGAGGCACGGTCGGCCTCGACGTCCATGTCGATGTCGCCGTCGAGGTCGGCGATGTCGAGCAGACCCTCCAGGTAGTCCGCCGCGATCTCGCCCTCCTGCTCCAGGCGGGTCAGGGTGTCTGCACCCTCGGCAGCGGCGGAGGTGGTGCCTTCCGTCACGGGATGGACTCCTTCTTACTTCTTCGACGGGGACTTGGGCCGCTGCGGGCCCTTGCGCTGACCGGACTGGGCCTTGCTGCGGGCGGCGGAGCCGGGCTTCTGCCCCTTCTTGGCACCGGCCGCCGAACCGCTCGACCCGGAACCGCCGGACCCCGCGGGCTTGCCGCCCTCGGGCTGGTCGGACTTGGTGAGCGAGGTCGGCTCCCCGGCTTCGTTGTCCCCGCCGGCCTTGGTCGCGGTGGACTGGCGCCGGGCCTTGGACTGGCGCTTCGGCTGCTGACGCTTGGGGGCCGTGGCGGTGGCCGTGGTGGCGCCGTCCGCCTGGGCGGCGACCGCGGTCTCGCTCTTCAGGACGGTGCCGTCGCTCTGCGCGGCCAGGCCGGCCTTGTTGAGCCCGTTGATGAACTTGCGCTCGTACTCGTTGCGGTCGCGGCCCTTGTCCACGATCGCCTTGACGATGGCACGCTCGCGCCGGCTGCGGGTCTTGCCGCGGGAGACGACGTGCTTGGTGAGGCGCTCCAGGTAGGCGGCCTGGGCCTTGGAACCCGGCGTCGGGTTGTTGTGGATGATGTACATCTGCTGGCCCATGGTCCACACGTTGGTGGTCAGCCAGTAGACGAGGACACCGACCGGGAAGTTGATGCCGAAGACGGCGAACATGATCGGGAAGACGTACATCAGCATCTTCTGCTGCTGCATGAACGGCGTCTTCACCGTGGTGTCGACGTTCTTCGTCATCAGCTGGCGCTGCGTGTAGAACTGCGACGCCGACATCAGGACGATCATGATGGCGGTGACGACCCGCACGTCGGTGATGGAGGCTTCGAGGGAAGCGACCTTGGACGCGCTGTCGGTGAACTTCGCCGCGAGCGGGGCGCCGAAGATGTGCGCCTTCTGCGCGCTCTCCAGCAGCCGCTCGTTGATCACGCCGATGGTGTCGTTCGACGCGATGCTGTTGAGCACGTGGTACAGGGCGAAGAAGAACGGGGACTGCGCCAGGATGGGAAGACACGAGGAGAGCGGGTTGGTGCCCGTCTCCTTGTAGAGCTTCATCATCTCTTCGGACTGGCGCTGCCGGTCGTTCTTGTAGCGCTCCTGGATCTTCTTCATCTCCGGCTGGAGCGTCTGCATCGCCCGCGTCGCCTTGATCTGCTTCACGAAGAGCGGGATCAGGCAGATGCGGATGAGAATCACCAGGGACACGATGGACAGGCCCCAGGCCCACCCCGTGTCAGGGCCGAAGACGGCGCCGTACACCGAGTGGAACTGGACGATGACCCAGGAGACAGGTGTCGTGATGAAGCTGAAGAGGCTGGCAATCGTGTCCACTAATCATGCTCCTTGGGCATGGGACGAGGTCTCTGCGGCCGGGCTCGAAGCACCTTGGTCTTCGATGGCCGGTTCGGCGGCGGAGGGCCCGCCCTTGCGTGCCCGCCATGCGTCGCGCAGCATTTCGTGCCACCGCGGACGCCTGCGGGGCGGGACATGGTCCACTCCGCCCAGCGACCACGGGTTGCACCGCAGGATGCGCCAGGCCGTGAGTACCGTGCCCTTGACGGCACCGTGCCGGTCGATGGCCGTGTAGCCGTAGTGAGAGCACGACGGGTAGTACTTGCACACCGGCCCCAGCAGCGGACTGATCGTCCACTGGTAGATCTTGATCAGAGCCAGCAGCGGGTACTTCATCGCGCGCCCCCTCCCAGCAGCCGCTGAACGGCGGCGTCCAGGTCTCGGGCCAGCTGTGCATGGTCGGCGTCACCCGCACCGGGCAGCGCTCGTACGACTACCAGGCTACCGGGGGGAAACAGGTCGACCCGGTCGCGCATCAGATGGCGAAGCCTGCGCTTCACCTTGTTGCGCACGACCGCACCGCCGACAGCTTTGCTCACGACGAAACCCGCACGCGTCGGAGGAGCGCTCTCCCCAGGCGCGTGCGGGTCCGTGGCACCGCTACGAAGGTGGACGACGAGGGACGGGCGGCCTGCCCGGCGACCCCGTCGTACCGCGGTCGCGAAGTCCTCGCGCCGCCTCAGCCGGTTCTCGGTGGGCAGCACGACGTCATGACCTGATCGGGATCAGGCGGACAGACGGGCGCGACCCTTGCTGCGGCGGGACGCGAGAATCGCGCGGCCGGCACGGGTGCGCATACGCAGCCGGAAGCCGTGGGTCTTCGCGCGACGACGGTTGTTCGGCTGGAAGGTGCGCTTGCTCACTCGGGGGCTCCAGAAAGAAATCGATGGTGGCGGGGTGCCGTCTTGGCTGTCACCGTGCGCCCACGAGTAGCTCGCGTTACGCCCGTGTGCACCGCTTTCCCGATCACCTGACGCGATCTGTGCCCATCGGAGGCAGGCGGCAGCAGCCATCGACAACTCGACCTGGTTACGGTACGCGGGGCTGCGCCATCCGGTCAAACCCGTGGTCGCCGGGAGACACTTGTCCACAGGCTGGGGACAACAACTTGAACCGCACGGGCCGCCCTGACTACCGTGACTGGACTCCGATTCGTTCCCTTGTCCCGACCCATCTGTTTTCGACCGGTCCCCGATCACACCTTCGAGGGACCCCCGTGAGAGAGCGTGCCCTGTGGCTGACGTACCTGCCGATCTTGCCGCAGTGTGGCCACGCGTACTGGAACAGCTCCTCGGGGAGGGTCGCGGCCAGGGCGTCGAGACCAAGGACGAGCACTGGATCCGGCGCTGCCAGCCGCTGGCGCTGGTGGCCGACACCGCTCTGCTCGCCGTACCGAACGAATTTGCGAAAGGCGTACTGGAGGGCCGCCTCGCGCCGGTCGTGAGCGAGACGCTCAGCCGGGAGTGCGGCCGCCCGATCCGCATCGCGATCACCGTCGACGACTCCGCGGGCGAGCCCCCGGCCCCCGCCCCGTCGCCGCCTCCCGTCCGCCCCCAGCCGCGCTACGAGGAGCCCGAGCTGCCCTCCGCCGGGCAGCAGGGCCGCGAGGACTACGAGAGCTACGACGGCTACGAGGGATACGGCCGCCCGCGCGGCGACCAGCTCCCCTCGGCCCGCCCCGCCTACCCGTCGGAGTACCAGCGCCCCGAGCCCGGCTCCTGGCCGCGACCGGCGCAGCAGGACGACTACGGCTGGCAGCAGCAGCGCCTCGGCTTCCCGGAGCGGGACCCGTACGCGTCGCCGCCCCAGGAGACGTACGGATCGCCGGGGCCGGACTCCTACGGCCCTGCGGCGAAGGACTCCTACGCCCCGCCGCCCGCGCCGGACGCGTACTCCCAGGAGACCTACTCCCAGGACGCGTATTCCCCGGACGGATACCCGCAGAACTACCGGCCGCAGCCGCCGGAGCGCCCCTCCTACGAGGGCCAGCGCCCCGACTACGAGCAGCCGCGCCCCGACTACGACCAGCCCCGCCCGGACTACGACCAGAAGCGCGGCGACTACGAGGCGTCACGCGGCGACTACGAACACCGCGACGCCCGTCGCGAGCTCCCCGAGCCGCAGCCGGGCTCCGGCCATGTGCACCGCGGCGGCCCGGTGGGCCCCGGCCCCGCCACGGGCGCCCCGGGGCCGCTGGCCGCACAGCCCGCGCCGGCGCCCGGCCCGGGGGAGCCGACCGCCCGGCTGAACCCGAAGTACCTCTTCGACACGTTCGTGATCGGCGCCTCCAACCGCTTCGCACACGCGGCGGCGGTCGCCGTCGCGGAGGCGCCGGCGAAGGCGTACAACCCGCTGTTCATCTACGGCGAGTCCGGACTGGGCAAGACCCACCTGCTGCACGCCATCGGGCACTACGCGCGCAGCCTCTACCCCGGCACGCGCGTGCGGTACGTGAGCTCGGAGGAGTTCACCAACGAGTTCATCAACTCCATCCGCGACGGCAAGGGCGACAGCTTCCGCAAGCGCTACCGCGAGATGGACATCCTGCTGGTCGACGACATCCAGTTCCTGGCGGACAAGGAGTCGACGCAGGAGGAGTTCTTCCACACCTTCAACACGCTCCACAACGCCAACAAGCAGATCGTGCTCTCCAGCGACCGGCCGCCCAAGCAGCTGGTCACGCTGGAGGACCGGCTGCGCAACCGTTTCGAGTGGGGCCTGATCACCGACGTCCAGCCGCCCGAACTGGAGACGCGCATCGCGATCCTGCGCAAGAAGGCGGTGCAGGAGCAGCTCAACGCCCCGCCGGAGGTGCTGGAGTTCATCGCCTCCCGGATCTCGCGCAACATCCGCGAGCTGGAGGGCGCGCTGATCCGGGTGACGGCGTTCGCGTCGCTCAATCGTCAGCCGGTGGACCTGGGACTGACGGAGATCGTCCTCAAGGACCTCATCCCGGGCGGCGAGGACTCGACGCCGGAGATCACCTCGACGGCCATCATGAGCGAGACCGCGGACTACTTCGGCCTCACCGTAGAGGACCTGTGCGGCAGCTCGCGCGGCCGCCAGCTCGTGACGGCCCGCCAGATCGCCATGTACCTGTGCCGGGAGCTGACGGACCTGTCCCTGCCGAAGATCGGCGCGCTGTTCGGCGGCCGGGACCACACGACCGTGATGCACGCCGACCGGAAGATCCGCAATCTGATGGCCGAGCGGCGCTCCATCTACAACCAGGTCACCGAGCTCACCAACCGCATCAAGAACGGCTGACGGACGCGGAGCCGGCTTCGTACGACGCCCTGGGCGCCCTCCGGAGGAGATCCGGACGGGCGCCCTTCGTCGTCCCCTGACCCCTGCCTCCAGCCCACGCGGCACCGGCCCACGCGGCACCGTAGGACACCCGCTGTTCGATTTCGGGCCAGGTCACGGCCACTCTCCACAGATTGGGCGACTTTCTTCCGTCCACACCTTGGGGACTGCGAAGTTGTCCCGATCCTGTCCACAGCGCAGGCTGTTGAGGCCCCATCAGGGCAGGTCAGCCCCTTGTGGATTCGTGGACGAACGATCTCCACAGACTGTGGACGACGAGATGGTCCACATGCTGTGCACGAAGTTGTCCACGGGCAACCCACAGGCTGAGGCGGGTTGTCCCCAGCGATCCCCAGGTTCTCCACATGACTGTCCACTGTTCGGCAACCCGACGCGCCTGATCACCGTGTCGAGTGAAAGCGGTCACACGAAGCTGCCGGATCGGGCTGTGGGAAAGACGGGCAAAGCTGGGGACGAGGCTGGGGAGAAGTCGCCCTTCCCTGTGCACGGCGTGTGCAGAACTTTCCGTTCTCCACAGCGACCCCTGGTTGTCCACGGCCGCGGCCCACAGCCCCCGTGGACAAAATTTCCGCGCTGACCTGGGCAAACGCAGTTATCCACGGTATCCACAGGCCCTACTACTACTCCCGACTAGAGAGAGCGAGGAATTCGTTTCGAAGCGGGACCTGTGCACAACTCGCCCTCTCGGGCCCGGCCGCCCCTCGTCACGACTTGACCCCGAAGGGCACCTACTGTCAGTGCGGTGCGTCAGACTGGTCCCCGGTGTCCTTCCCTTCACAGGGGCCGGCGACACCGAGTCAGACGACGAAGGCGAAGCAGGGCGAAGAGCGCCGGCAACAGCAGGAGGCGGCAACGGTGAAGATCCGGGTGGAACGCGACGTACTCGCGGAGGCAGTGGCCTGGGCGGCGCGCAGCCTCCCGGCCCGTCCGCCGGCGCCTGTCCTCGCCGGCCTGCTGCTGAAGGCCGAGGACGGGCAGCTGAGCCTGTCCAGCTTCGACTACGAGGTCTCCGCGCGGGTGTCGGTCGACGCCGAGGTCGAGGAGGAGGGCACGGTCCTCGTCTCCGGCCGCCTGCTGGCCGACATCTCCCGCGCCCTGCCCAACCGGCCGGTGGAGATTTCCACAGACGGTGTACGGGCGACGGTGGTGTGCGGTTCCTCGCGCTTCACCCTCCACACCCTGCCTGTGGAGGAGTACCCCGCCCTGCCGCAGATGCCCAATGCCACGGGCACGGTCCCGGGCGAGGTCTTCTCCGCGGCCGTGCAGCAGGTCGCCATCGCCGCGGGCCGGGACGACACGCTGCCCGTCCTCACCGGTGTGCGCATCGAGATCGAGGGCGACACGGTGACGCTGGCCTCCACCGACCGCTACCGCTTCGCGGTCCGCGAGTTCCTGTGGAAGCCGGAGAACCCGGAGGCCTCGGCGGTCGCCCTGGTGCCCGCCAAGACGCTGCTGGACACGGCCAAGGCGCTGACCAGCGGTGACCAGGTGATCCTGGCGCTGTCCGGCTCGGGCGCGGGCGAGGGCCTGATCGGTTTCGAGGGCGCCGGCCGCCGGACGACCACCCGCCTGCTCGAGGGCGACCTCCCGAAGTACCGCACGCTGTTCCCGACGGAGTTCAACTCGGTCGCCACCATCGAGACCGCCCCCTTCGTGGAGGCCGTCAAGCGCGTGGCCCTGGTCGCCGAGCGCAACACCCCGGTGCGCCTCAGCTTCGAGCAGGGCGTGCTGATCCTGGAGGCGGGCTCCAGCGACGACGCACAGGCTGTGGAAAGGGTCGACGCCCAGCTGGAGGGCGACGACATCTCGATCGCCTTCAACCCGACCTTCCTGCTGGACGGTCTGAGCGCGATCGACTCCCCGGTGGCCCAGCTGTCCTTCACCACGTCCACCAAGCCCGCGCTGCTCAGCGGCAAGCCGGCGGTGGACGCCGAGGCGGACGAGGCCTACAAGTACCTGATCATGCCGGTGCGCCTCAGCGGCTGAGCGACCGCGGCCGGCGGCCGGTACACCCGTCCGCCGGCCCCGCGCCGGCACGGCTTCGGACCCGCGCAGGCACCGTGCAGGCCCCGCACCGGTCCCGTCATCGCCGTCGCCGCCGGTTGTCCACAGGCGAAACCGCAGGTGGGGACGTACGGATGAGCGCGTATGCCCACAGCTGTGCGTGGCCGTCCGGGTTTAGGCTCGGACGCCGGTACGGGAGTGCCTCACGTGCCTCACACGCCACAGCGACCCTAAGGAACGCAACTGATGGAGCTCGGTCTCGTCGGCCTCGGCAAGATGGGCGGCAACATGCGCGAGCGGATCCGCCGCGCGGGCCACACCGTCGTCGGATACGACCGCAACCCGGAACTCGCCGATGTCCACAGCCTGCAAGAGCTTGTGGGCAAGCTCAGCGGCCCGCGCGTGGTCTGGGTGATGGTCCCGGCCGGTGACGCCACCCAGTCGACCATCGACGCGCTCGCCGAACTGCTGGAGCCGGGCGATGTGGTCGTGGACGGCGGGAACTCCCGCTGGACCGACGACGAGAAGCACGCCGAGGAGCTGGCCGCCAAGGGCATAGGTTTCGTCGACTGCGGTGTCTCCGGCGGCGTCTGGGGCCTGGAGAACGGGTACGCGCTGATGTACGGCGGCGACGCCGAGAACGTCGCCAAGGTGCAGCCGATCTTCGACGCGCTGAAGCCCGAGGGCGACTTCGGGTCCGTCCACGCGGGCAAGGTCGGTGCCGGCCACTTCGCGAAGATGGTCCACAACGGCATCGAGTACGCGATGATGCAGGCCTACGCCGAGGGCTGGGAGCTGCTGGAGAAGGCCGACTCCGTGGACAACGTCCGGGAGGTCTTCCGCTCCTGGCAGGAGGGCACGGTCATCCGCTCCTGGCTCCTGGACCTCGCGGTGAACGCGCTGGACGACGACGAGCACCTCGCCGGGCTCCGGGGTTATGCACAGGACTCCGGTGAGGGACGCTGGACCGTGGAGGCCGCGATCGACAACGCGGTGCCGCTGCCGGCGATCACCGCGTCGCTGTTCGCGCGCTTCTCCTCCCGTCAGGAGGACTCGCCGCAGATGAAGATGATCGCCGCGCTGCGCAACCAGTTCGGCGGCCACGCGGTCACGAAGAAGTAGCCCGCGGGCACCGGGAGAGACGGCCCGCGGCACAGGAAAGCAAGCAGGACCCGAAGGTTGGGGAGGTCGGCGAACGACCATGCACGTCACGCATCTGTCGCTGGCCGACTTCCGCTCGTACGCCCGGGTCGAGGTCCCGCTGGACCCGGGCGTCACCGCCTTCGTCGGCCCCAACGGCCAGGGCAAGACCAACCTGGTCGAGGCCGTCGGCTACCTCGCCACCCTCGGCAGCCACCGGGTCTCCTCCGACGCGCCCCTGGTCCGCATGGGGGCCGAACGCGCGGTGATCCGGGCGCAGGTCCGGCAGGGCGAGCGGCAGCAGCTGATCGAGCTGGAGCTGAACCCGGGCAGGGCCAACCGCGCCCGCATCAACCGGTCCTCGCAGGTCAGACCGCGCGACGTGCTCGGCATCGTCCGCACGGTGCTCTTCGCCCCCGAGGATCTCGCCCTGGTCAAGGGCGACCCGGGCGAGCGGCGCCGCTTCCTGGACGAGCTGATCACCGCCCGGTCCCCGCGCATGGCCGGGGTGCGCTCCGACTACGACCGCGTCCTCAAGCAGCGCAACACCCTGCTGAAGTCGGCCGCGCTCGCCCGCCGGCACGGCGGCCGCACGCTGGACCTGTCCACGCTCGACGTCTGGGACCAGCACCTCGCGCGCGCGGGCGCCGAGCTGCTCGCGCAGCGTCTGGACCTGATCAACGCGATCCAGCCGCTGGCCGACAAGGCCTACGAGCAGCTGGCGCCGGGCGGGGGCCCGGTCGCCCTGGAGTACAAGCCGTCGGCGCCCGGCGAGGCGCACACCCGCGAGGACCTGTTCGAGCAGCTGACGGCGGCGCTCGCCGACGCCCGCAAGCAGGAGATCGAGCGCGGGGTCACCCTGGTCGGCCCGCACCGCGACGACCTGCTGCTCAAGCTCGGGCAACTGCCCGCCAAGGGCTACGCCTCCCACGGCGAGTCCTGGTCCTTCGCGCTGGCGCTGCGCCTGGCGTCGTACGACCTGCTCAGGGCGGAGGGCAACGAACCGGTCCTCGTCCTCGACGACGTCTTCGCCGAGCTGGACGCCCGCCGCCGGGAGCGGCTGGCGGAGCTGGTGGCGCCCGGCGAGCAGGTCCTGGTGACGGCCGCGGTCGACGACGACGTGCCGGACGTGCTGGCGGGCGCGCGGTTCCGGGTGGCCGAGGGGACGGTGGAGCGGGTATGAGCCAGAACCCTTCGGACAAGACGCCCGGGCCGTCCGGTGTCGACCTCGCGCGCGTGGCGCTCCGGGCCGCGAAGGAGGCGGCACGCGCGCGTGGGGACGCGGCCCAGCAGAAGAAGCAGGCGCGGCGCGGCGGGCTGCGCTCCGGCGCGCGTGCCGACGGCCGCGACCCCATGGCGCTCGGACCGGCGATCAACCGGCTGATCACCGAGCGCGGCTGGGAGACCCCGGCCGCGGTGGGCGGGGTGATGGGGCGCTGGCCGGAGATCGTCGGCGAGGACGTCGCCAAGCACTGTGTGCCGGAGCGCTACGACGAGGACGAGCGGGTGCTGAGCGTGCGCTGCGACTCCACGGCCTGGGCGACCAACCTGCGGCTGCTGGCACCGACGCTGGTGGCGCGGATCAACGAGGATCTCGGGCACGGCTCGGTGCGCCTGATCAAGGTGCAGGGACCGGGCGGCCCGGCCCGCCGCCACGGCCCGCTGCGCGCCCCCGGCAGCACCGGTCCCGGCGACACCTACGGGTGATCCGGGGCCTTGCGCGCACCCCTTCCGCGCGGGGTGACAGACATCACAGAATCGGGGGGGGGGGGGGGGGGGGGGGGGGGGGGGGGGGGGGGGGGGGGGTGACGAAGAGCGGGGGGGGGGGGGGGGGGGGGGAGGGGGGGGGGGGGGGGTAGGGTCGGGTTCTGAGACCCGAACTGGTTGACGCGCCAC
>NZ_JBVIGC010000013.1:230974-243420 GCF_055571015.1 Streptomyces sp. NPDC031049
GGTTTTTGGGTTCTTTCGCCCCCCCCTTCTATAGGGGAGAACACGCCCCCAACCCCCCCCTCCCTCTCTTCTTCCCCCCCCCCCCCCCCGCCCCTCTCGTCGTACCACCGCACACGGTTGCGAATCGGGACCTGACTCCGAAGTAGCCAAGGGTTGACGGGCGGAAGCGCTGAGTGCCGCTGTGAGCCTCTTGGGGCCCCCATCCGCATATCGGGAGTCGGACGGCGACGGTTGAGGGCGGCACATGCGGACTCAGGTACCGGCAAACCCCCATCGATGTCAGTGCTACCGGTAGACTGGAAGACAATCCCGCCCCCCACCGTGGGGACCGCCCGGGAAAAGCTGAGCAACGCTGATCAAGGCTTACCAACGCAACATGCCGCAGCCGCTCCGGCAACCCCGCCGAGCCCGGCTCGTGCTGTGCCAGAAAGGGCGCTTCGTGGCCGATTCCGGCAACCCCAACGAGAACATCCCGTCCACCGACACCGGCGTGAACGACGCGGTGAGCGCCAACGGCGACGCAGCGTCGTACGACGCCAGTGCCATCACCGTCCTCGAGGGTCTGGACGCGGTCCGCAAGCGACCCGGTATGTACATCGGTTCGACCGGTGAGCGAGGACTGCACCACCTCGTGTACGAGGTCGTCGACAACTCGGTCGACGAGGCACTGGCGGGCCACGCGGACACCATCGACGTCACGATCCTCGCCGACGGCGGCGTCCGCGTCGTCGACAACGGCCGTGGCATCCCGGTGGGCATCGTCGCCTCCGAGGGCAAGCCGGCCCTCGAGGTCGTGCTGACCGTGCTGCACGCGGGCGGCAAGTTCGGCGGCGGCGGCTACGCGGTCTCCGGTGGTCTGCACGGCGTGGGTGTCTCCGTCGTGAACGCGCTGTCCTCGAAGGTCGCCGTCGAGGTGAGGACCGACGGCCACCGCTGGACGCAGGACTACAAGTTGGGCGTTCCCACGGCGCCGCTCGCCAAGCACGAGGCCACCGAGGAGACCGGCACCTCGGTCACCTTCTGGGCCGACCCGGACATCTTCGAGACCACCGAGTACTCCTTCGAGACGCTCTCGCGGCGCTTCCAGGAGATGGCCTTCCTCAACAAGGGCCTGCGCATCAACCTCACCGACGAGCGCGAGTCCGCGAAGGCCACCTCCGGTGCGGACGAGGCGGGCGAGGACGACAAGCACGAGGTCAAGAGCGTCTCGTACCACTACGAGGGCGGCATCGTCGACTTCGTGAAGTACCTCAACTCCCGCAAGGGAGACCCGGTGCACCCCACGGTGATCGACCTGGAGGCGGAGGACAAGGAGCGCAGCCTCTCCCTCGAGGTCGCCATGCAGTGGAACGGCGGCTACACCGAGGGTGTCTACTCCTTCGCCAACATCATCCACACCCACGAGGGCGGCACGCACGAGGAGGGCTTCCGCGCGGCGCTGACCTCGCTCATCAACAAGTACGCGCGGGACAAGAAGCTGCTGCGCGAGAAGGACGACAACCTCACGGGCGACGACATCCGCGAGGGTCTGACGGCGATCATCTCGGTGAAGCTGGGCGAGCCGCAGTTCGAGGGCCAGACCAAGACCAAGCTGGGCAACACGGAGGTCAAGACCTTCGTGCAGCGCGTGGTCTACGAGCACCTGGCCGACTGGCTCGACCGCAACCCGAACGAGGCCGCGGACATCGTCCGCAAGGGCATCCAGGCGGCCACCGCGCGCGTGGCGGCCCGCAAGGCGCGCGACCTGACCCGTCGTAAGGGCCTGCTGGAGACGGCCTCCCTGCCGGGCAAGCTGTCGGACTGCCAGTCGAACGACCCGACCAAGTGCGAGATCTTCATCGTCGAGGGCGACTCCGCCGGCGGCTCGGCCAAGTCCGGCCGCAACCCGGAGTACCAGGCGATCCTCCCGATCCGCGGCAAGATCCTCAACGTCGAGAAGGCGCGCATCGACCGCATCCTGCAGAACCAGGAGATCCAGGCGATGATCTCCGCGTTCGGCACGGGCGTGCACGAGGACTTCGACATCGAGAAGCTCCGCTACCACAAGATCATCCTGATGGCGGACGCCGACGTCGACGGCCAGCACATCAACACCCTGCTGCTGACCTTCCTGTTCCGCTTCATGCGGCCACTGGTCGAGGCCGGGCACGTGTTCCTGTCCCGCCCCCCGCTCTACAAGATCAAGTGGGGCAAGGACGACTTCGAGTACGCGTACTCCGACCGCGAGCGCGACGCGCTGATCGAGATGGGCCGCCAGGCCGGCAAGCGCATCAAGGACGACTCGGTGCAGCGCTTCAAGGGTCTCGGCGAGATGAACGCCGAGGAACTGCGCATCACGACCATGGACCAGGAGCACCGCGTCCTCGGCCAGGTCACGCTCGACGACGCAGCCCAGGCCGACGACCTGTTCTCGGTGCTGATGGGCGAGGACGTCGAGGCCCGCCGCGCGTTCATCCAGCGCAACGCCAAGGACGTCCGCTTCCTCGACATCTGAGTCGGTCTCAGCTGACCGCACCAGGAAGGACCTTCACCAGCAATGACCGACGAGAACACTCCCGTCACGCCCGTTGAGGACCCCGACGCCGCCGGGATGCGCGTCGAGCCGGTCGGGCTCGAGACGGAGATGCAGCGCTCGTACCTCGACTACGCGATGTCCGTCATCGTCTCGCGTGCGCTGCCCGACGTGCGGGACGGCCTCAAGCCCGTCCACCGCCGCGTGCTGTACGCGATGTACGACGGCGGCTACCGCCCGGAGCGCGGCTTCTACAAGTGCGCCCGCGTCGTCGGCGACGTCATGGGCAACTACCACCCGCACGGCGACTCCTCCATCTACGACGCCCTGGTGCGCCTCGCCCAGCCGTGGTCGATGCGGATGCCGCTGGTGGACTCCAACGGCAACTTCGGCTCGCCGGGCAACGACCCGGCGGCGGCCATGCGCTACACCGAGTGCAAGATGGCGCCGCTGTCGATGGAGATGGTCCGGGACATCGACGAGGAGACCGTCGACTTCACGGACAACTACGACGGCCGCTCCCAGGAGCCGACCGTCCTGCCCGCCCGCTTCCCGAACCTGCTGATCAACGGCTCGGCCGGTATCGCGGTCGGCATGGCGACCAACATCCCGCCGCACAACCTGCGCGAGGTCGCCGCCGGCGCCCAGTGGTACCTGGAGAACCCCGAGGCCTCGCACGAGGAGCTGCTCGACGCCCTCATCGAGCGGATCAAGGGCCCCGACTTCCCGACCGGCGCGCTCGTCGTCGGCCGCAACGGCATCGAGGAGGCGTACCGCACCGGCCGCGGCTCGATCACCATGCGCGCGGTGGTCGAGGTCGAGGAGATCCAGAACCGCCAGTGCCTGGTCGTCACGGAGCTGCCCTACCAGGTCAACCCGGACAACCTCGCGCAGAAGATCGCCGACCTGGTGAAGGACGGCAAGATCGGCGGCATCGCCGACGTCCGTGACGAGACGTCCTCGCGCACCGGTCAGCGCCTGGTCATCGTGCTCAAGCGGGACGCGGTCGCCAAGGTCGTCCTCAACAACCTCTACAAGCACACCGACCTCCAGACCAACTTCGGCGCCAACATGCTGGCGCTGGTCGACGGCGTGCCGCGCACCCTGTCGCTGGACGCGTTCATCCGCCACTGGGTGAACCACCAGATCGAGGTCATCGTCCGCCGGACGCGCTTCCGGCTGCGCAAGGCCGAGGAGCGGGCGCACATCCTGCGCGGTCTGCTCAAGGCCCTGGACGCCATCGACGAGGTCATCGCGCTGATCCGGCGCAGCGACACCGTCGAGATCGCGCGCGGCGGCCTGATGGACCTCCTCGACATCGACGAGATCCAGGCCAACGCGATCCTGGAGATGCAGCTCCGCCGCCTCGCGGCCCTGGAGCGGCAGAAGATCGTCCAGGAGCACGACGAGCTCCAGGCGAAGATCACCGAGTACAACGAGATCCTCGCCTCCCCGGTCCGCCAGCGCGGCATCGTCAGCGCGGAGCTGGCGGCGCTGGTGGAGAAGTACGGCGACGACCGCAAGACGAAGCTGATCCCCTACGAGGGCGACATGTCCATCGAGGACCTGATCGCCGAGGAGGACATCGTCGTCACGGTCACGCGCGGCGGCTACATCAAGCGCACCAAGACCGACGACTACCGGGCGCAGAAGCGCGGCGGCAAGGGCGTGCGAGGCACGAAGCTGAAGGAAGACGACATCGTCGACCACTTCTTCGTCTCCACCACCCACCGCTGGCTGCTGTTCTTCACCAACAAGGGCCGCGTCTACCGTGTCAAGGGCTACGAGCTCCCCGACGCCGGCCGGGACGCGCGCGGGCAGCACGTGGCCAACCTGCTGGCCTTCCAGCCGGACGAGTCGATCGCCGAGATCTTCGCGATCCGTGACTACGAGGCGGCGCCCTACCTGGTCCTGGCCACCAAGGGCGGCCTGGTCAAGAAGACCCCGCTGAAGGACTACGACTCCCCGCGCTCGGGCGGTGTCATCGCCATCAACCTGCGGGAGCGGGAGGACGGGACCGACGACGAACTGATCGGTGCCGAGCTGGTCTCGTCCGAGGACGATCTGCTGCTGATCAGCAAGAAGGCGCAGTCGATCAGGTTCACCGCATCGGACGACACGCTGCGGCCCATGGGCCGTGCGACCTCGGGTGTGAAGGGCATGAGTTTCCGCGAAGGGGACGAGCTGCTCTCGATGAATGTTGTTCGACCCGGTACGTTCGTGTTCACTGCCACCGACGGCGGGTACGCGAAGCGGACCAACGTCGACGAGTACCGCGTCCAGGGGCGCGGCGGCCTCGGCATCAAGGCCGCCAAGATCGTGGAGGACCGTGGGGAACTCGTCGGGGCGCTGGTGGTCGAGGAGACGGACGAGATCCTCGCCATCACCCTCTCCGGCGGTGTGATTCGCACGCGAGTCAACGAGATCAGGGAAACGGGCCGTGACACCATGGGCGTCCAACTGATCAATCTGGGCAAGCGCGATGCCGTGGTCGGTATCGCACGCAACGCCGAAGCGGGGCGTGAGGCGGAGGAGGTCGACGGCGACGTGGCCGTGGACGAGACCGCCGAGGGTGCCGCGACCACCGGCACGGACGAGGGTGAGGCGCCCTCGGACGAGTAGCACGAGGAGAGAGTCATCGTGAGCGGAGCCACGGGCGCCGGATCGGCCGGTACCTCGACGGGTACGGAAGCGGACGGCGGCGGCCGTGGCTCCGCCGCGTCCGGAGCTGGGCAGCAAGCGGTTCAGGGGGCCCGGAGCGGAACGGAACCGCACGCGCACGCGTCCTCATCCTCGTACGAGACTCATGGATCCCAGGGGGGAACTGTGACGGACACCCGAGGCCCGCAGACCCAGCAGCCGGCCTCGCCGCTGCCGGGCGAACGGCAGCCGCAGCAGCCCGGCGGGCCCTACCACCCGCCGCAGGCCTACCAGACCCAGGGCGGCGCCCAGGCGGGCGCCACCTCCGGTGGTGTACGCCGCCCGCGCACCGGCGCGCGGACCGTGCCGCGCGTGCGCAAGGCGCGGCTGCGCGTGGCCAAGGCCGACCCGTGGTCGGTGATGAAGGTGAGCTTCCTGCTCTCCATCGCGCTCGGCATCTGCACGATCGTCGCGTCCGCCGTGCTGTGGATGGTGATGGACGCCATGGGCGTCTTCTCGACGGTCGGCGGCACGATCTCCGAGGCGACCGGGTCCAACGAGTCGAACGGCTTCGACCTCCAGGCTTTCCTGTCGCTGCCCAACGTCCTGATGTTCACGTCGATCATCGCGGTCATCGACGTCGTGCTCGCGACGGCGCTGGCGACGCTCGGCGCGTTCATCTACAACCTCTCCGCGGGCTTCGTGGGCGGTGTGGAGCTGACGCTCGCCGAGGACGAGTGACGGCCGCTGACGGGCCACCGGGAACCGATTTTGGGACTGCCCCCCTCGTGCGCTAATCTTCAGGAGTCAGCGCGCGGGACACACAGCCCGCAGAGCGCGGCGGGGCTATAGCTCAGTTGGTTAGAGCGCATCCCTGATAAGGATGAGGCCACAGGTTCAAATCCTGTTAGCCCCACAGTGAGAAGGCCTCCGGTTCATGTGAACCGGAGGCCTTTTGCTTGGGCCGTTGCCGTTGCCGTTGCTGTAGCCGCGTTGCCGTTGGGTGTGAGGCGTCGGGTGTGAGGCGTCGGGTGTGGGGCGCCCGCTGGTGTGGGGCGTGGCCCCTCGGGGCTTCGTGGAGAGTGGGCCTGGGACGTCGCCTCCTGGCTGTGGCCCGCCAGGGGTGACGCCCCTGGGTACGGCCGGCCTGGGGGGGGCCTGCGCGGGCGCGGCGAAAGGCCCGGGGCTCGTTCGAGCCGCCGGGCCTCGGGTTCTGGGCGGTGCTGTACGCAAGATCGCCGGTACTACGGGGATGGAGCGGGATGGCACGTGCGGGGACGTGCCCGGGGGTCACCGTTGCAGGGGCGTGGCCGCGGGGGTGAGGTCGTCGGGCGCGGACTCGTCGGCGCCGCAGAGGGCCGGGGCGGCGGCCGGGTCGGCGGCGGCAGCGTCGGTCGAGGGGCGGTGGCGGCAGCTGGGTGAGGTGCCGTGGGCCTCGGCGCGGATGCGCTGCTTCATCGTGGGGGGCAGGGCGCCGGCTCGGGACCAGGACCAGGAGGACGCCGAGTGGACCGTCGTCCGCGGATCACTGCTGCCGGTGTCGCCGTCGTGGTCGCTGTTGCGGGTCGTCTCGGTCTGCGGTACGGCCGCGGAGGCGGTCGTCGTGATGAGTCCGAGCGCCGTGAACAGCGCGAGGAAGGCGGTGACGATGCCGGTCCACAGCTTCATGACCTTGTTCCGGGCCATGGCCCCTCACTTTCGGGTTGGGCGATTTGCGTACTTTCCTCATGATGTGTATGCGGGCCGCGAAGTGGTGGACCGACGCCCGTGGCGCGTCGATGTTCAGATGAACACCACCCGGATGGCCGCAAGGGGTGGCAAAACCGGCCCAGAGCGAAGAAGTGGGAGCAAAGTGACCGTCCGTACGGGTGCGATCACCCTCTGATCGGAGCGGCTTATTCCGAGAAGGCGAACGGGAGTTGGCGCCCCACACAGGTCACCGATCGATATCGGTCGGTGTGTATAGTCGGGCGCCAGAGGTCCCCTACGTCAAGGAAAGACGAGGTCGCGCGGTGAAGAAGCTTCTCCTGGTCGCACTGGCCGCCATCGGCGGGCTCCTCGTGTACCGCCAGATCCAGGCGGATCGCGCCGAGCAGGATCTGTGGACGGAGGCGACCGACTCCGTGCCCACGGGTTCGTGAGTGTGACCGACATACGGTTCTGAACAGACCCCGGCCGTCATCACGGTCGGGGTTTTGTGTTGCCCGAGGCGATCGCACGGGTGGCGCGCCGGGCCACGGGGCAGTATGGGCGGCGGAGACACCGGGAGGGGGCTGGTGATGACGGGGCGACGTACGGGGGCGGGGGTCCGGGCGCTGGTCGTCCTGGTCGGTGCGGCCACCGCGCTGCTGCCGGGTGGCGCGGCCCTGGCGGCGGACGCGGAGGGCGGGTACGGCTTCGCGGCGGACGCCCGGCCGGCCGAGGCGGCGGACAGCACCGCCGACGCCGTACGGCTGGAGCCCGGAGAGCCGTACACCAGCTCACTGCCGCGGAACGGCACCGTCTATTTCCGCCTCGACCTCGACGCCGTGTCGAACGCGTACGTCTCCGTCACCGCCGTCCCCGCCGACGACGGCGAGGTCTCCGCCGCCGACGGGGTCCGGGTGCGGATGCGGGACGCCGACGGCAGGCCGTGCTCCCTGGACAGCGCGACCTTCGGCGCCGCCCGCAGCGCCCGTCCGGTCACGGCGTGGGGCATGCGGGAAGTCGGCCCGGACGAAACGCGGTGTCAGGAGGCCGGCAACTACTACGTGGCCGTCGAGCGGGTACGGCCGCAGGACTCACCGCCGGGTGACTGGGACCTGGAGCTGACCACCGCCACCGAGCCGCGCCCGGCGGACGGCGGCGCCTCCCCCGCGCCCGGGGCGTGGGACTCCGCCTCGCCCGAACCGCAGGCCGGAGAGCCCGTACGCCGCCACGGGGGCCGGGGCTTCGCCGGGGCGGCACCGCTCGGCGAGGGCGTCTGGCGCGACGACATCCGCCCCGGGCAGACGCTGTACTACCGGGTCCCGGTCGACTGGGGCCAGCAGGTGCACGCCACCGCGGAACTGAGCGCTTCCGGCGAGGGCGGCGGCGGGTACGCGCCCGCCGCGCTGAACCTGGCGCTGCACAATCCGGTGCGCGGCCTGGTCGACGACGCGGGCGCCGGCTACACCGGCCGGCGGACGACGGCGGCCCTGGACCCGCTCCCGCCGGTCGAGTACGGCAACCGCCGGGCCGTCGCCGAGCGGGTCGGCGCGATGCGGTTCGCCGGTGCCCACTACCTCGTCGTGCACCTCGCGGCCCAGGTGGCCGACGCCTTCGGGCCGGGGCCGTTCGCCCTGACGCTGCGGGTCCGCCTCGACGGCGCGGCGGGAGCCGGGCCCGGTTATGCGGGTGAGCCGGTGCCCGGCGGGATCTTCCAGGTCACCGAGCGGGACCGGGAGCGGGCGGCTGCGGGCGGGGCCTCGGACGACCGGCTCGCGATGAAGGCGCTCGCGGTGGGCGGGATCGGCACCGGGAGCCTGCTGCTGGTCGGGCTCGGGGCGTGGACGGCCGTCGCTCAGATCCGGGCCAGGGCCCAGAAACCCACCGCGTAGCAGATCAATGCCAGCAGCAGGAGCGGGACGGCCACCCCGGCCGGGGGGCCGGGCCGACGCGCACGGACGGCGCGGGCGCGGTGCCGCGGGGGCGGCTGGGCGGTGTACGTGGCGGTCGGGGGGTCCGGGTGCTCCGGGCTGGCTGGGCTCCCGGGGTTTGCGAGGCCGGTCGGGCTTGCTGGGTGGTACGGCGGCGGGGACGCGGGGGGTGCCAGGAGGTGCGCCGGGTGGTACGGGGGCGGGCCGGCGTGTGAGGGCTGCGGTGGCGGCGTCGGTGAGGGGGGCGGTGGGGTGTGCGGGCTCGGTGAGGGTGGCTGATGCGCCGGGGGCGGGGTTTGCGGCGCGCGTGAGGCTTGTGGTGCCGGTGCCGGTGCCTCGGGTGCCGACGCGTTCTGTGGTGCCGGCGGCGGCAGAGGGAAGCTGCCGGTATCCGAGGCGCCGGTCGGGTGCTCTGGGTCCTGGGCCGGGCCGTCCGGGCCGTCGGGACCAAAACCCGGTGGCAGCGGTCCGATCTGGTCGAAGATCTCGATCAGCTCGTCGTCCGGGCCCGGCTCCGGCAGCAGCTCCGCCGCCGCGGCGAGCGCCTTGCGGGCCCCCGTGGCCGTACGGAACCGGGCCGCCGGGTCCGGTTGCAGCAGCGTGGACACGACCTGCCACAACGGCTCGGGAATGCCTTTGGGCGCCCCCGGCGTCCCGTGCTCGGCGAAGAACTGCACCAGGGCCTTGGCGTCCGGCTTGGCGCCCTCCAGCAGATACAGCGCCACCAGCCCCACGGCGAACAGGTCCGCGGAGAAGTCCGGGTCGGCGCCCATCATCTGCTCGGGCGCCAGATAGCCGGGCGTCCCCACGACCAGGTCGGTCTCCGTCAGCCGCGGCTCGCCCAGCCGCATCGCGATGCCGAAGTCGGACAGCCGCAGCCGCGGCCGGCCCCTGCCGGTGGCTTCGAGCAGCACGTTGGCGGGTTTGACGTCGCGGTGCACGACGTCGTCCGCGTGCACGGCGGCCAGACCGGACAGCAGCTGGTCGAGCAGGGTGCAGACGAAGGCCGGCGGCAGGGGGCCGTAGTCACCGACGAGGTGGACGAGGGAGCCGCCGGCGACCAGGTCCATGGTGAACAGGACCTTGTCGTCGTCGGCGGCCCAGCTGGTCGGGGCGAGGACGTGGGGATGGTCGATGCGCAGGCCCTGCTCCCGGACGAAGCGGAGCAGGGAGTGCGCGTCGCGCTGCTGGAGCACCTTCGCGGCCACATAGCGGCGCCTGCGGTGGTCCCAGGCACGCCAGACGGCGCCTGCCCCGCCGCGCCCGATCGGGTCGACCAGCTCGTAGCGCCCGGCGAACACCTCACCCATGGCTGTGCGTCGCTCCTCCCCCTGCGCCCGTTGCCGCCCAGCCCCCCGATCGGCCGGGGTCAGCTCTGGTGGGACTGATAGTGCGCGACCGCGTCGGAGGTGCGGCCGGCGCCGTACACGCGGAGGAACTCCGCCAGCTCGGGGTGGGTGGGCGCGAGGGCGTCCGCCGCGTCGATGATGTCGCCGGCGGCGGCCACCGACCGCAGCAGCGACTGGATCTCGCGGACCACCCGCTTCACCGTGGGAGCGCCCGAACTGCTCGTCGTCTGCGTGGTGTTGCTCAGCACGGAGCCCCCCTGGGACTTCTTGATCTCCTCCATGCGCTCGGTCGCCTCGGCCGCGCTCACGCTGCCGTCCGCGACCTGGCCCGCCAGCTCCTGGAGCAGCTGCACCCGCTGGACCACCGCCGGATTGCCGATCTTCGCGCGCTGGCCGCTCATCAGCTGGGACAGCATCGGTGCGGACAGTCCCAGAACCCCCGCCAGACGAGCCTGGTTGAGACCGAGATCGTCGATGAGCCTACGGAAGAGCGCCCCCAACGGCTCCCCGTACCAGTTCCGCTGCAGTTCCCGCGCTCTTGCGGTGGCTTCCTGCTGTGCGGCGTCCATTGCGTCTCCCCATCGCTTCCCCTGAAAACCGCAGTTCGCTCCAGCGAACCACGCCGAGCATCTTACGGAGCGTGGTCGTTCCCCGGGACCCCCAATCTTTTTGGGAGATACGGGGGGCGACCCGGTACTCTTGTCTGCGGCGCCCCACCGGGACGATGTCCTTACGACGTCTCCCCGGCCGGACGCTCCTCTCACGGGGCCTTAGCTCAGTTGGTAGAGCGCTGTCTTTGCATGGCAGATGTCAGGGGTTCGACTCCCCTAGGCTCCACTCCCACGCAAACCCCCTCCGACCTGTGGAAACGCGGATCGGAGGGGGTTTGCTTCTGCTTGTGTCCCTGCTGGTGGCTCTGCTCGGAGCGTCGGCCGGGGCGCTGCGGGAACCCACCGGCCGGTCGGGTGCCTCTATCGCATCGATCCCTTGCCGGTCAAACCCGCTCTGCCTGGAAGGTGCCGCCGCCGGGAATGCGGTACGCGGCCAACTCGCCTGGTCCTGAAGGACTTTGATGATCTCCGGGGTGGGGCGCGGAGGGGCTCGGCTCGCTGCGGAGGAGGGGATGTCTGCTCTTGATATCGTCACTCCAGAGGGCACCGGTATCCCCACCCCTGCGGGGCGGTGCCAAGTGGCTCATCGCCGTCGGAGCCGTTCGGTCGCTGCCGACGAGGTGGAAGGGGTAGACCATGCGGGCGAAGGTACGAGCCGCTCTCGACGCGCTCTATATGAAGCGACTGGTCCGGGAGTTGGAGGGCCGCCCACGCCCCCAGCACATCGGCATCATGCTGGACGGCAACCGGCGCTGGGCGAAGATGTCGGGCATCGACGACCCGCGCGAGGGCTACCGGGCGGGCGGGGCCAAGGTGCTGGACTTCCTGCGCTGGTGCGACTCCGCCGAGATCGAGCACGTCACGCTCTACATGCTGTCCGACGACAACCTGCACCGGCCCGAGGAGCAGCTCACCCCGCTGATCGACATCATCGCCGAGGTCGTGGAGCAGTTGGCCACGCCGGGCAACCCCTGGCCGGTCGAGGTCGTCGGCGCCCTGGATCTGCTGCCCGCCGAGTCCGCCGCCCGGCTGAAGACGGCCACCGCCGCCACACAGGGGCGCAAGGGGGGCACGAAGGTCGACGTCGCCGTGGGCTACGGAGGCCGGCGGGAGATCGTCGACGCCGTCCGGTCGGCTCTGGTGGAGCACAGTGCCAAGGGCGGGGACCTCGACGAGTTCATCGAGACCTTCACCATGGAGCACATCTCCAAGCACCTGTACTCCAAGTCGCGGTCGGAGTCCGACCTCATCATCCGTACGTCCGGGGAGCAGCGGCTGTCCGGGTTCCTGCTCTGGCAGTCCGCGTACGCCGAGATGTACTTCTGCGAGACCTACTGGCCCGACTTCCGTGAGATCGACTTCCTGCGCGCCCTGCGCTCCTACTCCCTGCGTGAACGCCGGTACGGCCGCTGAGCGGGAGGGCAGCTCGCCGGCCGGCGTGAGGCGCCGCGACTGCTCCGTTGTTCGGCGTGCTCCGTTGTTCGAGGTGATCCACAGTTCCGTGTGATCCGGTGTTCCACGTGAAACATCGACCATGACATCGCCGCGGGGGGGGGGGGCCCCCCCCCCCCCCCCCCCCCCCCCCCCCCGTCCCCCTCCCCCCCCCCCCCCCCCCCCCCCCCCCGCCGCCGCAGCGGCGACGTCCAGCGGGCCTTCTCCGATCGGTCAGCCACGGCCCGTCCCCTTCCCCTCCAGCGGCGCGGAGCCCGGCGCGAGT
>NZ_JBVIGC010000014.1:0-51175 GCF_055571015.1 Streptomyces sp. NPDC031049
GTGCCTCCCGAACTCGTCGACATCACCCATCCGTGGCACGGGGCGCCTCCCAAACCCATCGACAAGCGACGTCACAACTGCTCGATAAAGCCAGGCGTGGCGGCGCCGGCGGCCAGGGCTTGGGCATGGGCCTCGTCGTGACCGGTAGGCGTCGCCGGGCCCGCGGCGGCCGGGGTGGCGGGGCGGGCCATGGCCTCCCGCAGGCGGGCGCGGATGTCCTCCTCGTCGAAGGAGACGGCGGCGGTTGCGGTGTGCTCCAGGGCGCCGAGGGTGCGGTTGAGCAGGTCTCGCTCGGCGTCGGTGGTGGCGCGGCGGTGGGCGGGGATCGGCTGCTGGAGCTGATAGTGGAGCTGGCCCTTCAGTGCCTGGGCCGCGCGCTCCAGAGTGCCGAAGGCCTCGATAACACGGCGCTGGGTCTGCGCGGCGGCGACCGGCGCGAGCGCCTCGGGCAGGTCGCGCGGGGTGGGGGCAGGGAAAGCCAGGCGACCGAGCGCGTCGTGCATGAGGTGCAGTTGGCCCTCGCGAGCGGCGAGATACGAGGTCGCGGCGTGCAGCAGTTCCGGGTCGGCGAAGTAGTCGGTGCTGTCCTCCGCCCCGGCGGCGGCGCGCTGCACGGCGAGGTCCTCGACAGCGTCGGCGGCGGTCGCCGAGCTCTCCCGCCAGGCGGCGGCCGGGCCGCTGGTGGACAGGTCGCGGACGGGGATCGGGAAGGCGTCGAGGAGTTGCCGCGCTTCGCTCTCGCGCCCCGAGTGCGCGGCGGCGGTATAGGCGCGGACAGTCTCGCGGGCCTCGGCCAGGTGTGCGGCGCGCGCCTCATCGAGGACCGGGGCGGTGTCCAGGAGCGCGCTGTCGGCTCGCCGGTCGCGCAGGTAGTCGGTGAGGTCCGGCTCGAGGACGGCTCGCAACTGCTGGGCGTGCGCATCGCGCAGGGAGAGCTGGTCGAGCAGCCAGCCGGCCGTGGGCGCGAGCGCTGGGACGTCGGCGGCCAGAGAATCGACCGCATGCCAGTCCTCGATCAGCTCGGTGCGGGTGCGGTGGGGGCGCTCCAGCCGGTCGATCAGGTCGACGATCCTCAGCCCGGTGGTGACGACCAGGTCGGCGGTGGGCTCGTCCAGTTCTCCTGCGCGCTGAAGGCTCGAGGTGAGGACGGAGGGCGGCGGGTAGCTGGCCAGGGCGCGCATGTGACAGGTCCAGGCGGCGGCCGCAGCGATCCACCCGAGTTCGAGTCCCTGCTGCGCCTCGGCGTGTCTGCGGTAGAACCAGCCGGCCAGTTGCTCGGTGAGCCGGGCCTCGTCGCTGCCCGGATCGTGCATCAGCTCGGCGGCGAGTTCGCCGGGGGTGTACTCGCGCAGGGCGCCGGACACGGTCGTGAGGATGGCCAGGTGCCGTGCCCCGTCGTCCAGTTGCAGCCAGCGGCGCAGGGTCTCGGCCCGTCCGTGGGTGACGTCCTGCGACACGATGCGGGTGAGGTCGGCGCCGGCGCGGGCGATGCCGGTCTGCCCGACCTCGGGTGCCTCGGTTCCTTCGAGGCCAGCCGGCTCACTGCCCTCGGCCACCCACACCAGGGCGTACGCGTCCTGGCCTCGCTCGGCCAGCCAGGCACGGAAGTCGTCGGGGAAGGGGGTGGGCTGCTCGCTCATCGAGGGACCTTCTGCTCGGCGGTGGGGTGCCGCGCGGCCCGTGGACGGCGGCTGACGGCAGCTTGCCTGTGCCGATGATCTCCACCGGCTGGTGCACGGCGACGGGTCCGCCCTGCGGGAACCGGAAGGCGACCAACCCGCAGGCGCGTCCCGCAGCGCGGGACGGTGCCTGGAAACAGGCCGGGCCCGGGGCGACGCAAGCGAGGGTGAGGACCGGGCGAGCCGGGTACGCAAGGGGGCCAGCCGGGGTTGTGCCTGGGCGGCGTGTGGTCATTGGATGCAGGCGTGACTGCCACCAGGCGCCGATCCGCCACACCGCGCTGTGGCTGTGATGGCGGATGAAGCGGTGTGGGACCGGGCGGTGGTCCGGTTCCGCCAGAGCCGCCCGGCGGGGAGCTAGTCGCGGCCGACGGGTTCGGTGTCCTGCCAGACCCTCACCAGGGTGAGGCCCGGCCAGCGCCACGGGCGGCGCTCAACGGCGAGCAGCACGCGGCGTACCTCGCGCTGGACAGGGCGCGGCAGGCTGGTGGGAGCGGGGAAGTCGAACTGCGGCTGCCCGGTCAGCCGCGCGCCGCGGGCGCGGGCGTACTCCTCGAGAACCCCGGCCATCTGCTCCAGCAGGCTCGCGCCGTACGCCGCGTCGCGGCCGTCGGTGTGACGGGTCCAGGTGTCGACGAACGCCCAGGGAGGTGTCGGCGTAGTCGGGGCGGGGCCGCATCGGGTTCACCGGGTGGGGCATCCGCTCATCAGCGTCCCTGCCCGGAACGCCGACGGCGGGGCCGCTGCGATGCGCGGCGCGGGCGCCGCACGGGGGCCGCGCCGCCTTCGCCGGGGGCCGAGGAGAAGCCGCCCGCGAAGCCCGGCCGGGCGGGGGCCGGTACCTGCGCGGCGGGCCTGGCGGTGTGCTCGGGGCGTGCGGCGCGGGCGCCACGATGGTGGCGTTCGGGATGAGCGGGGCGCACATCTCGCAGACCTCCTCCAGGCTCCACACCCGGCGCACGATCGGGTCGTGCCGCAGGATCAGCACCACCCGGCCTGCGCAGGGCGTCTTGATGGCGGAGTGGGCGCCGCATCGCTGGGAGCCGCAGTGGCAGTAGGCGTTGGGGTTTACGGTGGCGGCCTTCGCGTGTGCAGTGGCGTGGGCGGCAGCGAAGGCGCGGAGCGCGGTGAGGTCCTGGGAGCGGGCAGGCATCCGGCACGCGGGGGTGCTGCAGGAAACGGTGGCGGAGCGGTCGCTGTGCCCGATGATGCGGACGGTCCACGCCCGTCCGGGGACGCGCTGGGTGTAACTGGAAGGGGCTGTCACGGCGCGGCTGTCCGTTCTGGTTGCTCGATAGGCTGTCGGTCCACTATGGGATGCCCGTCGATCTGCCGTGAGGAATTCCGGTGCCGGGAGCGGCGCGGGTGCGGGACGGTGAACCGGCGAGTTGGTGTGGTGTCCCGCCCAGCGGTCGGCCCCGGCCAGCGGGGCCCGGCGGGGCCCGGCGGCAGCTGAACGTGCAGGGGGCAGCGGCATCGCCGCTGCTCTACATTGCCTGACATGTCTGCAACTGCTCAGCGATCATGGGGTCCTTGGCGTCAGATCCGTCCAATGAAGGATTTCGGGCACCTGCACGTCGTAAAGCACGAGGACGGAAGAGAGGGCGTGCTGAAGTCGCCGCGGCCGAGCCGGCAGAGCGGCAAGGTTAGCGGCCCCACCCGCCAGCGTTTCCAGGAGGAAGTGCGGCGCATGCAGCAGCTGACCGCAGACGGGGTGGCAGGCATCATGCCGGTGCTCGATGCGGACCCGGGTGATCCGCCGCAGTGGTTCGTCATGCCGAAAGCCATGAAGCTGACAGACGTCCTGCGCCCACACGGCCAGCCTGCCGAGCTGCGGGAGGTGGTGGAGGCGGTCCACCAGGTCGCCGGAACGCTGGCCGTGCTGGCCGAGCGCGACATCTCCCACCGGGACATCAAGCCCGACAACCTCCTTCACCTGCAAGGCCGGGCGGTGGTCGCGGACTTCGGGATCGCCGCTTGGCCGGACCGACCGGAGCTGACGGCCGCCACCGCCAAGATGGGTCCGCTGTACTTCCTCGCGCCCGAGATGCGGTTCCCCGAGCCGGGCACACCTGGCTACCCGGCGGATGTCTGGTCATTGGCGAAGGTGCTGTTCGTCCTGGCCAAGGGCCTGCGCTATCCGCCCGAGGGCACCCATTACACGCAGGGCAAGGAGTACTCGCTGTGGGCGCAGGGCGGGGAAGCGGCGATGGATCTGGCGCCGGTACTGGAGGAAGCGACCGCCTACGAGCCGCGTGATCGACTGCCCATGGCGACCTTCCGGGACGAACTCGCCGCGTGGCTTGAGCTGCATCCGGGGCCGGTCGCTCCCGCCCATCCCGCCTTCCGGCGGGGGTTTCGCGCCTTGGAAGCGGCTACCTTCGACGTGCGGCGCCATGAGGCGGAGCTGCGGCGTCTGCTGCCTGGTCATCTAGGGCGCCTGGCCAAGGCGCAGCACGGTCAGGCCGATCAATGGCTCTCCTTGGCTCTGAACGAGCGGTATCCGGAGGATGTGCGGTTGATCGACTTGCACGGCTATCCCGATGATCCTGAGTACGACATGGGCGTGGACGGTATGGCGCTGTCGAGTACGGTGCCGGACGCGGCGGGGCGCCGGATCGTACTGGGCGGGTTCTTGATGGGGACCACCACCACCTTGGCGGCGGAGATTCAGCAGGCTGGCAAGGTACTGGGCAGCTGGAGCGAGGACGTGAACGTTCTTCTGCCCAGCGCGTTGGTCGCCTTGCGGCGGATCACCGACGAAGTGGAAACCGCGTTCACGCAACTTCCCTGACCTCGCGGTCCGTTGTCTGTACCTGTCGGCAGCGTGGGAGAGGGCAGGGGCAAGTGGCCGCCCTGCTGGACGCGGCACACTGGCCGGCCAAAGGAGCAGGGCGGCCGGTCAGCCGCCGGCGGTGGGAGGGCGTTCTGCTGAGCGCGTCGTTTGCCCTTGGCAGGCAGGACCAGCTAGGGCTCCACGCTCCAAGTGAAAGGCCTCCAGGTGTCTTCGCAGCTGAGCCGGTGGCGGGAGTTGTGATGGCCTGCCCTGTCCGACAGCGCAGTGCGCGCAGCCTAGGACACAGCGGTGGTCAGTGGGTGGGGGGTCGGCGGCCGGGCCGGTTGGTGTTGGGCGGGGGCTGCTGGCGCAGCGGTGAGGTTGGCGGCAGCAGGGCGGCGCGTTGGGCGGTGGTGCGGGCTCGTATCTGTTCGAGGCGGCGTTGGACGCGGGCGTGGGTGTACAGGTCGATGGCGTCGGTGAGGTGGTCCCATTCCTCGCCGTCGAGGCCTGCCGGACGCGGGCCGAGCACGTCGGGGCCCGCGCGGTGGTGGCGGCGCCGGTAGTCGCCGATGGCGGTCAGGAGCCTGGTGTAGGTGCGCTGCTCGTCCTCGTCGTCTTCGCCGGGGGCGGTGATCTCCTCCATCCAGGCTTCAGGCAGGGGCTCGCTGGCGAGCACGGCGGCCAGGGCGCGCCGGGCAAGGCGGGCATCGAGCGCGCCGTAGGACAGCGGGGCGATGCCGAGGGGGTCGCGCAGGGCGGGGTGGTCGGGCAGCGGGCCGCCGGGTGGCGGCGTATCGAGGTGGCTGAGGGCCGCTTCGATCATGACGGAGGCGGGGGCGTCGGGCGGCGGGAGGTGCACCGGGCGGCGGCGTCCGGTCAGGGCGCGGACCCGGGCGTCCAGGTCGTCCCAGGCCGCCTGGTCGTTCGGGTCGGCGGGGCGCGGGCCCAGTCCGGGCACGCCGGTGATGGCGTGGCGGGTGCGCCACAGCTCCACGAGGGCTGCGGTGGTGGCCCATGCGTGGCGGCGGCGCGGGGCGCTGGTGGGCGGCGGAGTGCCGAGGGGGCGGGCCCAGGCGGGTGGGGCGGCGGCCAGGGTGTGGCCGCGGTCGGCGAGCGAGCGGGCCAGGATGCGGTGGCGCTCGGCGAGGTGGGTGGCCCAGTGCTCGGGGGTGTCGGGGTGGACCAGGGCGTGGGAGTCGGCGACCCAGTCGGGTATCTGTGCGCGGTGGTTGGGGCGGTGGGGGGCGTGGTCGGGCAGGCGTTCGCGGAAGCGGAGCTCGGCGTAGATCTTGTCGGAGACGGCGTCGGCGCGGGCCAGCGCGGCGCGCGCCGAGCGCTGGCGGTCGGCCGTGGCGGTTCGCCGGGTGGCCAGGGTGCGGCGGATCGCGCGCAGCGAGGTGGCGCCGGGGGCCGCGGTGGAGGTGGCTCGCTCGCGCTGGTAGTCCTCGCGTGCGGCGTCCCGCCAGTTCAGGGCGCGGCGCAGTTGCGACTCGCGCATCAGGTCGGCGATCACGCGGCGGGCTGTGTCGGACAGCGGGGTCTTGTTCTTCTGGGCGTGGCGGATCTGGGCGCGCGCCATGGCCATGTCGGCCGCCAGTGCGCGGCGGGACAGTTCGCCCATGGGTCGCTGGTCCCAGGCGGGATGGGTGTGGCCGGCGCGGGTGGTGACGGGCGCGGGCAGGTGGGTGAAGGCGGCGTCGGCCGCCAGAAGCGCCTCGCGGGCGGCGGCCCGATGGGCGGCGGCGAGCTCGGTGAGGGTGTGCAGTTGGGTCAGAGTGAGCGCGGCCAGCGGGCGCGAGCGGCCGTCTTGTTGGGCTTCCGCGGCGTCCTTGAGGCGTTCGCGCAGCCGCCAGGTCAGCACCGCCGAGGGATCGTCCGCGTCGCCGAAGCCGCGCCGGGGCGCGGTGTTTGCGAGCAGGCGGGGCAGGTCGAATCCGGCGCGCTCGGCGTCGTGCAGGGCGCGGATGAGGGCCGGGTAGGCGTCGGCGGCCATGAACATCGCGGCCCAATCGGCGCCGAGGGTGTGCTCGAGCAGGCCGGTCAGCCGTGCGGTGGTGGCGCGCTCGGCGACGTCGGCGAACTCCGCCGAGAGCTGCCCGGGCGCGGCGATCTCCTGCTGCAGGGCGGCGATCGACTCGGTCGCCGACAGCTGGGCGCGGCGTCGGGCGGCGACCTGCGCGAGGACGTCGTCGAGGCGGTCGCCGTCCTCGATCGCGAGGTAGAGGCGGTTGGTGCGGGCGCCGCGGGTCAGCTGGACGTAGACGCCTTCGCGGTTGGAGCGGGCGGAGGCGATCGCGTGCGAGGTGTCCACGGTCATGCCCTGGGAGCGGTGGATGGTGGACGCGTAGCCGAGCTCGCACTGGGCGGCCAGGTAGTCGGCGGGCAGGCGGATGCGGCCGCGGTGCTGGGTGTGGCGGACCACCGCGTCCCCGTCCGGGAGGATTTTCTGGACGGCCCAGGTGTCGCCGTTCTTCACGAAGTCGCGTCCGCCGCGCACGGTCATGCGCCGCCGGTTGAGGCGGGTGACGATGATGTCGCCGACGTGTGCGCGCTGCCCGGCGCGCAGGGGTGCGGCCTGGCGGGTGTCGACGGTGCCGGCGGCGATGTGATGGGCCTGGGCGCGCAGGTTGAGCGCGGTCACCGTCGCGGTGTCGGCGGCTGTCATCAGCGAGGTGAGCCCCTTGTCCTGGTCTTTGGCCCAGGCGTGGAAGACCATGTCGCACATCGCGTCGTAGGTTCCGGCGACGATCCGGCCCTTGTCGCGGTACCAGTCGAAGACCGCACGGTTGTCCTCGCCGTCGCGCAGGATCAGGGAGGCATCGGCCTCTCCGGGTACCCGGAAGCGGTGCAGCTGGTCGAGTTCGATCGCGCCCCCGGCCCGGGAGATGAGCCGCAGGGCTCCCCCGGCCTCGACGGCGGCGAGCTGGTACGGGTCGCCGAGCAGGCGCACCACCGCCCCGGCGGCCGCCGCGTCCGCGAGGATCTCATCGAGCAGGAGGGTGCCGGCCATGCCCGCCTCGTCGACCAGGACGACGTCGCCGGGGCGCAGCTGGACGTCCTCGGCGACGGTCTTGCCGTCGGCGGCCCGGCCGCGCTGGTGGAGCCAGGAGTGCAGGGTGTGGGCGCGCCGGTCGAGGTCGCTGCCGAGAACTTTCGCCGCCCTTGAGGACGGTGCGAGCGGGATGAGGCGTCCGCCGGCCGCGTCCACGGCCCGGGCCACCAGCTTCATCGCCGTCGTCTTTCCCGCGCCCGCAGGTCCAAGGCCGGCCAGTAGCAGCCGCTCGGACAGGACGAAGGAGGAGGCGAGCGCGCGCTGTCCGGCGTCCATCGGGCCGCGGCCCAGGGCGGCGACGCGGTTGAACGTGCCCCGTCCGACCGGTGGGATCACGCTGGTGCGAGCGGCGGCCAGCAGCCGGTTCTCGGCGGCGAGCAGGGAGTGGGTGGTGTAGGTAGCTGAGCCGATGGGCCGGTAGATGCTGGTGCCGTCGGGGCGTTGCAGGTCGGGGTGTGGGGGGTTGATCTCGGGCGGGGTGATGTCCAGGCAGTCGCCGTGGGCGAGGACCTTCTCGGTGATCTGCTCGGCCGCCTGCGGCGCGGCAGTGGCCCCGCCCAGGGTCCGCATCAGGTAGCGGCGCGCCTCGGCCAGCACATGGCGGCGGCGGAACGTCGTACGCCGCTCGGTCACCGCGGCCAGGACTTCCCCGGCCGCCGCGGCGGGGTCGAACGCGGCCGCGGCGGGCCGTTCCGCGGCTGCGGCGCGGGCGGTGGCGAGCAGGTTGTCGACGACCGTTTGGTCGGTGGCCGCGATCGCCCGGCGCCGCCAGTCGGCGAGCAGGTCGTCCAGAGATCGGGCCTGCCGCTTGGGCGGGCGGGTCTTCACGGTGGCCTGCCACTGCAGCCAGGTCCTGGCCGGCCGTGCGGGCTGGCGGCCGTGGCGGCGCCGGTAGGCGTCGAAGAGGGACTCGGCCATGGTGCGCACCGCGTGGGAGCGCTGCGCGAACGCGGCGCGCAGCCGACGGTCGATGCCGGCGATTTGCATCACCGGCCGCTGGCCGGGGGTGACCTCGACTTCCTCGGTGGCAAGGCCCAGCCGGGAGCAGGCGAGTTCCAGGGCGCGCTGGTTGAACAGTTCGCTGGCGACGACGACGTCGCGCAGCAGGAGCCGGGAGTCCAGGTTGCGCCAGCGTCCGTCGGGGCCTTTCACGCGCGGGGATATGACCGCGTGCTCGTGCAGCATCGGGTCGCCCGCACGGGATTCGTAGTGCAGGTAGATGGTGGCCAGCAGCCCGGGTTCGGCCCGCTGCTGGGCCACGCCGCCCGGGCCGGTGCGCACCGCGAGGGCGTTGTGCTCGATCCAGCTCAGGGCCTCGGTGCGGGCCTGGGCCAGGACCTGAAGGACGATGCGGCGCACCTCAGGCCCGCCGAGCGCGAACAGCAGCGAGAGTTCCTCGTTGGAGAAGGTGAGGTCGTATCCGGTCACGGCGCGGCGCTGCGGGCCGCTGCGAGTGGCCAGGTACCGGCCGAGCTCGGCACCGTCCGCGGGGGTGCGGTGGTACTCGGCCTCGAAGGCGCGCGCCGCACACCGCATTCGCACCTCGCGCGTCTCGGCCTTGGTCAGCGGGCGGCACAGCCGCTGGCTGACGTGCTCCAGGACCTGCTCGATCTCCTGGTCGAGCGGGGAGAGCTCGGCCAGGCTCGGCACGGCCGGCCCGAGCTTGGCGGCCTTCATGGCCCGCTTGCGTGAGGCCCCGGCGGCCAGTTCGCGGGCGGCGATCTCCTCGGCGTCGGGGTGCATACCGAGCCCGAACAGGGCCCGCATCTGCGTGTCGGTCACGATCCCGGACAGCCCCAGAACGCGGGCTCCCTGCCCGTGCCACATCCCGGGCGGTACCCCGGGCACGCTGGAGGACACCGTCAGCTCGGCGCCCGGGGCACCGTCGCCGCGGGCGATGTTGCGCCGGTAATAGCGCTCCCGCCCCGCGGTGAACGCGTTCGCTGTCATTCCCACGACGCCAGAAGATCACCGCGTACAGGGCCGGTGCGGGCGAAGACCGGCCCGGGGGCCCGAACCTCCCAGGGCCCGAAAAACGACCTTCGAACGCGTCCCGCCGGAAGGGAAAACACCCCTCGAGCACGGGCAGGCGTCAAAAGTGCCAGAGGTGTACGGGGACCGACCCGCCACCGGCCGGCGACCACACACCCACGCCCTCACCCACCCCGACCACCGACCGGCACCCCTGGCGTCCCGCACACCACCGGCACCCACCGACACCCCGGGTCCGGCCGCCGCCTCACCATGGGCCGCCCCTGCCCGGGGGTCCTCTCCCCGCCTCTCGGACCTCGTCCCGTGAGCGGGACCGGGCACAGCGACGGGCGTGCTACGGCCTGGGACGCGGGCGCCTTGGCCGCGTGGGCGGGGGCGGGGGCGGCTGAGACTGACCGGGCGCGGCCTGCCACAGGGGTGGGCGCGGGAATGGCCGGGAGGTGGCTGTGGTGGCGTCGAGCCGGACCAAGGGCAAGGGGAAGAACAGCGCGACGCTGGCGCGCCGGAAGGCGGCGCTGGCGCGGGCCGCGGAGCGGATGGCCGAGCGGCGGCGGGCGGCGGAGGAGGCGGAGGCGCGGCGGCTGCGTCAGGAGGCGGAGTTCGACGAGCTGGTGGCCGACTTCGAGCTGGCGGTGGAGGACGAGGCGGCGGCGGTCGCCGAGGTGGAGGAGGAGATCGCACGGGTGCGGGAGCGCGGCCAGGTGCGGATCGCCGCGGCGAAGGCGGCGGCGGCGCGGGTCGTGCTGGCGATGGGTGAGGCCGGGGAGACGGTGGCCGGGTGCGGGCAGCGGCTGGGTGTGGGGGTCGAGCGGGTCAAGGAGTTGCGGCGGCTGGGGCGCGAGGAACTGGCGGCGGAGGGCGCGGCGCCGGGGAAGGGGAAGCCGGGTGGCCCGGGGAAGCCGGCGGCCGCGGAGAAGCCGGTGACGCCGCAGCGGGAGACGGCGGGCGGGGAGCAGCGGTTCGATGGTGGGCGCGGTCCGGGGCAGGCGGGCGCGGTGTCGGATGGGGCGGGCGCGGTGCCGGTCACCTCTCCCCCGGTGACGGCTTTGGCTGCTCCCCCGGCGCCTGGGGCCGCTCCGGTCCGGTCCGCTCCCCCGGGTGTTCCCTCGACCGGTGAGCCGGCGGGCCCTTCGGGGGCGCCGCCGGGGGGCAGGGGCGGGGCGCGGCCGGGGTGGCCGGAGTCGTCACGGTGACGGTGGGGTGGCGGGGGCATGGAGCGGCCCCGGCTGCCGCGCGGTGCGGCGGCCGGGGCCGGGGGCTGGGGGTCAGCCGCGCTGGTTCGACCAGGGTGCGGCGGTCCGCTGCGGGGTGGTGGCCTGCGGGGTGGTGGCCTGCGGGGCGGGGGCCGGGGCCTGCTGCTGGGCCTGGTAGGCGGCGGCCGGCTGCTGGGGCCAGGCGGCTGGTGCGGCGGCCTGCTGGGGGACGTGGCCGGTGAATCGGCCGGGGTCGATGTCCTTGAGGTAGACGGTGACGGTGGCCTGGTCGCGGACGAAGATCCGTTCGTGGATGCCGGGCGGGGTGAGGATGAACCAGGTGGTGTCGTCGCGGCGCTGGGTGCGGCGGATGAGGGGCGGGGGGAGGGTGACCTCCTCGGTGATGTCGGTGTCCGGGTTGGTCTCGGGGACCGTGATGTGATCGACGGTGCTGAAGAGACCTGCGTACGCGGCGAGTTCGTTGATGGTGGTCTCGTGCTTCACGGCGCTCCCCCCCTTCTGGTGGTGGCCTGGGCCTGCGGGTTCGCTTGGGACGGTAGGCGGGCCGGGGAGCGGGCAGGGCGTGCAGGGGGTGCGGGTGCCGGGGGGCGGGATACGGGTTGGGGTGGCGGGAGCGCGGGACGGGAAACACGAGAGCGGCCCCGGTGCCCGGACGGGTGTCCGGGCACCGGGGCCGCGAAGGGGTGGGGCTACCTGATGGTCATGGCGAGGGCCATGCCCTCGTCGGCGTAGGTGATGTGGAGCAGGAAGCGGGTGGCGTGGTCGGGGGCGGTGCGCAGCATGTCGATCAGGATCTGGCCGTCGGGGAGCGGCTGGGTCAGGTCGAGGGTCTCGTGGAAGTCTTCGCTGCCGAGGACGGTGGAGGGGTCGGTGTCCGGTCCCCAGTCGTCGGCGTAGACGATGTGGTGCCAGTTGCCGTCGGCGTCGCGGGTGTGGGGGGTGTTGTCGATGCCGTTGCTCATGAGGAAGGTGCCGTCGCCCTTGATCCACCACAGGCGGGGGCGGGCGTCGGGGTCGCCGGGGCCGATCGCGTGCTTGCGGGCGGCGACGGCGAGTTCGGCGATGGAGCGGACCTTGCCGAGCGGGAAGGCGAGCGTGCAGTCCTGCCGGGCGGAGGGCTGGTAGTCCTCGCCGAGGACTACGCGGAGCAGGGCGTCGAAGTCCTCGGGGGCGGTGGGTTCGGTCATGTCGGGTCCCTGGCATCGGTCGGTGTGGATGGGCGCGCGAGGCCGCCAGCGGCCCGGAGGCCGGGGCGGGCGCGGCGGGTCCGACAGTGGGGCGGCGGGGAGTTAGCGCGACAAGGCCCGGCCCCCGGCCGGTGCTGGCCCGGCACCGTGGGGCGGGGAGGGGCGGGATACGCGGGCGGGCCCCGTGCCGGGACGCGTGTCCGGGCACGGGGCCGTAGGGGTTGCTCGGTTACTTGGTGATGTAGGTCAGGTCCATGTACGTGTCGTCGAAGGTGGCCTTCAGCAGGAAGCGGGTGGCGCCCTCGGCGGCGGCTTCGCGGAGCATGCCGAGCAGGGTGGTGCCGTCTTCGAAGACAGGGGTGGTCAGGTCGATGGATTCGCGGAAGTCGTCACCACCGAGGATGGAGCGGGCGTCGGTGCCCGGCCCCCAGCCGTCGGCGTGGACGACGTGGGGCAGGCGGCCGTTGTCGTCGCGGGTGTCGGTGGGGTCCTGGCCGTTGCTCATGAGGTAGGTGCCGTCGTCCTTGACCCACCACAGACGGGGCGCGGCCTCGTCTTCTCCGTAGCCGAGCTTGTGCTTGTCGGCGGCGGCTGCGTGCTCGGCGGCGGCGAGGACCTTGGCGAGGGGGAAGACGAGCGTGGCGTTCTTCTGTCCGTAGGCGGTGTTGGCCGTGACGACGTCCAGCAGGGGGTTGGTGCTGGTGTCGGGGATCGGCGGGACGGTCATGGTGCCGAGGAACTCCTTCAGCCAGTCGGGGCGCTGGTCGGCGGGCAGGGCGAGCAGTCGCCGTGTCCCGGCCGGGTCGCCCAGGGCGGCGGGGGCGTCGCCGGTCAGCCCGGCGGTCAGGTCGCGGAACCACTGGGGGCGGTCGTCGGGGTCGAGGGCGAGGAGCGCCTCAACGTCCTTGAGGTGGCTGGAGGGGAGGTGAGGGTCGGTCGTCATGAGTTGGTCCCGGGGTGTCGGTGGTGGATGCTGCCGGGCGCGCGGGCCGGTGTGGCCGGGGCGGTCGGCGGGCGACACGGTCGAAGCGGCGGGGCTTAGTGGGGCAAGCCCGGCGGGATGCGGGGCGGCCCCGTGCCGGGACGGGTGTCCGGGCACGGGGCCGTGAGGGTGGGGCTGGTCAGCTGTCGTTCTCGGCGTAGAACATGCAGTCGTTCGGGATGCGGGTGAGGAGCTGCCGGGTGACCTCGGGGGCGGGGACCCTGATCTTGCTGGACGCGCGGGCGCGGTGGTCGCGGCGCAGGAAGTCGGTGGAGCTCTCGTCGAGGAGGACGTCCAGGCGGGTGACACGGGGGCTGGGGTTGGTCTGGGTGGTGCCGGTGAGCCCGTTCAGGGAGGCGGGCGAGATGTTGACCAGTCGGACGCGGCGGCCGGGCTTGATGTCCTCCTGCGTGGGGACGGGGGTGAAGGGGATCTCTTCGACGGTCACGGTCATCGGGGCAGTTCGCTTTCCGGTTGAAGGACCGCAGCCCCCGGGGGGCGCGGCTGGTGGTGTGACCGTGCGGGGGTGGGGGGTTAGCCGGGCAAGTCGTGGTGTGGGCGTACGCGGAACGGACGGCAGGGTCAGGGCTGAGGGTGGGCGGGTGTCCCGGTGGCCAGTACGTGGAAGAACGCTGCGGCAAGTTGCCATGCGGTGGGGCAGGCGGCCCGGTTGTCGGGTGCGATGGTGAGCTGGGCGGTGGTGTCGCCGAGGGTGTCGGGCAGGTTCGTGAGGGTCGTGGCCTGCACGTGGTCGGCTGGCTGGAGGTGGCCGCAGAAGCTGCGGTCCTTTAGCTTGGGGCGCAGCGACCAGGTGGGGGCGGCGGGGTCGGTGGGGGTGGCGGCCTGTGCGGCGGGACGGAGGGCGTGGGGGTCGAGGGCGCCCAGGTGGCGGAGGGCGGTGAGCCACCGGTGGCAGGGGATCGTGTAGGCGCGGACGGTGAGGTGACCGTCGGGTGTGACGATGATGCTGCCCCTGGCGCGGGCCTGCGCTTTGTGGGGGACGTCCTCGGTGAAGTTCGAACCGGTTACCGGCTCGCCGCCGGGAATGGGCCGGGGATGGCTGGTCAGGCGGGGCGTCGAGGCGTGCACGGCGGCGTGCAGGGCCTTGAAGGTGCCGGTGGTGACGAGTTCGCTTTCGAGGGCATGGCGGGTGGTGAACAGGTGCGGAGCGGGGCTTACGGGCTGCGGCACGGGAGTCTCCAGGCGGTGGGTCGGTGAGTGGATGCGCCGACCGTGCCGGGCTGTATGCCTACCTCCGCAACGGCCCAAGCGGCAGGGGGCGGTGGCGGGCCGGAAGGCCGCGGAGACGGGCAGCCCCGGCGGCTGGGCGGCTCCGGGGCTGCCGCGCGCTTGCGAGCGGGCCGCTCGGGCGTCGCGCTACCGGGCGCATGCATCCGGGGCCCGCTGGGGGGCGGAGCACCGCCGCGGCATCGGGCCGCCGGAACGGCACATGCCGGCCCCGCACCTGAGCACGGGACCACGGGGCGGGCAGGCGACGACGAGCCGGGTTGCGGGGTGTCTGCCGGAAGCCGATCACGGCTGGGCTCGGGGCGCAGGGCGGTGTGCCGCTCGCAGCGTCAGGCTCCTTCGATCGGCAGCGGCAGCTGGCCGTCCGATGCGCAGGCATCACGGGCGTGGTCCAGCACGGCCATGGTGTGCTCCATCGCCTGCTGGTCCTCCAGGAAGCACGCGTACCAGTCGCACGTGGTGCAGCGGGACCAGATGTACGTGCGGTTGTCCTTCGGCCGCGAAGGCGGGTACGGGCCGAGCCAGGTCCGAATGTGGCGGGTGTCCACGCGTGCGGACAGGCGGCGGCCCTCGGGACAGCGCCCCGTGAGGTCCTCGGCGACGGTGGCCGAGGCACCGGCGGTGCTGCACACCATGCAGTCATACCGGTGCTCAGCGAACCGGTTGGGGAAGAAGGGGGTGCGCGCAGTCCTCATGGGGGCGGTACTCGCTTTCTCAGTGTCTGGACAGGGGCCCCTCGGTCCGTGCGGCGCCCCGGCGGCGGCGCGGCACCGCCGGGGGCTGGGGTGGTGGTGTGGCGCAGCCCCGGGGGGGAGCGACGCCAAGAGCACGAATTTGGTGGAGCTTTCGTTTCGCGGTGTGGGCGTACGCGGACCGGCCCTCGGGCCGGGACTTGGTGTCCCGGCCCGGGGGCCGTAGCGGGGTGGTCCTGGTCAGTCGTGGTGGGTGACACGCGGTCCGGTGAGGGAGATCAGGGTGGTGGGCTCGGGGACGGGCGAGAAGCCGTAGGAGTCGACGCTGAGGTGGACGGTGCGGGCGTCGGGGCCGGTGATCTTGATGACGTCGCCGGCGGAGACGGGGCGGATGTTGGCGGGCCAGGTCTGCCCGTTGTCGTCCGCGCCCTGGTCGTTGCCGACCTCGATGACGGCGTCGGCGGCGTCCTCGGGGCTGCGGATGCGGTCGCTGGCGTGGAAGACCAGGCGCAGGGCGCTGTCGTCGCGGCGGAGGGCGGCGAGCGGGTGGTGCGGCTCGTAGCCGTCGAAGTTGTCGTCGTGGGTGTTCATGTAGACGGTGGCGGTGTACACAGCCGGGGTGAGGGCGGTGTCGGGGGTGTCGATGCGGGCGGTGACGGTCAGGGGGCGGGTCACGGCGGTCGTCACGGCGGGTACTCCCATCGAAGCGTGCTGCTGGTTGACGGTGACGGTGAGGCGCCGGCCGGTTAGGCAGGCAACACCTTGGGGCGGGGTTCGTGGGGGTGGCTCGGGAGGGCCCGCCCTCGGAGTGTGGCCGGGGGCGGGCCGTCGGCGTGCGGTCTTCAGCCGGGTGGATCAGGGGGTCAGGTCGGCCAGGAGGGCGGTCGCGTTGTCCGCGTAGACCTGGTTCGGGTCGAGGGCGCGGCTGGTTTTGACGGCGGTGTCGACGGCCAGGTTCACCAGGTCCCGGACGGTGGGAATCAGGTCGTCGCCGTCGCACTCGGTGAACAGGCAGTGCCGGGCGTCCTCGTGGGGCTCGTAGGTACCGTCCGAGGCGAGCAGCAGGCGGCAGGGGCCGGTGATCTCTCGGGTGGTGGTCTCGATCGCGGGGTGGCCGTACTGGCGCTGCCTGTCCTTGTCGGTGGCGTCGGAGCCGAGGAACGAGGTGATGTGGTTGCGGTTGCCGCCGTGCGGATAGGTGGCGGTGGGGGGGTAGACGCGGCGCTTGTTGTGGTCGTCGGTGAGGCGCACTGCGATCCCGCGTTCCATCAGGTAGGCGCGGGAGTCGCCGCACCAGGCGACCGTCAGGGGCTTGCCGGGCGCCTTGACCACGACCACGGCCGCCGCCTTGTGGCCGACGCCGTAGTGGATGGCGTCCCGTCGGCACAGGTTGTACACGTGCCGAAGTCCGGCCTCCGCGTCGCCCCGGTGGGCGGCGGTTCGGGCGATCTGCCGGGCGGCGCCGAGGGCCCAGCGGTGGGTTGCCTCGCGTCGGCCGATGCCGTCCAGGAGAACGTACGCGCGGGTTCCGTCCGGGGCGCTGCGGACGGCGGTGGCGTCGCACTGGCCGGGGTCGGTTCCGGTGTGCTGGGCGGTGGCGTAGGTGCGCATGAGTTGGGGCTCCCTTCGGCGGGCCGTGGCGGGTGCCGGACCGCCCCGGGGGGAGGGGCGGTCCGGCGGCCGGGGGCTCGACCGCACCCGGGTGAGGGGGTGGTGCGGGAGCGCCTTCCGGCACCACTGACACTCCCCCAGCTGGGGGCAAGTCCCGCAAGCAGTGCGGGGGCGGGACGGTGCCGAGCGCAGCGCTCCAGGCGGGACGGCAGGCGGGATGTGTGCCGGGCAGGCAGGTCGACGGTGACCTGATCCGCCGTGGCCCGGGTGAGCTGATGGCCTGCCACGGGTCCAAGGCGCGGGGCATCGTACGGGCCGTGCTCGCCGTCGGCGAGGGTGAACAGGTCCGGGAGCGGTGGGGTGGAGTGAAGGGGCGGAAGCGGGCGGCGGTGTCGGCCCCTGGACGCACCCGGCGGCCCCGCCCCCGGCGTGCCAGGAGCGGGGCGTCGACGATGACGGCCGGGCGTCAGCGGGTCAGCTCGGCTTCGTGCTGGCGCCATGCGCGTTCGGCGGTCGTCGGGTACTCGTAGAGCCCGACCGGGGAGACCTCGGCGGTGCGGGTGACCACGCCGTACCGGCTCCCGGCGCCGTGGCCGGTGCGGAACGTCCAGGCGGCCGGCTCGTCCTCGCCCGGGTTGTGGATCGGCTGGAGGCCGCAGGCGTCGGGGTGGACCCGGGTCGCTGCCTCCCGGGCGTCGTCCTCGGCGAGGGCGACGCGGACGGTCGGGTCGGCTTTGCGGAGGTAGTCGAGGGCTTCGCCCAGCTCGGTGAGGGCGGCGCGCCACTCCGGGTTGGTCGGGTCGGGCTCGGTGCGGACCCGGATACCGGCGGCGTTGCTGCGGCGGTGCGCGGCGAGGACGTCCTCCCAGTTCGCCCGCAGGCAGTTCCCGGCGATCCACTCGCCTCCGCCCTCGACGACGACCCGGGCGGGCTCCCCGGTGACGGCCGGGGCCATTGCCTCGACGGTGCGGGTGACGCCGTCGGTGCAGACGATCCGGTCCCCCTTGCGGAAGACCGGGCCCTCAATTTCCCCGGCGGGCTCCTCGACGGGAACGGTGCCGCCGTTGCGGACGATCAGCAGCAGGCGGGCGAGGACGTCGCCGGGCTGCTGCTGGAGCTGGGCGTACGCAGCGCTGTCGTCCGCTTCCTCGATCCGCGCCTCGGTCAGCTGCGCCATGTACTCGTGCCGGACGTTGCGGGCAGCGTCGGCCCGGGTGGCGATGCGGGGTCCACGGGAGACGGCCCCGGTGGACGTGACCCAGCCGTGGCCGCGATCGTGGTTGACGCCGACGACGAAGGTCCAGCCGATCGGGTCGGTCGAGTGGTCGCCGTTGAGGAGCACGGGCTGGAAGTGGCGGGCGCTGGAGTGGACGAGGAGGCGTGCCCGGGTGCGAGCGCGGATCTCGCGGCGGACGGCGTCGCGCAGGGCCTCTGCCCCGCCGTGGCCGGCGGGCTGGCAGGGCTCGACCTCGGCGCGCTCCTCGTTCGGGCCGGCGACGTACTCCGGGGAACCGACCAGGCGCCAGCCGAACGCGGCGAGGACGTCCGGGGTGTCGTGCATGGGGCGGACAGCGATCAGGGCGGCGTCATCCGCCTTGCCCTGCTCGCGGATGGTGATGCGCAGCTCGCGGTATCCGGGGGCGGCCTGGACGATCGCGGCGGTGGCGAAGTGACGGCTCATCTGGGGTGTCCTCTCGGGTGGGATGGCCCGCCCCGGCCGGTCGGCTGGGGCGGAGGAACCGGGGGCAGGCTCCCGGGGCCCGCCAAAAGGCAAGTGGCGGCGCCGTACGGGTGGCTCTCGCGGCCGCCTGCGTCCCGGCTGTGGCGAGCGGTGCCGGGCTGCGTCGTTCACACCTCGACGATCACTAGGGGCGCGCCCGCGACCTGCTCGCGGGCGGCCACGGCCACGGCCGGGGTGCCGGACCGCCCCGGGGGGGGGAGGGGCGGTCCGGCGGCCGGGGGCTCGACCGCACCCGGGTGAGGGGTGATGCGGGAGCGCCTTCCGGCACCACTGACACTCCCCCAGCTGGGGGCAAGCCCCGCAACAGCGGGCCGAAGATGGGGGCGCTGTGTATCCGGGTAGGCAGACGGCACGGCGCCCCGCCCGGAGGCGGAGCGGGTCTCCCCTGCGCGGGCAGGCTGGGCGCTGGTCCGGGTGTGCAAGGGAGCGGCGGCGCGGGTCGGGTACTACGACGGGATGGTGTCCCAGTCGATGCGGGGCGCGCCGCCCGCGAGTTGGGCGAGTGCGGCGAGCACGGTGGATGCCTTGGTGCAGGAGGCGAAGAGCCGTCCGGCGTCGTTGCCGGTCAGGTGCAGTTCCCGCTCGGCGACGATCCAGACGGGCAGGGGCTGGCTGCCGGGCTTGTGGGCGAGGGTCTGGGTGGTGCGGCTGCCGTGGGAGTCGGCGGGATCGTCGATGACTTCAAGGGTGTGGCCGGTGAATTGGGCGACGCACAGGGTCGTCCTGCACGGGGAGCCGGTCTTGTGGGGCGGGGTGTCGGGGTGGAGCAGGGTGGTTCCGCGAAGCCAGGCGGTCGGGTCGTAGTGGTGGGGGTGGGTGAGGATCGCGCTGCGGATGCGGGCTGCGAGTTCGGGGTTCGGCATGGGCGTGTTCCTTTCGTTGGGTGGGAGGCGCCGACGTTGCCCCGCGGGGGCCCTAGTCGTGCACCGCCGGCGCCGTGCCTGCGGGCGGCAGAGGGCGGGCCCGTCGCGGCGGGACTGGGCGGCCGGGCCCGGAGCCGTTGGAGAGGGTGACGCTGTAGAGAGGCTCACCTGCCCCGCCCCCCCGGCGGCCCGGGGGCCGCCGGGGGGGCGGGGCGGAGTGAGTGGTGGCGGGCCGGGAGAGCGGGAGAGACGTCACCGCTCCCCCGGCCGGTGAGTGCACTGTGTCGAGGTGGGCAGCAAGGGGCGCAAGGCGCTGACCGGGCTGGCGCTTTGGGCGGCCCTGGGTGTGCGCAGGGAGTGCTCGGCGGTGCCCCGGGGGAAGGTCAGCGGCGCTTACGCCTGGTGCTGGCGGAGTGCTCGCCGCTGTGGGTCCGCTCCCGGCTGGACACGGTGAACTGCCGTGTGGACAGGTCGAAGACCACCCAGGGGGCGTCGGCGTGGGTGGCGCTGCTGGCGTAGGGCTGGTGCTGCCAGTCGTTGCGCGTGCCGTAGAGGTCGTGGAAGTGGGGGAACAGTCCGGCGGTGATGAGGGCGTTCAGGGCGTCGGCGAGGTTCTGCCACAGCGGATCAGCCGGATCAGTGCCGGTGCCCGTGCTCGTGCCGGTGGTGGCCATGATGATGCTCCGCTTCTCGAAGAGGGGGTGGCGGCCCGTGGAGTGGTGGTCGCGGCTTCCGTGAGGCGGGTGCGCTGACCGTGGCCGGGGCGAGGCCTAACGACCGCAACCGGCCCCCCAGCCGACCGGGGGGGCGGGCGAGGACCGCAGAGGCATGGCGGGGCGGGCGGCGGGGTCCCTAGAACAGGGTCAATCATGGTCGCAGGGGGCAACACGGATGCCGTCGCGGCGTACCGTGACGGCGGTCGGGTCGCCGAAGGCCTGCCGCAGCACGTCGTCGAAACCGCCTTCCGCCAGAGCGTCATGGAGCGCCATTACGCGCTCGAAGCGGCCCCGGTCCGGGCCCCGGTAGTGCTCCCGGTTCGGGCCGTAGGTGTCGCCCAGACTCGGGCAACCGTCCATCAGCCACAGGTCCTGTGCCGTCGCGGTGGGTGGCTCCTCGACGGTGCGCACCCAGATGTAGCGGATGCCGAAGCGGCCAGGGTCGTACGGTGTGTACTGCTGCCATCCGAACTCGATGATGGTCGGATCGTGCAGGACCGCTTCGAACAGCGGGCGCAGTTCCTCGACGGGCCGCTGCCGGGTGCCGTACTCGGCGGCGCCCTCGACCGGAAGCCCGAGGAAGGGCGTGTAGGGGGCACGTACGTCAGGGAAGTACATGGTTCCTCACGAGGTGGGTGTGCGGGCGGGGCTCGGCCTCGGGCCAGTGGCCTGGGCGGGAAGTTACGTCGTCGGTGTGCGCACACTGGCCTGCGGGCGGCCAAGCCCGACAACCCCCACGGACGCCCCCGGTCGCCGGCAGCACCACCCGGACGCAACACGGAAGATGCCGTTCGTCGGGGCTGGTTGGGCGGGGCGGGCGGGCATGGCGCGGCCCCTGGACCGTGAGCGCGGTCCCGGGGCCGGTGCAGCGCCTACGTGGGGTCAGTTGCGTGTCGGGGGGCGCAGCGACATGACGGGCAGTCGTGCGGGCGGGTGATGCCGGTCCAGGCTGACGGCTCCTGAAGGTGGGGGTGGTCGGCGAGCGTGTCCTGAAGGTGCTGCTCGACGTCGGACCATGTCCAAGCGGGATCGCCGAGGGCGCTGGCGTTCATGGCGTGCCGGATGAAGGCGGCCTTGTCCTCGGGGGTGGTAAACCAGACGTCGGCGAACCCCGACCGGTTGAAGTGCGCGATGTGGCCGAACAGGTGCTGCGAACAGGTGCGGTACAGGTCGGTGGTGAAGGCTTCGGAGTGCAGTCCGTTCTCGATGAAGGCCAGGACGCGGTTCCCGGCGTCGGCCTTCTCCTTCGCCGTCGACCACTGGGTGGCCGTGCAGTCGGCGGGCGTCAGGCGGGTCAGGGTGAGCGGGCCGACCACCGGGGGCACGGATGCGGGTGGCGGGGTGGGCGTGGGGTGCGGGGCAGGGTCGCGGTGGCAGGTGCAGGAACGTCGGAGGTGGGCTTCGACGGCCTGGGCGTTGTTGCTGCTGTCGGGGACCTGATGGTGTTGACCGTGGAGGTCGAACACGACATGGCCGCGGTCGGCGGCGGGGTCGGGGAGGCACCCGTCGCCCTGCCACCGCAACTGTGCGGTGAGAGTGACCTGGTGGCGTCGTGCGAACTCTTCGATGGCTGTGAGGTCCTCGTTCCAGATACTCGACTTGGCCCAGTCGGCGGTCTCCTCGTCCACCTGGAAGCCGGTGATGGAGCGGCCGGTCGGCGTGCCCTCGGCTTGCTCGAACACCGGGGTGAAGAACCGGGCGAGCTCGGAGAGGCGGTCTTCGTCGGGACGGGCCAGGCTCACAGGCCGGTCGAAGCTGATGCGGCCCTCGTAGTACAGCTCGTATCCCACAGTGGGGTCTCCTTGGCTGGTGCTGTTCGGGTGCCGTGGAGGATGGTGCGGGAGGGAGCAAGCCGGGCAAGAGCGAGCAGCTGTTCCCCGTCCCCCCCCCCCTTGCGCTGGCGGGGGCCGGGGCCGACGGTCCGCCCAAGGGCGCGGGGACTGTTCCGGGAGCCGCGGGCGGTAGCGGGGTCGCGGGGTATGCGGCGGCCCCGAACCCAGGGCGGGTGCCGGGGGTTCGGGGCCGGTGGGCGTGGTGCTGGTCAGGCGGCCGGGATGGTCAGCAGGTGGCGCAGCCGGTCCAGGCCGGTGGCGGTGCGGCCGCGGCGCTCGTGCGCGGCCCGGCGGGCCTGGGCGCGGCGGTGGCTGGTGTAGGGGAGCTGGAAGTCGCGGGCCAGGGTGCTGTTGCTGGCCTGGATGCGGGTGGCCTGCTCGGCGGTGATGTAGGCCTCGGCGACTTCGTCGAAGATCCGCCGGGCGGCGGCCTGCGGGCAGCCGTTCAGGAGGGGAGCGGCGTCGGGGCCTTCCTCCTCGAACGCGGTGATCGCGGCGGTCACAAAGGCGAGGTGCGCCGGGTTCTTGCACTGTCCTGCGGACTCCTTCAGCTCGTCCAGGACGTGCTCGAACTCCAGGACGTAGCCGCTGGGTGTCACCTTCATGAACTCCTCCAAGGGTGCGTGTTGGCCGTGCCGGGCGCTGCCGGGCTGGGACGGCCCGAAGGGGCGGGCGGAGTGGTCACCGCCCTCTCCGGGCCGCTGGGGACAACGTGGCTGAGGGCGGGGCAAGGGGTGCAACCGCGCCATGACGGGCGCGGTGGCGGCCCTCAGCGCCGGGGGCGGCCGGTGCGTTCCTGGCGGAGGATGGGGCGGCCGGGCTTCGGGAACGAGACGGCGCGGCCGTACGCCCCGCAGCGCCAGGCTGTCGCTGCCTCCATGCCTCCGTGCCGGATGGCGGCCTGCTGCATGCTGTGCCGCCACTCCCCTCTCGTCACGCGCGTCTTGAGCCAGGGCACGGCGCGCCGCAGCCGGCGGGCGAGGCGGGAGCGGGCGGCGTCGACGGTGCGGCTCGTCGAGCGGGGGCCAGCGGGGTGCCGGCGGCGGTCGGCGTAGCGGGGCGAGCGGGCGCGGTGGGCGCGGAGCGTGGCGGTCATGACGACGTCCTCGAAGGTCGTGCGGGCAATGAGCCCTGGAGGGGGCGGGGCGGGCGTGCGGGGGCCCCGGGGGACGGTGGTGGTCACCGCTCCCCCGGGCCGGTGTCCGACGTGCCGGAGCCAGGACCCGAGCGCGGCCGGGGCAGCGGCCCGGGGTGCGGTGGTCAGGTACAGCGGGATGGGGTGGCAGCTGCGGCGGGGTGGAAGAACACGTCACCGACCAGGCGCGAGTGGAGGGTGACGATGCCGGTGGGCAGTTCCAGGTGGACGCTCACCGTGCGGGTGCGGGTGCGGGTGATCTGCCGGGCCAGCTGGCGCAGCCACGGGCCGGATACCGGCTCGGTGTACGTGAACGCGCCCTCGCGCAGGCTCACAAGGCGGCTGCGGCTGGTGTAGCGGTCACCGGTGATCAGGCTCGTCTCGGTAGGGGTGAGCCGGTGGACCAGGGCGAACCGGCTGCCCGGCCGGTGCCGGGTGTGCCACCAGCCGGTGACCGTCCGGTCGTCCAGGCTCAGGCCGCCCGGCCGGCCGGGGACGATCCACCGGCCGTCGTGGCGCACCCACTCGTTGCCCAGCGGGCAGCTGACGCTGTCGCCGTCGCGGAAGGGCGGCAGCGTGGTCTGCGCGCGGCCGGTGCGGGCGAGGGCGAAGAAGTCGGCGGCCGCGATGCGGGGGCTGTCGGAGGGGGCCGGGCAGGCGGACGCTGCCGAGGAGGTGTGCGGGGCGGCCGTCAGGTGGGCGGGCGCGGGCATGGGCGACTCCTGTGCAGGGGGCGGGAAGAGTGCGAGAGCGCATCCGCCGGGCTGTCGCCGGTGGCACTCGACCACCCCCCGGCCAGGGCCGGGGGCGGGAGCCGCGTTCTCGATGCCCGCACACTGGCCCGGAGACAACCAAGCCAGGCAACCCCCGGCGCCGGGAACAGCGACGGCGGCGAGGTGACGTGAACGGCCCCGCCTCCCGGCTATGCCGAGGGCGGGCTGGCAGATCGGGCGTGGCGCGCCGACGCGGTCGGCCCCGCACGCCCGGTGCGTGCGGGGCCGGAAGCGGCTGGATCAGGGGCGCTCGCGCCAGTCGACTTCGACCTGGCCGTAGTAGTTGACGTGGTAGTAGTCGACCCTCGAGTCCGAGCCGTTGAAGTTGTAGGCCCCGTGAATCTCCTTCAGGGCCACCAGGATCCCGCTCAGCTCCCGGCCCGGTACCCACTGCGGCTTCCCCCACATGTCCGTCTCCTGGACGTACCCCCAGCCCTTCTCCGGGAGGTTGTAGACCCTGACGTCGATGGAGCTGCCGCCGGAGAAGTAGTCCGTGCGGACGGAGACCTTGATCTGCTTGGGCATGGTGGCGAGCGCGGTGAGCGAGTCGGCCAGGGCGACCTCGGCACCGGTCGCGGTGCCCAGCTTCGCCGCGACCTTGCGTGCGAGCTTGATGTCCGCGCGAATGCGCCTGGCGATCTCCGTAGTGGACAGGTGCTTGACCTCTTCATACCGGGCGCCGTAACGGATGTCGGGGAGGCGGTAGCCGTGCCAGACACCGTCGCCCTGCTGCGTGGTGAGCTGTCCGTTCTTCTGGGCAGCGGCGATGGCGCGGTCCAGCATGCGCTCGGCGGCCGCGCGCTCCTCCGCTCCAGTGCGGGCGTGGAAGATCAGGTTCTCCAGCACCCAGACCTTCTTCATCGCCCGGTTGGCGGGTGCGTGCTTCTCGTCGGTGATGCGGGTCCGCGGGTGCTGGGCCGTGGCGGTGGTCATCGTTCGTCCCTCCGACTCTGCTACCGGGGCTGACCGCCCCATGACGAGCCGGGACGTTGGCCGGACAGCGGGCTAGCGCCGCAAACAGCGGCCGGAGGGCCAGGCCGCACGGCCGCACACGGCAGGGCCGCTTGCATCGACGCGGTCGGCCCCGCACGCGCGGTGCGTGCGGGGCCGGAACCGGCTCATGACTGGGGCGGGCGGGGTGCGGTCGGAGTCAGAACGGTGGTTCGTCGCTGTAGCCTCCGGCCCAGCCAGGCCCCGCCTTGTCGGAGGCCAGGGGCGGCTGGTCGGCGGTGCGGCGCCGCGGGCCGATCCGGCGGCGCAGCTGGTCGAGGAAGTGGAGCGGCCACAGGGTCAGGTCTTCGAACAGGACGCGGTAGGCGGGGCAGGTCGGGCAGGGGGCGGACGTGTCGGCGGGCCGGTCGGGGGTGGTGCGCTCCCACCACGGGAGGTAGCCGCTGCCGTGGCAGCGGCGGCAGGAGTGCTTCGGGCCGCGGACCGAGTACTTGGGGCCCCGGGACAGGGACAGGGTCTTGATGCCGGGGGTGTAGAGGAGTTCGAAGTACCCGTACCGCCAGGCCCACTGAGGGGGCTGGTCGGGGTCGTCGTAGGGGTGGGCGGGTTCGGCGAACAGCACGCGCGCCTCCTTGGGCTGAGGGTGGGCGGGCCCGGGTGGCCGGTCGTTGCGGTCCCGGGCGGGCGCACCGTGCGGCGGCGGCCGGCAAGCGGCGCAAGGCGGCGGCGATCGTGGGGCCCGGGTGGCGACTCCGGGCCGGGGCCGGAGTGGCGGGTATGCCGACGGCCCGCCCCCAGGGATCGGGAGCGGGCCGGGCCGCGGGTGCGCGGGGCCGCGTGGTGGGTCAGGAGCGGGCGGCGGACCGGGGCGTCCTGCTGATGCGGCGCATGGTGGTGGTGCGGGCCGGGGCGCGGGAGAGCGCGATGCGGTCGGAGTACTCGTGCCCCACCGTGTTGAAGTGGTCGGTGGGCCAGGTGTGCGCGGCCTGCTCCGCCGTGGGCAGGTCGCGGAAGTCCCCGTCGAGCAGGGCCCGGCCGACCGGTCCCCGGGCTCCGCAGTCCCGGCAGCGGTAGAAGCAGATCTCCGCGTACCGGTCGGCGGCGAAGCCGAAGGGGGTGAAGGGGTCGGCGAGCGTCAGGGCCTCGTCGGCGGTCATCACGCCCGCGTCCGCGATCGTCGCGATGGTGGTGGTGGTCATGGGTTCAGCTCCTGCCCGTGAGACGGCGCCGGGCCGTCGGTCGTCGTTGACGGCCCCTACCGTGCGGCGGCGGCCGGCAAGACGGGCAAGAAGACACGGGCGGGGCGTTCCCGCAGCGTGCGGCGGGCACGGGAGCGGCCCCGGCCGCCACGAGGGCGGGCCGGGGCCAGGGGTGAGGCGGGGGCTCGCCCCGCTACTTCGTGGACTTGCCGTTCCTGCCTGCCCGGACCCAGCGGACCAGGACCTGGGCGCCCCAGGTGATCAGGAGCAGGGCGGTGAGAGCGGCGAGCAGCGTTCCGTAGAACGTGTGGCCGCTGATCAGGTGGGTGACGGCGGAGAGCAGCGTCACGGCGGTCAGGACGCCGCACGCCGTCTGCCGGGTCCGCTCCGAGACGCCGGGCTTGAAGACCGTGAACAGGGCCGCCACGGCGGACGCCGCCTGGAGGACGGTGATGAGCATGAGCAGGACGAACAAGGGACAACTCCTCGTGCAACAGCAGGATTCGGCCGTGCAGGCCGCGCACCGGGCGGGTCGCCCCGGCGCCTGGGGCGCACCATGGGGCGGGACCAGGCAAGCCCCGCAACATGCCCCGCCCCGGCCGACCGTGAGCTGGTCGAGCCGGGGCCAGCACTGCGCGGGGTGGCCCGCGGGTCAGGACGTGGCGGGAACCGCCGGTGCAGTGGCGCCGGTCGATCCAGCGGTACAGCTGGCCGAGGAAGTGGAGCGGCCACAGGGTCAGGTCATCGAACAGGACCCAGCAGGCAGGGCCACGCGCAACGGCGGCGGGGGTGGAGGGCGGGGACGTGAGGCGGCCCCGGGCCGGTACGGGGGTCCGGGCGCGGGGCCGGTCGGCGCAATGGTGGGGTCCCGGCCCGGCGCCCGCAGAGCAGGGCGCCGGGCCTGGTGTGAGGTGTGGGATCAGGGGCGGGCCTGGACCCCGAGGTGCGTGGCCAACTGCTGGAGCAGGTGACCCTGGACGGCCTGGTTCCGCTCGATCTGGGTGAGGCGCTTTTCGGACACCGAGTCGGTAAGGCCGTCGCTGATGCCTCCGGTCCCGGGATCCGCGTCGGTGTCGGCGAGTTCGATCAGCTCGCTCATCACCTGACGTACGGCGGCTGTGCCGCCTGCGTGTTGGTGGACGTAGGCGAGGACGTCGTGGATGAGAGCGGCCGCGGCGGGGACGGCGCCAGTGGTGTTGAAGCGGTGCCAGCCGTTGGTGTCTGCGAACAGGTCGTCGCCACTGAAATACACGAAGTGGCTGAGCATGGTCAGGCCGCGCTCATCCTCGGTGGTCTTGTAGAAGAGGTTTCTGGTCGTGTTGGTGATCTCATCGGTGATCGGAAAGGGCCCGGAGACAGGAACCATAGTGTTCTCCTTGGGATCGCGGCCCGGGTGGTAGCCGGGCTGAACTCCCCCGGTGGCGGCGTAGTGACAGCGGGTGGCTGCACCGTGCTGGAGATGCCGGTAAGCACCGCAACCCGCGCAGGCCGTGCCGGCTGCAAGCGGGACCGGCGCCGGGCCGTCGGTCGTCGTTGGTGGCCGTACCGTGCGGCGGCGGCCGGCAAGACGGGCAAGAAGACACGGGCGGAGCGTTCCCGCAGCGTGCGGCGGGCACGGCAACGGCCCCGGCCGCCGGTGCGCCCCAGGCACCCGGGCGGCCCGCCCGGGTGCCCGGCCAGCACGGCCGAATCCTGGGCACCCCGCACAAGCCCCGCGGCGGGCTGGAGGACCGGCCGGGCGGGCATGCGGACGGCCCGCCCCGCGGATGCGGGACGGGCCAGGGCCGTCGTTGGTGTTTACCGTGTGCGTTCCACGAGAGCTCGGCGCTGGGGCAGGTCAGTCCACGGACAGGTGTCGCATATCCCAGCTATGGACGTTGCCCGCGCTGTCACGCACCCACACCGTGTGGGGCGCGTTCGGGAATCCGACCCTCTCCACGGTGCCCCGGCAGCCCTCGCTGTACGGCTCGCCGAGCCGCTCCCAGCGCGCGGTGAAGATCCGCTCTTCGCCCGAGGCCAGCAGCGCCTCCAACTCGCTTCTGTTCATGTCCTTGTTCCCTCTTCTGCCGTCGTTGCCAGGACGGCGTCGTGTGCCTGGTCGTGGCGCCGACGGGCACAGCAGCGGAGCGCCGGTGCGGGTGCGGTCGTCGGCAGCACCGGGACTGTGGGGTCCCGATGGGCAAGCTCCGCAACAGGGCGCACACTGCCTGCTGCGGAGCGGCCGAGCGCGTGCTCCTGGTGGAGTTCGTCGCGAGCCGGGAACCGTTGGCAGAGTGCGGGCTGCGCCGAGGGCTCGCGCGGCAAGCGGACACGCCGACGGCCCGCCCCCCACGAGGTACGGGGACGGGCCGAGGCAGGGGGCGGGCAGCGCGGGCCCTGTCCGCCGGTGAGTCAGGGGCGGCAGGCGGTCGAGGACTCCGCGTTGCAGCCCTCGCTGCAGGCGGACGGGGCCACCTCCATGAGCAGAGCCCGCACGGCGTTGGTGCCCGTGGCGCGGCGGGGCACCTTGGCGTCGTTGCCGTGGATGACCTCGGCACGCAGGACCTTGCCGCTGGAACGGCCGATGACGATGGAGCCGAACGCGCCATGCGGGCCGACCGCGTTGAGAATGATGCGGCGGATGCGCCCGTGGGGACGGCCCCAGGCGGGCCGCAGGCCCTTCGCCTCAGCGAGGCGCACGAGGCCTGCGGTGTACGCGGTGACACCGGTGAGATCGATCGTGGTCTCAGCCGCGCCGGGCACCGGCTCGAGGGCAGGGGCGAGAGTGGTGTTCATGATGGCTGGCCTCCGACGGTGGGTAGGGGCGGGGTGGCGAGCAGCACCCTGGCCCGGGGCCGGGCAAGCACAGCAACCGGTGCGGGCCGGAAGCCCGAGCACGGGGGCGGTCTGCTCCGCGCGGCGGGGCGGGGCATGGGTGAGCCCCCGGGTGCCGCGTCGGTCGCGGAGCCCGGGGGCCGGGGCGTGCTCCGGGCGGGGGTTATCGGGCGTCGATGGCCGCGCGCCATCCGTTCAGGACCGCGGTCTTCTGGTCGAGCGGAGTGAGCAGGGTGGTGATGCGCGTCTCGGTGCCGGACAGGCCACCCGGACCGAAGCCGCCGGGGTGGACCCACGAGGGGCTGTGGTCGATGTCCAGCATGGCCACGGTGGTGTCGGCCGCGACAGGGCGGCGGGAGCCGTCGAAGAACCGGCAGGAATCGTCGGCGTCGGCGATGTGGAACGTGCCGAACTGGAAGTTGAGGAGCAGTCGGTCAGCGTGGTCGTCTCCGTAGAGGGCGCGGCGGGCCCGGTCGGGGGCGAGCCCGGCACGCAGCTGCTCGATGCCCGAGACGGCGCAGCTGGTGAACAGCTCCTCGTCGTCGAAGAGGTCGGACAGAGCGTTGCCCATGAACCCGCCGGTGAAGCGGAGGGCGCCCAGGGTGGCCCTGGTGTGCTCCCACCACAGCGGGGCGAGTTCGCGCACGTGGGCGTGCATGTCCTTCAGGTTGCACAGGGTCCCGGCCCGGCTCATGGCGTGGGCGCGCAGGTAGGTGTCCAGCTCGGTGTGGCCGTAGGTGATGTATCCCATGAAGGGCTCTCTCCGCTCGGTGAAGTGGGGTGCGGGCGCAGGGGCGGCCCGGGGCGGTCCGGGGCGGCCGGCGGGCCCGGTGCCCCGCACTGGTGGCGGGGAGGGCCCGGCGCGCTGCGGCTGCACAGTGGCCCGGCGCGGGGCAAGCACGGCAACCAGCACGGACGGCGCGCAGCAGCGGACGCGTAAGAGCCGCCCCGCGCGGGACGGCGGGCATGACGCCGCCCCGGCCCGGGGGCGGGTCGGGGCGGCGCGGAGCAGAGCCTCAGACGCTGGTGGGCTGCGGTGCGGCGTACGTGACCGGTACGCCGACGGGTTCGGCGGGCCCGCCTACCAGCCAGGCATGAGCAACCGGCCGCGAGCGATCACTTCGTACGGGACGCGCGAGTAGGGGCCGTAGGAGTGCGATTTGGCTCGGGCTTCCCGCAGCCGACGCCGAGGCCGGTCCGGCAGTGTCCCGTACGGACACGGGCCCTGACCCGGACGGGCCAGCCGTTGTCGTAGACGTTGACCGGGGCGTACGAGCGGTCGAGCCACAAAGTGGTCATGGTCCTGCCGCTGTAGGTAACGACACACCATCGGGTCACGGTCATGTCGGTGGCCTCCTGCTCCTGGACGGGGTCTGACGATGCACGCCGCGTCGTGCACGCGCACACCGTGGAGCGGCAGCCGGCAAGCCCCGCAAGCCGCGGCGGGCGGCCAGGGGTATGCCGACGGCCCACCCCCAGGGATCGGGAGCGGGACGGGGCGCAGCGGAGCGGGGCGGCAGCGGGCCGCTCGCTCTACTTCGTGCGGGAGTTGAGGACGCCGGGGGCCTTGCGCACGGCCTGCCGGGCCATGTCCCGGACCATGCGGATGCCGAGGACGTCGGCGGCCAGGCGGAGGGTGGCGTCGTTGAACAGGGCCAGCTCCGGACAGTCGGCCTTGGCGGCGGCGAGCTCGGCGTCGGTGAGTCGCTCGATGCTCCACGCCGAGGGGGCGGCGCTGTCGATCACGCGGCGCTTGGACATCTCCGTGTCGATCGCGATGAAGTCCTCCACGATCTTCGCGGCGATGTCGTCGCGGTCCTCCATGAGCTGGACGTCGAAGGCGATGCCCTTGCTCTTGCGCTCCTCGGAAAGGTGCCGCTGCAGGCTGGCCTGCCACGCGGTGATGTTCGTGCGCAGGTCGGCGAGCGGGGTGTCCAGGTCGGGCCTCTCGTACACGATGCAGCTCCTGTCGCTTCGGGTCGGGCCAGTGGCCCGTGACGGGTGTGCGCACGGTGGCGTGGCGGTCGGCTAGCTGTGCAAGGGGCGGCCGGGGCGGGGAGTCCGGCCCGTGCGGGTGACGGGGGCGGGCACGCCGCCCGGCCCGTCCCCAGGGGTTGCGGGGGCGGGCCGGGGCGGGGCGGGCGCGGTTCAGGCGGCTGGCTGCTGGGAGCGGGCGCCGACGGCGAACCCGTCCCTCCACATCGCGGCGAGGAGCTGCTGCAACTCGTCGAGCTGCTGGGCGTTGAGGGTCTTGCGCAAGGTGCCGAACCCCTCGCTCATCAGCTGGGCACGGTGGGCCGCTGCCCCGAGGAGGGCGAAGCTGTCGTATCCGGCGATCGTCCCGTCCGCGGCCGGGAGGTTGCCGTTGGTCTCGTCGTGGTCGGCGAGCAAGGCGACGAGGCGAAGGAAGTCGGGGTGCAGGAGGTCGGGGCGAGGCGAAGACATGGGGCGTCCTGGTTCGGGAGGAGAGAGGGCGGGGCCGGGGCCCCGGGCGGGGGCCCCGGCACAGGGAGGAGCGGGGGGGGTCAGTGGTTGGTAGGGGTGCTCAGGACACGGCCGCCTCGGACGAGTTCGTGCGTGCACTGGCCCGTGTCGGTGGCGTGGGTGAGCTGGGCAGTGTGCAGGCGGGCCAGGTCGGTCCAGAACCGGTACAGGTGCGGCTGGTCCGGGCGGGAGTACTGCGGCGGCCGGGTGACGTAGCCGGTGGGGGCGGCGGCGTAAGGGACCAGCTCGGCTTCGAGCTCGACCCAGGCGCACTGGTGCTCCAGGTCGATGCCGAAGATCCGGTAGACGGCGTGGACGCCCCAGTCGTCGGTGTGGTCGCGGCCGGTGCCGATCTGGCCGGCGCTGGTGTCGTAGCGGCCGTCGGGGTCGCACGGCCAGTCGGCGAACGTGCAGTGCAGGGTGCAGGCGGGGGTGGCGGGCTGGCCACTGGTGGCGGGGCGCAGGTCGATGCCCTGGCGTCCCCGGCGGCTGATCGGCGCCTTCGAGCACTTCCAACGCTCGCTGGTGCCGGTGCCGTCACGGCCGGGGAGCTGGATGCGGTAGGCGAGCTGGCAGTTCCCGCAGTCCGCGCCGGGGGCACTGGCGAGGGGCTGCCCGCTGGCGGGGTGGATGCCCTGGCCGAGGAACGCGCGGACGTTGGCGTTCCCCGCCACGGCGGGAATGTGCGGGTAGCGGGGCTCCCTGCGCGGCGCCCTGGCCGTGGCGGCCGCAGCCTCGCCGGCCGTACCCGTGGTCGTGGGGGCGGGGGTGGATATGGACATGCGGGTTCTCCTTCGAACGCGCGGTGCGCGCAGACGGGTTGGCGTGCCAGGTGAGGGGCGGGTGGTGGTCACCGCCCCCGGCGGCCGGTGGGCCGCACCGTGACGGGGCACGGGGCAAACCCCGCAAACCGCCCGACGCAGCCGCCGGGCCGCTGGGCGGCCGGCAGACGAGTAATGGAACGGGCCCGGGAAGCGGGAGGATGGTCACCACTCCCCCGTCCCGGTGACCGCACCCTGACCCGGCGTGCGGCAAGCCCCGCAACCAGGCGTGGCCCGCCGCGGGCTGCCGGAGCCGTCGGTGTACATCAGCGAGCAGGCCCACTACGAGGCGACACAAGACGGGAGTTGAAAGACGGCGGTCGGCACGGCCGCGGGAGAGTGTGGAACGGCCCCCCGGCGCCACGAGGACGGCGGGGAAGGCCACGACCAAAGGCGCGGGCTGTCCCCGAGATTCAGAGCTGCTGCGGCTCGGTCCTCTTAGGCTCGGCGTCGTGGCTCATGGCCTCCACAGCGCGCATCGCGTGATCGAGGTAGGCGAGAGACGCCGGGCGAATCGGGGCGATCCACTGTTCACTGCGCTCGTTGTAGAACTCCACGGTCGCGGCTCCGCCGGACTTCATCGCGACGACGGTCCGGTCATCGGTCAGTTCGGCAAGGGCCAGGATCACGAAGTGCTCCACACGGTCGAGTTGCGTGGGCAACGCGCGGCGGCGGGGTATGCGGATGACCCCGCACCTGGAGGGGGCGGGGCCGGTTCGGAGCCTGGGGGCTGGTGGTGTCAGTGCTGGGGAAGACGCATCCGTGCGGTGTCCTGCCGGGCGGCTTCGGCATACGCGGCCAGCCATGCCGGGTAGTCGGGGTGCTCGTGCACGGCGGGCAGGAAGTCGTCCAGGTTCCCGATGCGGACGATCGTCCGCGCCGGTGATGGGATGCGCCGACGCGTGGGCGGGACGTCCGGGGTCCAGGGCTGGCCGAACTGTGCCGGGTCGCACGAGCCCCACCCGCCCAGGGGGATGCTGATGTCCTCGTGGACCATCAGGGCCGTGTCGTCCACCGAGGCGACCAGGCATACGGCGCTCTCGCGCTCCCGTACGGCCTCGCGGACGGTGTAGACAGCCGTGATGTTCCTATTGTCGGCCTCGAAGCCCTGGTTGTGGAGCGCCAGGATGAGATCACGCGGACGAAGCTGTGCGGGATCGGTGACGGGGGTTAGGCGGAAGGTGCTGGCGGGCCGGTGGCCGGGTCCCCGGCGGTGCGGGGCGCCGGGCAGGGTGGGGTCGTGGGGCAGCAGGCTCAGCCAGATCTCAAGGCCGAGACGTCCGGCGCGCTGTGGTGCGGTCTCGGTGGCGTTCATGAAGCTCTTTCCCTCGTGGTGGTGGCGGGATGACGGCGCGGGTTCGTTCCCGTGGGTCGGGTGTGCCTCGGCCCCGCCCCGCGCGTCGGGGTGCAGGGCGGAGCTGGGGCGGGGTGGTGCTGGTCAGTCGCGGTGGGGTGACGCGCGGTCCGGTGAGGGACACCAGGGTGGTGGGCTCGGTGACGGGCGAGAAGCCGTAGGAGTCGACCTCATGTGAACGGTGCGGGCGTGAAGGCCGGGGCGCTGCCGACGATGTCGGTGGCGTCGATGCGGGCGGTGACGGTCAGGGGGCGGGTCACGGCAGTCGTCACGGCTGGTACTTCCATCGGAGCGTGCTGCTGGTCGACGGGAGGGACGGTGAGGTTGCCGGTCGGTTAGGCAGGCAAGGAGCGGCGTGGTCGGTCGGCGGCGGTCCGTGGGGCCGGCTGGGGTGGTGGCCCCGCGCCGGGGCGGGAGTGTTCGGGCACGGGGCCGTGGGCGGGGCGGTCGGGAGGCCGTTCAGGTGCTGCTGGGGGGCGTGTCGGAGTGAGGGCCGAGCCAGTAGAGCAGCGAGTTCTCGCGTTCCCCGGTCTCGGCGGGGCTCAGCTCCGGCTCCGGCTCGTCGCCGTCGTCCTCTTCGTCGTCGGGGGCGTGGCTCTTGTAGGGGTAGGGACTGTCGGGGTTGTCGAGGAAGGCGAGGAAGGCTTCGGTGACGAACTGGCGGTCGTGGTCGTGGTCGAGCTTGATGTACAGGCGGAGGCATTCGAAGGCGGCGTGGGCGGCCTGTTCGGCTTCGGTGCGGGTGTAGAGGGGCTCTGGTGCGGTGCCGGGAGTGGTGCCGGTGGCCTGTTCGAAGCGGTGGATCGCGTCGGCGGCGGCGCGAGCGGCTTGCGCAGGCTGGGCGGCGGCTGGCTTGAGCTTGAGCAGTTGGAGGGCGTCGAAGAGTTGCTGGCTGGTCTGGGTCGTCCACGGCGAGGTGGAGGTGACGTCGTTGCGGAGGGCGAAGTAGCCGTACTGCCACATGTCGTGGAGGGCGCGTTCGAGCTGGTGGGTGGCCTCGTGGCCGGGGACCGCGCGGTAGGCGGCCAGGGCCATGCGTGCGCGGGCGGTGATGGTAGCCGCGGTGCGGGGGTAGGTGAGCTGGCTCATGGGCCTGGTCTCCCTCTTCTGGGGGTGTTGCTGGTTGACGGGAGTGACAGTGCGGTGCGGGCCGGTTAGGCGAACAAGGGCGCGGCGTGGTGGGTCCCGGGTGTGGGGCGGCCCCGCGCCTCGGGCACGGGGTGTTCGGGGTGCGGGGCCAGGGGGCCGCGCTGCGGGGCGTGAGGGTCAGTCGTAGCAGGGGCCCGCCGTGGTGGGCCCGTAGCTATCGCCGGGCTGGCCGGCTGCCCGGGGGCCGCCGCCGCCCGATCCCGCCACGTAGCTCCATCCGGCCACGGGGTAGTAGCCGGTGCGGTCCGAGCGGCAGGGTTCCTCGTCGTAGCCGAGAAAGTTGTCGCCGCACGCGCAGGACTCGGACTACTCGGTGACGACCTGGACGATGTGGCTGGAAGCGGGTCGTTCGTCGGCGGCGCGCAGGAGCTCGCCGACGTTGACGGGGCGGCGCAGCGGGTTGCGGATCACGGGGCCTCCTGAACTGATGTCTGCCACTTGGCGGGCAGGTGTGGCGGCCCGAGGAGCGGGGTGGACACCGCTCCCCCGGCCGGGCTGACCCTGGGCAGGTCGGGCCAACGGCCGCAACCCGTCGGGCCGGGCGGGGGCGGCGGAGCGGGACATCCTCGCCCTAGAGCGGCCCGCGACGCTCTAATCGATCACGCGGCGGGCGGCGCGCTGCCAGTCGGCAGGAAGCCCATCCAGTGCCTGTTCCCAGCTGATGGGCTCGGTGGGCGTTCTTTCGAGGATGTGTTCCCGGGCGAGGGCCCGTTCCCGGCTGGAGACGGTGAACTTTCGGGTGGCGAGGTCGAGGACCACCCAGAGAGTATCCGCGTGAGAGCCGGTGGCGTACGGCTGGTGCCGCCAGTCGTTGCGCGGCCCGTACAGGTGGTGGAAGAAGGGAACCTGGCCGGCGTCGATGAGGGCGTTCAGCGCGTCCGCCAGGTTATGCCATAGGACGTTGATGTCGGTGGAGGTAGGCGGTGTCGTTGTCACGAGGGGATTCCGTTCGAGCTGGTGCGGTGGGTGGGGGGTGAGGGCAGGCCGGGGAGCGTCGCCTGCTCCCCGGCCCGGGGCGGGTTGGTGGTCGCCGCTCCCCTGGGGCTGGTGTGCTGACCCTGGGCGGGTCGGGGCCAACGGCCGCAAGGGTGGCCGGTGGCCGGGGCGTGCGGTCAGTGCGCTGGGCTGTAGGTGTGCGGGGCGAGGAGGGTGAGGGCGTCCGCGATGGGGCCGATCATGTCCGAGGGCAGGGACGCGGTCTTGAGGGCGGCCAGGGCGTCGGGGGCGTCCATGTCCTGGATCTCGTCCATGAGGTCGGCGTCGTCGGGGTCGTCGGAGGCCACCTCGCGCGCGGCCCTCAGGACGGCGTCGAACAGGGTGTGCGCGGCCTCCTCGGCGGCCGTCGGTTCGGTGGCGCCGGAGGTGAGGGGGGCCAGGTGTGGGGAGACCCGGGCGGCGGCCCGGTCGGCGGCGGCGTGGAGTTCGGCGTCGGACAGGCGCCGCACCAGGAGGTGGGTGTGGTGGTCGGTGACCTCGTAGCGGGCGTGCTCGTGGCGCAGCACGGCGCGCATGAGGCGGTGGTCGCTCTCGCGCTGGTAGGCGTCGGGTCCGAGCGCGGTGAGCTCGACGACGGGGCCGAGCTGGGGATGGTCGAGTTCGCGGGCGGTGAAGCCCTGGCGGGAGGTGTCGGGCCGGGTGCCATAGCGCAGGCGGGTGAGGTCGTGGACCTTGAGGTAGTTGGCGATGGTGTTCGCCCGGGCGGGGCGCGCGGTCGTGGGGTGGGTGATCGGCTTACGGCGTCCGGCGTTTCCCTCGGCGTTGGTGTAGGGGGTGGCGAGGGGGGGCGACGGTCCAGCTGCTGTAGGGGGTGAGGTGGGCGACGGCCCAGGCGCGGGCGTCGTTGTCGGTGGCGAAGGGCCCGTACGAGTGGAGGGCGACCATGCCGCCGGTGTGGTCGCGGTCGGTGGCGACGACCATGGAGGTGTTGGAGAAGGCGTCGCCGACGAACTGGGCGTCGACGGTGGCAATCGGGTCGTGGTCGAGGTTGATGAGGGTCGTCAGGTGCAGGAACATGCCGGGGCTGCCTCTCGGGCTCGGGAAGGGGGGAGGCCGGGACCGCACCAGGTCGCCCTGGCGGGCGTGGGGTGCGGCGGCCGGTGGCGGCACTGTCGGGGTCCGGCCGGCTAGAGCCGCAACCTGAGCAGGGGGCAGCCAGGGTTGGGCGTACGAGCGGCAGAGCGTCGAGAGGGAGGGGTGGCAGGCGGCCCCGCCTACGGGGGTGTAGGGCGGGGCCGGAAGTGGGGGCGGGGCGGGTCAGCTGTGGTGGCGGGCGATGTGCTCGCTGCGCAGTGCACGGGCCAGGGCCTCGTCCGGGATGAAGACGAGCTGACCGTGTTCGGTGCGGTGGGCGGCGTAGTCGGTCAGTCGGCCGCTGCCGACGGGGGTGAGCGGGCCGACCATCGAGGGCTCGGGCACGAGGCAGGGGCGGGGCAGCGCTCCTCCGGGGCTTCGCTCGGTGGGCAGCTGGTTGACGGGGAGTACGGTGTGATGCCACCCAGCTAGCCGAGCAAAACGGAGCGCGGCGGATCGCGGCGGGCAGGGGGCGGGGCAATGCGAAGGCCCACCCCCTCAGCAGGGGTGGGCCTGGTGCGCCCAAGCTCGGTGCGCGGGGGTCAGTTGGCGGGGCGGCCGGTCTGGTCGGGGCTGTTGCCGTGGCGGTCACCGCGGAGGATGTCACCCTCGATGTAGGTGATCATCGATCCGTCGGGGGCGCGCATCGTGTAGTAAATGGAGGACTCCGCCCAGACCAGTTCCCAGCCCGCGGTGTGCAGGGCGTCGCTGACGGTCTCGTCTCCGCCGGAGCCCGCGAAGAACCCGCGGTTGGGGCCGTGGCCGGTGGCTAGGGTGCGCAGGACGTCGTCCGCCTTCTTGGCGGTGCGCAGCTCCTGGAGCTGTTCGGCGATCGCTGCCCAGAAGGTGTCGAGCACGTCGGACATGATGCATCTCCCTTGTTCACGTGGTGGTCGCGGCGATCCGGCCCGGGGCCGGGCGCGTGCCGGTGCGGCAGGCGGAGGTTCTCGAGCGGGCGGCCAAGGCCCGCAACCCCGCCGGCCGCACAGAGGCGTGCCCGGGGGCGGCCGGCGGTCAGGGGGCGGGCTTGACCGGGTCGGGAAGGGAGAAGACGCGACGCGCGGGGCGGGGCGGCGGCTGGTCGGGAAGGCGTTCCTTGGCCAGGGCCTGGACCCAGTCGGGCACGCCGTCGGGGAACTCGACGGGGTGGTAGAAGCGGCGGCTCGTCCACACATCGAGGGTGCGGCGGCGGCTGTCGACCCGGCGCCCCCGGACGGTGAGCGTGCCGACTTGCCACTGCTGGGCCTCATGGGTCGGGAAGGGGCGGAGCCCGGCTTCGAACTCCTCGGCTCGCATCTGGTGCTTGCCATCCCGGGTGGTGGCGAGCAGCTGGGGGCGGCTGATCGTGCCGGACACGGTGAGCGTGGCCTCGGGTGTGCTGAGACGGATCTTCACGTGGGGCTCCTGGTCGATGAGGGGGAGGGTCGGCGCCGAGCTGGGCGCCGGGTCAGTGGGTGGGGTCGTCCTCTTCGTGGCTCCAGTGCTGCCACGGCCACAGGCCGCCGATCCGGTACCGGCCGTCGGCGTCGGGGCGGATGAGGTGTCCCGGGCGGCCCGGTTCGGTGCGCAGGCGAGGGTCGGAGGAGATGAGCAGCGCGTCGCGCAGCCACTCGCAGGTGAGGTGGCGGCCGGTGCGGTTGGTGGCCAGGTCGGCGGCGATCTGCTCGGCCGTGGCCCGGGAGACGCTGATGGCGTCCCACGGGCCGAAGGCACGGGGAACGGGCAGGGCCTCGTAGGGGCCCGACTCGCCGTCGTCGTCGAGGGCAAACAGGTCGGGGGGCAGCGGGGCGGAGTCCAGCGGCGGCAGGGATGCAGCGGTGGCGGCGGGGATGATCGCGACGGGGGTGTTGCGGTAGACGATGACGCAGTCCTCGCGGTCGTCGGCATCGTCCAGGCACAGGTAGCGGTCTGCGGTGGCGCCGTGGGCGTGGACATTCTCGCACTCCTCGCACTGGGCCGGGCAGGTGCCGAAGGGGCGGGGGTTAGCGGTGAATGCCTCAAGGACGTGTTCGGCGTGGCGGGTGCCGGGGCCGTCGGTGAAGAAGGCGACAACCACGTCGGCGGGGCGGACCTGGTGGGCGCGGACCACGGTGGCGTGGCGGAGGGTCATGCCGTCGGGCAGCGGCCGGTAGCGGTCGGTGAGGGTGGTTGCGGGGCGGTCGGTGAGTATGAACTGGTCGGTGCTGCCGGGCAGGGACAGGGTGTGCTCAGGCATGGTGGGGCCTCTTCCTGGAGTCACGGGCGGTGGCGGGAAACGGGCGCGGGCCAGCTGACCGGGGTTGTGTCGTGGAGAAGGGGTGCCGGGCCGCCCCGGGGGGCGGCCCGGCCGGCCGACGGCTCGACCGCATGGTGAAGGGGTGACCGGCCGTGTAGGCGGACTTTCGGGGGCCGGGTGCCGTCCGGGCGGGGCGTAGTCGCCTCGGTCATGCGGTCCGGGGCGCAGCGTGGGCGGCGCCCCGGCCGGATGGGGTGGTTAGTCGTCCAGGAACTTCTTCGCGGCCTCACCCGGGGTCAGCTCCTCACCGTCCGGGAGGCGCCAGCGAAGGGCACCGCCGGCGGCCTCGCTGGTGACCATGGCGCCGGGAGCACCGGACTCCCGCAGGCGCGTTGGGATCGACTTCCGCGTGAATCCGGTCCTGACGGTGATCGCGGGGCGCTCGTCTGGCGCCGGAGGGATGCGGGGCACGCCGTGCAGTTCCCCGACAGGGGTGGACAGCTCGGAGGTGTACAGGCGCCGCACGGCGAACCCCTTGTCCCGGCGGACTGCCGCGCGGACCTTCGCGTGGCGCATGGCCGCCGTCCGCGCCCCGGGGTCGTCCTTGGCCTCGACGCGGGCGAGTTCGGCACCCTCGGCGTTGGTGATCACCCACCAGTCGGTGAGGTCGCCCTCGGGCTCCGGGCGGAGAGGGGGGAGCTCCCGAAGCTGGGCCAGGGGCACGCGGACGGGCCCTTCGTGCTTCACGCTGTGGACCTCAACCCTGCCGTCTGCGGCAGGCTCCGACATCACGACGACGATGTCCCGGTGTGCCTCGCCCTCCTCGGGAATGTAGACGGCCGCCGTGGCGACGGGGAACTGCTCGGCGAGCTGCGCGGTGCGCGTCCGGTTGGCCGCGTTCACGCCGTGGTGGGTTAGCGTCCAGTGACGGACGTTCGAGGGGATGGACGAACCGCTACGGTCGCGCAGCACGGGACGGACCCACTGGCGCAGGCGCATGATGTTGAGCGTCCGGGTCTTCGCGTCGGACGGGATGCGGCGCTGGGGATTGTCGAGGGCGGCGAGCAGGAGACGGGCCTGGTAGTCGGTCGCCGGGGCGTCGAGGGCGGCGCTGGTCATGACAGTTCTCCTCAGTGCAGTGGTGGCGAGGGGCGGTTGCGGGGGTGCGACGCATACGACTCGCGCGCCTGGTATGTCGGCGGCCGGCCGGTTAGAAGAGGGAGAAGCTGGGGGCCGGCTGGGGTTTGGGGATGCCGGGCCACCTCGGGTGAGGGGCTGGGGCGGCCTGGCGGCCGGGGGCTCGACCGCAACTTCGGGGAGATGTGGTGTCGGAGCGGCCTTCCGGCAGCACTGACACTGCCCCGGACGGGGTCAAGCCCCGCAAGCGGTGCGGTGGCGGAACAGTGCCGGGCGGCGACATGCGCACTGGTGACGGGGCAGAGACGAGGCACGCGGCCGGGTACGGACAAGGATCGGGGTGCGCCGCATGTGCTAGGCGTGTGGTGGTTGAGGAGGCGGGCCGGGGCGGCCCCCGACCGGTGGGCGCACCGTGCAGCGGCGGCCGACAAGCGGCGCAACCAGTACTCCGGCTCGGCCTGGAGCAGTACCGCGGGGACGAGCGGGCGGCGCGGACTTGCCGACGGCCCACCCCCCACGAGGTACGGGAGAGGGCGGGCAGGGCGGGCCGTGTCCGCCGGTGGGTCAGGGGCGGCAGGCGGTCGAGGACTCCGCGGTGCGGCCCTGGCGGCAGGCGGACGGGGTCACCTCCATGAGCAGGGTCCGGACGGCGTTGGTGCCCGTGGCACGGCGGGGGGCCTTGGCGTCGTTGCCGTGGATGACCTCGGCGCGCAGGACCTTGCTGCTGGTGCGGCCGATGATGATGGAGCCGAACGCGCCGTGCGGGCCGACCGCGTTAAGGATCATGCGGCGGGTACGGCCGCGCGGCTGGCCCCAGAGCGGGCGCAGCCCCTTCGCCTCGGCAAGGCGCACGATGACGCACGATGCCCGCGGTGTACGCGGTGACACCGGTGAGATCGATCATGCTCTCGGCCGCGCCGGGCACCGGCTCGGGGACGGGGGCGAGGTGGTGTTCATGATGGCTGGCCTGCGGAGTAGGAGTATGAAGGGGCGGAGCATCGAGCAGCACCCTGGCCCGGACCGGGCAAGCACAGCAACCAGCCCTTCGCACCCGCACGGCAGCCAGCGGCGCCACCCCAGGGGCGGGCCATGCCCCCGGGGTGGACGAGACGTCAGTCGCAGTCGCAGCGGTAGTCCTCGTGGCAGTCTTCGCAGAAGGCCACTTGTGCGGGAAGGGGCCACTGGCGGCCCGCGACCGTCTCGCTGCCCAGCTCTTCGGTGAGGCAGCCGACTCTGTCGGGGGTGATCAGAGCTTTGCACCCTTCGCAGGTGTACTCCTGCTCATTTCTGTACTCGTCGTGGATCTCTTGGGTGAGAGAGCGTGGGGCAGAGGGCCAGACCACGGTTTGTCTCCTTCTCCTTGCTTGCTGGCCAGTCACAGCACTGGCCGATGTCAGACTCCGCACCGGTGGTGTTAGCAGCGCAAACGGCGGTGCCAGCCGTGGGAAGGGGCATGAGACGTCACGGCACTGCTCGTCCCGCCGGAGTGGGCGGGACGAGCAGTGCCGTGGCGTCACTCGTGGTGCCGGTGAACCTCCTGGGCCGTGCCTCGGCTTCGCCCGTCGTTGTGCGGTAGAGGCGAGTGGCGAGGTCGGCTGCCTCCCTCGTAGTGGGGTGGGTAGCTGGCACGCTGCCGCCACCGGGCAACGCGTCCAGGGCGGCGGTGTTCCCGTCGTTGTGGAGCAGTTGCTTGAGGGAGACGTCGCGGTACAGGGTCGAGCGGGAGTTCAGGGTCATTGCGTTGGACTCCAGGCGCAGTACCGCGGCGGCCGTTCCGGAAAGGGGCGGCAGCGAGCGAGGTGCGCGTCGACGGGTGCTCGGACGGCAGGGTACGGGCAAGTTATTGAGAATTGAGACAGGTTCGTGATCCTTCGTTCGGTGGGGTGGGGCCGGTCTGAGGGGTCGTTCATTCCGGGCGGGTGTCAGTGGTGCCTGCGATCGTGTGCGGCGTGGATGAACTCGTGGAACGTGTTGACGCTCAGGACCGTGTGCTGGGGGTAGTCAGTCGGCGGGACGCCGTTCGGGAGGGCTGGCTGCACCGGGTTGGCGTGGTGGTGTGCCGCGATAGGCAAGGCCGTTTTCTCGTGCATCGGCGGGCCGAGCACCTGTCCCGTTTCCCAGGGCACTACGAACTCGGCGTCGGGGGTGCTGCGGGAGTCGGCGAGTCCTATGAGCAGGCAGCTGCCCGCGAGCTCAGCGAGGAGCTGGGAGTGCGGGCGACAGCGTGCCTTCGGTTCAAGTTTCTCAACCGGGGCGGGCTCAGCCCTCACTGGCTTGCGGTCTGTGACGCCGTGCTTCCGGAGATTGTCGCCCCTGATCCGGAAGAGGTGGCCTGGCACGGGTGGCTGACTGAGTCCGAGCTGCGGCGGGCTCTGCAGCAGTGGACCTTCACTCCTGACAGCCAGGCGGTTTTCGATCGATATTTCGCTTGTCGTGCTGCCCCGGCTTCTGCGCAGAAACGGTGCTCATGAGCTGGGTCAGTGGGACGAAGGCGCCGGTCGTTCCGAGGTCCCTGGGAGTGGGGCCGGCGGGGGTGGGGGTGTCTGCAAGACGTTCGGTAAGGGTGGTGACCGCTTCGCGGTCTCCTTCGAGGGCCTCGCGCTCGTCATCTGTGAGGTCGAGTTGTTCGAGCATCTGGTCGATGCCGTCCTTGACGGCCAGTAGCTGACCGCGGGCGGAGCCTTTGGGGACGTAGAACGGGCAGCGTGCGCAGGCCAGCCGGTGGGGGCACTTGGCGAAGAAGTCGTAAGAGCAGTAGCCCTCGCCCAGGTCGTAATACTTCCAGGGCTGTTCGCCGTCGGCGGCGGCGCCGGTGAGGATGGACTCGCGGTCGATGAGGACCTGGATGGTGCGGATGTTGCGGGCGAAGTAGTCGGCCTTCTTGTAGGCCGCGGTGAGGGTGCGCTGCAGGATCGCGGCGTAGTAGCGGGTGCTGGCCGGGTGCTTGTGTCCGAGCCATTGCTGCAGATCGTTGAGGGTTAGCGGCTCCCGTGCGTTGATGAGTTGTGTGGCGATGGTGGCGCGGGCCCGGTGGCTGGTCAGAGCTCCGCGGGAGTCGGTCTGCGGGACGCCGGATTTGCGGCAGAGGGCCGGGAGAATGTTGTGGTTGAGGTAGTCCTTGCCGACGAGCTGGCCCCGGTGGCAGAACAGGTGCTGCCGCTTCTGGCCGGTCTTGCGATCGACGAGGTCAGGCTGAGGCGGCCGGACGAGTTTCCAGGCATCGATGAGCTGGCCGACGACGGGGTCGACCGGCTTGTTGAACGGCCGGGACGTCTTGTTCTGCGGGATGTGCAGCAGGCAGATCGTGAAGGGCTCCCCGGTGCTGTCGTCAGTACCCTCGTCCCAGGTGACGCAGTCCAGCTCGATGCGGCGGATCTCGTCGACGCGGCAGCCGCCGAACAGCCAGACGCCGACCATCGCCCGGACCATCTCGATCGGGTAGTAGGTCGACTTCCAGCCGGCCTGTCGGGCTCGGCCAGAGCCGTAGGGCATGAGGTCCTCGGCGTTCAGCGTGAGCCCGGCGGCCATGAGCTTGGCCCACGACGCGTCGTCGATGATCCTGGGATTCGGCCCCATCTGGGCGCGCAGGGAGAGCGGCATGCTCATCACGCGGCGCGGCTCGAAGCGGGGCTTGATCCATTCCCATTCGATGAGGTCGCAGAAGAACCCGCGGATGCTGTCGATCCGCGCCGCCCGGCCGGCGGCGGAGATGGGCTGGCCGAAGCGGCTTCGGTTGCGGTTGTGTCCGGCCCACTGACCGACGGTGGCCTGCATCGTGTCGGCGATGTACTCGGCCGTCATATCCCGGGTCCATTGATCTGGCGCGATGACGTCCGGGTGCTTCTCCGCGGCCCAGCGGCCAGCGATGAGGATGACGGAGAACATCGAGCGGATGGTGCCGGGCTCGTGGGTGGAGAACTTCCGCCAGCGCAAGGCCCACTCGGCCCATTCCGGTGGAACGGTGGAGAGCATGTCGGAGCGGGGCCCGGCCTTGTCCTCGTTGCTGTGCAGCGGAGCCGGGATGACGCCCTTGTGCGCGAGTACTCGGGAGATCTTGATGAGACCGCGACGTCGGCTGGTCAGGCCGGCAGTCTTGTAAGCGGTGACGAGTTGACGTACGAGGTCGTCGGTGAGGTCTTCCAGGCGGGGACTGCCAGCACTGAGGAGCGCATCGAGGACCGCGTTACCGACCTGCCACTCCAGCAGGTGCGGTGAGGTCTGCCAGGAACTCAGCACATGTTCGATCTCGTCCAGTGCGGGCTGGGTGGCGCCGGGGCCGAAGACCAGGTCGGCGAGCCTGCGGAGCTGGTTGATGCCGGCCGTGTGGTGCAGGCGGTGGTGCCCGCCGAGGAGGTGGCCGAGAGCCGCGATGTGCAGCCGAGCGGGCCCGGCCGCTCGGGATATCTCCGCCCAGGTGGCTTCGTCCCACAACCGGTAGGAGAGTCCGCGGACGCGTACCTCGTCAAGGATGCGGTTGCGGGCGGCGCGGGCAGTCTTGGGGGACCAGGCCCGGACGGCTTCCTCGACCGGCCGCATCAGCTCCGGCAGAGCCTCGCGCGACATCGCGTCGCCAGGGGAATGGTTGGGATCGGTCGTGTTCATCGCTCCTCCAGCAGCGCGGCGAGCAGCCGCTCGCGGTCGGCCTGGACGGTGGTGTTCGCGCGATGGAAACGGGCGGCCAGCTCGCGGCCGGACAGGTGTAATGGTGGGCTCGGGTATTGGAACTCTCCGAATGCCTGGCCGTGGACGCCAAGCCGTACAAACTCCTGCGCCAGGCCCTGGACCGGTCCTCACGGGTGGCCGTCGCCAAGTACGCCTGGTCCGGGCGGGAGCGCTTGGGCCTGCTCCGGGTCCGCGACACGGCGATCGTGCTGCACGCGATGCTCTGGCCTGACGAGATTCGCGACCCCTCCCCGATCTACCCCCCACCGGCCGAGGTCACCGAACAGGAGATCGACAGCGCGCTCGCGCTGATGGACACCATGGCCGTCGACAGCCTGGAAGGCCCGGAATTCGAAGACGAGTACACCAAGGCCCTCGCCGAGATCATCGAAGCGAAACGCGAGCACCGCGAACCGCCGGCCGCGGCCGAGCCGTCACAGCCTGCGCAGGTCCTGGACCTGATGGCCGCACTGAACGAGTCGGTGGCCAAGGCCAAGGCCTCCCGCGGTGACGGTGAGCATGCTGACGTCCACGAGCTGCCGAAGCCGAAGAAGACCGCGGCTAGGAAGGCGCCAGCGAAGAAGGCCCCGGCCAAGAAGACCACAGCGAAGAAGGCGGCCGCCGCCCGGAAGCGGCGGCGCAGCGCGTAACCGCCAAGGACCCATACCTCAGCCGTCCAGGAACCCCAGCAGTGAGTCCGGTCGGCAGTGTGGACAGGCCTTCACTCCGTCCGCCAGAGCCCGCAGCGCGGCATCCCTGGCCAGCCCCCGGCTGCGCTGGCCCGCGTTCCAGCAGTCCCCGGCGTGCACGTACACCGGCGGCGCGGTCCGGTTCAGTCCCAGCTCCAGCAGCCAATCGGGCTGCGGGGGCCGCACTGCCAGCCCACGCAGCCGCTCCTGTTCACGGCGCTCCTCCTCAGCGATCCAGCGCCGCGTGCGCTCCAGGTCACGCTCCTGCACTCGCTCCAGGAACCGGAGCAGTGTGAGACGCGTGACTGGATCGTTCATGTGTTCGAGTCTAGAGTCCGTGGATCCGACAGCAAGCCCAGGGGGGGAAAACGGAGTGGACGACTCCCATGGAGCCCGCCCAGCTGCTCGCCGACCATGGCGTCGATCCTGCCCGCCTGGACCACGCCCCGGCACCACCGGCCCGCAGAGCGGCCATCGACCGCGTCCTCACCGTCCCCGCCAGGCCCTGTTCGGCATGCGGCGCTGCATCCCGCACCGCCCGAGCCGTCACCTTTCCCGAGGCGGGCCCGCGCTGGGTGGACCTGTGCCGTGACCACGCCCTGGCCGTGAGGCGGCCGGCGCCCGGCATGCCCACCACCCTGGACGGCGTCCTCGCCGACCTCCAGGCCGCCGCGATGGACCTCCCGCTGTATGCCCGCATCACCATCGTCGGCCACACTCCGTACCGAGCGGGGTGGCAGCATGAATCGCTCAGGCGTGCGGCGTACGCTGAGGGCATGGCTGCCCCCGCTCCCTCTGAGACGCCCTACTCCGCCGCGGTGCGCCTGGGCTGCTCGGTGGGCCAGGTGGGATATTGCGCCCGGTGCCAGGGGTACTGCCACCGCTACGGCAACGGCGGCAGCCCCCTCTGCCCGAGCTGCAAGAAGGACGTCCGGCAGCGCGGCTGACGGACGCCTGCACCCTCTTACCCCCAGGTCTGGCGGCACAGTCCCACGATTGCGGGTCGGCTCCACCGTCCGCTGGTCCGCTGGCTCGCACAGGTCGCGCATCTCGAGACGGCGCGGCTCGGGGCGCACCGAGGTGACGTGGGCGGCCAGCGGCGTGGCGCCGGGCGCGGCCACACCCGCAGCCGGGGAGCCGACGGGACAGCCGTCCGTGTGGCGGTGGCCGCAAGCAGACGCTCTGCGACACGGTGGTACAGCCCACGAGGCTCAGCAGGACCTCTCACGGCCAGTCAGCCCGTCGCGAGCACTTGGTGTGTGGCCACGTGCCCCAACGTGGGGCAGGCGGCTGCGTGTGCGGCAAGGCATGAGACAGCCCTCGGCACCACGCGGGTGCCGAGGGCCGAGACGCGGGCGGAGATCTCAGTCGGGGTCGCTTCAGCGCCCCTTGAGTTCGGTGGTGTCAACGCGCAACTCGACGTGTCACTGCCGGTCCCCTCTCCGTCCAGGAGGTAGCGCTCTCCTGCCTCCTGTCCGGAGCCGGAGGTCGGTGAAGGTGATCCTTTCGGTGCGGAACACGGTGACATCGTACGGTGCCGGTCCGCCCCGGCCGTTTTCTTTTCAGTCGGCAGCCTCCTCACGCTGGTCCAGTAGAACCAGCGCGTCGTAGGTGAACAGTGGTGGGCGGGTGGTGCAGCTTTGCACCAGGGTGCGCGGCTCGTCGTCGCCGTGGGTCAGGAACGTGGTGATGGCCGCGCGCAGTTGATCGCGCTGTGCGGGGGTGATGGCGCCCTCAGCGAGGGCGCCCACCGTAGGGACATCCAACCAGAGGCTCTCACTCAATCCGCTGATGCTGTACGTGGTGCGCTGCTCCGCGGCCATCACCGCCGTCCATGCGCGCACGCGTCCGACGGCGGTGGCGAGAGCAGGGCGGGCGCCTGCGGTGATCTCCGCCAGGCGTGCCGCGTACCGGGCGTAGTTGGCTCGGCAGACATCGCAGGCGGCTACGCTGCCCATCGGCCCGGTTGGAAAGCGGCCAGTCGCATAGACGCCGTGGTGTGCATGGTCAGGGGCGTAGTTGCACAGCATCGGCACAACCGCGTCGTTGGTGACATATCGGTTCTCATTGGGGTGAGCGTCCATTGCTCCTCCGGGAACAGGGTGGGTGGCTCGCATCGTGGGCCGGGTGGCTCGCCGACTTCCACGAGGCGGTTGCTGCGCACGGTCGCCTGGCCGCTGGTAACGCCCGCAACCCCGGCCGCACGATGGTCTGCGGCGCGACGGAGGCGGGCGTGGGTCGGCCCCCGATGCCTGGTGAGGTGGACATCGGGCGCCAGACACTGCGATCAGCTGGCGGTGGAGGCGGGGCGGATCAGCACACACTGCATCGATCTGTCCCCGCGGTATTTCGGCTGCGGCACGGTCCACATCTGCGAGTACGTGGTCTCACGGGCGTTGGGGATCCGGGTCAAGGCCGTGCGCACCGCGTAGCCCTGCGAGAACGGGTGGGTGCCGTGCACCGGTACCCAGTCGGCGGACTCGATCACTTCCAGGAATTCGGTACGCCGGGCCTCGGAAACCAGGTCGGTAGCGGCCTCGACGTCGATCCCGCTGCTTCGGGTGGGCTCTGACATGTGGACCTCTTGGTTACGTTGAGCGGAGTGGGCGAGCTCGCCCGCGAAAGGGGGCAGAAAGGAGCGCGTGCCTATCCCTCCGGACGAGGGCCGCAACGTGACCCAGCGGCCGGCAAGGGAAGCAACCATCCCTACGCAGCGCTTCTACTTGGGCGGGTTGTCAGGAGCAGCCCAGAGGGTGGAGGTGGTTCGCGGCGTCGTCGGGCGCGAGGGGGACGGTGTGGACGTCGTAGCGCCAGGCGTAGGCGTCGGAGATGTCGCACCCGAGAACCTCGGCGCGGATCGCGAGGACGACACGGGGGTCGGTGCTGCTCAGTGCCTGCTCGAGGGCCTTCGCGAAGGCAGACAGGAAGGCGTTCAGGTCCGTCGCCGCGTAGTACCCCGTGACAGCGCTCGGGCCCGCACGAAGGTGTGCGGGCCCGCACGAAGGTGTGCGGGCCCGGGCGGTAGGCAGCTGGCGGAGCGCGTGAGTCGGGACGGGCTCGTCCTGGGGTTGGACGGAAGCGGGTGGTTGCCCTCAGTCCAGGATGTTCAGGAGGGTGCGAATGCAGTGGGCCGTGTCGGCCGCTCCGAGCCGCACCGTTCCGGTGAGGAACTGCCGCGCTTCTGCGTCGGTGACGTCCCAGTCATACCCGTAGTCGGGGCCGAGCGGGTTGTGGAAGTGCATGACGTGGGATTCGGGGAGGTCCACCACGACGTACTGTCCGGCTGAGTCACCAGTCTCCCGGTGGGGCGTTCCGTTGCCGCTCAGCTCGGCGGTGAGGCGGTGGTGGGTGGCGTCGGTCGGCGGGCGGCCGCCGGTGAGCGGCTGCGGTGCGAGGGTTTTCAGGACCGCGGCGAAAGTGGCTGCGGGCGCAGTCGGGTGCGTGGTGGGTGCAATGCTGGTGACGAACCGGTTGAAGAGGCGTTGCGCGGTGTTCTTCGCTTCCTCCTTCGTCGGGAAGAGGCCGTGCCGGGGGATACGTACGGGGAGGCGGGTGGTGAGGGAGAACCCTTCGCCTCGTGTGATCGAGGGGCTGAGGCTGAACAGGGCGCCGGGCCAGTTTCCGGAGAACGCCTCTTCGGTGCGGTGTGACTTGTCCCTCCAGACGAGGGGGAAGGTGCGCATGTGGGGTGGATCCTCTCGGTATTCGATGTGTAGCGGGTCCGCAGGGTGTGCGGGGTGCGAGTGAGCGGCCTGCTGGAGGACTGGTGGGGCAAGGGGCACGAGCCGGGCAGCGGCTGGGAGCGCCGGTTGTTGCTTCCGATTCAGGCGCGGAAGACGGTCTCGCCCTGGACGGTGATGTGCATCGGGACGGTGCCGTCGTGGCGAGCGAGGCGCGGGTCGACGGTGTCGAGGTCGATGCTGAACTTCAATTCGGCGGCTTCAGAGTCGAAGTAGACAAAGACGAGGACGCCTCCCTCTTCGAGCGCGGGAAGCGTGTCCTCTCCGTCGTAGCCGGCCGCTTCGACCGGCCAGAACCGGGCGGCCTGGTGGAGTTCGCGATGCAGCGGCAGTTCGGTGGTCGGCGACGCGCTGCGGTCGAACCAGCGGGTCGTCGCCGTGCGTATCGTTGTGATGATCGCGGCAATACGGCGGACATGGGGCATCACGGATTTCGCCAGCATGGAAGCTCTCCTAGGGGCCTGATGGCGGCGCCAACTAGCCAGTCGTCGAGGCCCGTTAGAGCTCGACCAAGATCGCTGGGGCGCCTGGTGACCAGACCGTAGAAGCTGGGTCGATTAGTGCCGCAAGGCCGCTGAGGGTCGGTTCCGGACCCACAGCCAGCGGTTATACGTCGGGCCCTGCCCAGGGTGATGGGCGGGGCCCGACGCGTACGGGGGTGCGATGGGCGCGAGGCAGCCGCTCGGAGGGACGCGGCGGACGGTCTCCTCACGTCACGCGCGTTGCAAAGGCGGCTGCGCAGGCTGCGGTGGAGGCTCAGCGTTGGTTCTTACCCGCGGTGTGCGCCCACGAGCGGCCGAGTTCCTCCAGAGGCTGATCGCCGCGTCCCACCTTGAAGCTGAGGATCCGCGCTGGGACGTGCACTCCTGATTCATGGATCACGGTGTGGGCTCGCGAGGGAGGCTGGCCTCGGCCCACCAGCTCGGTCTGATCATCACGTGCTGGAACGCGTGGGTCGAAGGGGAGAGACGGGGGGAGGTTCCGTTCGGGTCGGCCGACCCGATGCCGGGCATCCGCAGGATCGTGGCCGCGCCTGCTGCTAGCTCCAGCGGGCTCCTCTGGGCCAGCCGCGCTTCCTCGGATGGCCAGCTCGAGGCCGCACCGTTCAGGGCGCGGCCGTGGGGGTGGGGCCTCCCGAGTTCTGACCGGGGGTGGGCGGCTGCTGGTGCTGCGGGCGCTGCGGGGAGGGCTGCCCGCGGGATGCCGGAGGATGTGCACTCGCCGTGCGGAGTACGGCTCTCATGTTGGCGGACAGCTGACCGATCGCGTCGACGACCTCCGCCACACGCTGAGGGTCGAGTACGGCGAAGGCGGATGAGGCCAGGGCCGGATCGAGGGTGGCCAGCGTCTCGTTCAGTTCCCGCAGGGTGCGCGCTCCGGGTGCTCCCGCTTCCACGGTCCTGATCCGGTCCGGCACGGCCGCGCCTTCCGGTCCGGCCCATTCCTGCACCGCCCGGGCCCGGGCGGCCGCGGTGGCGGCGGTGGCTAGGTGGCCTTGCTGGGCGAGCTCGACCAGGCGCACCTGGTCGGCTTCGGCGTCGGGATGACTGCGGCGGGGAATCACCGCAGCGACGACGGCGAGGAGTGGCTGTGCACGAATGACGCTGGCGTAGACCTGTGCGGCGTGCTGCGCTGTGGCATCCATCCAGTCGTGGTCGTCGGTGTCTGTGACTCGCGCGGTGAGCAGTTCCAGGACGTCCTGCGTACGTTCGGCTGCCTCCGGGAGCTCGGGGCCGCAGGCGGCGAGCCGGTTCCAGTCGGCGATGAGGACCTCGTCCGGAGCGTTGTCGTACGGGATGAGCAGGTCGGCCCGGTTGTAGGCGGCGCTGGTGCTCCGGGCCTGGTGGCGGATCTCCTCGGCCGCGCGCTGGGATATTTTTGTGCGCGCCCGCACTTCGGCGAGCACGTCCTGGTCGGGTAGGACGTCGGTATCGGCGGTGATCAGGATCCCCCAGGCTCGGCCGGCCTGTTGTGCACTGTCCAGGGAGAGCGGCTGGTGGTGGCTCGGCATCTGCCGGATAAGCCACTCTGCCTGGGCGTGGACGAGGGCCTGGGCCTGCTCGGAGACGTGGCCGTCCAGGAGCCCGTTGACCTGGGCGTCGAAGAGGGCCGACTCGAGGAGGCGCCCTGGGGCGATCGCACCGCCGGGGTGCTCGATGCTCTGGCGGGTGCGGGAGTGATCCTGAGTGAACCACTCGATGGCGTTGTGGACGTTGTCCCCCCAGGGGGGGGGGGGGGGGGGGGGGGGGGGCGGGGGGGGGGGGGGGGTGGGGAGGAAGGGGGGGGGGGGTGGGGGGGGGGGGGGGGGGGGGGGTTCATGGGTGAAGGTCAAGAGCTGCGGGTACGCAGCCGCGGTGTGGTGGTCTTCAGGACGACCGTCGCCTGCGTGCTGCT
>NZ_JBVIGC010000014.1:51185-238229 GCF_055571015.1 Streptomyces sp. NPDC031049
GGGGGAGTGCTCCGAGATAACTCATGTGGTGGTTTGGGTTCCTTCCCCCCCCGGGGGGGGGGCCCCCCCCCCCCCCGCCCCTGGGGTATCGGATTCGTCAGCAGCCACGGGGCGCTCCGTTGGTTGCGGCGGTCGAGGTCACGCGACGTGCGCCTGCTGAGTGTTGTAGTGGGTGGGCTCCGGCACGGACTGCTCGTGGTAGCGCAGAGCCTCGCGGGTTGCCTGCTGGAACTGCTCGCGGCCCTGGTCGATGAGGGCGCGTGGGTCGAGCGTCTCCCGCGCGGCCGCCTCGACCGCGGTGCTGGCGTCGCGTGCGGTGCGGCGAACCGTCATGGTGACGAGGTGGCTGGCCCCCTGGCCGGCGGGGTCGACTTTCACTGTGCGCGCCGCCAGTCCGATGTTGTCGAGTTCCTGGAAGTCCAGCGGCGGAGCCCCGTCATATCGGGCCAGTTGCTGGGCCTGGTTGTTCAGTAGCCAACGGTCTTGGGCGGCATCCGGAGTCAGTGACTGGATGGCCTTGTAGAGGTAGCGGTGCTCGGGTTGGGTGAAGTCCTGTTCGCGAAGGGAGCGGGTGGGGCCGTCCTGGTGCAGCTGGCTTGGATCCTGCATGAGCGAGATCAGGACTCGGCGTTCGGTGGGCAGAGAGGTGTAGCTCGGTTGTCCCTCGCTCTGCTCGGGTGCGGGCGTTGCGGTCTGGTCCGGTGTGCTGTACCCGGCGAGGGTGCGGGGGGCGTTGTCGAGGCGCTCGGCAAGTTGGTCCAGGGCGTACTCGGTCGTGCTGAGCTCGAGGCCGATCTGGCCCAGGGAGGCGTCGGACAGTCCGTAGTCACGGACACGACCTGCCAGATCCTCGACGGCGGCGGGAATGCTCGGCTCGAGTATGAAGGTGACCGCGTACCGAGCGGCGTGGTCGGGGTTTGGGCGGAAATCCGGGGCGTTGGGATCTGGTCGGAAGTCCGGGGAGCTCGCGTAGGCCAGCCAGGCGCCGATGGTCTGGTTGACGTTGGCGTCCAGGCGGGCCTTGGCCGCTGGGTCGCCGGTGGAGCGGTGGTGGTCGTTGTAGGTCAGGCGTGTGGTGATGTGCTTGATCATCGCTGCGGCCCGCTGTTGCGGTGTGAGGTTGGGGTCGGAGGCCGCCGGCAGCGCGATAGCGGGGTCCGGGCCCGTGACGAGGGCGTCCCAGATCTCGGCAGTCGCAGGGTCGCCGAAGTCCTGCGGCTGGAGCCAGTAGGGCGATGCGTCGGGGCTCTGTGGGGAATACCGGAATTGCTGGGCTCGTGTCTGGTCGCTGAGGATCGCCCCGATGACCGTCAGTTCCCGAGAGCGCGCGTCATTGTCGTAGCCCCGTGGGCGGGTCAGTTCGAATGGGACGTTCTCGGTGGTGCAGGGGTGCTGGGCTGCGCGGGCGGTGACGTAGGCGTCGTGGCGGGCGTGCTCGGGGTTCGCTGGCCAGGTGGGCTGTGCCAGCTGGCGGAAGGTGCCGTGGATGCCTGCCCAGAATTCTGAGTGGGTGTAGTACCCCTGGTTGACGGCCCACTGTGCGTTGGCATCTCCCGCCGCGGCGCGTTGCTGGTAGAGAGTCATCATCCGGGCGGTGAGGGCGTCGGCAGCCACCTGTGCCCGATCGGCGCCCGGATAGTCCTGTAGCCGCTGCTCGATGTCGGCGAGCCCCTCGGGCAGCAGTGCCTCGTAGGCGTCGCTGAGCCAGGTTGTCTGGAAGTGGTCGGGCCTGAGCCAGTACTGGGGCCCGCCGCTGCGGTTCCAATCGACGAGTTGGTACGCCGCGGAGCCATCGCGCAGCAGGCTGCTGAGGACGTTGAGCTCGTGCTGCGGCGCCCCGTACTGTGCGTTGTTCACGCTGTCCCCGCCTCGGGCTGGGCGGGCGTTGTCGCGCCGACTTCCGCGTCCGGCTCGGGAGGTGTGCCGGCTGCCGCGGTCGCGGCCCGGTATCGCTCGGCGTGTAGGTCGAGTTGAGCGGATGCGGCCTCGTCGAGCGCCACCCAGCCAGCTTCGTTGCGCCGCCACCACCGGCTCATGTAGCGCACCGGGCTGCCCTCGAACCGGCCGAGCATATCGGCCTTCTCCTCGGAGATGAGCTGCTGCATGGCGGCAGGCGGCATCGGTGTGTTCAAGACCCTCTGCTGCGCCGAGTCCTTGAGGAGCTCCATGCGTTCGGCCCAGGTAACTGTGGGGCTGCCGGGCTCGGCCATGGTCGGCTCCGTTCGGACGAGGACGGTGGACTCCAGGCAGACTGCGCCGTGATCCACCGGCCAACAAGCCGGATCCGGGGTGCGGTCCAAGGGGTGAGTGCGCAGAGCGCGGATTCCTCTTCGTGTGTCCCACCCGGCGGGAATCAGGCTCGCGAGTGGCCTTCGGCAGGTCGCCGGTGGGACTCCATCGCGAGCGGGTGGGCGTAGGCGTCTTGACCGCCGTCCCGAATTGTGTGCTTAACTGGATCTCGAGACCAGCCATCTCCAGAGCTCATCCGACGAGTTGAGCATGTGTAATTCTGCGCTCTTACCGGCGCAGGTATGGCTGGTCTCTCTTTGTGGGATCCCAGATCCCGTGTCCTTTTCCCACCGGCGATGTCCACCGCGTGGCCAAAAGGACAGGGGGATGGGATTCATGCCCCGTGAGCGAGTAGTTCCCCTCTTTGTGTACAGGACCGCTCCGGTCAGCGTCTGTGCGCGTGACCGGGGCAGGACCCTGGCGTTACGCGGCCAGAGGGGCCGCCTCGAGAAACGCGGGGTTGGTGGTCCGATGGGTACAGCGGCGGCCGCGCCGGTATGGCTGAGTGTCCGGCGTGGTGACGAGTCCGTGGTGGAGGACCTGGAGTGGCCAACGGTGCCACTCGGGCTGCTGCGGGAGGCCCGGCCGTGGCGGATGTTCCGCTGGTACAAGGGGCAGCAGCACTATTCGGGCACGTACTGGTCGGCGACAGTGGGCGACCACGTGATCTACGAGTCGCGGCTGGAGCTGGGGCGGCTGCTGTTCGCCGACTTTGCCCCGGAGGTGCGGCACATCATCGCCCAGCCGTTCATGCTCAAGGCCGACGTGGACGGCAAGGTTCGCAAGCACATCCCAGACTATCTGCTGGTGACGGATGACGGGCCGGTGGTCGTGGACGTCAAACCGCGTCACCGGCTTGAGAAGCCGGAGATCGCGTTCACGTTCGCTTGGACGCGGGAGGCGGTTACTTCTCGCGGGTGGCAGTACGAGGTGTGGAGTGAACCGGATCCGTTCGTGCTGGAGAATGTCCGGTTCCTCGCCGGCTACCGCCGCGCCTGGCTGTTCGACCCGGATCTGGTGTCCGCGCTGCGGGTTGCGGATCTGGATGGGATGTCGCTGGGGGATGCTTTCCGGCTGCTCCCGCAGTGTCCTCGGCCGCTGGTGAAGTCGGCGGTACTGCACCTGTTGTGGTCTGGGCATGTGACGACCGCGCTGGACCGGCCGCTGAGCTCGGCGCACATGCTGCGGACGGCCGCATGAACGGGGCCGGAACCAGGCTCGGGGTCGGGACGCACTTCCGGCTGGACGGCGAGACGGTCGAGGTCGTGGAGTTCGCCAGCCTGGCCACGGGCATGCAGGTCGTCCTCAAGGACGGGCGCGACAGGCTGGCTCGCATGTCGCTGCGTGAGCTGCTGACCTCGGACCGCGCCGAGCTGATCCACGACAGTGCGGGCCCGTCTTCCACCGATGACGAGGACCTCGCGGCCGTGGTGCTGAACCGGCTGACCAAGGACGAGAAGAAGGACGTCCTGGAGCGAGCCGAGCATGTTCGGGAGACGCTGACGGGCTACCGCTCCGGCAGCGAGGACGAGCTGTCCGCGGACGTCCCATGCGGCTCACGGCACTGGGGAGGCGAGCGAAGAGAGCAATCAACAAACCCTTCCAGACCAGGCCGCCAGCCCTACCCCGCTTCAGAGAACGGAGGGAAACTGACCGGCGGGAGACCCTCCCGCCAGCTCAGGGTTGCATCGTGATCGGGAACCTGGAACTCAGCTGGGGCAGCCTGCGCGACGCCTCGACCTCATCTCGCACGTCCCAGCGCTTCCCGAGCGGGTCTCGAACCAATTCGTCGTCACTCTGGAGAGCGTCCACGGCCTCATAGAAGGTGGCGAACTCGTCGGACACCTGGGTCGCCTGTTCGTAGGCCTCGGCCGCGACATAGTCCAGTTCCTCCCACTCCGGCCAGTGATCACCCCACCCACCTCGTGGTCGGCCGGCCAAGCGCCTTACTTCAGGGGCTTCGGCCAGAGTGTCGGGATCCTGGACAGCTCGCTCGAACGTGGCCCGGCCCAAACCGACTGCCCACAGACGGAAGTAGCAGAAGCCGTCATCCGAGCACCAGCCGCCGAAGATCCTTTCGGCGGCAGCCCAAAGATCACAGGTGAACGCCTGCTCACACAGACGGTCAAGGCAAACCTGGAACCCCACGATCTCCTTCACGGGCCCTCGCGCGAGCTCGTCCTTCAACCACGCCAGCCGCTCAGCCCTGCCGTGAGCCTTCTCCCGGCATTCCTCGATGATCTTCCAGAAGGAGTCGTTGTCCACGGCGGCACTATGGCAGGCGCCTATGACAGACCGATGGCAGCGGGTGAAAGAGCAGCATGGTCACTGGTCGCAATACCCGCCGCCGGCACTCAGCTCGGCAGGCTGCCACCATGCTGAGATGGCCCACGACATCGTGTTCTTCCTCGCTCCGGACGACGAGAGTGCCGCTGCGACGCACCGACAGGGACCTGGTCCGGCGTTTGAGTCTGTGGCCTGCCGTTTCATAGAGCCGGACAGTGCCATCGCGGAATGGGACATGTACTTCGAGGAGCCCTCTGCCGCGGTCCCGCCGATCGAGCAGCTCCTTGCATGGCCGTGGCCGGAGTGGGTCACTGCCCCCTTGAACGATGGCATTGAGGTGCTCGCTTTGCCGCCGCGGTTGATCCGGGCCTTGGCCGACGCCACCTCCGTTGAGCTGGAGGAGCTGGCAGATCGCTGGACCGCGAGGCTCAGGGCCGCCGACGGGGACGAAATGACCGACGATGATCTGCTGGCGGTCCTGCAGGGAATGTCCCGGCTTGCGGCGTCTGCGGTGACCACGGGCGGCGGCCTCTACAGCTGGAGCTCCTGACCGTCCGGTGAACCTCTTCTTGGGCGGCGGAGTCGCCGTTTTGGCCGGTCGAGCCAGGAAAATGACACGGCGCTGGGAATCCAGCACATGACATGGCGTGAGAAGCCCCAGAACCGTCGAGGTCAGAAGCGCGGCAGATGACAGGGGTCGCGAGAACCTACACTCTTTTTGTTCCGGCCTCTGTGCCCCCACCGGCCGGAGCGACTCGTCGTTGCCTCAGATCGTATGGTCACGCCGAACAGTCGAGTCATGGCCAGCAGCGTTGGACTGGCGACGGGCACCAACTCGCTGGTCGTTCCTGTCGCGAGCGTGACTATGGGACTCGGCTCATGACTCCCGCCGGCGTATACGGCCAACCCTCCTGATCCGGTCCGCTTCGTCATCAGCTACGGAGACGGCCATCACAACGAAGCCGCCGACGGGCAAACGGAACCCGCGGCAGCTCGGCCGGAGGTGAGCAGCATGCCGCCGGGGCGGTGTGCCGGGTGGGCCACTGTGTCCGTGATGTTCCCGTTCCTCTTGCCGCCTCAGCCGGATCCCGTTCGCGTAATCACCTGCCGAGCCGCCGTCACTCGATCGGGTGTGTGCGCCGTAGGAGCACGGGGGCGCCGGCAGGCGCTGTCAAGCTGGGCAAGAGCCCTGGTGGCGCAACATGAGATGGGCGACACGGCTGCACCTGGTGCCGGTCCGGCAGAAGGACGCGAAGGAGTTCGTTGCTCAGTGGCATCGACACCACAAGCCCCCGCCGGGGCGGTGTTCACGGTCGGGGCGGCTGACGAGGATGGCGTGCTGCGGGCGGTCGCCATGGTGGGCCGCCCCGTCGCCCGGCATTTCGACGACGGCCAGACGCTCGGGGTCACCAGGACCGCGACGGACGGCGTGCGCAACGCGAACAGCCTGCTGTACGGCGCTGCCTGGCGGGCAGCGAAGGCGCTGGGATACACGCGGCTGATCACCTACACCCAGGAAGGTGAGTCGGGGGCCAGTCTCTGCGGTGCCGGATGGCGGGTGGTTGCGCAACGTCGCCCGCGGCGCGGCTGGAACTGTGCGAGCCGACCCCGCACGTCCCGCGGCACGGACAACATGGCGCGCACTCTCTGGGAAGCGGCAGCGGTCGAGGAGACGTAAGCCCTCCGGGCGGCGCCTATCGTCCCGGCTCGCTCCCGCCGTCCCCCCGCGGCTGCCGCTCCCGGCCGGCCCGACGCGCGGGGCAGGACGGAGACCCCGTGGCGGCAACAGCTCTCGCCCCCGCCGGGCAGGAAGCCCTGATACCCGCGGAGGAGCTGACCGGGCCTGAGCCGGTCGTGCACCACGCTGACGCCCTCGCCCACCTGCGGACCCCGCCCGCCGCCGGTTCACCGCCGAGTTCGCCCGGCTGCGGGACTCCGTCGGCTGGTCCAACTCCCAGATCGACGCCCTGTTCGGGTTCAACGGCATGGCGCAGCACTGGACCACGCAGCGCCGGTCCGCCTCCGTGCCGACCGTCGAGCAGTGGGAGCGGTTGCAGGCGGAGATGGGGTTCGAGGCCCCGGCCGGCCTCGAGGACCTGGTGCACGAGCTGAACGGGCGGAAGAACACGCCCGGCGAGGCCTGGGACGAGCGGGAGGTCATCGGCAAGGGGCACCGCGCCCGCGCCGGTTCCGGGGTGTTCCCCCAGCTCCAGTCCGACACATTCGACGTGACCGCCCCTGCCACCCCGGAGGCCGCGTGCTGGGACGGCTGGAACACCGCCCTCAAGCCTGGCCATGAGCCGATCGTGCTCGCGCGGAAGCCCCTCGAGGGCACGGTCGCCTCCAACGTCCTGGAGCACGGCACCGGGGCGATGAACACCGCGGCGTGCAAGACCCCGCCCGGCGACCCAGAAGGACGCTGGCCGACGAACCTGCTGCTGTCGCACGCCTGGGCCGTCGACGCAGCCGGCTGGCTGGTCGACGGCTGCGCGGACGGCTGCGCCCCCAGCTGCCCGGTCGCCGAGCTGGACGGCCAGTCGGGGCTGCTTACCTCCGGCGCGAACCCCCGCCGCCGCGGCTCGGACAAGTTCCGCGACGTCTACGGCGCCTTCAAGGGGCAGACCGTGTGCAAGCCAGTTCGGGGCGCTGACTCCGGCGGCGTCTCCCGCTTCTACCCGGCGTTCCGCTACCAGGCCAAGGCCCCCACCAGCGAGCGGCCGCGCCTGCCGGACGGCACCGTGCACCCCACGATGAAGCCCGTGGCGCTGATGCGGTGGCTGGTCCGGCTGCTCACCCCGGCCGGCGGGCTCGTCCTGGACCCGTTCGCCGGTACCGGCACCACCCTGGAGGCCGCCCGTCTGGAGGGCTTCGACTCCGTGGGCGTGGAGGCCAAGGCCGAGTACGCCGAGCTGTGCCGCCTCCGGCTGCGCCGCACGGTTCAGTCGTCGTCCTCAGCCCCGACAGGACGGTGAACAGGGGCGAGATCGTACTCCGCGTCGAGCCGTCCGCCTGGACCTGCGGCGCCGTTCCGGCTACTTCATTGGGCTGGGGCTCGCCGAGCCGGATGGTGTCGTTGCTGGCGGGGCTGTGTCCTTGCCCGGCTCCGGCGAGTACGACAGCAGGAGGCCCAAGGCCGCCACCATTGCCGCCCATGCCCCGACCGCTCCTGCAAGGTCACCAGGCGTTTTCGGGCCGCCAGGGGTTGTCGGCCGCTGACTCCAGCGGTAGACCGCTGCGGCTACGAGTGTTGCCACGACCAGGATGAGAATGGCCTTGGCGTCGATGAATACTGTCATCTGGGGCCTTTCGCGGCTCTCGGGGCCTGCCCGCGCTCCTGCCAGACCGATGGGCAGGCCCTTTCCTGTGGTGTCCCGCGTCCATGTCACGGTTCGCGCCGCAGCGTACGTGCTACGCGCGTAGGTGACGCAGGTCATGTACGCACGTAACGGCTGTCTTGCGGGCACGGCACGGCTCTCACCAGGGAGTTTGCGTCCACGCCGGGATCGTCCGGCGACAAACCGACCATAACTTTTCCGCTGGCTCGCATCCCTCGGCGCACGACGACACGAGGGGGCGCATGACCGGCCGCGAGGCTTCAGATATCGCGAGGGACGCCCGAGGCTGGTTCCCGGAGCGCGACACAAAGAGCGTGCCTCGTCCACTCTTCCCGCCTCGCCCCGCAGGGCGCGCCCGATCGGGGCCGTGAACACCGCGGTCCGGCGCCCGGGGCAGATGAGGAGACCAGCGCCGTGGCACGACGACGGACCGGCCCCACCGACGTGGTGAAGGCGATCGTCTACGACCGGGACGGCGGCGCCTGCGTGCGCTGCGGCGCCCAGGACGACCTGACCATCCACCACCGCGTGAACAGGGGCATGGGCGGGGCCCGCGAGGAGTGGATCAACCAGGCCCACGAGCTGCGGCCGGTCCCGGGTCGCCTCTCGGCCGAGGAGCTTGCCCAGGTCGCTGAGGAAGCCGGCATCCAGCGGATCGACAACGCCGCCGAGGAACTGCCGCGGCTGGCGCGCATCGTCGCCGCAGCGCGCGCCCGCCGGGCCGCCGCGGTGGTGTTCATGCGGGAAGCGGCCCTGGCCCTCTCGGAAGAGCCGTACGGCTGGAGCGGCGAGAAGATCGCCGAGCACGCCGGCGTCACCACGAAGCTGATCTGGCAGCAGCAGCGGACGGCCCGCCTGGCACGCGAACGCTGACCGAACCGCCCCCGCCGACAGACCGGTCCCGAGCACTTCGGGGCCGGTCTTTTCGTTGCCCCCGCAGGTCAGACCGGGGCCTGACTTTCAGGCGCCGGTCACCGGGGCCTGAAAATCCGGCTTCCGGTGAGACGGCCGCCGGTGGACCGGGTCCCGGTAGATCAGGCACCTTTAGTAAGAAGATCAAGCACCACAATCAAGCAAGAGTTCCGATGCCTTCGCTTCGCTCAGGCATCGGCGGGCATCGCCCCTTCGCAGGCCCCCAACCGGGACTTGGCGGCCTCCCGGTGGAACCTGCAAACGGTCTACAGGCGTTACTCAAGGCGTGGACCCTCTGACTGCCCTTACCGCCGACGGTGTTCTCCGCGCAGGGACCGGCCTCGCTGGCCAAGCCGCAACCGCATACGTCCGCCGCCCGAGGGTGACTCTGATCAAGATCGGAAGTCGAGATGAACGGCGGGACGCGTACCTCAACTTCCTTGCTGCGACGACCGCCCTTTACACCCTGATCTACGAGTTGGAGCTTCGCCAGGAGCACTTAGAGCGGAGGGTGCCGCGCCGTAAGAGGGAACGGGTACGCGCGCAGCTGGACATGGAGTTCCTGCCCCAGCAGATGCACGTCCTCCGGCGAGTGGATGCAGCCGTGGCCGAGCTGAACATGGTGGCCCCCATGGCCGTCCTGAACGTCGCGACGTGTCTGGAGCATGCGCTGAAGCACTACGCGAGGACGGTGGAAGACGGGAGGAACACGGAGCACTTCAGCGAAGCCCTCAGGAAGATGAACGCTGAGTTCTTGACAGCGTGCCGCAAAGACCTTCGGTACATCCCTGCAAAGTGGGAAATCCACCGGAGGGCGGGGAGAGCCACCGCAGCTTGGTGGCGGCGTATGCGCAACAAGCCCGAACACCCTCCCGAGGTCCAGAACGCGCTGCAGATCCTCGAGTCTCTGGGACGTAGGGGACCGCTGTAACCAGGCATTGAGGTGTCAGAGGACAACCATCCCGGCAATAGCGGCATCGACAGGGCCACCAGGGAGGGGTGTCACAGAATCCGCCGTTGACGTTCCCCAAGACATGAACCCCGCGATCCATGCCCACGCGCACGATGCTCCCGCCGAACCTGACCCGGCACTTCTACGAGACCCGCCGGGCGTTCCTCGAGAGCGCCGGCCAAGAGTCCACCCCGTGGTTCCAGCTCTCCCCGCTGGAGCGGTCGGTCGTCGAGTCGGAGATGGAGATCTTCCGGCAAGCGATACGGCGCGCCGAGGATGCGCTGTCGGCGTGCACCGCGTCCGCACCGGCCCCGGTCAGCTCGCGCAGCAGCCGTCCGGCCGCCCCCACCTGCGTCTTCGTCATGGTCGCCATGCTGACACGGGGCACTGACAATCCCCCGGCCGGCGTCGGCACCACTCTTCAGTACCCGGAGGGCGGGTGAGGGCGCCAGCCATGGTGTGTAGGTGGACCAGGACGTCGCGTAGCAGGTCCTCGCCGAGACCTGCCCCGCGGGCCTGACCGACGCCAGGCCTCGGCGAGCAGCCCGAACAGTGCGTCGCCTGCGAAGCGGCGCATCCTGTCGGCCCGTGACACCCGCTGCCCGCGCCGCTGAAGGTCGTATCCGTCGGCGCACGGGGGTTCGGTGCCCGGTCGCTGCGCCATCCAGCCGTGATCGCCTGCATGCCCGACTCTTGGTGTTCTCCTACGTGTCGGTCGCTGGGCCTCGTCGGTCCGCCCTGTACTCCGGTTGCAGAAGAGGTGCGTCAAGGAGTTTACCAACGTACGAAACTGAGGCCGCTGGGGCAGGGCCCCCCGGGGGCCGCGTCACCATGTGATGGCTCGTCGGCTGCAGTAGCCGCATCTGGTCAATTCCCGTGATTCCCGCGCGTAGGTGAACGGAAGTGCTTAGTCTGGGGTTGCCGTCCCGGTGGTCCTCCCCCGTGCCACCGGGACGCTGCTGTGTCAATGATCCCGGATCTGGTGGATGCCGTCCACCGGCTCCGAGGCGGTGCGGGTCTGCAGGCGCGTCACGGCGTTCCAGGAGGCGATGGTCTGAGCAGCGGCCGCGACGGGGCGGCGCCATGGGAGGTGCCGGGACCCGTACTTGAGCCAGGCCGCCGTGTTCACAGTTCCCCCTTGTCCGCCGGGTCCTCGGAACACTGTATGCCCGAACGCCGACCGGTACGGCCACGAGCACGGTGTCCGGCATGAGGGAGAGACAAAACGACGACGTCCCGCCGCAGGGCGGGGCGTCGTCGGGGTCCAAGTACGGGCATGCGCAACTGTGGGCAGGTGTTCGGGCTGCCTGCGGACGGGAGGGCCGGCGTCAGCGGCGCGACCACCTGAACCAGCGCCCGGTCATACGCCGCTCCGTGACCAGAAGCAGGCCGAGGAACAGCAGGAGCAGGCCAACGGACTGTGCCAGCTCGACGCTCGGGCCGTCGTGGGCGACATACATCAGCCCGGTGACCATCAGCATGACGACGAAGCCGAGCGCGAAGACGCCCTGGAAGAACACCATCGGGCTTCGCATGTTCTGCCTCCTCTGTCGTCGCGCCTCTTGCGCGTCTAGCGTTGTTGTGCTCACGACAGTCGACTGTAGCAGTTGGTTGATGTTGTTAGGTTGTCAAGGCCCGACTGCGCGTGTGCTGCAACTAGGGTCCGTCTTCAAACGGATCTTGCCCATAGTAGGAACGATGCGAGGGTGACCGCCGCTTCGCAGGAAGTGGCGGTCTTCTCGTATCTGGTGGCGATGCCGCGGAAGCCCTTGAGCCGGTTGAAGCAGCGCTCGATGCCGGTAGGTCTCCCGGTCGAACGCCGGCGGTCGGCCGCCGTAGCCACCGCGCCTCAGCCGGTGCCGTCGCTGGTCGGTCTTCTCGGGGATGGTGTGCGCAATGCCGCGCTTCCGCAGGTAGGCACGGAAGCCGCGGGAGCTGTAAGCCTTGTCTGCGATGACCTGGTCGGGCCAGCACCGCGGTCGGCCCGGGCCGGTGCGGGGAACACGGATCCGTTCCAGCAGAGGGCGTGCGCAGACACTGTCGTGCCGTTGGCCGGGCGTCACCAGGATCGCGAGCGGGCGGCCCTTGCCATCGCAGGAGACATGAATCTTGGTGGTGAATCCGCCTCGGGATCGGCCGAGGGCGTGATCGTCCGGTTCGTCCTGCCGATGCCGCCCCCTTTTCGGCCGGTGGCGGCGGCATGCTGGTGGGCGCGGACGATGGTCGAGTCGATCTGGACCAGCCAGTCGAGGTCGCCGGCCGCGTCGGCGTGGGCTTGGATGTGCTGCAGGGCTTGGGTGAACACCCCGTCCAGGGCGTAACGGCGGAAGCGGGTGTACACGGTCTTCCACGGCCCGTAACGTTCCGGCAGGTCACGCCAGGAGATCCCAGTGCGGATCTTGTAGACCATCCCGTTGATGACCTGCCGGTCCTCCACACGCGGCCGCCCTGTCGCAGCCCGGGGTATCAGCGGAGCGAGTAACTCCCACTCCTGGTCAGTGAGTTCATGACGACGTACCACGACACCATGATCTACCGCCCGGATGATCTTTGAAGACGGACCCTAGTTGCTCGGTTGTCCGAGCCGCTCGGCGATCTGTGAACGCATGGTTGCGGTGCGCTCCGGGGCCGCCACCTCCAAGAGCATGCTGACCAGGTCGGAGGCCAGGGGCCCTGCCTCGTGCAGGGGTAGTCGCATCCATGCCTGGGCGGCGTTTTGCGCCGCCACCTGGGTGCGGCGCTTGCCCGGTCCGAGCCGGTCGAACCAGGCGAGGGCGAGCCAGGTCCACGAGGCGGTGGCGAAGGCATACTCGCCGCTCAGGTAGGCCAGGTCCGAGCGGAACTGCGCCGCCTCGAGAGTCGCCGCCGCCGTGTCGCCCTGCTCGGCGGTGAGCTGCTGCAGGATGGCGTCAGCGGCCGGTATGGCGGTGTCGAAGTCGTGGGCGCGGCCGGCGGCCTGGGCGGCGGCGAGCCGGTCGAAGAGACTGCTCGCCTGCTGTTGCGGCCCGGTCGCCACCGGTTGAAGACCTGCAGGGGGAGCCGGGGTGCCCGGGGCCTGGGTGGTGCCGTCGGGCATGACCTGCATGCTAAACCGGGAGTTGGTGCGGTCGTCCTGGACCTGGACGAGGACCGGCATGCCGCTGCCGGCTGCTTCGATGTGGAGGACCTGGATGACGACCTGCGAAGGGTCGACCCCGTCGGGAACGACCTGGGGTTCGCTGTCGATGCAGAGCTGGCCGTCGGGGCTGATGTGGACCTGGTAGCGGGTGCTGGTGTTCATGGTGTGCGGCCCGCGGCGTGGTGCGGCGGGCCCCCTCCTTCAAAGGTCAGAGCGAGAGTCCGTGGCTGCGGAGATAGGCGCTGGGGTTGATGTCGGATCCGTAGGCAGGTCCGGTGCGGGCTTCGAAGTGCAGGTGCGGGCCGGATACGTTGCCGGTGGCGCCGGAGAAGCCGATCTGCTGACGGGCCTTGACGGTTTGCCCATTGCTGACGGTGATCTTGGAGAGATGCGCGTACTGCGTGTACTTGCCGTCGCTCATCTTGATGACGACGTTGTTGCCGTACGCGCCGCCCCATCCGGCTTCGACGACGGTGCCGGTGCCGACGGCCTGGACGCGGGTGCCGGTGGCGACGGGGAAGTCGATGCCGGTGTGGCTGCCGGAGGACCACATGCCGCCGCCGGCCTTGTAGGGGGTGGTGACGCGGGAGTTTTCCACGGGCAGCGCCCATGCCCCCTTGCCCTTGGCGTCGGTGGAGTTGGCGGCGTTCTCGACGGCGTCGCACCCGGAGGTGCTCGTAAGCACGGCCTTCTTGCCCCAGCTCTTGACCACGAGTTCGCCGGCGGCCTTCTCCCATTTGGCGTACGCGTCAGGGAAGCCGCTGCGCTGGACGTTCTGGGCGGCCTGGGTGAGCGGCTTGACCTGCCACTTGTCGACCTTGGCGAGGCGCGAGAAGAAGGCGTTGCTCGCATAGATCGGGTCGGTGATCTGCGCCACGGTGCCCCAGCCCTGTGAGGGGCGCTGCTGAAAGAGACCTTGGGAGTCGCGGTCGCCGTGCCGGATGTTCCTGAGCATCGACTCCTGGATCGCAGTGGCTACGCCGATCACTGCGGCGCGGGGCGGCAGGCCGCGGCTGCGTGCGACGTTGGTGATCACACTGGCGTTGCGCCGCTGTTCCTCCGTCCAGTTGACGCTCTGCTGTTTGCCCTGGGGGTTCAAGGGCACCGTGACCTGCGCCCCGGGTTCGGCGGCCGGAATTTCCTGCCCTTTGCTGGTCACCTGCATCGCCGAGTTGGTGGGTGTGCAGGAGTCTTCCCACTTCGGTCCGTCGTCCGTGTCGCCGACGCCCAGCATCAGCGGCAGGCAGAGCGCTCCAGCACACATCGCCGCTATCCCACCCCCGGCGATGCCGATGGCTTTGCTCATATCTCGATCCCCAGTCGTCGGTGCGGATCCCGCCACGAGGGACGGAAACCGCAATTCCCGTGCCATGGGGTGAGCCCGATTAGTCGGGCGTCCCAGGGCTGCGAATGCGTCTCTACATAGCTGCGCAATGCGCGGCTAGCGTCTGCGCCGAGTGAAAGCAGCAAGGAACCGACAACTTGCGATGAATACTAAGGCACTGGATTGCGGGTGCGTCAACGCGTCCTCCGGAGAGGCGTTTTGGCCGTCTCTCAGTATTCGACTGGACGTGTTCGGCGCGACGCGTGGAATCCCTTGCTGTCGATGACCAGTTGTCCAGGTTCTTCACGCGGACTGGGGCAGGCTTTCGTGGCCTGGGAGGGATTCGTGCAGGTAACACAGCAGGTGATGCAGCTCGCCGCAGACGGCGACATAGGCAGCATCACGGACGGAATTAAGCCCGACTGGGCGGTATTCGGCGCGATCGGAACCAAGGCGAAAATAATCGTCGGTGTGGTGATGGCCGGTGCCGTTCTCTTCCTGCTCGGAAGCGCCATTGTCGGCGCAGTTCATATCCGGGTCGGAAATCAGCAGCACAACACGATGGAGACGAAGAAGGGGCAGACGATGGTCGCAAGCTCCCTTCTCGGCCTGTTCGCGGTCGCCTCCATGTCAACTCTCTTCGGCATCGTCTACGGGTTTGGAATCTAATGGCCGGCAAGCAGAAGCAGACCGGGACCCGGACCCTGACGGCGAAGGCGCCGGAGTCCCCCGGCACCGAGGCAGCCTCGCCGTGGCGCAGGGTGAAGATCGGCGCGATCATCTTCGGCGTCGTGCTGGCGCTCGGGATGGCGCTGACCCTGTTCGGCGGGGACGGGAAGGGGGGCGAAAAGAGAAGCGCCGAGACGCCCGCCGACTCCACTCCCACCTCCCGGGCCGGCGGCAGCGGACCTGGAGTCAAGGCCAAGTCCGTCAAAAACGGCGTCCCGGTGGGCTATCCGCGCACCAAGGACGGCGCTGCGGCCGCCGCGGTCAACTACCAGATGGCCCGCTCTGCGCCGGGCTACTTCACCGACGAGGGGCTGCGCCACCAGGTCCTCAAGACGATGATGACGTCCTCCGCCCTGGCCACCCAACGGGCGCAGGACGACCAGATGGCCAAAGGCCTCATGGCTTCTCTGGGGGTAACTGAGCAGAGCGCGCCGGACATGGTGATGCGGGCCGCCTCGCTCGGCACCAGCATCCGCTCCTACTCCGAGGACACCGCGACGGTCAAGGTTTGGATGAGCGAGGTCGTCGGGGTCCCCACCGAGAAGTCGAAGATGCCGGTCAGCGGTTCCTGGTCGACCTACACGCTCATCCTGCAGTGGCAGGAGGGCGACTGGAAGGTCGCAACGATCGACCTCGCGGACGGCCCAACCCCGCTGGTTGCTCCTGACCAGTCCGCTTCCTCCACCGAGGACATGCGCCTGGCCAATCAGGAGTTCGAGGCGCCCCGCTATGCAGGCTGATTCCTTCCTCCGGCGCCACCGCATCGGACCGGCGGCCGTCGCACTGACAATCGCGCTCGCAACCAACGTCTTCGGTCCTGCCGCCTCCCCGGCCGAGGCTCTGCCCAATCCGTGCAGCCTCCCCGGAGGCAAGTACGTATGCAAGAAGGCAGCACAGGGAGTCATTTGGGCTGACGAGAATACCGAAGTTCTCGATGTTGCGAAGACCATCGACTCCACCCTTGACTTCGCTTCGGACCCGCTTGGCTATATGGAAAACAAGTTGCGAGCCGGGACCAAGGGAATGTTCTCTGCTTTTGGCGAGGAGCTCACTGGAAAGAAAGTCGGGGAATCCAACAAGGGCACGAAGAAGAGCAAGGGGGACTAGTCATGATGGAAATCGACTGGGGAAACCCCGGCTTCATTCGCCTCTACGGTCTCGTATTCGCTCTCGCCGCCGTCTTCACCATGGTCCAGTGGCTGATATCGGTGGTGAAGCGGGTGGTCCGCGGTGTGCCCGTCGCCCAGGCCGCTATGGAGAATGTCGGCTATCTGCTGATGTCCGTGACCGTTGCGGCTTTCATGCCGCTGGCCGTGGCTTACACTGTCGATTTTATCGACAGTGCGGCAGAGACGATTCTCGGTGACTACATCGCTGAGGTATTCGTCGGCGGGCTGTTCATCTTCACTGCACTGGCCGCTCTTTCCGTTCTGATGCCCGGGGTCGGGGCTGTCATTGCTATTCCGATCGCCCTGATGATTCTGCTGGCGGTGTTCGGCCTGTGGCTCATGCTGATGGTGCGCAACGCGCTGATTCTGCTCGGGCTCATCTTCGGCCCGTTGGTCTTCGCCGGTCTGGTCGACAAGGACCTGTGGGGGCACACTCGTAAGTGGGTCGGGATCATGGGCGGAATCATCGCGAGCAAGTTGGGCATCTATCTGGCCCTCGCCCTGGCAGGCGCCCTGCTGGACGGCGTCGCCGACAGCGGCAACCGCATAACTATCCCGCAGGCCATCGGCACCTGCATCACTTTCATGGCGTTGTTGTTCATCGCCCTGTTCATGCCCTTCCAGATTGCGAAGTGGCTGCCCTTGGTCGGTGACGAGATCCAGGCCATGGCCCAGGTCAAGGACGAGGCGGGCCAGCGAGCCAAGGCGGTGAAGGCGAAGCATGACGACATGAAGACCCAGGCCGCGTCCAAGGGCTCCGCTGGCCGTGGAGCCGGTGGCGGCGGAACCGGTGCCGCCATGGGCACGGCAGCCAAGGCCGCGCCGCCTGCCGCCATCGCGTCGGTTGGCAAGGAAGTCGGCGACCAGGTCCGCGACCAGACCGTCCAGGCTGTCAAGGACGGCGCCAGCAACGCCCTCGGAGACGGTGGAGGCGGCGGCCAGCAGGGAGGTGGGCCGCAAAGCGGTGGGCAGAAAGGCGGCCCCGGCAAGGGCAGGAGCCCTGGTGGGGGCAGGAGCCCTGGTGGGCCGGGCAGCAGTCCGCGTGCCGGCGGCCGCGTCGGATCCGGCGGCGGTGGCGGAGCCCGTCGGCCGGCACCTGCTCCGCCCCCGCGTCCCAGCGCTCCCGGCTCCAGGCCGGGGGGTGCTTCCCCGCCACCGGCCCCCGCTCCCCCGCCCCCGCCCCGACAGGGCGGAGGTGCTCCCCCGCGCCCGCCCCGACAGGCCGGTGATGCTCCCCCGCCACCGGCCCCCGCTCCTCCGCCCCCGCCGCCCGCGAGCTAGCGGCAGCCCTCCCCCTCCCCTTCACACATGGAGAAAGGAGTCGCGATGGACCGCGTCTTCAGCTTCCCCCGACCGCGGCCGCGCGGTCTGCTGGGGCGTCGCTTCGAGATGGACGAGCAGTTGGTGCTGCTCGGCGGGGCCGTCCTGGCCGTCGGCCTGCTGGCAGGCCTGCCTGGGGTCCCTCTGAAGATCATCGGAGCGGTCGGGGCTGCCGGAACGTGCATCTACGTCACGATGGCCCCCTACAAGGGCCGCACGCTCCTGCGCTGGTACGAGATCCGCCGCTCGCACCGCCGGCTGCTGCGCGACGGCAATCTCCTGTACAAGTCGATGGCCCCGCTGGCCGGGCGCCGCCGGGACGGCACACCCCTGCCGGTGGCCCAGCCGGTGGGCGTGCCCGACTCCCTGGAGTGGATCACGGCGAGAACGGCGTACGGCGACATCGCCGTCCTGCTCCAGCCCACCGAGGGCATGTTCGTGACCTGCATCGAGGTCGAAGGAGCCAAGAACTTCGGCGGGTTGGACGGCGCGGACAAAGAAGCGCTGATTTCCGCCTACGAGTATCTGCTCAAGGAGACCGCAGAGAGCGGCGGTCGCATCGAATATGTGCAGTGGCTGGCACGGTTGCTGCCCACCGACCCCAACGCGCACGCCCACGACGCCGCCGCACGCCGGGATCCGGCCGCCCCGTCCTGGCTGAGCGACTCCTACGACCAGTTGGTCGACATGGTGTCGGTCTACGCCGAGGATCGCAGGCTGTTTCTGGTGCTGGGCATCCCCTACACCCAGGAACTGTCAGCCGAGGCCCTAACATACAAGACCCTGCACGACGGGTACGGTGAGGTCCTCGGCAAGGAGATCGAGCAGTTCATCCGCGGGTTGGGCGGCGCGCAGCTGCGCTGGGTGCGCAACCTCGACGAGCCCGCACTCGCCTCGTTGATCCACCACGCCTACGCGCCCGACCACTGGATCAACGACACCCGCGGCATGGACCGCACGAGCTGCTGGCCGGCCGAGATGGACGCGCGGGAGCCCACGCGCATGGCGGCCCGCAGCTGGGAGGGCGCGGATCCCTGGTACACGAGCACCGCGTGGATCAAACAGTTCCCCGTGTTGCCGGTCGGTATCAACTTCATGGCTCCGCTGCTGCTGTATGTCTCCGACGTGATCCTGACGGTCGGGATCACGATGCGGCTCATGCCTGCTGACAAGGCCCTCGAGGACGCAATGGCGGACGTCACCAACGAGGCCGGGCAGGCCGACAACCATCCCGGGAAGATCGTCGACCCGCGCGAGGAGCGTGAGCTGGGGGCGTCCGCCTCCACCATGCACGACCTCGCCAACGGCGCGGCCGGCGTGAGGCTGACCGGCTGGGTCACCGTCACCGCACCTGACCCCGAATTGCTCGTGCAGCACCGCAACACGGTGCGGGCGGCCGCGGTCAAGAGCCAGCTGGCGCTGGAGTGGTGTGACTCCGAGCAGTACCGCGCCTTCGCCAACACCCTGCCCATGGTCACCGGACTGCTGAAGGACTGAGGCGCCATGCTCGAACTCATACGCCGCCAGTCCCAGACCAGACGGCGCGCCCTGCGCACCACCACCGCCACCGCGTCCGGCCTGTACCCCGCGGTCGGCGCCCCGTCCTCGGACCCGAGGGGCGTGATCATCGGTCGGGAGATCTACTCGGGCAAGGCCTACATCTACGACCCGTTCATCCTCTACGACCCCTCCGCCCGCGAACGTCTTCCCAGCGGTCACGCACTCGTCCTCGGCAAGTCCGGGTTCGGTAAGTCCTCGCTCGAAAAGTGCTACGTGCTGCGGCAGTTGCGCTTCCGCGACCGCTCCTTCTGCATTCTGGACGCGCAGGGGGAGGACGGGGTGGGTGAGTGGGACAGTATCGCCCGCGCCCTCGGCGTCACCCCGATCCGCCTGGTGTACGGCGGTGAGGACGGCGAGGGAGTGCGGCTCAACCCGCTGGATCCACGGATTCCCTCTCAGTACCAGTTCAAGATCCTCTGCTCGATGGTGGAGATCATCGGCGGGCCGCTGAGCAGCGAAAGCGAGTTTTCCCTCTCGGTCGCCCACGCGGCCGCGCAGGTGCGGGCCGCGGCCGAGGAGCGGGTCGCGGTGCTGTCCGACATCCACGACGCCCTGACCAACCCTGAGCCGGCCATGCTCGGCCGACGCCAGGTCGGCGTCGAGGACATGGTCGAGTGGGGCCAGCCGGCCAGCCTCGCGATGGATCAACTGTGCAGTCCGACACGGGACTTGGCCGGGCTGTTCAACGGGCCCACCACGCCGGGAATCGACCTGGACGCGCGGCTTATCGTCTTCGACCTCACGGGCCTGCCGCGTGAAGGCGAGGCCATGCCTCTGCTGATGAGCGTGATCGGCCCGTGGCTGCGCTACGCGTGGATCAAGCCTGGCGACAGCGTCAAGCGCACCTTGATCGTCGAAGAGGCGTGGCACATCCTGTCCCACCGACCCGTGGCCAGGCTCTTCGAGGAGTTCGTCCGGTACGGACGGCGCCTCGGCCTCTCCTTCTGGGCAATCCTGCACCACCTCGGCGACCTGATGGTCGACGAGGCACCCGAAGCGGCGGCGATCTTGAAACTGACCGCCACACGGGTGCTCTACCACATGGACAAGGCCGAAGCCGACATCACTGCGGACTACCTGCAACTGCCCGACTGGGCGCGTGAGGCGCTGGTCGACGGTGCCAGCCGCTGCTCTCCGGGACGAGCCGTGTGGCAGGTGGGCAACCGGATGCATCTGGTGGAGCACATCCGCAGCGCGACCGAGTCGGAGCTGACCAATACCAACCGCAAGATGACCGAGGCCGCCTCCGAAAGCCAGGCGCCCGCGGCACCGCTCATCTCGATGCGAAAGAGCGCCGCCTGATGTCTCTCTGGAACCTCACCGCCCGCGCACCGGCCCGGCACGCCGCGGCCCTGTCCGCCGAGCCGTCCGCCCGCCCCTGCACGGCAGCGGCGCTCCGCAGAAGGGGCGACGCGGCCGCCTCTGCCTCGATATCCGCAGGTGGGGGTGCTCGGTAGTGGTCAAAGTCGTCACCCCGCACTCGGGCAACCGCCTGCACGTCTACAAGGACGCCTGGTGGATCGCCCTGTGCATCACCGCAGTTGCTCTCACCCTCTGGGCGTGGGTGGCCGCCGTCCTCTCCGGCCTGCTCGCGCACGCCTCGGCCGCAACGGTGTCGTGGAACGAGACCGCGGCCGCCATTCCCGCGCTGGCCACCAACCCCCTGCATCCGCAGGACGCCTACCCGGCCGGATCCGGCGTGGGCGGGCCGTTCGCCTTCTACCCGCCGCTTCTCGCCGCGGCGGCCGGCACCTGCTGGGGGGCCCGCGCCGGATGGCGGCGCTGGCGTACGACGCGGGGCGAGGGCACCGACGGCCTGGCCACGAGCGCCCAGTTGCAGGAGGCCATGGGCGAGGCCAAGGCCCTGTCCAGGCTCGGGGCCCTGCGCCCGAGCCTGGCCACACCCCGGCCCTCCCTCGCCAAGGCAGTCGCACCCTCCAAGGCGATGCCGTGGCGCTCCAGTGCGCCGCCCCGGGTGACGGACGTGCCGGTGAGCGAAGTCGCCGTGTTCTGCGGCACCGCGATCCCGACCGGCGTGAAGCTGTACATCCCGTTCGAGGAAACCGTGCTGATCGTTGCCCCTCCCCGAGAGGGCAAGACCTCGCAGCTGATTATGCCGTGGATCTTGGACTTCCCCGGCAGTGTGCTCGCCACGTCCTCAAAAACGGACGTCTTGTACGCGACGGCCAAGAGCCGCGAGAAGTACGGGCCGGTCATGGTGCTCGACCCGACGGGCCTGTCCAACTGGCCGCTGCAACTGCAGTGGGCCATCACGGACGGCTGCGAGGACTTCACTGTCGCCCGCAAGCGCGCCGAGACCCTCACCGGCACCGCGAAGTCGGACGAAGGCACCAAGAACGGTGGATATTTTGTCATGAATGCGCAAATGCTTATGACGTGCTGGCTCCATGCGGCGGCACTCGACGGGCTGAGCGGCATGGACATCCTGCGCTGGGCCACCGCCCCCACCGAGCGGCAGCCCGTGGACATCCTGGCCGCCCACGGCCAGGAGAACCTCGCCCGGGCCCTGGCCGCTCAGCACGCCGCGGCCCCCGAGGAGAGGTCGGCAAGCTGGCGCACCGCCGAGCAGAGCATCCTAGCCCTGTACGACCAGAAGGTCGCCGCGATCTTCGGCAAGTCCGCCCGCGACGAGAAGAACTTCTCCATCACGAATTGGCTCACTGAGGGCGGCACTCTCTTCCTCATCGGCGAGGAGGACGAGGGCAGCTCGCTGGCACCCATCCTGGCGGCGTTCTCGCGGGCCATCCTCGACACCGCCAAGGTGATCGCGGCCCGGATGCCCAACGGCCGCCTCGACCCACCGTTTGCTCTGCTCGGAGACGAGTTGGCCAACGTGGCTCCGCTGCCGCAGATCCCGAGCCTGATGTCGGTCTCCGGCTCGCAGAACATCTTCATGGTCGGCGTGTTGCAGAACCTCGCCCAGGCGCACGAGAGATGGGGGGAACTGGGTGTCAGGAAGATGTTCGCTGCTGCGACCATCAAGGTGATCTTGGGTGGTGTCTCGGACGAGCAGGAGCTCAAGACCTACTCCCAGCTCGCCGGCGAGTTCGAAGAGGACACCGAATCGATCAGCGACGACGGAGACCGCGCCTCCATCAGCATCTCCACCCGGCGCCGGGCCGTGCTCGAGCCCGGTGACATCCGGCAGATCAAGGAGCGCGAAGGCCTGGTCGTGCACCGCCGAACGCCCGTCACGCGGGTCAAGTTCGAACGGATCCACGAAGGCCCGCGCGCCAAGGAGATCAGCGAAGCCACCAAGGAGGCCCTGAAGAAGGTGAACAGCCATGTTTCCAGCAACTGAGTGGTCCCTGATCGTTCTGCAGTCCATGCGCGGCAGGCTGTCCAGCCTCACACGCCGCGTCGCTCGCCTGGAGGCCTGCTCGGCCCCGGACTCCGAACAACCGCGTCACTCCCGTGAGGGCGACGATCCGTTCGGCTCTCTCGTCGATGCTGTCCTCGATGCCCTGGATGCCTTCAACAACGAGCAACGTCAGGTGTTCAACCGCCTGAGGCACCTCGAAGAGACTGTCTCCGTCGCGTCCGCGCCCCCTGCCCGCCGGGACAACGACCCACTGCGCCCGCTCTTCGAGGCGGTGGAGTCCATCAACGGCGGGCTCACCGGCTTCGCCGCACGCCTGGCCCGGCTCGAAGACACCGTCCAGGGCCAGGCTCCGACCCGGCCCCCGCGATTGGTGAGCTCTCCGTCCGCCGCCGCGACCGTGCGCGCGGCGCGGGGCCGCCTGGCGCGAAAGGCGATGTCTCGTGCCTGATCCCCTCGGCCCGCTCTTCGACGCGCTGGAGTCCATCAACGGCGAGCTCACCGGCTTCGCCGCACGCCTGGCCCGGCTTGAGGACGCCGGTGCAGTACGGGGCGCGGCGAAGCAGGGTGCTACCGGTGAGGACGGCGGCAGTGACAGCGCTCGCGTCCGCGGCGCGCCCGTCGTGTGGCACAAGGTCAAGGAGGGGGAACGCGCCGAGCTGTGGGGCGAGTTCACTGCGTGGGTGATCCGCATGGCGGACACCTACGAGCTGACCACCGAGCAGCTTCCTCATGCCTGCTGGTGGGAGCACGGCGCCGTGGTGGCCGAACTGACCGCGCTGTGGACCGGCTGGGAGTCGGCCTTTGGAGATGAGGAGGACGCGGCGGCGGGCCCCTACCTGTGGCATGACGCCTGGTCACGCGGCATTGATCGGATCGGGCGCTCGTGGCTCGGCGAGTGCACCAACGGCTACCACCAGGCCAAGTCCCGCACCGTCTGGGGTACCGATCCCGCCTACCGCAGGAAGATCATCGAGGCCGGGCCGCCCGGCGTGAGCTGCGGTGGCCCGACCAAACCCGAGGCTGCGTAGTGCCCTCCGGCGTTCCTGGCGCCCACCGCTGCACCCAGCGTGGTCCCCGGCCCAAGGCGGAAAAGCCCCCTGGGGTGGACCCAGCCCGCTGAGGACCAGCAAACCGGCCTCTCGCACACAGATGCAGCTGGCGGACGGCACCGCCCACCTGGTTGGGGCGCCGATGTGACGGCCGCCAGGGTCGCCTGACGTGGTTCAGTCGCGGGACAGCGGCTTGCGCGCGGCGGGTCGTGTGCCCAGGGTGTGCGTCGCACGTACGGCCTGCGCGAGCCCGTCCATGGCCTGACGGGCTCGGCGGGCATCACCGGAGTCGAGGACCTCCAGGGCGGTCGCCGTTGCTTCGCGGACCGGGTGCGGGAGGTTGGCGGCCGCGGCGGCGTGGTAGGCGGCATTGCGGCGCGCGGCACGCTCCTCGGCCGACACCGCGTCGGGGGCGGTAAGGGGGAAGGCGGCGGCTTCGTAGGCGACGACGTGCATCAGCACGGCATCCGCGATGCCCGAGGCGTAGCCGGCGCCGAACGCGGCCTCGAGCCGCGTGGCGAGGCGGGCCACGGCACGGCGTCGGACCAGCACGGCGAGCAGGCTCAGTGTCCCCAACGAGGCCCCGCCGGTCAGGCCGATCACGGCAGGCGACCCGCCGAGGGCCACGGCCGCCGCCCCGCTGCTGAGTGTCCCGGTGGCGATCCACTGGATGGCCAGCTTGCGGTACAGATGCTGCGGAGTCGGCGGTGCGGCGGTCATGGATCCAGTGTGCTCCGCCGCGCAAACAACCGTCCACAGCCCGGTGCCGCCCGGCACGCGCCTGGAGAGCGGCACGTCGGCGCGCGGCCGGCCCTGTGGTGTCAGGACTCCGTGCGGCGGGGCGCGCCGCCCGGGAGTGGAAGGGCGCCCCGGCTTCTTCCAGCAGGCGGTGCACTCCGCTGTAGGAGCGGTCCGTCTTCTTCGCCAGGGCCCTGATCGACTTCCGTTCGTACTTCGTCTTCAGGCCCTGGGCGAGCTTGCCGCGGTCCGGGCCGGGCTCAAGTCGACGGGCCGGAGTATTCCTGGACATGGTCGTTTCCTCCCAGGCGTGCGGCTCCTTGCCATGATCGCGCGCCGGGATGCCGACGGCCACCCGATTCGGCGCAGCCAGCAAGCCCGCGCCTGGTACTGCACGTGTGGTGGCGGCTCGCAGCGTCTCTACTTCGCCGGGCTGCGCTGGAACCGGGAGATTTCCACCGCCCACTGGGCCAGGGCTGCCAGGTGACCGTTCACCGGTGGCCGGCCCAGGGCGGCCGCAATGCGGGGGTAGGCCGGGTGCATGTCGTGGTCGGCGCCGGTGACCAGCGCGGATAGCAGAGGGGCGGTGCTGTCGCGGCTGCGGTCGATGCGTATCAGCAGCGCCGTCTGCTCGCTGCGCTTCAGGGCCGGCAGACCTGGCGGTAGCTGCTGGCGGATCTGGCCCCAGGTGACGGTGGCCCCCGTCGACGCGGCCTTCTGCAGGATCGCCCGGACCGCGTCCGCCAGCGGGTCGAGCTGCGTGCGCGCGGGGCGGTCCCGGTCCCTGGCCGATCTTGCCCTATCCGTACGCGACGAACCCCGGGTGCTCAGCGCCCGCTGCTGCCGCTCCGCCTTGCGCTCCCACTTCGCGACCGCCAGACGGTCCTTGGGCTCAAGGGCGTCGCTCGCGGACTGCGCCGCGCGCCGGAGCTTGCCGACCAGCCTCTTCAGCTCGGCGGGGGGCAGGAGGCGCTCTTCCCGGCGCAGGCGCTTGAGCAGGTGGCGTGCCTCAGCGGCCGCCTCCTGGCGCCGCTGCGCCTTCGACTTCTGCTGCGCGGCCGGACGCGGCTTCCTCGGGGCCGGCGCCGCTGGCGTGTGGTACACCTCCCGCCGGTACGCCGCTGTGGCGCGGGGTTCGTCGACGTAGTCCTGCCCGCGCAGGTAGGCGCGGGCGGTCGCGAGCACACGCTGCTCCGAGGCGCTGGCGCCGCGCCGGGTCAACGCGGCGGCCTGCTGCAGGCGCGAGCGTGCGTCCCAGGCGCGCCGCTCACGGACAGCCGCCTCGAGCTCGGCGAACAGGCGGCGCTGGTACTCCTCGTGCGTGGCCAGCCACGCGCGCGCCTCCGCCAGGGCCCTCTCCGCCTCGCTGCGTACCGGCGGGGTGAGGCGTTGCAGCAAGGAGTCGCTGCCGGCGCACAGCTGGCGCACGTGCTCCACCGTTCCGGTCCGCTGCGCGGCCTCCAGGCCGCGGACAAAAGTCACCACGCTCTCCGGCAGTACCCCGGTGTGTGCGGCAGGCCCGGACACGGCAGCGGCCCGTCCCGAGCCAGCGGTACGGGTGCGCAAGAGACGGGCCGCGGTGGGCGTGAGCAGACCCTCGTCGCTCCAGGTGCACTCGCTGAGCGGGACCCAGTCGGTGGGGTGGGCAAGGCTCTGGGTCCCGATCCAGACCCGGCGGGTGGCGCCGTCGCTGTCGCACCGCACCCGGTAGACGTACGGGCAGCCCGCCAGCCGGTCCGGGTCCGGCACTGCGCCGGGCCCAAGGACCACGGTCCGATCGGTGTCGTCCCAGTCGGGCCGGACGGAGCCGTCCATGTGGATGCGCAAGGAGGTGCCGTCCTCCAGGTCCACATCGACCAGGGAACCGATCGGCTGCGGGAAGCGGAAGCGTGCGGCGCGACCGTGATCCAGCAGCGACCGGGACATCGCCGACTTCACGTACAGGTGGTCCGCGCTGGATTCGCCCACGGCCGGCCGGCGGCAGGTGTTCGGCATGCCGTTCGGCTGCGGGAAATGTTGAAAGTGACACTGACGATCGATGTAGAGCTTGGTCGCAAGCTGGGCGCCGCAGCCGCCCAGCAGCACACCGCACCAGAAGGTGTCGCTCTCGTGGGCGTGGCGGAAGGCATCGAGCTCGATCGCCTCGGGAGGCAGGACGACCGGGACATCGGAGTGCTCATCACCGATGACGGCCGTCTGCACCAGCCTGGTATCGCGCATCACGCCCGCCCCCTTCACCTTCTGTAACCACGATAGAGGGCAGGGTGCCGGTGCCACACCGGTTCGGGAGTACCAGGCCGAGGGCTCCGGCTATTCGTCCGTGGATGCCGGCGGGTGCACGCGCCGGGTCGGCGATGGCTCGCCTCCGCGGATGCGTCGTTCCCGGCCGGTTCGTCGGGTCCTCTTGGCGGCTCGCGGTGCTGACCTCCTCCCTGATGCGCCCCCGCAAGACTGGCGTCTGTCTCATTGACCCGCCTTTCGAGGCGGTGAGCCACGGCCGAGCGGCGGGTCAGAGGCCGTGTCCTTCCGGCTGCTGTTCCCGTTGGTGCGGGTGACGTGGGCGCTGGTTTGGCCGCCCCAGGTCGGGCCGGTGCAGTCGCGGCGGCCCGATGCGCTGTTCCCGAAGCGGTGCCTCCTGCGGAAACGACAGTACGGCGGCTGCTGGGCCGCATCGATGGTGACGCGCTGAACTGGCCGGCCGACAGGCGCGTCAGCACCGACGGCCGGATGCGCGCAGTGGCGGTCGACGGCAAGAGCCTGCGCGAAGCGGCCAAGGCCAAGGGGCGGAAGATCCACCTGCTCGGCGCCTGCGACCACGCCCGCGGCCTGGCCCTAGCCCAGCTCGACGTGGTCTAGATGTACTGACCCACGGGCTCTCTTTGCAGGTGGGTGAGCAAAGGATCTGGCGGCTGGTGGCGGTGGTGACAGTGAGGACGGTCTGGCAGACCGGGCAGCGGCGGCCATCTCGGACGCGACCCCGGTGGTGTCGGGGACGTTGTCAGGAGACACGTGCGTGCACCCCGGCTCGGGTGGCTTCGGGCTGGTTCTGGTGGGCGCGCAGCCGGTAGGAGCGGCCGTCGATGCCGGCGACCGCGCCCCGGTGCAGGAGCCGGTCGAGCATCGCGGCGGCGACCGTGGCGTCGCCGAAGGCGCCAGCCCAGTCGGCGATCCCGACGTTCGTTGGTCAAGATCATCGATGATCTCAGATACCTCTGGTTGATCACTTGGAACAGGGCGGATCCTCCCCTCCAATAGTTCCTGGGCGGGTGCAGCCGAGGAGCAGCGGCGGGCTTCAGAGAGCATCGCGGTGAGGTTGTCGTCCAAGCATGCGGAGCGCGCTCCCTCGACGAGCGTGAGGACTTCCTGTCCGGTGATGGAACCGGCCTCGCCAGCTTGCATCTGGGCGGCGGCCCGGGAGATGAACTGGGCGCGGGTTCGGATCTCGTCCGGGCCGAGGACGCTGCGGACGTCGGCGAACGTCTCGGCGGATTGGTCGGGGCGGCCGAAGTCAGTCAGGCAGCTGTGCCCGCTGCAATCGAGCGCAGAGATGCGCTTCTGGGCAGTCGCAGCGGCTTTCGGTGGCAAGCGGTCTGTTGGCATGGGAGCTCAGAGGATGTTCCACTGAAGCTGGGTGTCCTGACGGCGCAGGCCTTCTACCCGCCGCTCGACCTCCGCCAGACTCCCGGGCGCATGGTGGACCTTGCGGGCGTTCGTTGTGATCATCCGGAGTTCGCGGATCGCTGCCAAGGGGCGAAAGCCCGGCCACCGGGTGACGTCCCACCCATATGCGTCGGCGAAGGCAGCGTAGTGCTGTTGGCCGTGGCCGAAGCGTCGGCAGTGGACTTCAACGGTGACGAGATCCCACTCGGGCTGTCCGACGGCCACGGTGTCCCAGTCACAGAGGACGGCTCTCCCGTTGCCGGCGTGGAGGGCATTTCGGTGTTGGGGGTCTCCCTGGATAATCCCTACCGGCATGGCGAACTCCACGGAGCGCAGTTCCGATTCCAGATGTTCCGTGAGTTCGGTCAGGAACAGCAGTGCTTTTCTTGAGAGGCACGTGATCGCTGCGAGGGACTGGCGGATCGCTGCGAGGTTGTCGTGGTCAGGCAGGGCTACGGGTGGCGTGGACAGCGCGTGAAGCGCGTGCAGTGGCTGGGCTAGCTGTGCCGCGGTGACCGGGTTATCCGGCTGTGGTAGATAGGTCCAGAAGGTGATGGCGTGCCCGTCGATGACGACCGGTTGGTCGACAGGGTGAAGAGGCACCGTCGGGAAGCCGGAGTCCATGAGCCAGCGAACGAACGCGGCCGTGCGCGCCACGTCATCGATGCTGGATCCTTTGCGAGCAATCTTGACAACGACCTGCTCTTTCTCAAGAAGTATGACCGCGTTGGTGTGTCCTCGAAGGAGGCGTGCGTTGGAGCTGTCGAGGCCGACGGCCAGGCATCCGCGCTTGAGGACTTGCTGCATCTCGGACTCGTCGTAACCGCCGGGAGCCGGCGCCGCTTCTGTCATGGGGTCCAGGCTGGCCGACTACCCGTGGTGCTGTCACATCGGTCCGGGAGGAAGTGCCAGGATCTCGCGGAGCTCGCGGGCTCCCCGGCCGCTCTGTATCGCCGGTGGAAGGGCTTCAATGACTGCGCGGGCCCGCTTTTCCACGATGGATGTGCGGTGATCGGGGACGATTCGCAGGAAGGTGGCCGCGGCCAGCTGACACGCCTCGGTCGGGCTGCGATCTCGCGCGAGGCAGATGGCGGCCTCGAAGTTGAGGAGCGCCGGGTCGATGCCGGTCTTCGCCGGATAGAGGTGGAGCGCTTCCTCTTGTACACGCCGCGCTTGGCTCGTACGGCCGAGGGCGGTGAGGGTTCCGCTTTCGTACAGCCGGAAGCGTCGCTCGGGGAAGCCGAAGGCATCGTTGTCGGCGGTGCCTCCGACCCTGCTCTGTTCAAACGCGACCCTTGCGGAGCGCAGTGCGGCCTCCGCGCCTTCTGAGTCGCCCAGCTTCGCAAGGGCGCGGGCCTCGGCGGCCGAGGCGAAGGCGGCGGTGGCCCCGGGACGGCCGCGGCAGAGAATGCGCGCCTCTCTTGAAAGACTGACGGCGGCCTCCAGCGGCCCGTAGTAGTACGGGAGCATCGCGGCCTGTGCCCGCACCCGCGCCCGCAGCTCGGCGTTTCCGCTGTCGTCTGCCGCGTTGCGCGCTGTCGCGTACCAGGACTGGGACCTGGCCAGGTGGCCGAGTTTCATGAGCGCGTCGGCGATCAGGGTGGCGAGCATGGCGGTCAGCTCGGAAAGCCGGACTTGCACGGTGGCCGGCTGCCGGTGCGCGGCCAGGTCCTCGACCTCTGTCAGGTGGCCGAGGAGCACCTGGAGCATCGGCGCTGGCGGTGTGTAGACGTACTGTTCGCGAGCCCAGAGCACCTGCTCGTCGAGAAGGTCCAGCTGGGTTGCGGTGACTGTGCCCGTCGCGAGAGTGCGGTCCACCGAGCGTCGGGCTGCGTCGACTTGCTGCTCAAGGGACGCAGCGGCAATCGACGTCCGCGCCGCTGCGGATATGGAGGATGGCTGCCCTGCCAAAACGAGATCGTTGGATGGACGCGGGACTGCAGCTGAGGTGCTTGCGAACCCCAGGTCCTGGGGCGTGCACGCGTAGAACTCGCACAGCAATCCGATCGTGGCCGGGCGCGGTTGACGGCCGGTCTCCCAGTGCCCCAACTGATCTCCGTCCGCCCGGGGAGCGGCAGCACGTCCCTTTCCGAGCGCGTTCAGCCCGTCGGCGGCTTCCTTGAGGGTTAGGCCGCGGGCCAGGCGCTGAGCCCGCAGCGGGGACACGGAGCAGTGGGCGTGAATCGTCTCGGCGATCTCGTGTACGGACTCCCCGCGACTTGCGCCCTCTCGCCGTAGCCGCTTCGCGCAGGACGGGCGGTGCGAAGCACGGTCCATGAGACCTCCTTCACCTGATGCGCTCCACAGACAGAGTAGTGAGGGAACCGTCGACTCCACGCGAAGAACAGTGACTTGTTGACGGATCAGTGGTCAGATCAGTGACTTGGCTATGCCCAAGTCACTGATCAGCAATCGATGACGGTTGTCCGTCGTCGGCTCGGCGGCGAATCATGCCGGTCTCGAACCGCCCGACAAGCTGCTCGACAGCCGAGGCTCCTCACGCCCGGCCGTTGAGCCCACGAGCGCCGCAGTCCACTCAGTTGTTCTGGATGGCGGCGCCCGCCACCAGAACCGGGAGTGTGAGCGATGACGTCCTTGACGAACCGGCAGTTTCTGGCGGTGCTGGCGCTCAGGGACGGGACCGAGCGCGCCGCGGTCCAGCTCGAGAGCAAGGCCGGCGCCGTACGCGACGCCCGGCGCTTCGTGCGCGAGCAGCTCAGGGCGTGGGGGCTGCTCGAGGCCGACGGCTTCATCGACCGGGTGGTCCTCACCACCAGTGAGCTGGTGACCAACGCAGTCGTGCACGCCCGGACGCGGCCAATGGGCGAAAGCGAGCACGTTGGGGTCGCACTCGCCTTCAGGCCGGGGACCGCCCTGGGGGTGCTGGTGACGGACAACTCCGCCAAGGTGCCGCTCGTGAACATCCGGCCCTCGGTGAACGCGACGACCGGCCGAGGACTGACCCTGGTCAGCGCTATGGCGGACGGCTGGACGGCAGCCCCAAGGGCGAGCCGAGGAGACATCTCAGGCAAAGGCGTCTGGGCGTTCTTCGGATGCCCTGAGCCCGCTGGTCGGCTGCCTCAGTTGGCCTGACCAGGCGAGTGTGTGACCTGACCGGGCGAGTGTGTGATCCGAGTGCGGACAGGAGAGCTGATGATCGTCGCCGTAGGCGGCCGCCCATGGACCGGAAAGACGACTCTGGCGCAGGCACTGGCCAAAGCCATCCCCGCGGTCCTGCTCGACAAGGCCGAACTGCGGCGGGCGCTGTTCCCCAGACCGGTCACGCCTTCACCGGAGCAGAGCGACAGGCTGTACGAGTTCCTCCTCCAGGCCACCGTGTGGCACCTCGAGACCAGTCCCGGGGCCACAGTCGTGCTCGACGGCCGTCCCCTTACCCGGACCCGCGAAGTCCGTGCCCTGCATCGCTTCGCCGCCGGCATCGGGGAAGCGCTGCACATCGTCGAATGCGTCTGTCCCGATGAGGTGGCACGTGGCCGGGCCCGGACCCCCGCGGAACGGCCCGTTGAATGGAGTGGCGAGCCGGCATCTGCGGTCCCGGGCCCGAAGATCGTCGTGGACACCTTGCTGCCCCCTGAGGAGTGCCTCCGGGCGGCTCTTCGAGGCATCGGTGCCCGGCATCAGACCGATGGCGAGGGCTGGAAGACCCGATGCCCTGGGCGCGCGCTCCGAGGCATGGAGGTGCAGACATGACATCAAGGCTCCCCGCAGACCACTTCACTACGCCGAGTGTCGCGCGCGTCCAGGACCATCTCGACGGCGGGACTCACAACTACAGCGTCGACCGGGAGTTGGCCCAGGAGCTCCTTGCCGTCGCCCCCTGGCTGCCGGCCAGCGTGCGCATCAACCGCACGCACGGCTCCCGGATCCTTACATTCTTCGCCCGGGGGCTTGGCATCGACCAGGTCATCGACCTGGGCTGTGGTCTGCCGCACGACGACCACGCCTCCTTACCCGACCATGTGCGGCGCATCGTCTACGTCGACCACGACCCCGTCGTCGCGGCCCACGCGAGGATGAGACTGGCCGAGCGCCATGGCACAGCGGTGCTTCAAGCGGACATTAACGACATGCCCGTCCTGCTCGCCGCCGACCCGGTCGCGCAACTGGACCGCAGCCGTCCGGTCGGGCTCCTGTTGCATGACGTCCTGCCGTGGATCAGCGACGAGTTGGTCCGCACCGCCCTGGCGGCGTTGAAGGGCTGGCTCCCGCCGGGCTCTGTTCTCTCACTGACCCACGCAACCACGGACGCGGCCTCGGACACAATGGCCGATCTCTCGGCCCACTACGCCCGGGCCGGCATCGTCTTCAAACCCCGGACCAGGCAACAGATCCGGGACCTGATCGGCGCGTGGACCGCGCTGGACGAGGGCGAGCCAGTAAGCACCGCCTGCTGGCGCCGCCCGGTCCTGCACCCGCGCCTAGACCACTCTCATGCCTACGCCATCCTCGCCTCGCCTGGAGACCGCACCTCATGACTACGCCGCCGCTCGCCTCGCCTGCCCGTCGTGCGCGCATCGAGGACTACGCCCTCATCGGAGACATGCAGACCGCCGCCCTGGTCTGCCGGGACGGCAGCGTCAACTGGCTATGCCTTCCTCGCTTCGACTCGCCGGCCGCTCTGGCTGGCTTACTCGGCACTCAAGAGCACGGTGCCTGGCAGTTAGCTCCGGTCTCAGCCTCCCGCCGACCTGAACCTGAGGCCGTCGCCGAGCGTCGCTACCGCGGCGATTCGCTGGTCCTGGAATCGGTTTGGCGCACCGCGGCGGGTGCAGCACGCGTCACCGACTTCATGCCGCCGCGCGATGGGGCTCCCCAGGTCATCCGGGTCGTCGAGGGCCTGTCCGGCGAGATGTCGATGGTCTCGTCCATGCGTCCGCGACCGGGCTACGGCCGTGTCTGCCCTTGGATCTTCAGGACGGACGGCCGGATGCTCGCCGTGGCCGGCGCAGACACTTTGTGGCTGGACAGCGAAGTGGACCAGACCGAGAAGGATGGGGCGATCGTCAGCACATTTACGGTCACAGCGGGACAGGTGGTGTCGTTCGCGCTGAGCTGGAGCCCGTCTCACGAAGCAGCTCCGCAGGTTCCGAACCCCGAAGCTGCGCTGGCCGAGACGCTTGCGTTCTGGCAGGACTGGGTGAGCCAGTGCACCTACGAGGGTCCGCATCGTGAGGCCGTCATCCGGTCCCTGATCACGCTGAAGTCGATGACCTACGGGCCGAGCGGCGGGATCGTCGCGGCGCCCACCACGTCGCTGCCCGAGGAGATCGGCGGCCAACGGAACTGGGACTACCGCTTCACTTGGCTGCGTGACGCCTCCATGACCTTGGCTGCCCTCCTGGGGACCGGATACCGGCACGAGGCACAGACATGGCGGCGGTGGCTGCTGCGGGCGGTGGCCGGCGACCCTGAACACCTGCAGATCATGTACGGGATCACCGGGGAGCGCGATCTGCAGGAGCGCGAGCTGCCCTGGCTCCCCGGGTACGAGGGGTCGACTCCTGTGCGTGTCGGCAACGGCGCCGCCGACCAGTTCCAACTCGACGTGTACGGCGAGGTGATCGAGACCCTGTACCTTGCGCAGAAGAGCGGCGTCGCGCGCTGCGCGGACACTACTCAGCTGCACGAGCGCCTCATCGAGCATCTGGCGCATCGTTGGCGTGAGCCGGACGAAGGGATCTGGGAGATCCGCGGGCCTCGCCGGCACTTCGTGCATTCGAAGGTAATGGCGTGGGTAGCGGTCGACCGGACGATCCGTCTGGCCGAGGACGGAGCCCTCAACGCCGACATTGAGGCTCTGACCGCCCTTCGGGATGAGATCCACCGCGAGGTCTGCAGCAAGGGCTTCGATCCGGTCCGCAACACCTTCACCCAGTCCTACAGGTCCCACGACCTGGACGCCGCCCTTCTGCTGATTCCGCGGGTCGGTTTCCTTCCGCCTGACGATCCACGCGTCGTCGGCACCGTCGATGCCGTGCGCCGCGAGCTGGCCACCGCCGACGGGCTCGTGCGGCGGTACCCGACCGCCGGGCACCGCACCGGAATGGACGGACTGTCCGGCGACGAAGGCACCTTCATCCTCTGCTCCTTCTGGCTCGTTGACGCCCTCGCCCTGACCGGCCGCCTGGACGAAGCTCGGGCACTGTTCGAACGAATCCTCGCCCTGCGCAGCGATCTCGGGCTCCTCGCCGAGGAGTACGACCCCGAGCGTCAGCGCCAGCTCGGCAACTTCCCGCAGGCCTTCAGCCACAAGGGCCTGATCCAGAGCGCCCGACTCCTGGACCAGCTCTCGGCCGACACTGCGCTCGCCTGTCCGGCTGAGCATCCGGCACCCGCACCTGCCTCTGCGTGGCCGCGACGTGCACCGCTCGTGCGAAGAGAACTGGTCACTCAGCTCACCCAGTCCGCCGCCCGCTTTTGACTGTCGAGGATCTTGATGTCGGACAGCCTGTCCCCCACGCGGCCACCAGCGCCCGGTCACCGTAGACGACGGCCTTCACAGATCGACAAGGTCCCGCTTGGCCACGTCCGTCGGGCCGTGGTGCTGCCGCTGCTATGCAGTGCGGCGCTGCTAGGTGCCGCTCTGATGGCCTGGCCGACGGGTCTACCCCGCGTCTGGCTTGTGGCCGGCCTGGCCTGCGGGATGGCTGGGGTGACGGTCATGGCAGCGCGCCTTATGGGCACTGCTGCCACGTCACTTCGTGCCATGGCCAGCGAGGCTCAGGCGGCGGTGGAAGCTCATGCGGCGGAAATTTCCCGGCTTGCCGGGGTGGTGGAAGCGGTCGAGAAGTCCGTGCTGTGGTCAGCGGACGAGCTGTGCCGCGGCGCACGTCCCCCACTGCCCGAGGCGCAGCAGCCGCTGAGCACCGGTGTGGCCGCCGGCATCGAGGCGACCTTGAGTGCCCTCCAGTTGCAGGCCGTCGCTTCCCTGGTGCGAGTCCACGACGAGTCGCAGTCCAGCGTCCTGCTGGAAGTCCTCCGCCGTTTGGCCCAGCGTGAACACGCCCTGGTCGGTAGGGCGCTAGAAGCGCTCAGCGAGCTGGAGAAGCTGACGGACGATCCGGACCTGCTGCACAAGATCTTCGAGATCGACCACCTCGTGACACGAGTTCGCCGTCAGGTGGAGAGTACAGCAGTGCTAGGCGGGCAGTCGCTGCGCAGTCTGCGTCAGGCGGTGGCGGTGACCCCCGTGCTGCGTGGAGCGGTCTCCGAGGTGGTCCAATACCGGCGCGTCGTGGTCGCCCCGGGTCGCGTCGGGGCTGAGCTCGGCCTGCCCGGACACGTGGGACCGGACCTGACGCACCTCCTGGCCGAGCTGATCGAGAACGCCTGCGAGTGCTCTGACCCGACGACAAAGGTGGATGTCCGGGCCCAGCAGGTGCCAGCCGGTCTTGCGATCGAGGTGGAGGACCGCGCGATCCCCATGCACCCGCAAACCCGCGAGCGCATGAATCACCTGCTGGCCAGGCCAGACGAGGTCGACGTCAGCAGCCAGGTCCGAGCTGGGCAGGTGGGCCTGCTGGTCGCCGCGAAGATCGCTCAGCGACATGGTCTCTCCGTCCGCCTGCAAGACAACGCGTTCGGAGGCACCACAGCCATCGTGATTATCCCGGGTCGGCTTCTCGTCACGATGACGCCGACCAGCACAGCGGATGCCGTCCGCCGGGCGACTCCACGGCCCCCCAACTCCGCCCCGCCGCAGGCGGCTCCGATGGCCCAGAACGGCCGCTCGGCAACCCGGCCGGAGCATGCCGCACCAACCGCCCCTCGGCAGGCACCGGACGCTGCTCCGGAGCTGCCCCGACGCAGACGGCGGCCTGGCTCGTACCAGCCGCTGAGCCAACGGGAGCAGCCACCAGCCACGGCGGCGACACCCGGGCTCGCCGCCGCCTTCCACAGTGGCGCCCGAGCCGCCACCGGTGAACCGCCTTCCGGCACCTGACGCATGCCCGGCCCTTCCCGTTTCCCACTCTCGGGCCAGCTCGGCTTCGGCCCGTCCCTCGCTTCTGGAGCGACTCTTATGACTTCCACCCCCGACTCGAGCATCACCGACGGCCAGCACACTTCCGACCAGGCAACGGACCACCAGAACCAACTTGCGTGGCTACTGCAGAAGTTCGTCGAGGACGTCACTGGCGTCACGCACGCGGTGCTGCTGTCCCGGGACGGCCTGCAACTGCTGGACAGCAACGTCGACAAGGACTGGGCGGACGAGCTGTCTGCCGGGATCTGCGGCGTGGCTTCCCTCGCGGCGAGCATTACGGGGCCGACCCACCAGAAGAGGCCGGCGAAGCAGGTCATCATCGAGCGCGACGACTGCCTGTTCTTCGTGCAAACAGCCGGGTCCACATTGGCGTTCCCTAACCAGCCTGGCAACACGCGCGGTGTCGTGGACACCATTCTTACCGTGGTCACCACGGCCGACGCAGACGCCGGGACCGTTGGTTACGAGATGGGCCGGCTGGTGGGCAGGTTCGCCCCGTACATGGACATCCCCGTTCGCGTCACCCCGGGCGACGAAGCCCGGTGAGCGAGTACCCCGACACGCCGGACACGGCGGCGTTCGTCCGGACGTACACGCTGACCGGCGGTCGCACCCGTCCGCGGCACCTGCTGGGCCTGGAGACGGTGCTGGAGCCAGGGCCCGGGCGGCCCGGTCCCGCACAGGCGGAGGAGTGCCAGCAGATCGTCACCCTGTGCCAGGAGCATCGCCGGTCGGTGGCGGAACTGGCCGCTCACCTCGCCCGCCCCGTCACAGCGGTGAAGATCCTCATCTCCGACCTCCTGGACGCCCACGCCCTCGTCGTCCCCGTCACGGCCTCTCACGTCGGCCCCCTCGGCCAGGACGGTGCGGACTCGCGTCCTACCGAGCAACTGCTCGCGGCCCTCGCCGCGGGCCTGAGAAGGAAGTGGCCCGATGCCAAGGCTTACCCCCAGGCAGGCTGACCTCGCCGCGCAGCACCGGTCCCAGCCGCCGGCCGACGGTTCGCCGACCGTACTGAAGATCGTGATTGCCGGCGGCTTCGGCGTGGGCAAGACCACGGCCGTGGGAGCCGTCAGTGAGATCCCTCCCCTGACCACCGAGGAGTACCTGACCAGGGCCAGCACGGAGGTGGACAGCCTCTGGGGTGTTGAGGCGAAACAGACCACCACGGTCGCGTTCGACTTCGGCCGTCTCACTCTCCCTGCGCCCCTTCCCATGGAACTGCTGCTGTTCGGCACGCCGGGCCAGGACCGGTTCATTGACCTCTGGTACGACCTGGCCCGCGGCGCCGTCGGCGCGGTCGTCCTGGTCGACACCCGGCGCCTGCCCAGCAGCTTCACCGCCGTCAGCTTCTTCGAGGACCTCAGGTTGCCTTTCGTCGTCGCCGTCAACCAGTTCGACGGCGCATACCGCTACCACCCTGACCAAGTGCGCACCGCCCTCGGACTCACCGCAGGCGTGCCGGTGGTCACCTGCGACGCCCGCGATCCCAACCATGTCGCCGGCGTCCTGCTGACCCTCGTCGAGCACGCCCTCACCAGCACGCCGACGGACGGCAACCACCACCATTCACCTACGGCTCTCCAGGACGCCTCATGACCTCGCAGCACCCGCAACCTGACCGGCCCACGCCACCTCTCCCCCGCTCCTCCACGCGGCCCGGCTCGCCGTGCAGCCATCCGCCCCTGCCACAGTCGAGCGAACTGGACAGCCGGTACGAGCTGATCCGGCGCCTGGGTATGCCCACCGAGGCGAACGAGGTCTTCGACGAGTTCGCCCACGATATGGCCCACCGGACCGGCTTCCACTACGGCTTCGTCAACCTCTTCCTCCAGGAGCAGACGTTCATCGGCCTGCACCAGCCCCCCGCCGACAGCGGGTACGTCGTCGTCGGCCGCACCATGAGCCGCGAGCACGGCTGGTGCCCCGAGGTCGTCAACCGTCGAAAGGCGCTTCCTCTGCCCGATGTGCATGCCAGCCCGCGATTCAGCGGCAATCACGTCGTCGACGCCGTCGGCATCCGCGCCTACTTCGGCGCCCCCCTCATCTACCCCGACGGCACCGTGCTGGGCACCGTGTGCGTCATCGACCCTGAACAGCGCCCCCTAAGCGACGCCCGCCGACTGAAAGACATCGTCATCGACACCGGCAACCAAGTGATGCGCCACATCACCCGCTGAGCCGATCGCCACCCCCCACCCGGGAATCGCTTCAAGGATCCCCGGCCGCCCACCGTGCGACCACCGCCCAGGGAGAGGGAGACGACCATGACCACCCCGCCACCCCCAGCGCTGCGCCCCTACCTCACGCCTCGCCACGAGCTGCTGTGGCAGGAGGCCGACGCGTTCGCCACCGAGCACGTCGCGCCGCGCGCCGCGCGCATGGAAGCCGACCCAGGACGTGTGGAACAGACGGTCGCGAAACTCATGGGCAGCAGGAGCTGGTTCAGCGTCACCGTGCCAAAGACTTTTGGCGGTTTGAGCGCCGGTCACGTCGCCAAAACCATCTTGATCCACCGCATCGCGCGCGTCTCGGCGGCTGCCGCAGCTATCCTGCAGGCCAGTCTGATCCCTGTCGGCGGCCTGTTGCACTTCGCCTCCTACGAGCAGAAATCGCGGTGGCTTCCCCAGGTCGCGGACGGCTCGCTGCTGCTGTCGATCGCCGTGACCGAACCGTCCGCTGGCGGGCACATCGGCGGCATCGAGACCACCGCCGAGCGCTCGGGCCAAGAGTGGGTGATCACCGGCAGGAAGGTCCACATCGGCAACAGCCACCTCGCCGGAGCCCACCTCGTCGTCGCCCGCACCGCCGACCCAGGCGTGAGCACCTCGCAGGCCCTGACGGTGTTCTTCGTGGAAGCCGACCGCAAGGGGCTGGCGCTCGCTGCCCATCGGCCGGGCCTCGGCCTGCACGGCTTCGCCGCCGGCCAAGTCGACCTCGACCGGGTGCGCGTCCCAGAGAGCGCAATCATCGGGGAGGTCGGCCAGGGCCTGAGCGTGGCGCAGTGCAGCAGCATTCTCTACGGCAGACCCAACCTGGCCGCGGTCAGCCTCGGCATCCACGAGGCCGCAGTGGGGACCACGACGTCCTACCTCAAGGCCCGCCCCCGCTACCAGGCCGCCCTGTCCGACCTGCCCGTGCTGCGCGACCGCATCGGCACCATGGAAGCTCGCATGCGCGCCGCGCGGATCCTGGCCTACCAGGCTGTGCATCTCCTCGACCACGGCGTGCCTTGCGACGCCGAGCTGATCAACGCCAAGTACCTGGGCCACCAGTGGGCTGTGGCGAGCGTTCAGGACGCCATGGAACTGCACGGCGCCCGGGCCTTCGACGCCGACTACCCGCTGCAGCGACTGTGGCGCGACATCCAGCACACCTACCCACCCGCGGGGACTGGGGAAGTGCAGCGCATACGCCTCGCCGAAGCCGCCTTGGACGAACCCCAGGTCCAGTGGTCCGAACAGCATGCCGCAGACGCAGCCTGGGCAAGCGCCGATCCCACCGCGGCATGAACTCCCGTGCGCGACACCCCCTAGCTCCTTGCCGCGCACGGGCCCTGCCGCCGGCTCTCGTCCCCCGCGGAAGCCAGCGGCGCCACGCCTCTTCGATCGCCAACGACACTGAGAAGGAAGACGACCGTGCCTTGCCTCACAACGCTGCCCTGTCAGAGCCAGGCCTGGCCTGCCAACGGCACACCGGCACCGAACACCGGCCTGCCGGCCATCGAGCCGACTGCTCAGAGCGCGGCATGAGCCCATCGGCCAGCATGACGACGCTCCAGGTATTCGTAGACAGCCAGCCGCGTTACCAGGAATTGCGGTCCGCGGCGCAATCCCTGCATCATCTGACCTCCCGGTTCACCGGATGCACCGAGGCCCGTACCGACCGCCACCGCGAGGCCGTCTGGGCAGCCGTGGCACCCTGGCTGCCGTTAGCCGAGCAGCGGCAGCTCGAGGCGCGTCACTCCCCAGCGGACCAGGCTCGGTGGCAAGGTCTCATTGACGACGCTCGCAAGCCAGACGCCCAGCCAGCGTTCAAGCCTGACCTGGTCATGCTCATCAGCGCGGCCCGCTCACTGCTGCGTGCCCTGCTGGAGGCCGAACGGCCAGGTCCCAGCGTCGCTGCTCTCGCCGATCAGCTGCGCCGTGCCATCGCCGACGGCGCCTACCCGCCCGGTTCCCTGCTCGGCGTGCGACGCATCGCTGAGGAGGTCGGCGCCCCCACCGTTGACCGAGTCGAGCTGGCACTGCGGGATCTTCATCAAGAGGGTCTGGTCATCATCAGCCCGTCCGGACGGGTCCGCGTGGCCTGCCGTGCCATGCGGGAAGGTCATCCCCAGCAGATCGCCGCCTGGCTGCGCCATCTCATCCGGGAAGGGGTCTACCCGGCCGGACGTGCCATGCCGACGGTGTCAACGCTCGCCCGTAACCTCGTCTCCTCGGCCCCCGATGTCGTACAAGCCCTGCGCATGCTGAACGACGAGCAGGTACTCGTCTTCCGCCATCGCACACGTAGTGTCGTCCGGCCCGCCCCGCCCTTCACCGTGGCCGCCCCGCCGGACCTCGACGAGCTCGTCCGCGGACTCCGCCATAAGGCAGAGCTAGGGGCGACGCCAGCTCTGCCGGCCGTGTTGGCGGCGTGCCAGCAATCGCACACGTGGTGGTCCAAGCGCTTCATCCCCGCCTCTGACGAGGTCGATGCCCTGACGATCACTTTGACCACCGCAGCGGCAGATTTCGTCACCCAGGCCGCCCACCGGTACCCCGAAAGTCCCGACGCGGTAGCCGTCCTACGGCAGACCGCCGTCACCGCCATGGCTGACCGTCCCGCGGACGGCTGGGAGCAAACCTGGCGAGCAGCCTGCCTGGGCGCTGCCGTCCGCGCGGCCTACCACCTCACCCTCAACTCCGCTGCCCCGCACACATTGGACTGACGAAATGACGCCCACTGCCCCCATCACCCCCCTTACGCCCACTCAGCAGAGCATCGCCCAGCACCTGGTGAACGGCCTCGCGCACCCCGACATCGCGATCAAGATGGACATGTCGACCGCAACCGTCCGCCAGCACGTCCGCGAGATCCGCAGCCGGCTGCACTGCCCGCCCCGCTGCAAACCACCGGTCATCGTGCACTGCCTGCTCGCCTCCAAGCAGGCCACGCCACCGGCAGTGGACGCACCGGCCCCGGCCCTTGACGCACATGAACAGGCTCTCCTGACGGCCATCGCCGAGAAGAGCACGGACGGCGACATTGTGCGCGCTGCCCGCATCCCGACTACCGACCTTCGGGATGCGCTCGACAAGCTGCTCCAGAAGACTGGTGCAGCCAGCACCGTCGACCTCATCGTCCGGGCGCATGGATGGGGTTTGCTCCACGCCAGCGACGGCAACGCCGTGTCGGAAGGAGCGCGGCGATGACTGGTATCGCCTCGTCACCGCCACCTAGGCCTGAGCCGTCGGCCCCCCTGGCAGCTCCGTATGAAGTGCGTCCGTTGCTCACAGACGCCGAGAAGGCAGAGGCCGCCGCCCTCATCGAAAACCGCCTGCGCTGGCTCAACGCACACGGCATGACTGGCCATGCTCCTCACCGCTTCCCCTCCGCTGAGGAACTGACCCAAGAGGAGGTCCAGGGCCTGTTCGAGGACGAGGTCCTGCTCGCCTGCACGGCACTGCGCCCTGACCTCCGGCACTGGGGCGCCCCTGCCACAGGCGAGTCCTTGTTTCTCGGACACGCCGACGCCCTGCCGGGATACAGCAACGACGTCCTTCGGCTCATCACTCTGTGGGCCTCCGACTACACCGCACGCCTCCACCTGCCGTGTGTGCGCACTGAAGTGCTGGCACGGCGTGAGCTTCACCTAGACCCGGTGGCGAAGTGCCTCACGTACCTGGAGGACCTGGGATGGGTGGTCCGGGGATTCGGCAGGCGCGCGGACGGTGAGCAGGTGGCCCGCCTGGAACTGCCAGCTACGCAGCGCCCCGGACTGACGGCGCTGATCGAATGCGTCGTCCCTCAGCTTCCGCGCCCACGCGCTTCAGGCAGTGACCGGAGCTACTCGTGATCGTGTGCCCTACTCGGCTGCTCCATCCTGCGACCGCCTTGCTGACCCTGCCCCATCTTCGCGAAAGGCCGCTGATGAACCCCGCCCGCGCCCTCCTTGTCGCCTCCGTTGTCGGGGCAGCAGGGACATACCTTGCCGAACGGCGGCACCGCCAGCAGCTCGCCATGAAGGCGGCGGAGCTGCATCAGCGTTTGCTGGCCGACATCGCCACTGATTCTGAGCAGAGACACCTCTGGGCACCGGACGGCACGAAGCCCGATGAGTTCGGAGCGTTGGTGCACTGCAATCGGATGATCAGCTTTCTTGCTGTGAAGTACCGCGTGGGGCTGCTGGACCGGACCACGCTGCGCGTCCAAGCCGAAGCCATCATGGCACGGGAAAAGGTCCGGGCGTACTGGAAGGCCTTCGGGTCCTTCCGTGAGGAAGAGGCTGGGGACCGCCGGGACCGGTCGTTTCACCGCATTCTCGACGACGAGTACACCGCCGCAGCCGACGAAGCAGAGGGCCTTGGCTGCGCCTAGTCAGGCGATGTGGCCGGGGAGCGCGACATGTGGCGTTGCAATCGTCACCGATGGGCCCACCGGCAATGACCACCAGCACCTGAGGGTCGTCTGGGCTCCTCCGGCCCCATCAGCACCCTCCAAGGGTGCGGAAAGGCCTACCGGATGAGGGACATAAGGCACCTCACCCTCTTGATCGTGGTGGCCCTGAACGGGAGGGAGGGGACCGGGTGGTCTGCTGTGCGGCGCCCGGAGCCTGGCGAGGCGCGGGCCCGGTCGTCGCACCCTCGGTGCGCCGAGCCGGTATGGGACGGCAGCTGCTGCAGAAGGTGGTGGACGCGGTTGAGTGGCCGCTGGTGACCACGGACGTACCTGTCGACCGGGACGGCGCCGGCGAGCTCTTCACCAGGTCCGGCTGGAGGGTGCTGGACACGATCACGGTTCTGCACGGCACCCCAGCCGCCGGGAGGCTCGACGCCGTGACCGCTGCCGACGTCGTGGAGGTGGAGGCGTACGTCGCCGCGGCGGCCCGACGGTGCGCCGGCGTGGAGGCGGCCTTCGCCCACTCAACGCTGCCGCGGTGGCGCGATGACCCGCACGACGACTTCCGTGACGCTGTCGGAGCCCTCTTCGTCACCAACGCCACTCCCCAGGACGCCGCCGCGGCCGGCCGGCGCGTCTACGAGCTGATCGGGCAGCTCGTAGACCGCAAGCGCGAGACGCCTGGCGACGACGTGACCAGCACCCTCGTCGCCGCCAACGCGCTGGGCGAGCTCAGTGACCAGGAGTTCGCCGACAGCTTCGTCCTCCTCATCGGCGCGGGCCACGAGTCAACCGTCAACCTCCTCGACCACGACGTCACCAACCTGCTCACCCACCCCGGCCAGCTCGACCAGGTCCGCTCCGGGCGGACCACCTGGGAGCAGGTCATCGACGAAGCGCTGCGCCTGGAAGCGCCCATCGCGGCGATCATCATGCGCTTCGCCGTGCACGACGTCACCGACGAACCCGCCAGCATCACCTTCCAGCAAGGCGACGCCATGGTGATCAATTACGCTGCCGCCGGCCGCGCCCCAGGCGTCCACGGCCCCGACGCCGACCGCTTCGACATCAGCCGCGCCACCGCACACGAGCACCTCGCCTTCGGCCACGGCCCCCACATGTGCCTGGGCGCCGAACTCGCAACATCGAGGCACGCATCGCCCTCGACGCGCTCTTCGCCCGCTTCCCCGACCTTCAGCTCGCCGTGCCCGCCGACGACCTCGTGCCGCTGCCCAGCTTCATCTCCAACGGCCAGGTCTCCCTGCCCGTCCGCCTCGGCCCGCCCGCCGCGTCCAGGACACGCGCGAACCCGGCCTCGGGCTGATCACGTATCCCACCAGGAACCCGAAATGACCACCACCGACACTCCGCCCACGCCCGCCTTCCTCACCCACGACCAGCGCCGCGTCGCCGCACGACTCGTCTACGGTGCTTCCAACCAACTCATCGCGCGGCAGGTCAACCTGGCCCCGTTCACGGTGGCCAGCCACCTCGCCGCTGCCCGAAAGAAGCTCGACCGCCCGAGCTCCTCGCGCGCCGTCCTCACCCACGCCCTGCTCACGGCCGGGGAGGTATCGCCGCCCTCCACCACCGGGCCGGCACCGGAATTCACCGAGCACGACCGTCAGGTCATCCGGGCGATCGCCGAGCACACCCTCAACGCCGCCATCGGCCAGGCGATCGGGGTACGCGCCGACGACGTGCGGGCGGAGATCGACGCCATCGTCGCCAAGGCAGGCGCCTCCAACGAGGTTCACCTCGTCGGCTTGAGCCACGCCTGGAACATCCTCCGCGGCGACGACGCCGTCGCTGAGCACACCATGGCTGAACCCGCTGGAGCAGCGCGATGAACACCATGACCTCCGACGCCACCGCCCACGTGAGCGCCCAGGATGACCGCGACGGCCGGGCCACATGGGTGTACGAGATGCGGCCGGTCGTGACGGCAGCGGAGCGTCAAGTAGCTGCCGCTCTCGTCCAGGACCGCAACCTGTGGCTCAGCCGACGCGGCCACGACGCGCCGGCCCTCCACGTCACCGCGTTCCGGGACCACCGTACGGAGGCGGTCGGCCTGTATGAGGAAGGTGGGGGAGACGAAATCCTCGTCGGCTGCCTCCTCCTGCACCGGCAGCCGGACCTGTGGCCGGGGGCCGACGACGACCCGGCCCGCACCCTGAAGGTCTCACTGGCCCACACCGCGCCGGGCCCCGCCGACCGAGCCGGATGGCTGATGACGCTCTGGCTCGCCGACTACGCGGCCCGCACCGGCATCGACTGCGTGTACGAGGCCCCGGACCGACGAACCGCATCCGGCGGAACCGAAAACCGGCCCTTGGAGCACCTGCGCGACCTCGGCTGGCACGTCCTCGGCTCCGGTCGCACCCCGGACGGCCACCAGGTCACGCGCGTCCGCCTGTCTGCCGCTCCCGCGCCCAATCTGGCTGGCTTTCTCGACTGCGCGGGTGGTGTGAAGGTGAACGGCCCCGTACTCCTTGCGGTGCCCGCTGGGGGTAGTCGCCACGGCGGCTACCTGTCGATGGACACCGTGGCCAATGCCGTGCGCATCTGGGCGGCCCTGCGGGGCCGGCCCGGGTTACGCAACGGCGTGCAGCAGTTCAGGCACGCCCTGCGCCGTGCGGTAGGGGGTGAAGGCGGGGGCGAGATCGCGGACGAGCTGAACGCATCGCGGGGCCCCGATCCGTTCGGCCAGGTGGAGCGCTTCGAGGGCGTCGGCGGCTGCTGCTTCTGGTTCGCGACGGCTGAGCTGGCCCTGCGCCCGGTATGCAAGGAAGACCCCGCGCGTCTTGTCGCGGCTGGCCGGCAGGAGCGCTTGGCCCTCGGCGATGAGGCGGTGTGCCTGTGTGGTGTCGCCGAGGTCGAGCAGGCAGCGGCCCGAGTCGACGGCGAGGTCGGCGGTCGACATCCAGGAGCACCAGGCGGGGGTGTCGTCTGTGTCCCCGGCGTTGAGCAGGCGTTCTGCCGCGTTCAGGGAGCGCAGGGTGGCGCTGCGTTCGCCGCGCGCGGCTTGGGCGCGTGCCAGTCGCAGGTGCAGCAGCGAGCCGGCGGCGGGGTGGGTGGTACGGCTGAGGGCCTTGGTGAGGATGCCGGCGGCGGTGGTGGGGTCGTGCCGCCAGGAGGCCTGGTAGGCGAGGTCGCTGAGGAGGGCCGCGCCCATGTCCTGGTCGTCGCCGGCGTGAGCGTTGTGCAGCCCAGCGATCCAGTACCGGCTCGCGGCGCCATGCTGGCCATGGTCGAAGCGGATCCAGGCGACCGTCTGGGAGAGGCTCGCGGCGAGCTTGTGCAGGCGTACTCCCAGGGGGCGCGTGTAGCGCTGCTCCTCGATCAGGTCGGTGACGTGGGCAAGGTGGGCGTCGTAGAGCGGCGCGATGTGCTGGCGCTGTTCGGTGGCCAGTGTGTTGAGGCGGGCGCTGGTCTCCTCCAGCAGGCCTACGACGTCTTCGCCCACCGCGGCGCCCGGGCGGGAGGGGACGGCGGCGAGGGCTGCGGGCTGGGTTCCGGCCCAGCTTCCGGCCAGGATGACGAGCGCGGATCCGGGGATGGCGCTGAGGAGGGTTCGGCGGTCCATGGTGTGCAGGGCCTCTCGCAGAGCGGGCACGATGTTGGCGGGGCCGAGCGGCACGACACCCTGGTCGACGCGGGGAAGCCAGGCGGGCCAGGCAGCAGGGTCGACGTCACCGGCCGGGATGCCCAGGACTTCCGCGATGTAGGTCTGGGAGACGGCATCGGGCCGTACGCCGTTGACCTCCCACTTGCGCACCCGGGCCTTGTCGACGCCGGAGCGAAGTCCGCGGCGGCGAGCAGCGCCGTGTATCGCCTCGGCGAACTCCACACGGTTGAACCCGCGCGCGATGCGAACCGCGGCCAGCGGGTGGGGTATGCGCTCATCCTCGTCCACGACGAAATCCAATCAGGCAGGCCCAGCCTGAGCGTACTGCCGCAGGCGGCGGGACTCCCGCGGGACTCCCGCCAACCTCTGTGGCGGGGCGCACAGTTGGTCGACACTCGATCACTCCGGCGATCTCTCGGTCGCTGTGGCGCATCACCTCGGCTCCGCGTCTTCACGGCGCCCCTGTGCGCGAGAGCCCGCCCCTGCTGGACCTGGCTCTGTGGGAATTCCTCTGGCGGCTGGAGCCGCCCACCACGCGACTCACGAAGGGTGATCATGGACCTCGGTTCCGTTCCGCTTCCGGCCGGTGGCTTCACCATCGGCAAGAAGTTCGACCTCGAGGCCGGGCACCGCCTCCCCGGGCTGCCGCCTGACCACAAGTGCGCGCGCCAGCACGGCCACAGCTACGAGGTGGAGGTCATCTTGACCGCCCCCGCTCTGGAGGGGCCCGGCTTCGTCACGGACTTCGGCGCGCTCGCCCCGTTCAAGACGTTCCTGGACGCTGAGCTGGACCACCGCAACCTGCACGAGATCCTGCCCTTCGAGCCGACCTCGGAGCGGCTGGCCCAGTTCCTCGCCGGCTGGTTTATCCAGAACGTTCAGCCGACGATCCCCGGCCGCCTGGTCGCCGTCGTCGTCCGCGAGACGTCGAGCAGCTGGGCCCGCTTTGACGTGGCGGCACAGTGACCGCCTCCAGGCCGGTCGGCGTTGACCTGACCGCGGTGCACCTGATCGTGGCGGAGCGCTTCGGCGTTGAGGTTCCGACTTTCCAGGGCGAGGGCCCGAGCTGTGGGCACCCCGCCCTGTTCATCCGCCTGTCCCGGTGCAATCTCAGCTGCACCAAGTGCGACACGAAGTACACGTGGGACTGGTCCCAGTTCGACCCCCGCAAGGAAGCGACGAAGCAGACGGTGGCCGACCTCGTGACCTGGGCCATGTCCTCGCCGGTGGAGCTGGTCGTGATCACCGGCGGGGAGCCGCTGTTCCAGCATGCGGGCCTGGTGCCGCTCGTCGAGACGCTCCTGGCAGCCGGGAAGCGGGTGGAGTTCGAGACGAACGGCACCATCGCGCCGGTGCCCGAGCTGCTGGTCGACGGGGTCGGCTTCAACGTTTCGCCCAAGATCGCCAGCTTCGGCATGGACGAAGCGAAGAGCGTGGTGCCCGTCGCGCTGGAGGCGTTCGTGGCGTCTGGGAGGGCGGCCTTCAAGTTCGTCGCGTCTTCAGCGGGCGACCTCGACCGCATCGCCGAGCTCGCCGACGCCTACCGGCTCGCACCGGTGTGGGTGATGCCCGAGGGCACCACCGCCGACGCGATCACGGCCACGACCCGGGTTCTCGCGGACGCGGTCGCGGCCCGGCACTGGCATCTCACCACCCGGCTGCACGTGCTCGCCTTCGCAGACGCACGAGGCCGCTGATCTCCCGTTCCGTCCCCTCCGTTCCCCAGTCCCCGGAAGCGAGAGAAGCCCATGACGACCTCCACGGCCAGCCCCGAGATCCCTCTGGGCGCCGCCCTTCCCGTTCCCGGCCGGCCCGCCGGGAACGTCGACACCGTCCGGGTCGCCGACCTGATCTCCCAGCTCCTGATCGCGCTGGGAGAGGATCCCGCCCGCGAGGGGCTCATCGGCACCCCCGAGCGCGTCGCGGCCTGGTGGAGCGACTTCCTGTCCCCGGACGATGCCACGTCGGTCACCTGCTTCAGCGAGCCCCTGCTGAGCGACCAGCTGGTCATCGTGGGCGGCATGGGCGTGTGGGCGCTCTGCGAGCACCACATGCTGCCCATGAACTTGCAGGTCACGGCCGGATATGTGCCCGACGGCGAGGTGGTTGGCCTGTCGAAGTTCGGACGTATCGCCGCGCACTTCGCGGGGCGTCTCCAGGTCCAGGAACGCTTCACCAAGCAGGTCGCCGAGTACCTCACCGGCGTGATCGGGCGCAAGGACGTCGCCGTCGCCGTACGAGGGCTGCACCTGTGCATGAGCATGCGCGGCGTACGGATGGAGGCCTCCCGCACCACCACGCTGCACACCGGAGGCCGGTTCGGTACCGACCCGGTGCTCAACCAGCAGTTCCTCGCCGCGGCCCAGTGGAACGCGGCCTGAACGCGAACCGGCAAGCAGACCAGGAAGGAGGTGAGCTGATGTCCACGTCACCGGCTGCGGAAGACACACTTCCGCGCGCCGAGACGCCGACCGGCCCTGCGGCAGGCTCCGTGCTGTCCGCAGTCGCCGGGCAGGTTGAGGCCCGCGGCCACGCCTGCGCTGTGCGCTCGGCGGACGAGAGGGTGACCTACGGGGAGCTGTGGCAGCGGGCGGGCGGGGTGGCCGCCGTCGTCTCGGCTGCCGCCCGTAGCGGCGGAGAGCTGCGGGTCGCGATCGGCTTGGCGTCGGGCGCCGACTGGGTGGGATGCCTGCTGGGCATCTGGCGGGCCGGGGCGGCGGCGGTGCCGGTCAACCTCGACCACCCGCCGGCCCGGCTCCGCCTGCTGGCTGGCAGTGCGGACCTCCTGGTTCACAGCGGCGGGGCGATTCCGAGCTGGTGGCCCGAGGACATACCGGCCGTCACCTTCCCGGAGGCGGGTCACCTGCCCGGACCGCGCGCGGAGTACGCCGCGGCTGCTGGCGGCCGGACTGCGTGCATCCTGCACACCTCCGGTTCGACGGGCGCACCGAAACCCGTGGTGCTCCCCCACAGCGGTCTGGCCCACCGGATCACCGCCTTCGCCGATCTGTACCGGATCACGGCGGAGGACCGGATCGCGCAGTTGGCCGCGGCCTCGGTCGACGTCGTGCTCTGGGAGACCCTGCTGGCCCTGACCGTTGGCGGAACGCTGTGCATGCCGCACGGCCGTCAGCGGGTTCCCGGGATCGGACTGGTCCGGTGGCTCGCCGCAGAACAGGTCACCGTGGCCACGCTGACCCCGACCATGCTCGCGGCCTTACCGGAGGTGACGCTGCCCGAGCTGCGGCTGCTCGTCGTCGGCGGCGAGGCGCTGGACCCGGCCCGCTTCGCCTACTGGATCGGCCGGCACCAGGTCGCGAACGCGTACGGTCCGACCGAGGCGACCATTGCCACCCACGTCGCACCGCACATCACGGCCGACGACCAGCCCGCTCTGCTCGGCCGGCCGGTGCCCGGGGTGGAGGACTTCCTCCTCGACGAGCACGACCAGCCCGTGCCCGACGGGCAGCCCGGTCACCTGCACCTCGCCGGTGTCGGACTGGCCGACGGTTACGCGGGCCTGCCTGACCGTACGGCCCACGCCTTCCCCACGCTCACGATCGGCGGCCGGGCGGTACGCGTGTACCGGACCGGCGACCGGGCCTGGCGGCGCCCGGACGGCCAGCTGGTGTACGCGGGCCGGATCGACCGGCAGCTCAACCTCGGTGGCGTGCGCCTGGAGCCGGAGGAAGTCGAAGCCGCCGCGCTGGCCCTCGACGGTGTGACCGCGGCGGCGGCGCTCGCCGAGCCGGCCGAGGGCCGGGACGTCCTCGCCCTGCACGCGGCTGTCCCCGGCGGCCGGATCACCGAGGGCGCACTGCGCGCGCACCTGGCCGGTCTGCTTCCCTCGACGGCCGTCCCCGCCCGCATCCACCTTCACCCCTCGCTCCCATTGACCGGGTACGGCAAACCCGATGTGCAGGCGATCGCCGCCCTGGCCTTGTCCGGCGCCGGTCCGGCCGCCGACCCGGACGAGATCGCCCCGGCAGCAGCCGGGGACGGCCCGCCCGTGGAGCTGCCGGACATGATCCGGGTGTGGTGGCGGCAAGCCACCGGCACCGAGCCGACCACCGCGACGACCGACTTCTTCTCCTGCGGTGGGGACTCTCTGGCGTGCGTGGAGCTCCTGCACCGCATCAACGAGACCTTCGGTCTCGAGATCCCGCTCACGCACTTCACCGCCCAGCCGACGCCCGCGTTCCTCGGCCGCGCGCTGGCTTCCGCCGCCCGGGAGCCGTCATGAGCACGCGCGTGCGCGCCGCCCTGTTCGACCTGGGGGGAGTCCTTCTGCATTTCCGCGGCAACGGCCGTGCCGAAGCGGAGAAGGCGGTCGGCCTGCCGCCGGGCACGCTGCGCCGCATCGCCTACAAGGATGCGTTCGCGCTGGCCAACTACGGCGTCTACACCCACCAGGACTGGCTGGAGGCCGTCCGGGGCGAACTCGTGGCCGAGTTCGGTCCCGACGCGGGGGCCGCCGTGGACGTGTGGGCGCAAGATCCCGGGGAGCTGGATGAGGACGCGGTGGCCGTCCTTAAGGCCGTCCGCGCCCAGGGCATCCCCGTCGGCATCTTCACCAACAACACCAGCGGGCTGGAGGCGGATCTGGCCCGTCTCGGGTTCGACGCGTTCGACACGTTGATCAACTCGGCGGACCTCGGCGTGATCAAGCCTTCCCCGGTGGCCTACCGGCTGGCCATCGAGGCCATGGGCGTGGCCGCCGGAGAGATCTTCTTCGCCGACGACAACCACGCCAACGTCATCGCAGCCCGGCGTGTCGGGCTGCAGGCGGTCGACTTCGTCTCCGTCCCCGGGCTCATCGCCGACCTCGCCGCGTGCGGCATCACCCTGCCCGCACCCACGCCGGACACGAAGGGAGAACACCGCGGATGACCACCCCCGACCCGGTCACGGACCCAGAGCTGCCCAACGGATTCTGCTGGGCCGACGACCTCACCTCCTGGGGCGAGCACCTGGACGACGGGCGGATCGCGCTGCTGCGGCCGGCCGACCCACAGCGGGCCGCCCGCTGGGCGAACGTGGTCACCTTCTACGGCGCCCAGCCGCCCCTCGCCCACGCGCCCGGCCCGGCCGGCGAACGCCTCGTGGTCGGCGTTGGCTCCGCGGGCCCGCTCGCCCGGCGCGCCGCCCGAGTTCTGGGCCGCGGCTTCGTACCGGTCGACGAGCTGAGCGGCGCTGGCACGGTGCCGGTCGCGGACGGCGGCAGCGTGCTGCTCACCGCCCCGGCCGGCGAATGCTCACTGGCCGCTCTGACCCCTCTCCTGCACACCTGGTCCGAGCGCTCGGTGCGCGTGGGGTTGCTGACCGGCATCGACCTTCCGGGCGTCGCCTTCTCGCTCGCCAAGGTCCTCGCCGCCCACACCCCGGAGCACGAGGAGCCCGATGTACTGCTCGACGGGCTCACCGGCACCGCCCGCACCGGGCGGCACCTCGACGAGCGCACCGCCCTGGACATCGGCGTCGGCGGCCGGTGGCGCACCGCCGTGGTGGAGGCCCACGGCTCCGGATCGCACGCCCTTCTCGGCCCCTACAGCGTGTGCGGGCTGACCGGGGATCGGGAACTCGCTGTCTCGGGCGAGCCGGTGCCGGGCGGCTGCACCCCGGAGCGGTGCCGGGCGGGTGGCGCGCTCACCCCGCTGCTGCTGCGTGACCTGGCGTGCCGGACGCTCGCGCTGTTCGTGTGCACCGCGCTCATCCTCGACCCGCACGAGCACTACCCCTCCAGCGTGTCTCTCGCCCACGCTGCGCTGGAAGGGCATCCGGCCGCGGTGATCGGGATGGTGCACCAGGACCTGCCCGTGCACGTCGAGCCGCGCCTGACCGGCCGGTTGCTCGCCGCTGCCCGCCCGGCTGGCGCCGTCACCGCCGACCTCAACGACACCGCAGGGCGGGCGAGCGGATACCTTCTGCTCGGTGACCCCGAGCAGACCTTCGCTCTACCACCCGCGCCCGGCAATGCGCCGGTCCTCGCCCCCTGGCCCGGCCGGCGCCCGGCCTTCCTCACCCTCCCCGGCCCCGGCGGGCCGCCGGGGCTGCTGACCCGGGACGGGATCTGGCACGAACCCGAGGACCTGGTGGCCGTCGCCGACGGGCGCGGGGCGGCGCTCGGGGTGCGCACCGAGCTGACCGGCTGGCTGGCCTCCCTCGACGCCGGCGCTCTGTTCGAGGACAACCTGCGTGCCGGGGCAATGGCGGCCGACCGCCCCAAGACTCGCGTGGTCGAAGGGCTCAAGGTGATGCGGCGTCATCGCGAAGCCGCCCGGGAGAGCGCCCTCGCCGCGCTGCACCTCGTCCAGAAGTCGCTGCGCGCCGGGTACGGTCCCCTGCCCGGCCTGCCCGATGCACTCGGCCGGCACGCCGCCGGCTGGGCCAAGGCCCTGTCCGAGATGAGCGAGCGCTCCCGCTTCGGCATGCTCGACCAGTTCACCGACGCCGCGACCGCCGCCCATACCCCGGCCCACGGGCCGACGGGCGCCGGTCGGTGCGGATACTGCCGCGGCCCGCTGGAACGGACCGTGTGGTGCGGGCCCGTGCCCGCTGCCGTGGAGCGGATCCGCGTGGCCTGCCCGCGCTGCGGCCTGGTGGCAGACCGTCCCACCACGCCCGCCCACGCGGCCGTCCGCCTTCACACGCCGAACGAGCTCGTACCCGGCCAGGCCCTGCGGGTCACCGTGGACCTGCCCGGGACGGCGCCGGGGGTGTGGCTGACCGTGCAGCTGCGTGACCGCGGCCGGCACGCCCTCGCCGCCCACCACCTCCCCGGCGCCGTCGGCGCGGCCGAGGTGGAGATGACCGTCCCCGCTGGCGTTCAGCCCGAGGTCCACCGCGTCTGGGCCCTGATCGTCGACCGCTTCCTGCCCGCCTGGCACCAGGTCCGCGTGCCCAGCGCGCCGGGCGTCCACCCTGAGGAGCAGCTTCCGTGACCACCACATCCACCCCGCCCGTCACCACACCGGCGCCCATATGGCTGGCCTGGAGCGGTATCGAGGCTTTCACCCGCGACCTCGCCGAGCAGGCGAGCGGCGACGGCCTGCCGGAAACCGTCGTCGGGATCATGCGCGGCGGCATGATCCCGGCCGTGATGATCGCCCATCAGCTTGGCATCCGCGATGTCCGGACGATCGAGGTCACGCACACCGAGACGGACGGCGTCAACGCGGCCAAGACCAGCGCCCCGGCCACCAAGAACCCCGCCTCCCTCGGCGACCTGGCCGGGCGGGACGTCCTGCTGGTCGACGACATCGCCGGCAGCGGAGCGACGCTGGAGCGCACCCGCCGGATGGTCGAGGCGCTCGGCGTCCGGCGGCTGCGCACTGCGGTGCTGACCGTCAACCGCTCCAACTGGCCTGGCCCGGCCGCCCCCGAGGAGCGCATCAACTACATCGCCGAGCACACCGACACCTGGGTGATCTTCCCCTGGGAGACGGAGAACGGGCCGAAGGCCCCCGCCCCCGCGACCATCCCGACGGCTGGAGACGACCCGGTGCCCGAACAGGGCGCGGCCTCCCCGTCCGAACGCGACCAGAGCTGAAAGGGGAGGACCCGATGAGCGACGAGGGCAAGTCGATCCTTCTGTACTCCGCAGGCCTGGACTCCTTCCCGGCCTGGCACTACCTGGGCAAACCGCCCGCGGTGTACTTCGACATCCGCCACCACTTCCGCGAAGCCGAGCTGGAGTGCGTGCGCGAGCTCGCCGAGCGGTGCGGCATCGACCTCACGGTCAGCACCGCGCTGGACCTGTCCGCCTGGGACACCCGCCCGCTCATCCCGTTCCGCAACATCTACTTCGCGATGCTCGCCTCCAACTACGAGGCGGACACCATCTGGTGCGTCGGCGTCAGAGGTGACCACACGCTCGACAAGAGCCCCGACGCCTTCGCGCGGATGAGCGAAGTGCTCTCGGAGTTCGCCGGCCGCCCGATCAGGGTCGACAGCCCGTTCTGGGACATGACCAAGACCGACATCGTGCGCTGGTACGTCGAGGCCGGTCTGCCCGTACGAGACCTGCTGGCCACCCTGTCCTGCTTCGAACCGAGCGGGCGGCGCGTGCACTGCGGGCGCTGCTCCAGCTGCCTTCGCCGCTGGATCGCCCTGGCCAACAACCAGATCACCGGCGAGTTCGCCGCCAACCCGTGGGAGTGGGAGCGCGTGCAGAGCTACTACCTGCGGGCCATGCGCGACGGCACCTACCCCGAGCACCGGGCCGAGGAGTTCTTCGCCGCCTTGAAGACGGTCGGCGCCCCTACCTGACCGCACAGCTCGCCCATCCCTTCCCCCAGACCTGCGCGGCGGCTCGCCGTGCAACCACCGGACGGAGACCCGCCCACGATGAACACCGGCACCCTGAACTTCGCCGCGAACCTGTCCATGCTCTACGGCCACCTGCCGCTCCTGGAGCGCCCCGCCGCCGCGGCCGCCGCGGGATTCACGGTCGCCGAGATCTGGTGGCCCTTCGACTCCCCCGTTCCGGCCGACCGCGACGTCGACGCCCTGTCCCGCGCCCTGAGCGACGCCGGCCTGCAGCTGGTCGCGATGAACTTCATCGAGGGCGACATGCGCGCCGGCGACCGCGGACTGCTGTCCGTACCCGGCCGCGCGGTCGAGTTCCGCGACAGCATCGCCACCACCGTCGCCTTCGCCGACCGGACCGGCTGCCGCGTCCTGAACGCCCTCTACGGCAACCGGCAGCCGGACACCGACCCCGGCGCTCAGGACGAGCTCGCCCTGGAGAGCCTGGTCCTGGCGGCCCGCGCCGCCCACCAGGTGGGGGCGTCGGTCGTCCTGGAGACCATCAGCCGCCAGGAGGCCCCCGACTACCCGCTCGGCAACGCCGACGCGACGGTCGCCATGGCCGACCGCGTGAATGACGCCGCGGGCCTGTCGAACACCGGGTTCCTGTGCGACCTGTACCACCACGGCCGCAACGGTGAGGACATCCCCGACCTGCTGAAGCGCCACGCCGGGCGCATCGTGCACTTCCAGATCGCGGACACCCCCGGACGCGGGCGCCCCGGCTCCGGGGTCCTCGACTACCCGGACTTCTTCTCGCGCATCGTCGCCTCCGGCTACGACGGCTGGATCGGCCTGGAGTACGAGCCGACCCGCGACTCGGCCGTCGACTTCGACTGGCTGCCTTCCCTGACCGCCCGCACCTGACCTCACCGCATCCCGTCCATCAACCACTCGGAGAGGAGACCCGATGCGCCCCGGCACGCAAGGCAGCGCCGTCGGCCCCCCGCACCATGCCGCCCCCGTACCCGCCACCTTGGCCGGCCCGCCCGGCCCGTCCGCCGGCCGCGCCCCTGTGTGGCGGCTCGACGGCCCGCGCGGTCTCCTGGTCAGCACCGAAGGAGTCTGGGGCGCGGGCAAGACCACGGCCGCCGAACTGGCCGGGGAACAGCTGCGGGCCGCGGGCTTCACGGTGGCCGTCCTCCACTACGGGCCACGCCCCGGCACGATCGGCCGGCTCTCCGAGGTCCTCGAAGCCCAGCCCCTGCGTTCCCGCACCGGCGCCGGCGGCTACGCACGCGCCCACCACGCCACCGTCGACGTCCTGCTGCGCCTGTGCCGCGAAGCTCACCAGCACCAGACCTTCTACGAGCCGGCCCTGGCCGAGCACGACGTCGTCATCATCGACCACGGCGTCTACTCCAAGATCGCCTGGGCCCTGACCGTCCTGACCGAGACCCAGCCCGACCCGCCCGCTGACGAGACCCTGCAGCGTCTGCTCGACATCGTGGCGCCCTGGTTCCTCCACCCCGACCTGGCCGTCTTCCTCAACACCCCCTGGCCGCTGGCCCGCGAACGCGCCATCGCCCGCGGCCGGGGAGGCGGCAACCCCGCCGCGATCGAGCGCCTGCTGTTCCTCCCCCGCTACTCGGCGGCCTACCGGCGGGTGCTCGACGTCCACCACCCCCGCGTCCTGCCCATCCGGGTGGACCTGCGCGAGGCACCGGAGGTGGCCGCCGAGATGGCCGCCGCGATCACCGGCCGGCTCTGCGCCCCGCTGCCCGTACCCCGTCCCCGCGACCTCGACGAGATGAGTGCCCTGTGTTCTTCCTGACCGACCGCCCGCGCGAGCGGACGATCATCGACGCCTCCTTGTGGTCCGCCGACCTGGGCGCGCTAACCGCCGAGGTCGAGCGGATCGGCCCGTACGCCGACTCCTTCCACATCGACGCCTCCGACACCTCCTTCACCCCCGACGCGATCTTCTTCCCCGACCTGGTCCGTACCCTGCGCCCCCGCACCGAGGTTCCGTTCCACGTCCACCTGATGGCGCACCGTCCGGCCGAGCTGGCCGCGGCGTTCGCCGGCGCCGGCGCGAACCTGATCACCGTCCACGCCGAAGCCGACGGAGCGCTGGAGGCGATCGGCCGTATCCGGGCCGGAGGCCAGGCGGCCGGTCTCGCGCTCACCCTCGACCTGGCCCCTGAGAACGTCGAGGACCTCCTCGAATCCGTCGACGCCGTCACCATGGTGGGCACCCCGCTGGGTACCAAGGGCACCGGCATGGTCCCCGAGGCCTTGGACCGCATGCGGGTCATCCGCCAGATCCTCGACCGGCGCGGTACGGACATCCCGCTCCTGGCCGACGGCGGGATCCGCGAGCACACGGTGCCCGACCTCGTCGCCGCCGGTGCCACCGGCGTCGTGGCGGGCTCCCTGCTGTTCGGCAGCGACGACCCGGCCGCGATCGCCGCGTGGATCCGGAGCCAGCCCACCTCCACGCGTCCGCACGGAGGTGCCCGGTGACCTGCTCCGGGCTTCCCCTGGCGGGGTGGACGGTCAGCCTCGACCTGTGGGGCACCCTCATCACCCACGGGGATCGGAAGGCCGCAGACGCCTGGCGGATCACGGAGTTCGACCGCGTCCTTCACGCCTACGGCCACCGCCCGGAGCCGGAGAAGCTGAGCGAGATCGTGGGGCGCACCCGGGCCGAGGCGGCGCACCAGCAGCGGACGGCCGGAGGGCAACCCAACGTCGAGGCTCAGGTCGGGGCGGTGCTCGACGAGCTCGGCATCGACCGGGATGCGCCCGATCTGCTGAAGCTGCTGCTCGCGGTGCACACGCACGCGGTGCTGCGGGCCTGCCCGCAGCCGATCCCCGGGGCGCGCGAGGCCCTGGACGCGATCAAGGCCGCGGGCGGGCGCCTGGTGCTGACGTCCAACACCCTGGCCACGCCGCCGGACGTCCACCGGCTGCTGCTGTCCGATCTCGGCCTGCTCGACCGGTTCGACGACCTGCTGTTCTCCTGTGACTTGGGAGTGGCCAAGCCCCGACCCGAGGTGTTCGCCACCGTCGCCGAGCGGGCCGTCATGCCGCCCGGTCGCGTCGTCCACGTCGGCGACGACCTGCTCACCGATGTGGACGGTGCCCTGGGCGCCGGGTGCCGGGCCATCCACTACAACCCCCGCCGCGAGGCTTCCCGGCCCCACGTCCCCGACTTCGCCGATCTCGCCGAGCTGCCGGACCTGCTGGTCTCCTCGTGCCGCGCGGCCTTGGCGGAGCTGATCTCACGGAGTGTTTCCCATGACTGACCTGGCCACCGGCCCCGGCCCCGCCGCGGGCACGGCCCTCCTGAGCGCTGCGGGCGACGGCGTGGACCGGCACCTGTCCGACCTGCTGGCCACCGCGGCGAACGGGGCGCCGGCCTGCTACCTGGCCGACCCCGGCGCCGCCCGCGCCGCCTGCGAGGGAGGGAGTGACCCGGTGCTCTACACCGCGCACCGCGACATCCTCCCGCCCACCCGGGCCCTGGGCGCCGAGTGGTTCGCCGACCTCTGCGTCTACCGGTCCGGCCGGCTGCCCGGTGGCGAACTCAACCGCTCGATCGGCCACTGGAACACCCCGGCCCAGCTCGAGGTGTTCGAGATTCTGTCCGGGCGGGTGCTGATGATCACCGCCTGGCACGGCCCGTCCGGCAGCCCGGTGCTGAACTGGCAGGCGTGCGGGCCCGGCGACCTGGTCGCCGTGCCGTTCGGCGCCTGGCACCAGACCTCGGTCCTGGAGGGCCCCGCCACCGTGTTCAACATCTACACCGACTTGCCCGGCACCGAGCAGCAGCACACCAGCCGGCACGCCGCCCAGCACGCCGAGGTCAAGTACCGCTCCAGCGCGCCAGTGGAGATCACCGCGATCCGGGCCGGGACCGGCTTCACCCTCACCGGGTCCCGGCGCGGTCGCGACCACTGGGGGCGCGGTGTGCGGGCCGTCGAGCCGGCGTGGTTGCGCGAGGCGGTCGGCCCCGACGGCCTCGTCGCCCTCCACACCTCCGCCTGCGCCGAGCGGATGTCCCGGCTGGTGGACGCGGCCCGCACGCACCTGCCCCAGGCGCAGGCCCGGCCGGGAGGAGACCGCCCGTGACGGCCCCCGCCACCGACCAGGTCCCCGCCCGGCAGCCGGACGGTCTCTGGGAGACCACGTTCACTCAGGCCGAGGCCAGCGTCTGCCTGCGCACCGACTCGAAGGCTGCCTTCACCCATGCCACGGGCACCCTGTACGCCTACGAGCAGACCGGCCCGTCCTTCGCGCGCTGGCAGATCGACCTCCTGGTCGACGGCGGCCCGGCGTACGAGAAGGTCGAGGGCTTCGCCGACGCGCCCATGGTCGAGATCGGGCCCCGCCTGATGGCCGCCGTCCTCGCGCGGCCCGGCGGCCGCGCCTTCTGGGTGGAGGCGCTGCGCACCATGATCGTGACCGACACCCAGCAGGCGACGATCACCGTGCGCTGCGCGAAGGAGGCGGCGGCGCTGCACTGGGCGGCCCGGCTGCCCCGGCAGGCCATCACCGCCCAGCTCCTGGAAAACGGCGCGGTCTACGCGCACACCGCGGCCTTCTCTCTGGGCGGGCGCGGCGTCGTCATCGCCGGACACCGCGGCCGCGGCAAGACCACCACCCTGCTCGCCGGCCTGCACCGCCTCGGTGCCGACTACGTCACCAACGACCGGCTGCTGCTCCGTGCCGAGGAAGAGGGCGGGCTCGCCGGGTACGTGTGGCCCGCGCGGCTGCGGGCCGGTATCGGCACACTGGCCGCTCTGCCGCACCTGGCTGGCCTCGTCCCCGAGGCCCAGCGCATGGTGCCCGCCGAACAGCGGTGGTCGAGCCGGCCCAAGGTGCCCATCGAGCCGTGGGACTTCGACCGGCTGCTGTCCGGCGACGGCCAGGTTCTCGGCTCGATCCGCCCGGCCATGCTGCTCTTCCCCCGGCTCGACCCCGAGCGGACCACGGTGAGCGTCGAGCCGGTCTCGGGCGCCGAGGCCCGCGACAAGCTGCTGCACACGCGCCTGTTCATGACCGACCCCGGCCGCGGGCCCAGCTCCCACATCAACCACTGGCTGTGGCCCGCACCGGACCCGGCCATCACCGACGGCAACCTGAGCCGCGTGGTCGACGCCCTGGCCGAACTGCCCTGCTACCGGATCCACGCCGGTGCCGACCCGGCCGCCCTCGCCGACGCCGTCGGCCGCCTCCTCGGCACGGGAGCGGAGGTGCACGGGTGAACGCCCCCGCCATGCCCACCGCCGTGACGCTGCCGCTGCCCCTGGGGGACGGGCCGGCCGCAGCCGTTCTGCGGTGGCTGTGTGATCCCCGGCCGGACATCCGCCCGTCCTCGCCGGCTTCCGTCCCGCTCGGCGCGGTGCTGGAGGCGGCGATCGACGCCAAGCTGGTCTGCCTGCTGGCCCACCGTCTCCTGGGCGGCCCCGCGGACGCGGGACTGTCGCGTCCGATGCGCTCCGTCCTCGGCCAGATCGTGCGCGCCAATACGCTGCACAACCGGCTCCACCGCGGCGAAGCCGTCCGAATCGTGCGGGCGCTCACCGGCCGGGACGTGCCCGTCGCGGTGCTGAACGGACTCGCGTACGACACCGCCCTGTACCCGCCCGGCGGGCTCCGGCAGTTCACCGACATCGACCTCCTGGTCGACGCCGCCGACCGGGACGCGGCCCTGGACGTGCTGGCCGAGCTCGGCTTCACGCAGCCGGGCCGCGGTGCGCACACGCGCCGGCGGACCACCGGAGACGCGCTGACGCCCACCGTGAGCATCGACATCACCACCAGCCTGGGCCACACCGCCGACCCGGCGGACGTACGGGCGGCTCTTGCCCGGACCGAGGCCGAAGGCGACGGCGGAGAGGCGTTGCCCGTGCTCGCCCGGGCGGACGCCCTGGCGCACGCTCTCGCCCGTCTCGCCGCACGCCCGCGCTGGTCCGGTCTGGCCGACGCCGCCCGCCTCGCCCTGGCCACCCCGGGCTCCTCGCGCGAAGCCGTGGCGGCGGTTTCGGAGCCGCTCCGCGCAGGATGGGCGGTGCTGCACAGCCACCTGTCCGACCTGGCTCCCGGCCCGCCGCCGGTGGCCGGCGGCGGGCCGGGCCGAGGGGAGGTCGCCCGGTGATCGTGCAACTGGCCGGCCTGCCCGGGACTGGCAAGACCACCCTCGGCCGGGAACTGACCCGCGCACTCGGCCCGAAGACCCTGCTGCTCGACAAGGACCGGATCCGCGACGCGCTGTTCGGCCCGCACCTGGTCGCCTACACCCGGGAGCAGGACGACTTCTGCGTCCACGTCACGCACCTGACGGCCGGACGGCACCTCGACGAACACCCGGACGCGGCCGTGGTCCTCGACGGACGCACCTGCTCACGCCGCTACCAGGTCGAGGACGTGCAGCGGCTGGCCAAGGAGACCGGCCGGCCGCTGCGCATCATCGAATGCGTCTGCCGCGACGACGTCGCCGCCGCCCGCCTTGCCCGAGACGTGCAGGCGGGCACCCACCCGGCCGCCAACCGCGACCCCGACCTCTACCGACGGCTCAAGGCCTCCGCGGAGCCGATCACCGTCCCCGCGCTGCGCCTGGACACCAGCGCCCCCGTCCCGGACTGCACCCGTACCGCCCTGGCCTACCTGATGGCCGAGCACCCGCCCACCCGAACCGCCCCGAAGGGAGCCCTCACCGCATGAGCCCCGAACTTCCGGCGCTGCTCGACCTCGCCCGCTCGGTCACCGAACGGGCCGAGCAGCAGCTGCGCGACCTCACACCGGACCTGATCACCGCCAAGGGCGACCGCGACATGGTCACCAACGTCGATCTCGCCATCGAACGCGAGGCCCACAAGTCCCTCCTGGACGGGGCCCCCGGCATCGGATTCGTCGGCGAGGAGGAGGGCGGTGACACCGACGCCGACACCCACTGGATCATCGACCCGGTCGACGGCACCGCGAACTTCATCCGCGGCCTGCCGCTGTGCGGGATCTCCCTCGCCCTCGTCCACCACGGTGTGCCCGTCCTCGGCGTCATCCACCTGCCCCTGATCGGCCGCCGCTACTGGGCAGCCCAGGGCCTGGGCGCCTTCCGCGACGGCCAGCGCATCAGCGCCGCCGGCACCAGCACGCTGTCCGAGGCGATGATCGCCATCGGCGACTACGGAACGGGCCCCGACGGCCCCGAGCGCAACCGCGTCGGCCTCGCCATCCAGGCCCACCTCGCCGAGAAGGCCCAGCGCGTGCGCATGCTCGGGTCCGCCGCCGCGGATCTGGCCTTCGTCGCCGACGGTACCCTCGACGCCACCATTACCCTGGGCAACCACGACTGGGACATGGCCGCGGGCGTCGTCCTCGCCCGCGAGGCCGGCGCCGTCGTCATGGACACCGACGGCAGCCCGCACACCCCCGACTCGCTCACCACCATCGCGACGGCGCCCGGCCTGCGCGACGCCGTTCTCGACATCGTCGCGGCCACCACCACGGGCACCCCGTGGGCGGCCACAGCGGGGAGCCCGGCATGCTGATCGCGTTCGAGGGTCTTCCCGGCGCCGGGAAGACCACGCAGTCCCGGCTCCTTGCCGACCACCTCACCCGCGAGCAGGTGCCGGTCAACTACCTGCCTGACAACCTGACCCGCACCGAGGACTCCCTGGGCAGCACGCTCCTGGACCTCTTCGCCAGCGGGGACCCCTTCTCCCGGCACGGCAACATCGTCACCGACACGATGCTCGCCACCGCGATCCGCACCAACACCGTCGCCACGCACATCGCCCCCGCCCTCACGGCCGGGCAGACGATCATCGAGGACCGCGGCATCCACACCATCCAGTCGTACAGCCTCGCCACCCTCCTGCAGAAACACCCCGGCCGGCCTGCGGACGGCATCGGGTGGCTGCGGTCCGTCTCCGCGATGTCCGGCCCGCCAGCCGACGTGGCCGTGTGGCTGCGCCTGCCGGCCGACGAGGCCATCGCCCAGGCCGCCCGCCGTGAGGGCCAGCCCTACACCGCCGAGCAGCACGCCTTCCTGCGCCACGTCCACGACGCCTACGGCCACCTCGCCGCCGACGACCCCGGTCTGGTCACCGTCGACGTCCTCGGACTCACACCTGACCAGGTCCACCAGGCCGTCGTCGACGCGATCGCCGAACGCGTCCCGATACCCGCCCCGGCCGAACACAGTTCTTCCATGCAGTAGAGCGAACCGACCCGTCCTTCCCGTACCGCCGACACCAGACGTCACGGAGTACCCCGCATGCACCCCACGCGCCTCGCCCCGCCCGCCGAGCTCCTCGCCGACCTGCGCGGCGCCCGCACCGGCAGCGAGACCCGACTCAAGGAAGTGCTCGCCGGCCACGGGCTGCGCCCGCTCACCGGCGGCTTCCAGAACCACGTCTACGCCTGGGACGACCCCGAGGCCGGGCCCATCTGCGTCAAGCTCTACGCCAAAGGCAACCACCGCCGGCGCGTGGACCGCGAGTGGGCAGCCCTGACCCTGCTCGCCGAGCACCAGGCCGACGACGTCCCCCGCCCGCTGTGGCTCGACCAGCACGACGAGGTCCCCGCCATCGGCATGACGCTGCTGAAGGGCACGCCACTGCTGGAGAGCCCCGACCGCGAAGCCGCCCTCAAGGGCCTGGCCCAGACCACCGAGCGCCTCCACGCCGTGCCCCTGTCCGGGCTGATGGCCGAACTGGAGCGCATCGACTCCGGCTCCCACTACATGCTGCGCCTGACCGGCAGCTGGCCCGAACTCCTCGCCGGCCACGAGGACGACCCGCTGACCGCCAACATGCGCGCCCTGCTCACCGCCTGGCACGCCAGCGGCGACGCCGAGCTCGTCGACGACACCTCCGCCCCGGCCGTGCTCTCCCGAGGCGACTCCAACCTCAACAACTGGCTGCGCGACGAAGCCTCCAGCCCCTGCGTCGACTTCGAGTACAGCGGGCACAGCACCGTCCACTTCGACGCCGCCGACCTGATCGAACACATCAGCGCCCGTGAGATCCCCGACAGCACCTGGATCACGCTCCTGCCCGACCTCGGCATCACCCCCGCCAACCGCCACCTCTTCCTCGCCGCCCAGCGCACCTGTGCCTTGCGCTGGCTCGCCGTGCTGTGGAAGCAGCGGCACACCCGCGCCGACGAGTTCGCCACCCAGCACGCCCGCGTACGGCTCCTGCAGAGCCCCGACAACCCCTGGCACGGCTGACCACCCGTCGAACCAGCCGACCGAGCAGCGGCGGCCGCCCGCGCGCGGCCGCCCCGCTCCGACTACGTGAGGAAAGACCATGACCGCGATACCGAGGACCGCCAGCCTGCTGTGGGCGCTGCGTTCCTACTGCGGCTCGCACCAGTGCAAGCCCTGCTACTTCACCTGGCTCGACGAGCAGCGCGTCGACAAGACCCCCGGCCTGCTGTCGCACTTCTCGCCCCACGACCTGCCCACCGAGCAGGTGATGGCCTTCGCCCGCACCCTAGCCGGTTCGGCCGTACGACGGGTCTTCCTCGCCGGCGGCGAGCCGCTCACGTGGCGGCCCATCCTCGACCTCATCGAGATCCTCAAGGGCGGAGGACTCGAGGTCGTGGTGTGCACCAGCGGCGTGGCCCTGAACCAGCCGGACATGGCCCGCCGCCTGGTGGAGCTGGGAGTGGACGGCTTCTCCGTCTCGCTGGACTCCACCGACCCCGACTACAACGACACCTGGCGCCCGCCCCGCAAGGACGGCGACGGCTGGGAGGGCGTCGTCAGCGGCATCAAGGCCCTGCTGGCCGCCCGCGGCCCGCAGGCCCGGCCCCGCGTCGGCCTCTACACCGTCATCACCAAGCTCAACCTGCCGGACGTCCTCGGCGTGCCGCAGCTGGCCGCCGACCTCGGCTGCGACTACGCCGTGCCCCAGCCCGTCGCCCTGCCCGAGGGACACAGCCTCTACGACACCCTGGTCCTCACCGACGCCGAACTCCCCGTCCTGTCGGAACAGTTTGACCGTCTCTACGCCGCCGACCTCCCCCTCCAGCTCCCGCCCCGGACCTACCCCGGCCAGGTCGCCTCCGCCATCCACCACCTCACCGGAGCCGTCGAGGGCTGCTTCGGCGGGGACACCCTGTACTTCGCCGAGCCCGACGGCTCGCTCTGGGACTGCCCGTCCTCCCTGAAGATGGCCGCCACACCCACCGAGCGCCACCGCACCATCAAGGGCGCCGACGCGGCCGAACTGTTCGGCAAGCCCTCCGGCTGCGGCAGCGACTGCGCCCTGTTCAGCGTCGACTGCGTGAACATGTGGCCCCTGATGGACTTCGACCGGGTGCTGGGCACCACGACCTCCGGGAGCCCCGCGTGACGACGACCTCCCACGCCCTGGACGCGTTCAAGGCGTCCATCGACCGCATGCCGGACCCGGCCGGCCGCGCCGAGGCCGCCGCCCTGGAAGCCGAACTCGCCACCGTCCACGGCGTCCGGCACGCCATCGCGGTCTCCTCCGGCACAGCGGCGCTGCACACCGCGCTGGTCGCCTGCGGCGTCGGCCCCGGCGACGAGGTCCTCCTCCCCGCCGCCGCCGTGATCATGACGGTGTCCGCCGTGACCGCCACCGGCGCCCGTCCGGTCTTCGTCGACGTCGTCGAGGACGGGCGCGGCATGGACCTGGCCGACGTGGCCGCCAAGACCACCGAGCGCACCCGCGCGATCGTCCCCGTCCACCTCGCCGGACGGACCGACGGCCTGATCGACCTCGCCGCGCACGCGCAGTCGGCCGGCCTGCACGTCGTGGAGGACGCCTGCCAGGCCCAGGGCAGCACCACTCGGGGGCGCACGGCCGGCACGGTCGGCAGCATCGGCTGCTTCTCCCTCAAGGACGGCAAGATCATCTCCTGCGGGGAGGGCGGCTACCTCCTCACCGACGACGACACCCTCGCCGCCCGCGCCGCCGCGTACCGTACGCACTGGCTCACCCCCGCCCCCGGCGCACCGGCCGCCAGCCGACGCGGGATGAACTACCGCCTGGCCGAACCCCTCGCCGCGCTCGCCCGGCACAATCTGAAGGCCCTGGACCAAGCCGTGGCCCGGCGCCGCGAGCAGGCCCGCCAGCTCTACGACCTCGTCGGCGACACCCCGGGGCTCACCGTGCACGCCCCTGCTCCCGACGACGCCCCCAACGGGTACAGCGCCCTGTGGCGCGTCGATCTCGACCGCCCCCGAGACTTCAGCACCCGCCTGGCCGAGGTCGGGGTCGCCAACTCCGTCGGCACCTACCGGCTCCGGGCGGCACACCAGCACCCGGCCTGCCAGGACCTGCGCCCGGCCGACTGCCCGCGCGCCGCCCAAGCCGTGGACCGGATGCTGGCCATCCCCCTCCAGCAGCACACCACCGAGGCCGACCTGCACCGCTTCGCCGAAACCATCCAGCGCGAGGCCAAGAGCTGGGCGGAGGGACGATGACCGCGAACCCCCCGCCGCAGCCCGTCCCGGCGGCCGGCCCCACGGTGGACGAGCTGCTCCAGGACGTCGACGGCGTCGTCGTCGACTGGGACGGCACCGTCGTCGACAACGCCCAGATCCGGCTGAGCGCGCTCCAGCAAGCCCTCGCCCCGTACGGCGTGAACGTCGACCCGCAGTGGTACGCCCTGAACTGCGGGCTGCCCATCCGCGAGGTCATCACCTGCCTCGCGGGCCCGCGTACGCTCCCGGTCGAGGAGATCGTGCCCGCCAGCCGGCGCCTGCTACTCGACGGTCCGCCGCCTCGGCTGATCGACAGCACGATGAACCTGCTGCGGCGGGCCGAGGCTCTGGGTCTGCCGCGGGCCGTCGCCTCCGCCGCGGCCGGAGTCCTCATCCACCCCGTCATCGACCGGCTCGACCTCGGCGGGCTCCTGCCGGTCGTGGTGACGGCCGAATCGGTGGCGCGCGGGAAGCCGGCCCCCGACGCGTACCTGGAGGCCGCCCGGCTGATCGGGCGAGCGCCCTCCCGGTGCCTGGCCGTCGACGACGCGCCGGACGGCATCACGTCCGCACTGGAGGCCGGCATGCGAGTCCTCGCCGTCCGTGAAGGCCTGCTCGTCCCCGTGGTGCCCGGCCCCGTCGCCGCGCGGGCCAGCCAGAGCTCCACCGTCCCGTCCTCTCGCGCCCCCGGAGTGCCATGCCCCGCGCCCAAGCCGTAGCCGATCAAGAACCTTGGTGGATCACCAACTACCGTGGCCGCGGCCCCCACCAGCGCTACAGCCACCACAACCACGCCAAGACCCGCCGCAGTGTCGGCTTCTTCATCCACCACATGGGCCTTCAGCCAAGCCAGGCGATCCTCGACCTGTGCTGCGCCTTCGGCCGTCACACGCACGAATTCACCCGGCGCGGCTTCCACCGCACCGTCGGGGTGGACCTGTCCCCCGACATGCTCGCGCACGCCGCCTCGTCGGCAGGCGCCAACGGCCGGCGCCCCCGTTTCGTACACGCCGACGTCCGGGCGCTGCCCTTCCGCAACGCCTCGGCCGACGCCGTCTTAATGCTGCGGAGCTTCGGGTTCCTCGACACCCCCGAGGAAGACCTCGCCGTGTTGAAGGAGGCCGCCCGTATCCTGCGGCCCGGCGCCCTCCTGGGGATGGATCACTTCCCGCCCAACAGCGCCACGACCAAGGTGGGCACCCGGATCCTGAAAGGTCCCGAGGCGACGACCACCGTGCACACCACCTGGGACCCGGCGACCGCCCGGCTCAACAGCCGCATGTCCACCCGCTACGAGGACGGCCACGTCGAACCGTTCCACAGCTCCTCGCGCCTCTACACCCCAGAGGACCTCCGAACGGCCCTCGCCGAAGCCGGGTTCACGGTTCACGGCACGTTCGGCGGGTATGACGGCAGCCCTCTCACCGGCGACAGCACGCGATGCATCGTCGTCGCACGCCGGGCATGACCGGCTCGACCCCGGGGCCCTGGGCGGAACCGGGGCCGTCAGTCGAACAGCGAGCCCTGGACCGTGGGCGGCGGAAGGTACTTCTCCTCGACCGGCTTCGCCGCGGTCCCGGCGATCTCCTCCAGCTGAGCGAAGGTCGACCACCGGCCCGCAGCCGCACCGCGCTCGACCGCGTGTCGAAACACCTGGGCAACCGCCCAGGCCTCCTGGGTGGCGGGCCGGGGTCCCGGCGGCAGCCGCACACCCAGATACCCGGCGAGCTCCTCGAACCCTCCCTCGACGCCGGGACAGGCGGTTCGAGCGAGCTCCACCGCGTCCCAGCGGGTGAGGGAGGCCAGACGCGGGCACGCGGCCCGCTCGGTGTGCAGCAGCGAGGCCTCGATGAAGCCCAGCGCGGCGACGATCCGATGCGGCTGAGCCGTGACATGCCGCTCGATCTCCCGCAGGGCGAGTCCCGCGGACCCCTCTGGGAGTTCGTGAGGCAGTCGAGGCGGCCGCGGCTTCTTCCAGGAGGAGTGAAGCTCCTCGCGGATCTCCTGGTGCACCCGCCACAAGGGCTGGAAGTCCGCCCCGCTGAGAGCGAGGGCGGCTACGGCCGCCGGAACAAGGCCGCCGGGCTGGCAGCGCATCTCCACATCGACGACCACGAAGGTCGTGGAACCGAACTCGGCATCCATCATCCGCACCGGCACCACGATATCGACCCCGTGCGGCGGTGCGCGGCCATTGCGGCGTTGCTGCGGCCAGCCCGCCGGGCCACATCCGCTCGCCGGTGCGAACCTCGGCGATTCGGCCAACCCTGCGGCTCCGCGGACCCGTTGCGCCGGACGGGTCCATGCATCTTCCACACGCCGCCACCCGCTCTATCTCGGGAAATCCGGAGCGACTGAAACACACCAGTTCGATATCTCGGCCAGCTCGTTGAGCATCACGGACCAGCCGTGACCGACGATCGGGGGGACAGCTTGAGCACGGGCAATACATCCGCGCAGCAGGGCGAGAACGTAGCGGAGGCGAGTCCTCCGGAAGGCGCTGTGAGCACGCCGCAGGACGAGGAGTTCCTATACCGGGACACCTCCCGGCTTCAGGCCGGCGCGCAGATGACGACCGTCACAATGGCGCGGCGCCTGCCCGCGCTGGTGCTGAGGTCGTTGAAGATGGCCTGGCGGGTCGACCGGGTCGCGACGGCCGGCCTGCTGGCCTGCCAGGTCGGCACCGGTGTGCTCGCGGCCCTGGGCCTGCTGGCCATCACCGGGACCCTGACCGCGCTGATCTCTTCCGGCGACATCTCCGACCGGCTGTGGGATGCGGCCCCGCAGCTGGCCATCATCGCCGCGGCGACCGGCCTTCGCGCTCTGCTGGGCATCACGGTGACGTGGCTGACCGGGCGGCTGCGGCCCTTCCTGGCCCGGGCCGCGGAGCTCACCATGATCGAGGCGGCGCTCGGCGCCGAGCTCGCCGCGAACAATCAGCCCGGCTACAACGACTTCTACGACATCGCCGACCGCGGCTCCCAGGTCACCCCCGACCTCGTGGAGGAAGCCCAGGACGTGCTGGCCGCCACCGCGACCCTCGCGGCCGGAGCCACCGTCCTCACCGTGATCCACCCGATCCTCCTCCCCTTGCTGCTGCTGGCGTGCCTGCCCCAGGCAGCCGCCTACGTGCGAGCCGCCCGCGTGGTGTACCTGGCCGGTCTGGCGACCTCGGGTCGGCGCCGGATGCTCCACAAGCTGCGCTGGCACATGGCCTACATGGAGTCCAGCGAGGAGATGCGCGCCTGCCTGGCCGGCCCGTTCCTCCTCGGCCGGTACCGGCGGCTCGCCGCCTCGGTCAACGCCGCCGAACGCAAGGCCGCGGACACGGGCGCGTGGATGGGCCTGGCGGGCGCGGCCGCTGGCGGGGTGGCCTCGGCCGCGGTGTGGGCTGCGCTGCTGTGGCTCCTGGCCTCTGGGCGTATGGACCTGGCGGCCGGAGGCGGCGCGGTCTTCGCCCTCCAGACGGCTACCGGATCCGTCCGCGGCATCATCAACGGCGGCGCCCGGCTGGTGCGCACCGGCTGGTACGTGCAGGACTGGCAGAACTTCCTCGACAACGCCCACGGCCAGGCCATGGCTGGCTCGCGCGGGAGGAAGACGCTGTCCGCGGCCCCGGAGCGGTTCGAGGTCCGTGACGTCACCTACCGCTACGACGGCGCCGAGCGGGACAGTCTGAGCGGGGTGTCGCTGCAGGTACGGCGCGGGGAGATCGTGGCGCTGGTGGGAGAGAACGGATCGGGGAAGTCCACGCTGTCCCGGCTGATCTGCGGCCTTCTCCTGCCCACCTCCGGCGAGGTGGCCTGGGACCACACGACCACGACCGAAATGGAGCCCTGGAAGGCGTGGAAGCACGTCGCCCTGGCCCCACAGCGGTACACGTACCTGCCGCTGACCCTGCGGGACAACATCACCTTCGGGCAGGGCGGCACCGGTGACGCCGCCGTCCTGGCGGCCTGTGAGGCATCCGGAGCCGCCGACATGCTGCCCGCTCTCCGCTCCGGCCTCGACACCCTGTTGACCTCCGAGTGGTTCGGCGGCCAGCAGCTGTCCGGTGGCCAGTGGCAGCGCGTCGTGCTCACCCGGGCCTTCCACCGCGAGGCGGCCCTGCTGGTGATGGACGAGCCCACGGCCGCCCTCGACGCCCGAGCCGAGCACCACATCTTCACCGGACTGCGGGAACTGGCCAAGGACCGGGCCATCCTCCTGATCACGCACCGCCTCGCCAACGTCGCCGTGGCCGACCGGATCGTCGTCCTCGACCAGGGACACCTGGTGCAGGAGGGGACCTATGCGCAGCTCACCCGGGAGCCGGGCCTGTTCCGGTCCCTCTGGGAACTCCAGCAGCGCACCGGCGGTGGCGAAGCGGGCGACATCGCGTGATCTCCAGCCCGCACAGGAACCGTGCTCACGAGGTGGCCTTCTCCGCAGGCTCCCTGGGCCGGGCCGGATCCCGCCGGCCGGGCTCGTGCCCTGGCCGCCCCGCAGCCGTCGAACATGGAGAAGCCGTGACCCACGTGGAGCCGCACCAGCCTGCCCCGCCCTCCGCCGGGCCTGGCGGCGAGTCCGACGCCTGGTTGATCAGACCAGCGGACATCACCCAGGAACTGGCCGCCTACCTCCAGAGGTACCCCGACGAGGCGACGCCACTGTCCGAACCGTTGCGGCTCTTGGCCCGGGGTGGCTGCACCTCCCGGCACGACTTTCCGATGCACGTCACCGTCGGGGCGCTGCTGGTCCGTGCCGGTACGGAGATTCTCCTCGTGCAGCATCGGGCTTACGAGATCCTGTTGCAGCCGGGCGGTCACCTCGAACCGTTCGATGCCACCTTGCTCGACGCCGCGCTGCGCGAGCTGGCTGAGGAGACCGGGGTCGATCCGCAACAGGTCGTCCCCGCGTCCCGTGCGCCGGTCTACATCGAGTACGGCCGGGTTCCGGCCCGCCCGGCGAAGGGCGAGCCGGAGCACCACCACCTCGACTTCGGATACGCGTTCACGACGCGGAACGCGGACGTCGGCCAGATTCAGGAGTCCGAGGTCACGGGCGCAGGCTGGTATCCGCTCTCCGAAGCCGCACGCCTTGTCGGGCATCGGATTCAGCGGGCCGCCGTTCTCCCGGGCCCGGCGGCCAGGGGCGAAGCCCGGTGACGGATACCGTCACGGCCCCGCAGCGGGCGACCGCGTGGAGTGCTCCGGCCTTTCGGTTCCTGCTCGCAGCCGAGGCCGTGAGCCTGTCGGGGGCGGCGGTGAGCACCGTCGCCCTGCCCGCGCTGGCCGTGCTGGAGCTGCGCGCCTCCACCACCGAGGTCGCCATGTTCGCGTTCCTCGGACAGCTCCCGAACGCGTTCGCGCTGTGGGCCGGGGCCCTGTCCGACCGGCACCCCAAACGGCCCCAGCTGATCGCGTCGGACGTGGCGGCGGCCGGCGCGCTGGTGAGCATTCCGGCCGCGGCCCTCGCCGAGGCGCTCACGGTCGGACAGCTGTGTGCGGTCGCGATCGTGCTCGGCGCGGCCAAGGTGGTGCACGAAGCCGCGGCGATCAGCCTGCTGCCGGCCCTCGTCAATCCGGACCAGCTCCACGACGCGAACTCGAAGCTGGGCGCCGCGTCCTCCGTGGCCGACAGCGCCGGCACCAACGCCGGGGCCGCGCTGGTCGGTGCCGTCGGCCCCGCCCGCTCGGTCCTCGCTGACGCCCTGTCCTTTCTCGCCTCCGCCGTGGTCCTCTGGCGCATGCGCGTTCCTGAGACCGCCACCGCGCCGCGCGCTCGCACCGGCCTGGTGCGGGACATCGCCGACGGAGTGCGCTATGTGGCCCGGCGGCCCATGATCCGCACCGTGATCGCCGCCCTGTCGACGCTGTCCTTCGGCCTGGCGATCATGAATACCTACTGGGCGTACTACCTCCTCGACCGGCTGGGAGCCTCCCCGTCCGCGTTCGGCGTGATCATGGGCGCCGGTGGCGCCGGCGGCGTGGCCGGCGCCTTGCTCGCGCCGACGATCGCCGCCCGTATCGGCATCGGGCCCACGATCACCGTGGGCTTCGCGGTCAGCCCCCTCACCCAGGTGCCCCTGCTGTGCGCCGGGCCCGGCCTGCGGTGGCAGACCGTCCTGACCGCCACGCTGGCGGTGCAGCTGTTCTGGGCGACGGCGTCGGGGACCAGTCAGCGGTCCCTGCGTCAGGCCGTGTGCGACCCTGCCTTCCAGGGCCGGATGCAGTCCGCGAGCACCACACTCACCGCGGGGGCCCGTCCGCTCGCCGCCGCTACCGCCGGCGGCCTGGTCCTCCTCCTCGACGTCCGGGCCACCCTCGCCATCGGCGCGCTCCTCCAGGTCGTACCCGTCGTCCTGCTGCTGGCCTCCCCCATCCGCGCGCTGCGGACGATCCCCGCCCGTACGGCAGTGCCACACCCCCGCGAAGGAGCCCCTTCATGACCACCGTGTCCACCGCGGCCGCGGCCTACTGGGAGCCGCTCTGGTTCCAGGGCCGCCGCTACCGGCAGCTCGACAACAGCGAGAACCGGCTGCTCGAGAAGCATCTCGGCGCCGGCCGCGGCCGCCCGGCCCTCGACATCGGATGCGGCGACGGCTCGCTCAGCCGGCACCTCACCCAGCTCGGCTACCGCGCGACCGGCATCGACTGCTCCCCCAGCGCCGTGGCGCTGGCCGCGGCCCAGGACCTTGGGCCCGGCCGCGTGCCGGTCTGGCAGTGCATGGACTTCACCACTGACGACCTCGGCGCCCTGCCGGAGCCGGCGTACGCGGTGATCACCTGCCGCCTCGTCTTCCGGTGGATCGACGACAAGGCGGCCTTCCTCGACCGCGTTCGCCGCCTCCTCGTCCCGGGCGGGACCTTCTGGGTCGTCGCCGAGATCGCTGGGCGCCGCCCCGCTGCCACCGACCCGGCCCCGCTCGCCCTCGGGATCCCGCCCACGGACGCGGAGCTGCTCACGACCGGCTGGTCCGTCGTACGCACCGCCGACCTCGATGTCCTGCGCTGCTACGCCCTGCGCCCCTGACCCCCCACCCCCGCGATCTGATGGAGGACCGGTGACCACCGAGCAGGACACCGTCGTGACCTGGAACACCTACGGCAACCACCAACTCGCCAGGCGGCTGCAGCTGCCCGAGCTGGAACGGTGGGACTGGGGCATCCCCGGCACCGGCCCCGGCATCGAGGTCTTCGGCGACGTGGCCGGGCTCCGCGCGCTCGACCTGGGCAGCGGCCTCGGCCGGCACGCCGCCTACCTCGCCGCCCGGGGCGCCGACGTCACTGGCGTCGACGCCTCCCTCGCCCAGCACCAGCGCGCCGCCACCCGCTACCCCGACACCCCGGGCCTGCGCTTGGTGTGCGCCGACGCCGTGGCCCACCTGCGCGACGCCGCCCCGTACGACCTGATCTACTCCGTCTGCTCCGTCCCCTACCTGGACCCCGACAGGCTGCTGCCCGTCCTGGCCAACGGCCTCAAACCGGGCGGCCAGCTGCTCTTCTCCGCGCTGCACACCAACTCGGCCGGTATCGGGCCGTCGGCCGAGGTCGCTCCGCGGTCCGAGACCCTGCGACTGCCCGGCACCACCGACGACCACCCCGTCGACATGTGGGTCCTCAGCCCGCAGCTGTGGGAGGACCTCCTGGTCCAGCACGGCCTCACCATGGAGGCGGTCACCGCGATCGACTCCGACAAGCCGCATAACCACGTCTCCTACCGGCTGTACGCCGCCCGCCGCCCGAACCGCGTACCGTCCCGCCCCCGCACCAGCGCACCGCCACCGCCGCACGCGGCGGTAGGCGTGGGCGTGATCGTCCACGGCATGGACGGAGTTCTGCTCGGCCGGACCCGGCGCCGTACGTGGGAGCTCGCCGGCGGAAGCGTCGAGCCGGGCGAGAACTTCGCCGAGGCCGCCATCCGTGAACTTGCTGAGGAAACCGGTCTCGTGGCGGATCCCGGCGACGCAGGGGTGCTGGGCACGATCCTGGACCGGGTCGGCGACGTCGTCCGGGTGACGGTACCCGTCGTCGTCACCCGGTGGACCGGCGTCCCGGAGCAGCGCGAGGAGGCAATCGGCTCCTGGCGGTTCTGGCCCCTGGACGCGCTGCCCGGCCCGCTGTTCGTGCCGAGTGCCCAGTGCCTGACCGCCTGGAGGCCGGAGCTGCCGCTCGACCACCCGCCCGCCCACTTCCAGGCCTACCGCTCTCCCAGCCGTGCCTAGCCGGCGCCCACGCTGATGTACGTGGCCACGCACCCGGAGTCGGGCGTCGGTGAACTCGGCAGCCTTCTCCAACGGCCAGGTCGAGAGCCAGCGTCCTCTGCCGGCCCTCCTGTCCGGCCTCACCGCCGACGCCCGGCAGCGGATCCTCGCCACCGAGTGGTTCACGCGCTTGGACACCACACCCGCGCCCGGGGCCTTACGGCATCTGACGTTCTGATCCCCCTCCGACGGCCGGCAACGGCCACCACATCGACGACCTTCCAAGGAGCGCCCGTTGGAAGCAGATCCGCCGAGCCTGCCGGTGTGGGACGTAATCGGCCAGCTTGCCAACCACTTCACCAGCCTGGACTCAGATCGAGGGATGACCCCGGAGCAGCAGTGGACGCTGCAGGTCCTCAAGCTTTCCGAGGAGGTCGGCAAGTCCGCGCAGGCCGTGGTCGGCGCCTGGGGCACCAACCCCAGAAAGGGACGAAGTCATACGTGGCGTGATGTTCAGGAGGAAGTCGCCGACACCGCGATCACCAGTCTGGTGACGCTGCATCGGATGCTCGGCGACGAGGCACCCGCGTTCCTGGCTGACGTTCTCGCCCAGAAGGCTGCCGAGCGGTGACGGACGGGCCGGAGTTCAGGTACGCCAATACCTGGCCCGGCCGCAGGGCGGAGCGCCCGTCAGGGCGCCGCCACTTTTCGCGACTACTTCACTTCCGCCCCTCCCTCTTGGGAGCAAAGGCTGCACCCAGCAGCACGTGGGCCGTTTTAGGGCAGGCGTGCCTGCCCTAAAACGGCCCACGTGCTGCTGGGAGTTGAGCATGTCGTCACCTGGCTCTGAGTGGTGGAGGTGGCGGCCAGCAGGGGCATCGATCAGCGATCCCGGCTGCAGCTCCCCGTGCTTGCTCAAGGCCGGGGGCGTCTCTCCTGGAGAGATCTTTCCGACGGGCAGCCTACGCCACCTCTCCCGCAATGCGCACCCTCGTCAACATCAGGTCTCCGCACGGCGGTTGATTGTCAAAAGGCGCTGCAACCCTTCCCTGCATGGTGGTTGGTGGGGCCCTCGACGTCGAAGGCAACGTCGTCGGGCTGTCCGTTGAGCGGGTGCTGGCGTGCGGGGCACCTGGGCATCCCCAACAGGGAGGTGCTTGCTACGCGATGCAGCAGGCGGGAGCGAAGGACGTGCAGGCGTTGCGCGGGATGCCATTCGCAGCGCCCGAGCGGAGATTTGCCGGGGACGTTGGCCGCGTGGGCGGCCGGACGTCCGTCGATGGTGAACGGGATTGGGCTCGGGGCCCGCTACCTGGCCTCGCCCAGGTTGATGGAATGGGCCACCACGAAGGCAGCGGTGTCCATCACGGTCTGCTCGACGGCCAGCGCGCGTTTCTGCGCGTCCCAGACGGTCACGCGAGAGTCGAGCACGAAGCGTCCGACAGGGATCTCGAGAAGATCGCACTCCTCTCCGGAGGGAGCCCTGCCCCGGGTTTCCACCACGCCCTCCGCGGGAGAAAGCCCGAGGTCGGACAGCAGGACGGTCAACCGGCGAGGGGAGGCGTCGTCCTTGGCCCCACAGGTTGCGGGGACCAGCTTGGCAGGAACGAACGTGCGCGTCAGCATCACAGGCCGGCCCTGGACGGAAAACCGCGCCTTCCAGGTCAGGGGCCCCTGATTCGCATCGAGTCCCAGTACGGATGCGACGCCCGCCGGCGGTTGCTCGGAGGAGACACCGATCAGGTCGATGTCGAAAGCCCGGGGCTCACCCGCGTCCCAGGCACCTGCCCTGCCCTGGGGCTCGGCGGGATCAGGACACGGCTCGTACCTGATCGCCAGCGGGGTCTGCGCGTACACACCGGATCCGCGCCGGCCGATGGCGTGTCCGTCGTTCTTGAGGAGGTCGACCGCGCGGTTGATGGTCCGGCTCGCCACCCCGAAGTGCGCTGCGAGCTCATCCTCGCCGGGCAATCGCTGACCGTCGGCGTAGATGCCCTGCGCGATGTCCGACCGGAGCTGGTCAGCGATGTCCACGAACACGCGCTGCGCGCTCGACGCGGCGTCAGCCATACCGCTCCTCCCAGCTCTCCCGTCGGACCCTGATCGTACGGGGCGGAACGGCTCGTGACGAAGCCAGAAGACTCGGGCGCGTGAACCCAGAAAAGTTCCTTACGGAACCTATTGAGTTCCTTACGGAACTTCTGCTTAGCTGTGATCGGCACTAAGCAGCCCAGCACCCAGGGGCTGCACGACTGCCGCCTGTGCCCGTGTGTTCCGCCTGTTCATCCAGGCGCAGCACGCGTGTCTGGTGCGGCGGTTGCGGTTCCCCGCCTCCAGCGCAGACCGCCCCACGAGCAGTACGGGATGCGGCACCACGCCGGCAGGCGGCTGCACCACCACGTCGGACGACCCGCGGATGTCCTGCGGCAACGCCGACAACGTCCAACAACTGCACAGCGCGATCCACCGCACGCACGACAGCCGTGACCACGCCATCGAGAGGCGTGGCCCGCTGGCTGGGCGAGTGGAGACCAGCCGGCCGAGAAGGGGTGCACGCCCACGACGTACCGCGCAACCGGCTCAAAAGAACGACGCGACCGACCTTGACACTGCGACGACGCCCGGGCGGATCTCCCTGGGAGAAGCAGCCTCGCGTCCAGAGATCACCGCGCGGCATAGCCGCGCACGAACCAGCAACCAACGTCGCCGGTGCCCCCGAGCCGCTCAACTCGGTGCGCGTCGACGGCCTCGGCTGCTGGTGGCCCCGCCACCCCGCCGACCGCACACCACGTGCACCGCACCACCCGTCCCCCGCCCGGCGCCTCTTTGCGCGCCGGACGACAGCTGACTTCACCCCACCTTGGAGGTACTTCATGGACTGGCGACACCGCGCCGCCTGCCGCGAGGAAGACCCCGATCTCTTCTTCCCCATCGGTAACACCGGCCCCGCGCTCCTGCAGATCGAGGAGGCCAAGTCCGTCTGCCGCCGCTGCCCCGTCATGGAGACGTGCCTGCAGTGGGCCCTGGAGTTCGGACAGGACTCCGGCGTCTGGGGCGGCCTCAGTGAGGACGACCGCCGCGCGATGAAGCGCCGTGCCGCCCGCATCCGGGCGCGGAACACCAGCGCTTGAGCCCTATCGTACCCGCCCGCCTTCCCTGCCACCGCTCATGGCCCACCCCCAGGAGCCCGCCGCTGCGCCCCGGGCTCGCGCGTACTCACACGCGAGCCGGGCCAGGCCCACGCCCGCCTGGCCCCACCCGCACATCCCATCCGTATTCGGCAAGCACCACGGGAGATCGACCCATGACTGTCCGCGCCTACTTCGGCATCGCCGAGCCCGACAAGCCCCATCCCGCCTCGCAGCGCCGCACCCGACGCCGGGTGGCGGTTGCCACGGGCACCGCCGCAGCCCTCGGTCTGATGGCGCTCCCGTTCGCCGCTCCGGCCTCCGCCGACCCGACGTACGTCGGGTACGAGGGGTTCACCGTTGACCTCCACCCGAAGCCGGGCACCGGCGGTCTGTACTTCCGCGACGCCGGGGGCCACATCAAGGGCCTCATGGGGGAGAAGGACGAGGCGTCCGTGCTCGGCTGCCACCCCAACGACCCCACCCTGGCGTGGGTGGTGCAGACCACGCGCGGCGACGGCCACGGTGGATGGGGCACCTACCAGGGCTTCGTCCGCTACGCCTACGCCAACACCGAGGACAACGTTCCGATCCCGTGCGGCGGATGACCCGCTGAAGGCGGAGCACCAGGTGCCGTGCCCGACCCCGCGTGAATCGGGGTCGGGCACGGACCCGGCCACCCGGACCGGCAGGCCACCCCGCAGGGAAGCGCACCGCCCGGACGACCGGCGCGGGCCGGTGAGGACACACCGGCCCGCATGCCACGCACCCACCAGACGAACCTGGAGGACGCAGCAATGAAGAACCTTATCGCCGACGTTTCCCGACGGATGGAACGCATCCGCAAGGCCGCCGAAAGCGCCGCGGTCGCCCGGCGCAGCCGCGACCAGATCGAGCGCGCCAGCGGGGGCCGCTGATGGCCTGGGACTGGGACGCCTACTTCAACTCCGGCAGTCGACGTGGCCCGGTGCCCCGTGAGCAGGTCACCTCGTCGCGGGCTCCTCACCTGCGGCTGGTCCGGCAGATGAACTGGGACGCCTACTTCAGCTCGGGCCGCACGCTGGTCCCGACGCCCAGGAGCGAAGCAGCCAGGCGCGCATCCGCACGCCCGACATGACGCCCGGAAGGCGGTCCGCCAACTAGACCCGACATGCCAGGGCGTCGTGCGCCGTGCGTTCCCCACGGCGCCCCGGCCTCACTCACGGCCCGTCTGCCAACGGCTGTCCTAGCGACGGCATTAGCAAACGCGGCCGGGCCTGCTCCTTTGACCCGCACATGGGCCGAAGTCATCGGCCGAAGGGATCGACCATGCAGAACACCCCCATATCCGACCGCAGCGCCGCAGCGCTGCTCGCCCAGGCTCATGCCGCTGAACACGCGGCCACGCTGGCCTTGAGCGAGGGCAAGTACGGCCGCGCGCAGGGCCACGCGTTCGTCGGACGACTCCGCATCTATCTCTACGAGATCGCCCTCAGCAAAGAGTGCCGCGACTGCTCGGGGGACGGAATCGTCGCCCGGTCCTGCGCCCGCACCGACTGCGAGGAAGCCACCCGGGGCACCACGCATCACCTCCACTGGGGGCCCTGCCCCTACCGGGCCACCCACCGCAGCCCCATCCTCGCCCCACCCGCCCCCACCAACGACTCCAAGGAATCCAACAGCTGACCGGCCGCAAGGCGTCGCCCAGGAGCCTCTTTTGCCTAGACCGCGTCGCCTGACCGGCACCGGAGGCGGGCCTGATGCAGAGCCATGGCACACAACATGACCCGGCGACCCCAGGGCCAGCTGAGGAAGGACCACCACCCCATGCACCCATGCACGCACTGCCCTTGGTGCCCTGGGGCGCGGCCGTTGCCGCGCTGACCGCACTCCTCTTCACCATCAGCGGACACAGCGCCAGAAGCTCCACGCTATTCGCGTTCGTCCTGGGGCCGCCGATCGTGTGGACGATGACGTGCACCGCGGCGAGCTGGGACCTGACCGACGTGTACACGGTCGGTCTGCAGACGACGCAAATGATCAGCCTGACGATCCTGCTCGGCATGACGGTCCAGATCGTGCACCGCGCCCCGGAGCACCCCGTGCGGGCTGCACTCGGTGTTCTGATCACTGTGACCGTTGCGGCCCCGTTCGTCACGGCGTACGCCAGCACGGCCAGCGCCGTGGACGCCTATCTGTTCCTGCTGGGGCAGCACCCCTGGTACGGGGCCGTGTCGGCCCCACTGTTCCTCCTCCTGTTCCTGGAGTCGATCAGCAAGACCCTCCGGCTGCTCAAGCTCTGATCACCGCTCCCACGCACACGGAGTCGGGCCGTCTCGTCGCCGACGGCGGCGTGACAAGAGCGTCAGGCCCAAGGCCAGCCCACCACGGAGGACATCCCTCCGCAGTCCCCCAGCGCCTCCGTCTCCCGGAGCCGCCTCGCACAGGAGAAGCACGGTGAACACCACTCCCCGACCGCCCACGACGACTTCCCCGCCAACCCCCAACTCCGGGGCCCGGCGGCCTGAGCTGAACAGAGCGCAGCGCGTTATCGTCGGCGTCGTCATCAGCGGCGTGGTCGTGATTGCTGGCATCGGATTCGCCGGCTCATACGCCGCCGTGCGGGACCTCGCCGTCCGTAAGGGCTTCGGAACGTTCGCGCACGTCTTCCCGATCGGGGTCGACGCGGGCATCGTCGTGCTGCTGGCCCTGGATCTGCTGGTGACGTGGTTGCGGATTCCCTTTCCGCTGCTGCGGCACACGGCCTGGCTGTTGACCGGCGCGACCATCGCGTTCAACGGCGCCGTCGCCTGGCCTGATCCTCTGGGCGTTGGGATGCATGGCGTGATCCCGCTGCTGTTTGTCGTGGCCGTTGAGGCCGCGCGGCACGCGGTCGGTCGGCTGGCCAACATCACGGCGGGCCAGGACATCGAGCCGGTCCGCCTCATCCGGTGGCTGCTCTCGCCCGCTCCGACCTTCGTGCTCTGGCGGCGGATGAAGCTGTGGGAGCTGCGCAGCTACGACAAGGTCATCAAGCTCGAGCAGGAGCGGCTGGTCTATAAGGCTCGCCTGCGCAGCCGGTTCGGGCGTGCGTGGAGGCGGAAGGCCCCGGTCGAGGAGCTGCTGCCGTTGCGGTTCGCCCGCTACGGTGTCCCGCTCAGCGAGGGCCAGGAACTCGCGGCTCCGGCGGGACAAGCCCCCGCCGAGGGCAGCGCCTTGGAGGCGCACGTCACCGGCGCCCTCGCTATCGCCTCCGGCACGCAGCCCGCCGCCAGCATCGGCCCGGGCGTGAACGTTCCTTCTCCGCCCGCGGCCGGGGCCGGTGCCGTCGAGTCCAGCGTGAATCCGGGAACGCGGGCGGAACCGGGCTCCGACCGAGAGGCCGTGAACGGCGTGACCGGCGTGGACCGAGCGCTCGATCGTGAACGGGGAACCGTGAAGCCGCGTGCCGACGTGAACGTGAACCCGTCGGTTCACGCCTTCACGGCCTTCACGGCTGGCCCCGTGAACGGTTCATGGAAGAGCGCTTCACGCTACAGCGTGAACAGGTTCGAAGGCATCGCCAGTTCACGCCTTTCCCCGGTGAACCAGGCCCACGTGAACGCCGTGAAGAACGTGAAGCCGCAGGTCACAGCTAGCGTGAACGGACTCGCGCCGAGCGTGAAGCTCCGTAAATTCACGCCTGAAGGCGTCGGCGTGAACCGCGCCGACTGGACCGTGAAGCAGGCGTTCACGCTGCGCGTGAACGACGCGGCAAAGCGTGAAGCCGTCGGCGTGAACGGGTGGCAGGACACCGTGAAACCGCTGACGGACGAAACCGTGAAGGGACACGCTGACGAGCGCCCAACGCCAGCCGTGAATCATGGCGCGGCAGGCGTGAACGTCGACGGCGCGAATTCACGCCGCCCGATGCGCGCGCAGGCTGCCAGCGGCCGGAAGCGTGAAGCCGTTCATGCCGTCGTCGGGCGGCCCAACCGGTTCAAGGCCGAGCGGGCAAGGCGTGCGGCCGAGTGGTTCGCCGCCAAGGAAGCCGATCCGGATCTGACCCAGCGGGCCTTCGCACAGAGCATCGGCAGGTCGGAGGCATGGGTGAGCAAGTTGATCTCCGAGGCGCTGGACGACGACGACGGAGGCACAGCGGATGGCTGAGCCTGCCGACCAGACCATCACGCGTCTGCCGTCCCGCTTCTCGGCCGACTCCCACAAGTCGGCCGAAAGGCATCACAAGACACCGCTGGCCTGCGAAGACATCGACGACGACGAGAAGTTCATCCGCATGATGATCCACCTCGCCCTGAAAGGCGAGCGGATCACCGGAGCCTCCGAGGAGGGAGGACACGTGACCACCGCAGAAGAGCAGTCCGATCCGTTCCACGTGCCGCTGCCGGACGAGGTCCCGGTACACAACAGCCCGGAGTCCAGCCCGGGGTCAGCTGGTGCTGGCGGCGGCCCGCAGCCGGCGGAACAGGCAGCTGCAACCCCTGTAGATGGCCCTGTAGATGCTGTAGATGCCCAGGTCAGCGCCCTAGAAGGGGGTGAGGCAGCTCCTCGGGGGAGCGGGGCCGAGGCTGTTATTCCGCCCATGCCGAGCAGGCCGCCGGCCGTGCCGAGCCCCAGGCCCGACGAGCCTGCCGGCGACCCGGATTGGTGGCGCGTCATCGGGGATGAGCCGACGGCCGCGGATGCTTCCAGGGCCGCGCCGCGCGACGCCGAGCCTTCCTGGTGGGATGCTCTCTACAAGCACCAGGACGCGGACCTCGACACCTACACCGGACACGTTCTGACCGTGCCGGCCGACGGCGAGGTACAGAAGATCCCCGAGCCCGAGCACTTGGAGCCGGACGAGGCGGAGGCCGAGGAGCCCTCCGCCCGCCAGCCCCCAGCACCCCCGTCTCCAGCGCCGCAGCAGCCGGTGAGCAAGCAGAGCGGCACGCAGCCGTCTGGGCAGCCGCGTCAGTGGAAACCCACCGCCGAGCAACTCGCCGACCTGGCCGCACGCCGCGACTTCGTCCACCGCTACGGGTCCGCTGCGCTCGCCGGATGGACCCTCCAGCTCGATGACGTCGTGCACGGCTGGATGAGCGCCGCCGCTACCGGCAACGACGCCATGGCCAGCTTCGCCGCGATGAGCGGTATGGCCCTGGGCTGGTGGGCGACCGCCCCCCGCGACCGCATGAAGTTGCCGGTAGCGTTCCGCTTGGCCGCGGTCTTCGGCGTCGGTGAAATCGGCTGGCTGTCCGGACCCGACCTGATCCAGAACGCCACCGTCCCCGGAGGCACCCCCCTGGCTGAGGTGCTGCCCTGGGCTATCGGTCTCGGCACGGTCGGCGCCCTCATCTGGGCCAACATCCGCACCGCCCACTGGTGGGCACCCCCGCAGCGCTGGTTGTGGTGGTGGTCGCCCCGCTGGCTCCTCGTCCAAGTCCCGCTCAGCGCCTCCGCGCTCGCCTGCTGGTTCTACGGCACCCACTAACCCCTGAAGGAGAGATTGTTCGTGTTCACCATGCTCGCCGCCCCCGCCGCCCAGATCGGCACCAGCGGGAAGATCCTCGCGGGCGTCGGCTCGGGAGCCATTGCCGTCGCGCTGCTCCTGATCCTCATCCTCGGCGTGAAGGGCAAGGGCGGCCGGAAGCTGAACAGCGGTCAGGCGTTCTGGCTGGCCTTCTTCTTCGTCGCCCTGTGCAGTGTCACCGGGGCCGCGTGGAACATCCTCCCCGACACCATCGGCATCGCAGGCGAAGGCGCCGCCGACGGCCTCTCCGGCGCCGGGCTGGGACAGTTCGGAGTCGCCGGTGTCGCCCTCATCGTGCTCGTGCTGTACCTGTACCTGTCCATCAGCCCCGCCCTGGGCGCCTGGATGGGCCTCGCCCTCTCCGGCCTGTGCACCGCCGCCGGAGGCATCGCCGCCATCCTGCCGACCATCATCGCGTCCATCGCCCGCGCCATCCTCATCAAGACGGGGGCAGCATGAGTGCCAAGAACAGCACGAAGGAAGTGAAGAAGGCGACGAAGGAGGCGCCGCAGGATCTCGGGACGCTGGTCGTTCAGCAACTCCCGGGCCCTGCCGACCTCGCACGAGGCATCGGGTTCGCACCCCGAGTGATCTCCTACGGCGTGTCCGCGTTCATCCGCGCTCAAGGAGGCAGCCCGCTCAACCGCGGTTGCATCGTCCTCGGATGCTCCATGCTGTTCCTGGTTGGCGCAGGGCGCCTTCCGCTGCTGTGGTTGACGGTCCCCGCCGCCTGGGTGTCGCTCGGCCTGATGGTCGCGCCAGTTCTGAAGCAGGTCACGCAGACAGACACTCAGACGCCGAAGACAGCCACCCTGACCAAACAGCCGGCGGAAGGTGTGGACGACAACCCCACCGAAAACGATCTTGAAAAGACGCCGGGGGAGAAGCTTCAGGCACTCAGCCTCGCTGACGCCGTTCTCCGCCTCCCCGTGCTCGTTGAATACGCCGTAGCCGCCGCCTACCAGGGCAAGCCCAAGCGTGCCGGAGTCCACCTGGCTGACCTCCTCACTCGCCTCAAGAAGGCTCCCCAATGGGCTGCCATCCACGATTGGGATGTCACCCGCTTGCGCAAGGAACTGGAAGCCGACGGCATCCCTGTCACGAAGTTTCGAATCGGCAAGGATGTGACCCTCGGCGTACGCCACGACGGGCTTCACAAACACCTCGGCCGCACCCCCCGGCTACCTGTCCACCAGGTCCCCGACCTGACCCCCGGCGCACCCCCCTTCACCACCCCCGACGAGGGCGCCCCCACCACCCCCGATCTCGCAGTCATCCAGCACCCCGACGAGGCCGCCTAACCGCCCCTCCCAACCACCTGGCACCACCCCCGCCCACCACTCCCGGCGGGGGTGTGCCGTGCCCGCTCTCAAGCCGCCCCTCTCCTCCCCCGCCCAGGGCCCCTTCGGGCCATCTACTAAGCCCGTCTACAAGCCTCCGACCTGCACATCTACGGATCTCATCTACCTCGTCTACCCGCCATCTACCGGCCCATCTACCGGCGCAACCGTCTCCGCGCGCTCCGAACCCCTGTACCGTCTCAGCCAACCCAGGTAACGACACACGGAGTTGGGATGGCGTGGCGATACAGGTGCGGCACCTGCCAGCAGGAATGGCCGTGGATGGGGCGCAGGAACGCAGAGGAGATCCAGGCCGACCACCGGAACGCGCGCCACGACGGCGCGGCCCCGTTCGGTGAGGAACTCGTCTCGGACGCTCAGCGAGTCGGCTTGGGCGAGTTCGCGGGCGGCGGCCTGAAACTGCTCGGCATCCTCGTCGCTCTCTGGATCATCGCCACCCTGTTGGACGTCATGCACTGAGCTGACCGGCGCCGGGTGTCAGCGGGGGGCAGCAATACCACCCACAGGAAGGACACCCCAGCCGTGACCATCGCATGGTCGCCGTACCTCCTCTCGTATGCCGACGACAAGGACCAAACGACCGACGAGCAATCCCGAGTCGGCGCCTACCTCGCCGACAGGCTCGACTCGTTCCACGAGTACGACGAGCCCGACACCCGCTCCCGCCGGCGGAGTTCGCAGCCGCCGCCTGGCACGTCGCCACACCGCCGGTCATGGCCCCCGGATACGTCCGCCACCGCCCCGACCTCACGCGGGTCACACTGGAGCACCACGACGAGGAAGAACGACCGGTACGCGTTTACCGACGATGACCGCTGCCCCCAGGTACTCGCCACGGTGACCGTGCGCAGGGAGATCACCGGCTAGTTCTCGGGCCCATGGTGATCAGCGGGCGCAGCCTCGCGCTCGACGCGCAGCACTCCGTGCGCTGGCTGGTCGACTGGATCAACAGCGCGGCGTACCCGATCGTCGCCAAGCTGCGGGGAGAGGCCATCCGGTGAGGGGCGTTCCTCAAACTCCTCAGCCAGGCCCACGACCTACAGCGGTCGGCAGATGAGCGCATGGCGCCACACCCTCCACAGACCGCCCCTCACGCCGGCGGACGATCGCACGTACCGGAGTAGCCGTCTAGCCTTTCCGGGCCCTCATCGTGTTCGGGACGGAGGCCCAACGGTGACCCGCACCGCACCGTCCGAAGGGCGGCGGCCCGCCCCTCGGCGCGAGCGGCCCCGGCGCTCTGGCCGCCGAAGAGAAGGCCGACGCCATGTACACCGAGTTCACCCGCATCTTCGGAGCCGCGTACACGCATTTCCTGCCCTGACCGGGCCACACACGAGCCAACACCCACCGCCGGGAGTTCACCCATGCCCACCGACCCCCTTACCCCGGACAAGATCCAGCAACGCACGGCCGCCGCCGAAGCGCTCGGCAAGAGCGGCGACGCCCGCGGAGCGGCCCACGCCTACGACCAGCTCGGCAAGTTGATCCAACAGCGGTGCGGCCGGTTCGACCCCAGTGCCATCGATCGACGCCTACGAGGCCATGTCGCGCTGGGTCGCATCCCCCGACTACCGCCCCTGACCAGGACGGCAGCCCCCGTAAGTGAGGGCTGCTTCCTCACAGATACGGGAACCAAGCGAAGAGCCCCGGCCACACGGCGGGGCCCCCTTCTCTGAACTGAGTACGCGAGCTACGGGGGCGGCCGGGCAGAGCCGTGTGGTGGGGGCGCGGCTCTGCCGCCCAGGTCAGCGGATGCCGGTGTGGGAGTGCCGGGGCAGCTGCGCGTAGCGCTGCTCCTCGGCGGCAGGCGCCGCGGCCATGGCCGCTTCGTCCTGGTACTGGCGTTCTTGCTGCCTCAGCCGGAGGTCCTCCGCGACCTTTCGCGTGCGGCGTTGCTCGTCGAGCTGGCGCAACTGCGCCAGCCGCGTGTGCTCGGCGTGCTGTTCGTGGGCCATTCGGGGCGTCCCTCCGTGTCCGGTTCCGTACGTGGGCTGTCAGCGGATGCCGACGCCGACGTTCTGCTGGGGTTGCTGGGCGTGGTGCTGTGCTTCGTCCGCGTTGGGGTTCTTGGCGGGCGTGGTCTCGGCGGGTGCTGGATGGGCGGCCGCGCGGGCTTCGGTCCCGGCCATCAGCTTCTGGCTCGCCTCCAGAAGTCGGTCCGCCTGGCCCTCGAACAGCTTGGCGAGATCTTGGTCGCTCGCGGTCTCCGCTCGCGGCGCCGGCCGAGCCGTGAGGTTGCCCGGGTGGCGCCGCTCGACCGTGCGGTCCCGGCGCGGAAGTGCGCGCGCCCTGGCCGCCGGGGCCGGCTCGGCGGGCGCAGATGACGCGGGTGCAGCCGGTGCCACGTTCTGTTCCGGCTCGACGGGGGCCGGTGAGGGGGCGGCGGCTTCGGGCGCCGGGACGGCTTCCGGCTGCACGGCCAGCGCTGGTGCCGGTGCCTCGGGTGCTGCGGATGCGGAGATGGCCGCAGCGCCCTTCTGCATTTCGAGCAGATTCGGCAGGCGCTGCTCAAGCAACTCCAGTTGGGGGGGCAGGTCTTTGCGAGAGACGGTCAGGGTCTCGCGCGGCTTGAGACCGTTGGGCGGGCCGACCATATTGAGGGCCTGGAGCACGGCCAGGGCCCGTTCCGCCTGCGCGTGGGTGAGGTCCAGCTCGGCGGTCTCGCTCAGTGCGAGCGGTGAGGCGACCGTTCCCTTCTCGACCAGGTGCGCAGCCACGGCGCGGACCTGGTCGGCACTGAGGTCGGCTGCCAGGGCGCGGGCGGTGAGTTCGGGCGGTCCAGCGATCTCCTGGGCGAAGCGGTCAGCGACCTTGTTGAGGAAATGGGCGTCTCGGTGGAAGGGGTTGTTCTCTACCCGGCGGCGCAGTGCGTCAATGAGGGCGAGGCGGGTTTCCACCGGAGTGTCGGTCTTCATGCCGGCGACGTACTCGAAGGGTGAGTATTGGGGCTGAGTGCCCCAGTCCGGGTCGCCATCGGGTCCGGCGGCGGCGATCTCCTTCTGAGCGAGGAGGAAACGGATCTGCGCGTCCGTGCGGTCCTGGGGGGTGATGTGCTTGGCTCGCAGCTCTTGGACGGCCGTGCGTGACTCTTCGAAGAGCGCGTCCAGGTACCGCTCGGGCGGCTCCGCCTCGTAGTGGCCGAAGTCCCGCTGCTCCTCCGCGCCGAGGGAGCCGCGCATGCGCTCCAGGCGCTGCTCTGCGTAGTGCAGGACCATGGCGGCGATGTTGCGGCGTCCGGAGGTGCCCTGGCCCTGGTTGTCGTAGCGTCGCATGACGGTCCGCGCGATACCCGAGATCATCTCGAAGCCGCGGAGCTGAGCGGTCTCCACCATTCCGTGCAGGCGCACGTCGAGGGTGAGGCGGTGTCCGGCACGCCGAGCCCGGCCTGCCATCTCAGTCAGGGCGGCCATCAGCTGGGACGCCTCGGCAAGTTCCGGGTCGGTCTTGGCGCCGGTGGACAGCGCGCTCTCCAACTCCGGGTCGTCCGCATCGTCCAGGCCGAGGTCCGTCTCGGGGTCGTCCGGCTCGGCGCTACGCAGCTCACGGTTGAGCTTGTGGACGTGCGCAATCAGCAGCCGCGGACTGTCCAGGGCCTCTACTGAGTCGAGCCCGGAGGCCCGGGCCGCGTGGTCCTCAGCGACTCGGGTGAGGGTGCGCATGGCCTGTCCGCCTGCCGTGTTGCGCTGCTCCCACTTGTCGAGGTGGGCGCTGACCTTGGCGGCGTGGCGGGCGATGAGGCTCGCCGCCAGCGTGGTGATCTTGGCGGCCTGGACTGCGGTCTGGGGAGTGATCGCCGCCTGTTCGTTGAGGCGTGCCAGTACGTCGTCGACCTGCTGGCGGATGTCGCGTATGGCGTGCCAGTCGGGGTGGCTGAAGTAGAAGGCCTGGCTGTCCTGCGCGGCAGCCATCGCTGCGTCGAGGCCCGCCAGGTCGCGGGGACCCGCCTCTGGAGGCGCATCCGCGGCATCCAGCGCCCGGGCACGGCGCATCCCGTGCTGGAGATTGACCAGGCGCGCGTAGCGTACGAGTGCTTCGGCGTTCATGCCCGCAGTCACGTCGGAGGACAACTTCGGAACGGGTGGAGTCGGTTCGGTCTGCAGTGGGGTCGGTGTCGTCATCACGGTCTCCGCGTCAGGACTGGCTTTGTGCGAGTGAGGTGGACTGACCTGCGGCGAGGGCGTTGCCTTCGGCTTCCTGGTGTGCGGTCTTGCGCAGGTTCTTGCGCACACGGGATGCAGGCGCGGCGCCGTCGTCCGGGTCGGACTCGCCACTGGTCACGCTGCGCGTCTCCTTGTCGGCGATGATCTTGCTTACGAGTTCGCGGAGCCGGGCCATGACGAGGTCGTCGACCTCCGCCTGCGGAGCGTCCGCCGATGTAGGGGCGGGGCTTTTCGCGGTCGGGGCGGGGGCGGTTTCGGCGGGTGGGGTGCGGGGGCCGGTCGGGGTTGCCGGCCGGGCGAGGAGGGTATCGATGTCGGCGGCGCGGGCCAAGACGGTGCGCGGTGCGTCAGCCCGGTAGGGGCCGAGGATCTGCCGCTCCTCCAGACGGTGCAGGAGTCGGTCGGCCCGCTCGGCGGTGACGTTCATGGTGCGCCGCAGGGTGAGCGGGGAGGCGTTCTGGTGGGCGGTGACCGTCAGGGCGGCCTGCCGCAACTGGGCCGGGGAAATGGGACCTTGCGGGTCGTCGCCGGTGGGCACGATGCCGATCAGACGCTGCTGGTAGGCCCATGCGACACCGCTGAGGAGGTCGGCGGTGGGCTCGTAGGGGTTGGCGTCCTCGCCGGTGTGCGGGTCGGTGTCGCGCAGTTCGGCGACGCGGACGGCGAGCCGGTCCAGCAGCAGTTCGTGTGCGGCGATCAGGTTCGGGACGGGCGGGGCTCCCGCGACCAGGCCGTTGTCGGGCAGGAAGTCCCCGCCCGGAGGCTGGCCGTCGAGTTGTTCGTAGCGGGCACGCCAGCGTGCCCGGTTGATGATCCACTGTTCCTGGAGTTCACCGCGCTCGGCGAGCGTGGTGGTGGGGGACGCCATACGGCGTTCGAGGTCGCGCTCGATGTGGGAGAGGTCCTGCATGCGCCGGTCGGTACGCACCGCGCGCGGGACAGTGTGCTCGTCCGGGTCTTGGCCGCGCAGGCGGGCAACGGTGCGTTCCAGACGGTTACCCAGGCCGGTGAGCCGGATCTTGGAGGCGACGGTGGCGAGTCCCTCGAGGATGCGGACGACGCACCTCTTGGCCCGGTTCATCAGCTGTTCGCCGCCGGGGCCGTGCAGTCGGCGCATCGCGGGCTCGCCGGCATCCATCTGGGCCACCAGGTCGGTGATTTTCTCGTAGAGAGTGCCGGGCAGGCCGATGGAGTATGGGCGCAGGGCGGCGAGGGCTTCGTGCGCACTGTGGTGGGCGACGGTGAGATCGGCCGCCATCGGTGTCTCGTCGGCGGGCGGAAGTTCAGCGGCGGCGCGGGTGATGTCGGCGAGTTCGACTGCCTCCTGGCTGAACCCGTTGTCGAGCTCCTCCCAGGTCTGCTGTGTGGCCTCTTCCTGAGTCCAGGAGCCGTCGTTGCGCAGGACCCAGATGTGATCGTCGGCCGCCAGGACGTCCAGAGCCAGGTCGGGGTGTCCGGCCGTGTACGCGGAGAGGGCCTGTTCGGCACGGCGCCTGGTGTGCTCCTGGTTGCCGTCGGGGCCTTGGGCGATCGTGTCGAGGAGGTCAGCGAGCTGGGCGGGGGTGGGCTGGGCCGGGAACGCGGCCGGCAGGATGCTGCGCACCGCTGTGCGCCAGGTCTGGCTCAAGGGGGTGCCGAGGAGTCCGGCGGCCTGAGCGGCGCGCCACTCGATGGCGGCGAGCAGTTCCGGGCCGCTCATCGCCACGAAGCGGCTGTGCGACATGCGCAGCGAGTCGGACCGAGCAGTTCCGAGCCACACCACCACGGTGGGGTCGTCGCTCGTCTGGTCGTCTCCTGAAGTGCTCAGATCGACGCCGTAGACGGTGCCCAGCTTCAGCGGCTCGGGCAGCCGGTTGGGCTCGGGGCTCTCGATGGTGTGCTGACCGAGGCGGTCATGCACGGCCACGTGTAGGGCGTACGCCGCGGCCGTGCGGTCGGTGTACTCGACCTCTGGCCGTCCCTCGACCGGGGAGGACAAGATCATGCTGAACGCCAACGGCTCCTGCTCGGCTGCCGGTTCGTCGGCAGAGGCGGTCGGGGGGACGGGGCCGCTGGCGCGCCCAGTGGGCCACTGCCCGGGCCGGGGCGGCGCGGATGCTGCGCCCTCGGCTGAGGTTGCCGCGGTGGGCACGGACGTGGCCTCGGCGGCGGACTGGCGGCTGCGGACATGGGAGTCGTTCGCGAAGTAGCCCTCGGGGTCGGCGGCGAGCAGTTCCAGGGCCTGTTCGTAGACCTCGTTCTCGTAGTCCTCGTGGTGCCTGCCGGGGCCGAGGAGCACGGCTGTGGCGGTCATGTGGCCGGGGATCTTCCACTCCTGGTCAAGTCGCTTGGCCCAGCTGAGCGCGGCTTGCTCGAGCGCGACTGTGTCACCGGGGGCTTCGGCCTGGACCGCCTGGTGGATGTAGCGGGCGGCCTCGGCTGCGATGGCCCGGGTGCGCGGAAAGAACCTGGTGGAGTCGAAGGCGTGGTTGGCTCGCTCGCGCTCGTCGGCGTTCTTCACCAGGACTGCTTCGACCGTGGCGTCGAGGAGCGGCTGGCGCTGTTCCAGGGCGAGTAGCACGGGTGCGGCGCCGTCACCGCCGGCGTCGATGCCGTCTTCCCACAGCTTCGCCGCGTCCTTGGCATCCGGTGCGGTAGTCACCGTGGTGGGCCCTGCGGCCCTCACCAGCAGGTCCCATTTGTCGAGCAGCACCTTGCGGCCGCTGTCGTCCGCATCCAGGAACATGATGTGGGGGCGCGGATTGTCGGGGTCGAGGCCTCGCAGCGTGGTGAGCTGGCGTTCGGTGAACGCGGTGCCCATCGGGGCACCGACGACGGGCCGCTGCTCGATCGGCAGGGTGGCGGCCGCTCGCGCGACAGCGATCACGTCGAGGTAGCCCTCGACACTGACCCGGGGCCCGCTGCTGCTGGCCAGGGCCTCGGCCTGGGCGGGATGGTGGAGCCCGAAGACCAGTTCGCTCTTGTTGAAGAGCTCCGCGTCGTTCGACGTGTTGAGGTACTTCGGTCCCCCGCGTTCCTTGGCCTGTTCTTCCGTCTCGCCAGGCCGGTCGACGCGCCGTCCGCTGAAGCCGAGGATGTTCTGGTTCTCGTCGTGGATCGGAAACATGATCCGGTCGGTGAACGTGTCGATGAGCGTGCCGCGACTGCTGGTGGTGGCGAGGCCTGCGTGAACGAGTTCTTCTTCACTGAAGCCCTGGGCCATCAGCTCGCGGGTCAGCAGGTCCCAGCGGCCGGCGCCGCGGTCGCTGGGGGCGTAACCCAGGCCCCACTCCTGCTGGACATCGGCCGGGAGCCGGCGTTCGTCGGTCAGGTAGGTACGGGACAGCTCGGCGTTCGGATCGTCGCGTAGACGCTCGGCGAAGATCTGGGCGGCCGCTCTGTTGGCGGCGATCAGCCGCTCGCGCGGCACACCGATCTGAGCGCCAGAGTCATCCTGCAGGGCGCCTTGGCCTCCCTGGGGGGTGTGCTGGAAGTCGATGCGGTAGGCGGCCAGGGTCTTGTCGGGGTGTGCGCGTACTGCCTCGTGCAGGATGGGGCGGAGATTCTCCGCGAGCTCGCGGTCACGATCAGCATCTCCGCTGGTCTCCAGAGTAATCACGACGGTGCGCTCGGCGATGAGGACTCCGGTTGCCTTCAGCGTGACACCGAGGTCGGTGAGGGCAGTGCGGGCCAGTGCCGTGAGCTGGTCGACAGGGTCGGCTGGGGTGGCGGTGGGCCTCGTCCGCCTGGTGCTGTCCTGCTCCGGGTGCTCCTTGCCCTGGCGTCCCTCCCCGTCCGTCTCGGTGGTGGCGGCCGCGGTTTCGACCGCTGCCGTTTCCGGCTCCGTCACGGCCTGGTGGTCCTCGGCGGCGGGCGAGGGCGCTGCGGGCTGCGCGGCGGGGCCGTCGGAGCCCTTGTGCTCTGCCGCCCCGGTGGCGGGTACGGGCTCCTTCGCCGGGGGAACGGGCGGGACGGCGGCCTCTTGAGCGGTGTCCGGCGCCGCCGCGGGTGGCGCCAGGGCCGCGGGCCCGGGGGCCGCCTGGGGCGCTTCGGCGGGTGTCGGCTGGCTCGGAGCTCGTGCAGGGGTGGTGGGTATGTAGTCCAGGACGGGCCGACCGCCGCCGTCACTCGCGTTCATCCACGCGGTCACCGCGGCCAGCAGCGTCTGCGCATCGACCGCGTCGAGGTCGACGGCCGGGAGGGCGACGGCCCGCGCGCTGCCTGCTTCGTCCACGGCAGTGAGCCCGAGCATGAGCACGGGCGTCTCGGCTGGGCGATTCACCAGCGCGTATACCGGGCGGCCGTGGATGTGGGCCAGGAGCGTGACCTCAGCGCCGCCGTCGGCCAGCTGGGCCTGCACCTGGGCGAACAGACGCGGCGCCGCCTCCTCGGCGGTCATGAGGATCTCGCCGGGAAGCTCGAATACGGGCATCTGGATGTCGTCGTCGGGGTCCACGGCCATCGTGGTGGGCTCCTGTGCCGTTTCGTGCATCGGCTCGGTCGAGTCAGGTGTGCCGTCGGGGTGCGGGGCGACCTTCTGGGCGCGGTGCTGGATGTACTGGCCGAGCTCCATCTCGCCGTCCTCGGTCGGCTGGGCGAAGGTGATGAACTGCCCCTGGAAGGCCTTTTGGTGCAAGTCGCGTAGCTTCGCCGTGTCGGTCGTCCGCGCCGCTTGGCCATGGAAGTTTTCGGCCAGGGTCAGTTGCGCGCGATGGATGTGGTGTCCCAACCGCTGTGCCAACTGCACGCGTTGACCGCTGTCATTGGCGTCTGCGCCCAGCACGGCCTGCAAGGCGAGCAAGCCGGTGAGGCCGGGCACGCCGAGGGTGTCGACGTCGGTCAGAGCCGTTGCCGCCCGGGAGGCAGCCGGGGAGTCCGACAGCCACTGTTCGTGCTGGTCGAGCTCGCGCAGCAGAGCCCGGTGGGCAGCCGTGTACGCGGCGGCGTCTGGGTAGGGCGCGGCAGTTTCGGTGCCCGCCTGCGGGCCGGCGGCGAGTGGTTGCTCGACTGCGGAGGAGTTCGGCGGTGCACTGGTGGCCAAGGTGCCCTCCTGACGCGCTGCGGCCGGTTGGGGATGCGGGCTGCTACCGCCTTCGGGGCCGGTGCTCTGCGCCCGGCCGTCGACCTCATCCGCGGACTGCTCTGCCGAGGCAGCGTGATCGACACCGGGTGGCTCCGCGTCCGCTGCACTGGCGGTGGGGGTGACCTCGACCGGCACAGCTGCGGCGCGCCCGGGCTCCTGAGCGCTGTCGGCCGTGCGTCCTGCGGCGGCATCTGGAGGGGCCGCCGCCGGCAGGGCCGGTTTGTCCGGCGCCTGCGCCACCACGGTCGCGGCCTCGCTCGAGGCGGCCGGAGCGACGTCGAGGGCAGGTTCAGGAGCGCCAGCGTCGTCAGTGCGTGCCGGCTCCAACGGCGGCAGCGCGTCTTCTTCGCGCGCGGGTTGCTCCCGCTGGACCTGGCCGTGGCGGATGGGCTGCGGGCTGCTGGTGCTCGCACCAGCCGCAGGGGGTGCTGCCGTCTGGCTGCCGGCGGCGCCGTCTCGGGTGGGGGACGTCGGGTCCACGGCGGTGTGTCGCGGCCCTACAGCCGATGGATCGAGCGGCTCTCCGTCTCCCGCTGGTGCGGGCGCAGGCGGCCCAGCAGGTGAGCGGACCTGGTCGGACGCAGCCGGGACGGGTTGTGCCGGTGCCTCGACCTGGGCCCTGTCGCCGGGAACCGGGCCGGGTGCCTCACCGGTGGGTGCGAGCGGGGTGGGCCGGGGCTCGAGAAGGCGCCAGGTCGCGCGGCGGTCGGCCACGGTGTCGACCGTGTCTGTCTCCCCCAGCGCGTATGCCCTCAGTTGGTTGGCCACATGCTGAGCGGCTTCGGCCACATGTTCCGCCGCGGGCAGCCGCGGGAACTTGACTTGCTTGTTGCCGAGCGGGACCAACTCTCCCGCCCAACCCGCCGCATCCTCCAGCACGTTGACGATCGCTTCAGCGTCCAGGCCGTACTTTGTCGCGTGGTCACGGACGGCGTCGAGGTAGGTGATGACGATGCCACGCACACGGACATGGTGGAGGTCGTCCGCCTGTACTCCCTTGGCGGTCTTCCACTGAGGGTTGCGGACGTTGCTCACGTAGTGGTCGGCTGCTTCCTTTCCCGCCTCCTCCAGAGCGGCGCGCAGGTTCAGTACGGCGCGGGCGGCGTACTCGAAGGCGACGGGGTCGGTCAGCGTCTCGAGAGCGGCTGCGGCGTTCTCGTCGTACTGGGCCAGCGGATACTGGTAGGTCCAGTACGTGCGGTCCGGGCCCGCCGTGAGGTCCGCGACGTCACGGGCGGTCGACTGGGCGGCCCGCGCGGCGGCCTCGGCCGCCATGGCGAAGGTTTCCTCGATCTCCTTCTTGGTCCGCCTGCCAGTCTTGTGCCAGTCGTCCCGAAGGGGTGCGGGGGCGGGTGGCAGTGGGGCGCTCCCGCTCTCCTCGGGCACCGGGAGGGCGCCCAGGGGCGCGTAGTCGATGGGCGGCAGTGGCGCCTGCTCAACGGTTTCGATATCCCGAGGGACTTCGGGCAGGGTGAGTTCGTGGTGGGTGTACCAGCTGAAGCCTCGCTCGGAGAGTCGGATCTGTCCGCCTGCGTCTTCTGCTAGCCCCTCGGTCAGGACATCGCGGATGTACTTTTGCGAGGGGGCCCGCTTGGTGGGACGTCGCGGGTTGGTCTGCATGAACACGCCGTCGACCACGCTGATCGTGCCGCGTGCGATTGCGGCGAGGGCTTGGTGGCGTTCCCTGGAGTACCGCGGAAGAGCCGTGTCCGTTTCGCCCATTGAGGGGGAGGCTTCCACCGTCTCGGAGGCCTGGTCGTCGGGCGCTGGCGTCGTAGCCGAACCTGGCGCGGCGAACAGTGCGGTCTGTCCCTGGATGTCCGGCTGGACCGTGTCGGTGAGCGGCTTGCTGTGCAGCCCGTTCCATCGCTGCTCACCGAGCTCGGAGAGCCGCGCGAAGCGGTCGTCGGGGTGGTCAGGCCGGGCGGGGGGGACCTGGATGAGGCCGAGCGCGCTCAGCGTCCACAAGGCGTGTGTCGTCCGGTCGTAGGTGGGCGCGTTGCCCCTGCCCTCGGGGTTGTGGCGGTACCACTCGCCCAGGGAGCGGGAGATGATCCCGCGGGCCACGTCGGCCAGGGCCTTTTGCTCGTGCTCGTTCAGTTCGACCGTGAGCGGGTCGCGCTGATCGGCATGCTTGGCGGCGTGCTTGCGCACCATGGGCATGATGTCGCGCTCGCGGCTGACTGTTCCGATCTGCTTCGATTCCCAGTCGCGGGTCGGATCGGGGATGTACCGGACGCTGTACTTCTTGCGGGTAAACCCTGGTGTGCGATAGCAGTACCGCCCGCTCGGCAGGGTGATGTCGTAGTCGCCGTCGAGCCGGCCGGCGTACCCCTCGAAGCTCTCCCCCGCGCTCGGGTCGATCCCAAGGGCTTCGCCTGCTGCTGCGTTCTGTGCAAGCCGTTCGCGCCAGCGTGCCTCGAAATCGGTGGCCTGTGCCTCGGCCTCCTCACCAGTCTCGTCGGCGGTCGGCGCCGGGCCAGTGGCCGGGACGGATTCGCCGGGAGCCGGTAGAGCATGAACAGCAGGGGTGACCGCCGGTTCGGGGGCAGGCTCGTCCTGCGAACCAGGCGCTACGGGGAGCGCTGCGGGGACTTCGTCGTCCCCGGATGCGACCGAGGAGGCCTCGGTCAGGGCGGAGGGAACGTCGGCCGACCAGCCCTCCGGTTCCGCGGCTGGGTCGCCGGACTCCTGGTTGAGAGGTTGCGCGGGCGTCTCGTCGGGGACGAGTGGGTTGTTCTCGGCGCTCGGGCCGGCCTGAGCGGTGGGAGGTGTACCTTCGCTCGCCTCATCGGGAGACATGGCAGAAGAGGTTGTGCCCGACAGTGGGGCGTTCTGGTCCGGCGGCGGCAGTTCACTCAAGGGCGCCGCAGGAGCAAGCTCCTCTTCACCGACGTTATCCGGCCCCGCTCCGCCGGCAAACGCTTCCGGCTCCTGGGCTCCAGCCGCGCCGGGGGCTTGGATGGCGTCGACCATCTCGCCACGGCTCATCGCCGCCCAGCGCCCGAACCGCTGCGCCAGCTCCGCCATGTCCGCGTGCCGGGCGACAATCTCCGTGCTGATCTGGGGGACCTGGTCATCCTCCAAGAGCACCGGCTTCTCACGGACAGCCCGCATCGCGTGGGGGTCCAAGGGCGGCAGACGCCGCGCCGCCGACTTGCGTTCCTCGTTGTTCATCCACGGCCGACGCGACGCCTGATACCGCACCTCGTAGGCGGTGCGTGCATCCGCGTGCAGCCCCTCCGGATACAGCGTCGCGAGGTACAACGCTTCTCGCCCCATGCCCGAGGGGTGCAAGGGCGTCGAGGTCTCACTGTCCGTACCCGTCACCAGGAACCCGGCCGCGCGCAGCATCGCAACCCGATCAGCGTTCACCTTCCGTCCTGCCACGACGCCACTGTCAGCAGTCTTCTTCAGCAGACGCGGGGTGCCGGTCTCGTCCAGCCACAGGCGACCTTGGTACGCATGAGCCATGTCCTGGGCGAGTGCCGGCCACCAGCCCAGTTCGGGCACCGCGCTCTCGGCACGCCACCGAACGCGTTGCAGCCGCTCACGGCTGGCTGCCTCCATGCGTGTCACAGCGGTCAGTTGCCTGTCTTCCTCCGCCTTCAGCTCGTCGAGCTCCGCCTCCAGCTGTGCCCGCGCTTCCGCCAGTCGGGCTTGCTCGGTAGCGGGCTTGAGCCCTTCGAGAACCTCCTTCAGGGCATCTGCGGTAGTGGCGACGCCCGCCGCCCGCTGGGTCTCCACTGCTGCGCTGATCACCTCGGTCACGTGGTACTCCAGCCGCGACTTCTGGCCGTCGGCGTGCGCCTCCCGCGCTCTGCCGTGATGGCGCTCGGCATCAAGCCAGTGGGCGTGAGCGGCGTGCATCACCTTCTCCAAGCGCTCCTCGTTGCGGGTCGAGGACCGCGACGCAGCGCGCTGCGCCCCATCAGCTGCTTCGTCCGCGTACCGGAAGGCTCGGTCGGCTACGTCCAAGAGGGCTGCGATGTGGCGTTCTTCGTCGTATTTCTCCGCCCCCTGGCCCAGAGCCAAGGGCACGTCGCTCGCCTCCCCGGTGCCTGTGGACATGGGTGTGGTGTACTGCGTCTGCTGGGCGTCGGCTTGCTGCTTCGGCGCGGTGCCCTGCCTATCCGGCTTGGTGTCGAAGGCGCGGGGCGTCTCGTTACTCGCGTCCGTCGTGGGATGCCTAGGCGGTTCCTCGAGCGCGGGCGGGGCCTCCCCTTTCGCCTCTTCTGTCGGCAAAGGGGCTGCTGTGGCAGCGTCAGGTGGCGCGGGGCGACTTCTGGGGATGTTGGGTCCGGGGATGTCGCCGTCGGCAGGCCCGGGCGCGGTGGTGCGGGCGGGTGCGTCTGGGTCACCGCGTGCGTCGGCGTCCGTGCCCTGGCTGCCAGTGCTGCGAGGGCTGTGCGCTGCGGTTCGGGGAGTCCCAGCGGCCGCACGACCATTCGTCTGGGCTGTAGTGCGGGCGCCGATGGACCGGTCCTGACCGGCCAGGTTGGAGTATTCGGGTCCGTTCGGAGGTCTGTGTACGGAGGCCGGGACGCGAGACACGTCGTCGTCTGCGGACCTGCCCGGGGCTGATGCAGGGGTGGCCAACCCGGACGGCGGTTCCTCCTCCGCCGTCCATCCGGAACCGGCCGCAATCATGGAATCCGGCTCCGCAGCGGACATGTCCAACACACGCGGCGCGTCCTCGCCGCTCGCCCACCCCTCGGCCACAGCGCCAAGAGCCGAAGGTGCGTCCTCCTCACCCCAAGCATCCCCCGCGCTGTTCGTGCCGGCGGGGCCGCCCACTTCCCCGCCGTCCTGCCCGAACGCGAGTACCCGAGGAACGTCGTCTGTCGCGGACCAGCCCGCAACCGGGTCCGGAACCACCAGCCCCGACGGCGGCTCTTGTCCCGCTGGCCAATCCGGGCCGGGCGTCGTCGGGGCGAAGGGCCCCTTTGGGGATGCGTCGAGGACGCGCGGGGCGTCCTGGTCACTCCCCCACCCCTCGGCGGTCACGGGGCTAAGAGCCGAGGGGGCGCCTTCGTCACTCCATGCGCCGCCCGGGCCGCTCGTCACGGCGGGACCGTCTGTTTCCCCAGCGTTATGCCCGGACGCGAGAACGCGAGGAGCATCGTCTGCTGCGGACCACCCCGGGGCCACCTCGGGAACGGTCAAGCCTGACGGCGGTTCCTCGCTCACCGCCCAACCAGGGCCAGGCGCAGTCGGGGATGTCGTCTCCGTGGCGGACTGGTCCAGGACGCGCGGTATGTCCTGGCTACTCGCCCACCCATTGGCCACAGCGCCAAGAGCCGAGGGCGCGTCCTCATCACCCCAGGCCCCGTCTGCGCCGGGACGGACGGCTGGACCGTCCGCCGCCACGGCGTCCCCCCCGGGTGCGAGAACGCGGGGGGCATCGTCGGCTGCGGACCAGCCCGCGGCTACGGCATCGAGCGCCGACGGAGCATCCTCCTGCCACGCCCCGTCCCCGCTGGTGGTGTCGGCTGAACCGTCGGCCTGCCCAGCGTCGCGCTCAGGTGCGAGGACACGCGGGACGTCGTCCGTTGCCGACCAGCCCGCAGCCGGTGCCGGGACTGCCAACCCGGACGGCACCTCTCCCTCCGCGGTCCACCCCGCATCGGGTGTGCTCGGGGAAGCCGGCGCCGCCGTGGATGCGTCCAGAACACGCGGGGCGTCATCATCGCTCCCCCATCCCTCGGGCATCGCGCTGAGGGCAGAGGGGGCGTCCTCGTCACCCCACGCGCCGTCCTGCCCGGGTGCGAGAACGCGAGGCGCATCGTCGGCTGCAGACCAACCGGGGGCCGCGTCGGGGAGCGCCAGCCCTGCCGGCGGTTCTTGATCCGCTGTCCAGCCCAGACCTGGCGCAGCCGGGACGGCAGGATCCGTCGCGGGTCTCTGCAGGACGCGTGGGGCGTCATCACCGCTCCCCCCTCCCTCGGCCATCGCGCTGAGGGCAGAGGGAGCGTCCTCATCACCCCACCCGCCGTCCCCACTGCTCGGGGCGGCCGGACCGACTACTTCACCCGCGTCGTGCTCGGGTGCCAGCGGGCGAGGTGCATGCTCCGTGGCCAACCATCCCGGATGCGCATCAGCATGTGCCAGTCCGGAGGGAGGTTCCTCGCTCGCCGTCCAGCCGGTTTCCCGAACAGTCCGAGGCACGGACATGTCCAAGACGCGCGGGGCGTCGTCGTCGCTCGCCCATCCCTCGGCAACAGCGCCAAACGCGGAGGGCGCATCCCCCTGGCTCCACGCTTCGGCGGCAGTCGTGCCCACGGCGGGACCGACTGCTTCCCCTGCGTCGTCGTACTCGGATGCCAGGACCCGTGGTACGTCGTCCGAGGCAGACCAGAGGCCAGCCTCATCGGCAACGGCCAGGCCCGACGGCGGTTCCTCGTCCCCCGTCCAACCAACCGCTGAGCCTGCGGCGGGGGACACCTGCTGCGTCGCCGCCGTGTCCAGCACGCGCGGGGCATCCTCGTGACTCGCCCATCCCTCGGCAACAGCACCGAGAGCGGAGGGGACGTCCTCGTCTGCCCACGCACCGCTGCCACCGCTCACGGTGGCGGGACCTGCGGTTCCCCCGGCGGTCTGTTCAGGGGGCAGCACCCGGGGAGCGTCGTGCGCAGCAGACCAACCCGGGTCCTCGCCAGGCACCGCCAGACCCGACGGAGGTTCCTCCTCCACGGCCCTTCCTGCCTCGGTAGGAAGAACCTGGGGCGCATCGTCCGCGTCCGTCCACCCTTCGGCGGCAGCGTCAGGCGTGGAGGGGGCGTCCTCGTCTCCCCAGCCGCCTGCTGCGCTGCGGGGCGGGACCGGGAATTCCTCCGGGGCGGTGGCCAATTCGTCACCTCGTTGACGATCACGGGTGGCGGCCGGGCCGCCTGCAGTCCCTGGGGCAGATCGAGTGCCTCTCGACGCTAGGGATCACGGGCGTTCGAGGGCGCCGCCTCCCTGTGCCCCTCCCGCCTGGGGGGATGCGCGGCCCGGAAAATTGGTCGCCGATTCCCCCAGGCGGTCCATGCCCCCGATCACCGGGTCGGGGAGACGGTCGGCGCGACCGGGCGTCCCGGCTCATCAGGGCGCGGCTGCTGTGGTCGTCCGGAGCACGCGGCAGTGGTAGACGGTTGGGGTATCTGCCGTTGGCGGGCTCCGGCCTGCAGGCGGTCACGGAGTTGGCGTGCACGGTCAGCGTTGAGGCGATCTTGAACGAACGCTTCTCCATAACGCTCCACGATCTGCACTACCTTGGCGCTGGTGGCACCGAGGAGGTCGTCCCGGGTGAAGAGGCCGGCGGGCGCCGCCTTGGCATCGAATCCGAAGCGCAGCACGTCCCCGTGCTGCGGGTGGCCGGTCACCGCGACGTACAGGTTCAGAGCGCTCATCGTGTTCTGGAGCGTGGGCACGCTGGGCGCGTGCGGGTCGTCCATGAGCTGCAGGAGGTCCTCGCGCAGCCGGTCCGGGACGATGGGTCCGGGATCCTTCGGGCTCGGCTGACGCTGGGATGCGGGAAGACGGGCAAGCACACCTCGCAGTACCAGTTCCCCGGAGGCGCCTTCGAGCTCGGCGGCCGTGAACTGCGCGGCCGCACGTGGGGCGTTGGGATCGAACCCGAACTGCACGACCTGCCCGTACCGGGCACTCTGTGCGACCCGTACGTACAGCGGCGCGCCGCCGACGATCGTGTGCTCGGTGGGCGTGGTGGGCGCGTCCGGGGCGTTGAACAGCCGCAGCAGGCTGCGGCGCAGCTGTTCGCCCTCGGACAGCTTGGTGGGCAGCTCCGTCACGTTCTGCGGCTTGGCTTCCTCCTGCAGCTCCGGCTCCGCCTCGGCTTCCTCGTACAGCTCAGTTTCCGGTTCGAAGTCTGCTTCGTACTCGGACTCCAGATCATCGGCTTCGTACCCCGGGTCGGCCACCAGCTCATGTTCCGGTTCCGGCTCGGCCTCCAGATCCGCAGCGGCCTCGTTTTCGAGCTCGGAAGCCAGTCCCAGCACAGCTGCGAGCTCCGCCTCGAAGTCAACCTCCTGGTCGGCATCAGCCTCGAATTCGGATGCAAGCTCTGCCTTGAGCTCGGCTGTCAGCTCCGCCTCCAGCTCCGCGCCCACGTCCGGCCCAGCCTGTGGTGCCGACTCGGGTGCGGTGTACGGCTGAGGAGCCGGCCGGGCCAGGGCGGGGGGCCGCGGCTGTGCCTCTTGCGGTGCGAGTGGCGCACGCAGGGAGAGCCGGTAGACGGTTTCGGGCAGTTCGAAGGCCGTGGCCTTCAACTCGACGGAGGCTGGCTGGATGTCCGCCCCGTTGACGATCGTGGCGTCCATCAGGTACGTCCGCTCGCCGGCGCCGTGGGGGTGGTTGTGGGTCACCATGGCGCGGCCGCGGATCCGGAGGGTGCCGGCATCTGGTGTCCCCACTGTGCCGCTCGGCGCGAGCGGTGTGCCGTCGGCATCGAGGTCGAATTCGATGACGTCGTCGTTGACGACGAAGTCGGCGTCCAGGCGCAGGCCGATGGGCTCGCCGTCTGCGTCGAGGATGGTGTCCGGGCCCGGGTGCTGTACGGGCAGGTTGCGGGGCAGGTGCCAGGTGCTGTCGTCGTCCAGGGTGATCGCGACGGTGCCGAACTCGGTGTCGGCGCGCTGGATGACTTCCCAGGCCTTGTCCTCGTCGTTAATCCGCAGCCATACCCAGTCGCCGGGGGTGAGCGCGTCCGCCCAGCGCATGGTCGCGGTGTCGTGCTCGGGGCGCTGGCGCTGGTCCTCGAATAGCTGCCACATGGCGTCGCTGGGGGAGTTGGCGTTGTCGTGCGCGCGGTCGTGGTGAGCGCGCTCCTCCAGGACCGTGTGGTTGAGGCGGACAAACTCACCTGCGGACAAGCGCGTGCCGAGCTGCGGGTCGCTCCAGTCGATCGGCTCCCCGTCGGTGGTCCGCAGCTCGGTGAGGCGGCCGGCGAAGTCGCGTGCTTCTTCCAGGGAGGGCAGCCCCTCCAGCGGCTGGGGGGTGACGGCGAGGTCGCGGGCGGCTTCGGGGCTCAGGTAAAGGTTTTCGGGCAGGAGGCCGTCGAAGGGCAGGCCGCTGCCGGCGGGGAGCACCTCGAAGGTCTCGTCGTTCCGGCGGATGACGAACTGGCCGTCGTCGGTGAGCTCCACCAGTTCGCGGTCCTTGGCGAGCTTGCGCACTTCGGTGCGGCGCTCGGGGCTCAGTCCCGGGATCTTCGCGGCCATCAGGTGGGTGCGGACCTGGCCGAGTGAGGCGAAGCGCCGCTGCACCATGCCCGTCTCCCCTGCCGGGGTCGCGGGTGCAAGCGGGGTGGCAACCATGACGTGACTCGTGGAGCGGATGTTCTGGATCAGGTTGCCGGTGGCGGCATCCAGGACCCGGACCCAGCCGATGCTCGCGCCCTTCACATCGGCGGATTCCTCGATCCTTACCAGGATCGGGACGTCCAGGGGTTCCAGGTTGGAGCGCAGTTGGGTTGCCTGCGGGTTGTTGACTTCGCCCTTCCACCAGAAGGTGCCGTCGGCTGCTGCCACCTCGCCGAGGACCTTCTTCACTGTGGTGATCAGGAAGTTGCCCGGCGCGGGCATGGAGGGGTCGGCCGGCTCGGGGGCGGGCCGGGGCGCGGTCTGAGGAGCAGGCGCGGTCAGGCGGCGGCCGGTGCTCTGGTAGTACTCCTTGGCGTAACGCCGGTCCCGCTCGTCGAGGCCCTGGGTGACCAGGGCGTGCAGGATCGCCTGCTTGATGTCGTGGCCGTGCTGGTCCTTCCAGTGCAGGGCCTTCATGGGCAGGGCCCGGAGGGTGGGGTTGGGCATGTCCCAGGGGAAGGGGCGGCCCTGTTCGTCTCGGATGCTCTCCAGAGCGTCCGCGATCCGGTTGGCCCGCTCGCGGGTCTTGATCTGCTCACCCCAGGGCCCGAAAACCTTGGTGAGCCGGTCCGGTGCCCGCACTTCGTAGCGTTCGGGGGCGACGGTGATGATCGCGAGTCGTCCGCCGGAGCTCAGGTGGGTTCCGGCCTCGGTCTTGCCGTGCTTGCGGCACAGCTCGACGATCATCTGCTGGCTGCGCTGGTCCGGGTCGGCCTTGTAGTGGACGACGCTGCTCAGGTGGGCCTTGAGCAGCATGTTGGAGTCGGCCGTGGGATCGGCCTTCTTCTCCTCTGGGGTGAGGAGGAAGCGCGGCGCCGGAATCGGGGCGGGCCCTGCGGGCGCCTTCAACGGCTGGTTCTCGGGGATGCCGGCGAGGAAGCGGCTGAGCGCGACCGCGGCACCTTCGGGGCTGGCGTAGGCGGTGCCCTCGGCCAGGGCCAGCTGGCCTTCGGGGACGAAGTGGAAGCCCGCGGCGCTCGCCACGACGGTGCCGAGCCGGGTGCCGTTGCGCAGAATGCCCCGGGCACCACTGGGGTCGGCCGCCTCCAGGGTGAGATCGGCCAGGTCCTGGCGGAAGGCGTCCATGCCGCCGAGCTGTTCGGCATCCGTCCGGCGCAGGCGGCGCTGCTCCAGCTCGGCACGCAGGGCGTCGCGCAGCGCAACGGCGCGGACACTGTCTGCGGTGTCGCCCTGTGCCGCGTACGCGTTGAGCCACTGGTCCAGGGCCGTGGCCCGGCTCTCGAGCTCGGCGGATTTCAGGCTCTGCGGCGGGCTGGAGAACAGCGGGGGCTTGGGCGTGCGGTCCTGCACCAGCACGGGTGCCACCGCGCCCGGGCGCGGGGTGCGCTCGGGACGGTCCTGGAGGGTGACGAGCCGGGTGGCGTCCCGCCAGGCCAGTACCTCTTCGAGCCCGTGGAAGTGGCCGCGTTCGTCGCGCAGGGTATGCGGTCCGACCTCGACGGCCTGAGCCCACTCACCGCTCTTGCGCAGCAGGACTTCGACCCGGGTGCCGTCCGGGCGCGGCTCGAGATCGGCGACCGTCCAGCGGCCGGCCCGCTGGGCGTAGGAGTAGTCCTTCCTCAGCGTGGCGAGGAGGGCAGCGGAGACCTCCCGTGAGACGGCATCCTGCTCGGCAACCGGCGCCGGAGCCGGGGCGGTCTGCTGCGGCTGGGCTGCGCCTGCGCCCGGTACCGCGACGACCTGGTCGCGGGTGAAGACCAGGACGCGGCCGTCCGCGCTGGTTCCGGCGTACAAGCTGGTGCCGGCCTCGACCAGCTCCACGGTGACCGTGCTGTAGAGCTGCTGGGTGCCCGGCTGGTCGGTGGCCGCGTGCGCGTGGTGGTGCGGGTCGAGGATGCGGACCTGCTGGCCCACGTCGAGGGTCGGGGCGCTTGGGTCTGCGGGTATCCAGCCCTCGGGGGTGGGCTGGGTGATGTGGCGGCGGTCGTGGGCGGCGGCTTCGCCTTCCACGGTGCCGCCCTCGACGGGGGTTTCGAGCCGTCCGTGGAAGGCGGTCTCGGCGCCCAGGGTGCCGGAGAGGTAAACCGATTGGTGGAGTTGGATCTGGTCGGCGCCGACGGGGTTCCAGGCGACGTAGACCCGCAGGCCGCTGGCTTCGTCGCCGACCTGGACCTTCACCAGTTGGTCGGTGCCGCGGGTGTCCTTGGCAATGACCGTGCCCAGCACTGGATCCAGGACCGGGCCCGCCTGGTGCCGCTGGGCCTCGCCCGTTGCCCGGGCAGTGGTTGCCGGCTCAGGGGCGGGAACACGCAGCCCGGGCTCGCTTGCGAGGCGGTGGCGGATGCGTTCGGCGTCTTCCTTGGCCGCGAAGACGGCCTCGACGGAGTGCTGGTCCTGGTCGCGGATCCAGACGACGTCCCCGCTGGCGCGGTCCACGACGGCCCAGCGCCGGCCGGCGTCCGTGGCCCGGGCGATCACCTTGAACGACTGCGCCGACGCGTCGGTCGAGGCGCGGCCCGGGACTTCGGCTGCAGCCGGGGCGTCACTGGTGGCGACAGGCGGCGCTGCGGAGCCCTGCTCCCGGTCGGCGGCGGCGACCTGGCCATGCGCCTCCGCGGGGGACGGCTGTTCCTGCTTCTCATTGAGGAGTGGCGCGGCGGCGAAGAACGGTGTTCCGGTGCGGATGCGGTCGACGCGCGTGCCAGTGACGGCGTCTTCGACGTCGACGACGCCGCGCGGCCCGAACTTCAGCCGGACGAGGACAGGTTGCGTGATCGCCTTCTTACGTCCGGCTGCCCTCCCGCCCCACCACAGGGTGCCATCCGCCCGGGTCAGAGCGCTGGTCTCGGGCGGCTTGAGCGCGGTGAACGTCTCCCGGTCAGGGGCTGTCTGCGGCGTACCATCTGCGATGGTGGGCGCCGTCTGAGCCTGCTGCTCGGCCGCGTCCGGTGTGTCCACGGCGGCTTCCTCCCAGGTGCCGTCTGCAGCGGGCGGCGTGTTCGGTGCATGCGGTGCCTGGCCGCCGGTGTTAGGCGCGGTGGTAGGACGGGGCGAGGTCTGCGGGTCCGGCGAGGCCGCGCCGCTCGGGCTCGGTGCCGACAGCGGGCCGAAGCCGCTGGCCAGTGCCTCGTCCAGTTCCTCGTCGCTGGCCACGGGCAGCAGCGGGCCGTCCTGCCCGTCACGGCGGACGAGCTGACCGGCGACGACTGTCTGGGTGCTGCCGTCCTCGGTGCGGACGATCAGCGCGGTGCCGTCGCGCTCCGCGACATGCCCGTCGAGGAGGCTCTCTCCGTCCTCGCTCCAGAAGGTGAGGCGGCTGCCGGGCTCGAAGTCGTCGACCTGCCACGCGCGCCGGTAGATGCCGTCCGGCTCCTGCATCGGGTCGTCGTCGCGGGTGACGTCGAAGATCCAGCCGAGCGAGCCGGCATCCAGGATGTCGGTGGCGCGGGTGACCGCGACGTAGGCCAGGCGCAGTTCCTCGTCCTCGGGAATCGTGTCCCAGTCGATGCCGCCGCTGGCGCTCTCCTTGGGGCCCCTGAAGTCGCTGGCGATCCGGACGCGCGGCGACTCCATGCCCTTGGCCTTGTGCGCGGTGGACACCAGGAGGTCATGCGACGCGGACTGGTCGACGACCTGCCCGCCGTTGTCGCTGGCGGGGGCGGTGTAGTGGTCGGTGATGTACTGCTCGACCCGCTCGCGCAGCCGGTAGCGCTGTGCCTCGGTCGCGGAGGTGGCGGGCTTCCTGGGCGGCGGGAAGCTCCACCGCTTGGCCTCGCCATCCCATCCGAAGCCGACGCCCTTGCTCTTGAGCCACTCCTTCGTGGCCCGGAAGTTGCCGTCTCCGTGGGCGAATTTGACGTGAAGGCGCTCGCCGTCGTCTTCGACGAACGGCCGCGGCATCCGCACGGACTCCAGCAGCGCGTCGAGCTCCTCGCTGTGCCGCTCCATCAGCTTGAACATGGAGTCGAGCTGCTTGAGCTCGGGCTCGCTCTCGGCGGTCTCCAGGATCTCGTCCCAGGCCATGCCGTTGAAGCGGGCCAGTTCCTGATGACTGGTGCGCTCACCCTCGCGCAGCGCTTCCGCAGCTTCCAGGAACTTACGCAGGTCAGCCAGTCCCCCGGACACCGCGACCTTGCGGCCCGCGCGCAGGCCTTCGACGGCGCCGAGGACCACGCCCGCGTTGGTGCGGGCGATGAGCATCGTCTCGTCACCCGGGTCGATCTCTTCGAGGCGGGAGGACTTGCGGTCCCAGCCCGCCAGCCGCATGCGGGTGCCGCCCAGGCGCAGGAAGCGGTTCCCGATGTCGGCGACGGCATCGCCGAACCGGAAGGTCTGGGTGAGCGTGCAGCTCGCGTCCGCAGGCATCCGCCCCAGGGCATCTGTCGCTCCGCGGAAGCCGTAGATGGCCTGGCTGCTGTCGCCGACCGCCACGACCTGGATGCCGGCTTCGCGGACGTTGGCCACGATCGACTCCATGACCGGGTTGACGTCCTGTGCCTCGTCCCACATCAGCACGTCGGTGTCGGGGACCCGGCCGGAGAGCGCCCACATCTTGACGGTGTGGTCGAAGGACAGCGGGAGATCGCGGTCCTTGTCGATGGCCTTCGGATCGGTGAGGTTCTCCCACATCTCCCGCGCGAGGGGCCGGATCGCGGCGAAAATCGCATCCCGGTTGTGCGAGATGCCGTCCGGCAGGTGGTGGACAGCGAAGTCGTCGTCTGCGGACTTCACCCATTCCGACAGCAGCCGGTTGGCCAGGTACGCGGCACGCTGCGGGGTCAGCGACTCGCCTCCGGCCGTGATCCGGGAGCGCCAGCGCATCCGGTCGGCGATCTGCTGCTCGTTGAGCTTCGGCCAGTTCAGCCGGGTCAGCAGGGCCTCGTCAACCATGCTGTTGGCGTAGGCGTTCGCGGTGGTGGGGGTGAGGTTGGCGCTGTACTCGCCTCGCTGCTGCGCCTCTATCGCCTCGTCGGCGACCGACCGGTTGAAGGCGAGGTACAGGATGCGCTTGCCGGGCATGCGCCGCGACAACATCTTCAAGGTGGTGGACTTGCCGGTGCCGGCCAGTGCCATCACCCGCAGGTCCAAGCCGCGCCGGGCCGCGGCCTCGATGATGACGTCCTGCTCAGCGGTGGGCGGGAATGCCTCCGCCGCTGCGGCGGCCGCGACGATCTCCGCCCACCGGGCATCGCTGTACCCGCCGGGCTTCGCGGGCGGTAGGTCGTCCACGCTGGTGACGGCGCCTTGGGCCTCGTTGGGGTTGAGCCGGTAGCCGTCGGCTCGTTCACGCAGGATCTGCCCACGGGACGGCTCGACCAGGTTGCCCTGGGCGTCATACTGCGGTTGCGGCACCCAGTCTTCGGCCTCCTGGCGCAGCAGAGCCCAGCGGCGCCGCTCCGCGCGCAGCCGGTAGGCCAGCGACAGCGGATCGGTGGCGTCCCTGAGTGCATCGAGGGTCTCGTCGAGGTCATCGATGTCCATTGCCTCGATCGCCATGCCGTGCGCAGCCTCGCCCTGGGCCAGCTGGCCAGAGTGCCCGCGCACCGGGGCGAGGCGCTCCCTCTGTGCCGCCGGTGCAGCGCCGTCCTCCTCACTGGCGCCGGCCGCCCTTCCAAGTGCCGCGGGAGCCGGCGCAGCGGTCTGTGCTCTGTCGGCGGCTTCGGCTGCTTGCTTGGCTTCAAGGCTCCCGAAGACGGGTATCTTGCGGCCGCGAGCCGACAGCATCGCCCGCAACGCGTTGACCTTCTCGGTGCGGGTCTCGTACGTCAGGTTCTTCGGCATTGCGTGCCAGTACATGCCGTGCTGACGGTGCGCCCCGTCCACGTTGCGCCGGTTGAAGCCGCGCGGACCGCCGGCGACCTCGAGCGCGAAGATGAGCTCGCGGTACTGCTCGGAGGTCCCCCACACGTGGGTGTGGTCGGGGTGGTGCTCGATCCATACGTTCAGCCACGTCTGGTCGTTGGGCAGGTCGTTGAGTTCGGCGTGCACTTCCACCAGGTGGCGGACGGAACGCTCGATGGTGTCGTGCCCCTTGATGGGGCTGTCGTCGCCGTACAGGGTCTTGTGCTTGCCCTGGTTGTAGGTGCGGTTCTCGACCGAGCCGATCTTCCGGTTGCCCGGCCCGTACACCACGGTGCCGGGGTAGGCGCTGACCTGGTGGTAGCCGGGGAAGCCAGGCACGGGCACGGCGCCCTCGGGCAGTTCCCCCTCGGGCGCGGCAGCCCTCGGGTCGAGCCCGAGTTCGCGGGCACGAGCCTCTCGCTCCGCGCCGGTGGCGACCCACTCGTCGTAGGACTGGACAACCTGGGCGACCGCGCCAGACACCGTCTCGTACGGATGCCTCGACGTCCAGTTCTCGATGGTGGTGGCCGCGTATCCGCCGTCGGGGCGAGTGACGACGGAGCCGATGTCCTCGCCGTCCAGCAGAACCGGGGCGCGCAGAAACTCTCCATCGGCCGCGAACTCCCCTACGGTGACGCGTGCCATCAGGGCACGGGCCACCTCCTGGCCGCCGAGCCGCATGGCGTCATAGAGCGAGACCGGGCTGTCATCCGGGAGGTCTCGGGCCGGGTCGTCCCGGGTAGCGGACTCGTCCGGCTGCGTCCCCGACTCTGCGGCCGTCCCGGATGTGCCCTGATCCGGTTCTGCCGCCTCCTGCGCGGACTGATTGTCGTCGCGCGGGGGGTTGGCTTCGGAGTCGTCGAGGTCCAGCTGGCCTACCGGAAGGGCCCCGCTCTCCGGTGCGGCCGGTGCCAGGGTGCTGTCGAAGTCCTCGCGGCGCATCTTCGTCCAGGGCCGGCCGACCGGCGCCTGCTCGGCGGGCTGCGGGTCGGCGGTAGGGGCGGTTGCAGCAGGCTCCGGCGCGCGCTCGGGCTCCGGTGCCGGGGCGGTCCCGGTTCCCTGCAGTCGCTGGGCCGTGGTCTCGACGTCCTCGAAGGCATCGGCCCAGTACTGGGCCACCGCGTGGGCGGACTGTGCCCGCTTGGCGACCTCGGGCCACCCGGTCCGCTCGGCATCGGCCGCCAGGCGGGCGGCAGCGTCCCGGGCGGTGGCGATCTGCTGGCGCAGGGCGGGGATAGGGGTAGGCCGTTCGTCGAGCGCCTGCTCCGCACGCCGGATGGCGCGGAGTGCGTCGGCGAGTTCGAGGCTGCTGCCAGGGAGGACCACGTTGGTGTGGGTGTGCCGCAGGGCCTCGATCAGCGCGGGGCGGGCGGCGCGGGCGACGACGGTCTCGGGGCGCACTGCCCATGTTCCGATCGCCTCCCGCACCGGGCCCGGCAGAGCATCGACGCGGCTGAATTCGTGCCGGACTGTCTGCCCGTCGCGGGTGCCCTCCACCGTGAGGGAGCCGTCAGCCCCGCGGTGCATGCCGATCAGGGTGAGCGGCTGGGACCAGTTCTCCGGCGACAGGTCCTTCTCCGCGGTCTCGGGCAGCCGGATGACGGTGCCGGGCTCCACCTGGCTCCAGCTGCTGCGCCGCCAGCCGGCCGGTGCCTTGGCACTGAGACGGTCCTCGCGGCGGATCGCGTCCCCCTGGGCCGCGCCCTTGCGGTCCAGGGGGAACAGGGGGTTGCCGTCCAGGTCGATGAAGAACCACTTGTACGCGCTCTTCATGCGCGGCAGGTTCTCGATGGACTCCTTCTTGACGACGGCACCGAGCGGCTCGCCCCACTCGTTGGCCAGCAGCTTCCCGCCGTGCTCCTTGAGCGCATTGGGATTGGTGAGGACCGCCTGCAGGCGGGCCCGCCGCTTCTCCGTGGCCGCAAGGTTGCCCGAGACCCGCTCCCGCTCGGTCGCGATCTGGGCACGGCGCGCTTCGACGAAGGGAGCGTGCGCGTCGTCGGCCAACGGCAGCTCCAACCGGGCCTGTTCGGCTTCGAGGACCTCGGGGGCCTTGCCGCGCAGGTCGAAGGTTCCGGGGCGGGCGGTGGTGACCTCACCGACCGGGTCGGCGGCAGTGAGCAGGTCCTGGCCCCGCCGGCGGGCCAGGACATCGCCGTACACGGCGGTCTCCAGCTCGACAGTGAGCTGCCGGGGCTGGACGTCGGTGACGGTGTGCCACCAGCTGTGCGAGCCCTTCAGGAGTACCTGGTCCCCGGTCTGGAACTCGATCGGGCTCCAGTCCCTGCGCTCCGTCTGTGTGAGGGCGGCGAGTTCTCCGACCCTGCCGTCGTCGAGTTCGGGCAGGTTGGTGTCGGCGGGTGCGCCGTCGCGGTGGTAGTGGACGGCGATGGAGCGGCCGTGCTTGAGCATACGGCGGACGAACCGGCCCGTCTTGTAGGCCCGCGTCTCCGGGCGGGTGCCCTTGCGCTGGACCCATGCGCCGGCGCTGGGCATGCGGATGAAGTCCTCGGCCTCCAGCGCTGCCAGGGCGTCCTTGTCCCCTTCGGCTACACCGAAGACGTAGGTACGGGTCTCCTCTCCATGCTCCCGCTCGTGGTGGACCCACACCGTCTCAGCGGGCCGGGGCCCGGTGAGGCGAGCGGCCTCCTGCAGGGCCTGGTGACGTTGGGCGATCTTCTTGGCGCTGGCGGACGGGGTGCGCTCGCCAGGCATGTAGTCGGTGCCGACCACGATCGTCCCCTTGTCCGTGCCCGAGCCCTTGCGGCCGTGCCCGTGACCGATCCGCTCGGTGCCATGGCCCACGGTGATGCGTTCGACGTCGTCGCTGTCGCCCTCGCGCGGCGGCTCCAGCCGCCACCAGTAGCCGGGCATGCCCGCGACTTCCTGCGCGTCGAACGGCAGATCGACGCTCGTGTCCGGCTCGGCGGCTGCGCTCGGGGCCCCGGCCAGCATCGGCTGCGTGGCTTCCGGCTGGTCGGCCGCGGCCGCCGGAGCGGCAGCCGTCGCCTCGGCCGCAACCGCCTGCTCGGTGGGGTCTCCGGGCTTCTCGACGGGTGCGGGAATCGCCGCGTAGCGCTGCATGGCGTTCAGCGCGTCCGCGACCGTGGGATGGATGGTGCCGCCGCGCCGTCCGGTGCGTCCGTCGGGCCAGTCGGCGAAGGACCGCTCCTTGTCGGCGCGGAACCGCCCCTTGCGCGGGTGCCACTCAAGGCTAAAGCGCCAGTAGCCGACCACGGTATGGGCTTCGAGTTCGACGTTCAGGAGCTGGCTGCCGTAGCCGGAGTCGTCGGTGCTCCGGGTCATGGTCCAGCCCTGGGCCTGGGCCGTCTTCCACAGTTGAGCGATCGTCTCGGGAACGGGGTAGTGGGGATCCCACAAACCGCCTTCCGTCACCGGTGCTTCCTCTGAGCCCGCGCCGGGCACGGGGGTGGTGGTCATCGTGGCCTCCGGTGCTGGGGCCGCCGTCTGGGGCGTCGGCGCAGCAGCAGGTGCAGGTTCGGGTGCGGAGGTGGTGCGGCTGCCGGCGAAGGTGCGCAGACGTCCGGGCATCTCGTGTGCGTGTCCGGACAGCACCCGCACCAGCCCATACAGGTCGCTGGAGTGCTGCTGCTCGTTCTCGAGCTGGGTGCGCAGCGCTTCCACGGCGGGGGCGAGGCACTCGATGGCGTCGGCCTTGGTCCGAATCTGCTCGTCGCCGAGCTGGGCCCGCTCGTGCGCCTTCACCTGGTCCAGTGCGTCAAGGACACGGATGAGGGTGGGCTGCTGGGTGTGGGTGAGCGGCCAGACGTGGCGACCGGCGGTGCGCAGTGCGGCGGTGAACTTCTCGAGTTCGGCGAAGGCCCAGGACACGCGCATCGCATCGGGGTAGGTGGCGTGGCCGGGCAGGGGCTGGGCGGCCTCCTCGGCCCAGACGCGCAGCGCGTTGAGGACCGCGTGGTGGAAGTGGTCCTGCCCGTACGGCTGCGGGGGCAGGATGGTGAGCGCCTGGTCGGTGTGGCCGGGCAGGTGCTCCCCCATCACGGTGTGCCAGCCCGAGCGGTCCTTCACGAGCGTGGCGACGATCGTGTCGTTGGGGGTGCGCAGGGTGTAGGCAGGGCCGTGGAAGATGCCCGGCGCCGCCAGCACGGTGAACCCGTCGGTGCCCGGCACCGCGTACGCCAGCCGGTCAGGGTGATCGGCGTTGGTGATCTGCGAGTAGGTCTGGTTGCCGTTGGCCTCGTACTCGCTCAGCGGCTCCATGGCCTGGCCCGCGGTGGTGATCGGGCGCGGGTCGGGGTAGCCGAGGCGGGGCAGCAGGAACGGGTCCTCGCTCCAGGGTTCCGCCGCGGAGGGGAACACCTGCCGCCACGCCTCGCCCCACGCGGTGGCGGCGACACGGTCGGCGTGCCGTCGGGCACTATCGGCGAAGGTGGCAAGAGTGGGCCGCACCTCCCGGGGCAAGTCCTCAAGGCGGTCGGTGGCCTGCTGGGCAGCCCGGGCCAGCCGCAATGCCGCGGTGACCGCTTCGGAGGGGATGGTGGTACTGGAGGCCCGCACGGCCGCGATCGCCTCGCGCAGCTGCCGGGTGCGCGGATCGGCGGCGGACCACTGCGGGTGGACGTGCAGCCCCCAGGCCTCGCTGATGAGGTCTGCGGTGGCGCGGGTGAACTCCTCCAGGCTGGTGTAGGGACCGCCCGCGAGGGTGGCGGGCTCCAGGTCGAACAGGGACTCTGCTTCGGCCCTCGGGTCGCGGGCGCGGTAGCGGTTCCAGGAGGCGGCGAGGGCTTCGGCGGTGGGCGCCCCGGCGGCCTGCAGAGCGTCCCAGACCGTCAGCTGGGTCTGGCCGAGTCGCGCGCGCGCCGCCTCATTTCCGGGTGCGGCGGCCAGGGCATCCTCGGCGGCCAGGAGTTCGCGGCGCGTCTGCTCGTTTAGGCCGAGGTCCAGCCAGGCGGGGAGTTCTTCCCACCGCATCACCATGCTCATCGCGGGCCGGTCGTCGGCCCCCTGAGTGGTGATCAAAATGCCTTCGGGGGCGGGGTCAAGGCGTGCGATGCCACGCAGTTCCTTGCCGCGGCTGTACCCGCCGATCCAGATGCCGCGGCCGGAGGCGACCAGCTCGTTGCGCCAGGCGTTCATCTGGGCGGGGTCGGCCATCCGTCGCACGTAGGCGGCGAGTCCGGATCCGGCCGGGTGGGCAGCGGGGGTGAGCGCGCCGAAGTCATTGATCATGGCGCGGAGGGCGGCGTGCTGTTCGGCCAGGGTGATGCCGGGCACGGCGGAATCGGCGGTCTCGAAGCCGTCCGGCTCGGCCAGGGGTTCAGCGTCCGGGCCGGTGGGCGCGGAAGCGGCGGCCGGCGCCGGCTGTGCCTGCGCACCGGTGGGGCGCGGCGCGCCGTCGAACAGGGTCTCCCAGGCGTCCGAGGTGGCGGTGGCCCGCCAGGCGGCGGTGAAGGAGTCGGCTGCATGCACCAGGTCGGACAGGGCCTGGGCGGCGTCGTCGGGCACTGTCGTGTCCCGCCAGGCGTTGGTCACGGCGGTGACGGCCGCGTGGACGCCTTCGACTGCCGCGTGGAAGGCTGCGGGATCGCGCAGGGAGACCCGGGTGAAGGTCGCGAGGGCGTCGCTCAGCGCCGTCTCGGGACCGCTCTGGGATGCCCGCTCCTTGAAGTGGCCGGTGCGTGCCACTGCGCGGACGGCTTGGTTGAGGGCGCGGCGCGGTGCGCTGATCTCCTTGAAGTGGGTGAAGGCCCTGGCCTGCGGCTGCTTGCCCCCTGGCTGTTCGGCGGGCTGGTCGGCCTCGTCGTTGCCGCCAGGTGCGGGGGGCGGCGGAGTGCCGGGGCCGGCGCCGCGCCCGGAGAGCAGCTCGGCGGTCCGCTGGTCGTGGTCGCTGCGTTGGCCCTCGCCGGGCCCGGCGGCGGGGCTGGGGGGTGCTTCGCCCGCGGGGCTGGCACCGGACTGCGCCTGAGCGGCCAGTGCTGTCTGCGGTTGCATCGCAGGTGCGGGGGCTGCGACGGGAGGGTTCTTTTGGGCGGGCTGGTGCGCTCGGTCGGGCGACATTGGCATTCGCAGGGGCCGCGGCGCCCGCTCGACCAGCCCGGTCAGCGGCACAAGCACCTGACTGAACGGGCGGCTCATGCTGTGTGCGAGCGTGTAGTTGCGTCCCTTGCCGTGCCAGCTGCGGAAGACACTCAGCCTGTCGCTGGCGGCGGTGAAGCTGCCTGGTGCGGTGACGCGGCCGTGGACGTTGCTGGTGCGCTGCGAGGCGGAGCTCTCAAAGCCATCCGCCCAGACCTCGTCACCAGGCTGCAGCTCCCAGGGGTAGACAAGGTCCCAGCCGTGGCGGCCGCGCCCCCGAGCAGCCCTCTCGCTGGGCGGGTACAGGTCGGCGGCCGCGGTGATGTCGTCGGCCAGCTGCCGCGCGTGCTGCCGTGTCTGGGCATAGGAACCAGAACCGGTCCTCAGGCGCTTGTCGAAGTCGCGGAGCAGGTCACCGATCAGGTGCAGGTCCTGGGAGGGATCGCCGCTGTAGCTGGCGCCCTGGGCCAGTCGGGTGAGGGCGTCCTGAGCCAGGCGCCAGGGGGCGCTGGGCCGCACCTTCTTGAACAGGCGGCGATCGTCGTCGCCGTCCGGCGCCGGGCTGTCGGGCAGCCGGTTGAGGAATGCAGTGGCTCGTTCCTGCAGGAGGTGAGGCATGCGGGCGTGGCGCCGCAGTTGGTGCCGGGGAGCGGGCCCATGGAGCCAGGACGCGGGTCCGCTGCGTCCCTGGTGGTCGCTCCAGGTGGCGTCGTCCAGGCTGATGACCCTGTGCAGGTCGACAGGCTGGCCATGCTCGTCCGTGCGTTCGCGCAGGTTCGGGGCCGCGGTGACGGTGCCCCTCACGGTCACCCACTCCCCCTCGGCGGGCGCCGTCTCGCCCCGCAGGAGGCTGTCGGCCACGTCGGTTGCGGTGACCTGGTGGCGGAAGCTGATCTGGTCGCCGGAGGTGAGGTCCCGCGTGGTGGCGATCGTGTTGTATCCCGCGGCGAGTTCGGTGTCCTGCCGGGTGCGTCGGGCTTCGGCGTCCTGCTCTGTGTCGGCTGGCAGATGCCGGTCTTCGACCGCTATTGCGTGGACCGCCTCTTCGACGGTGTCACCGGAGTCGGTGCGCCACAGGCGGGCGACGTGTCCGGCCAGGGGGGAGGTGAACGGGAAGGGGGTCTCGGAGGGGCCGGCGAGGACGGCCTCGACACGGGCGGCGAACCGCAGCGCGGTGCGCTTGTCGGCCAGGGCCGGGGCCCCGGGAAGGTCGGCCATGGGGCCGGGCAGGGCCACGTGCCACTGCTGGTCGTCGGGGTGCTGGTAGACGGCGAGGTTCCCGCTGAGGGTGAGGGCCAGGCGGCTGGAGTCGGCGATCTCCCTCAGGTGTGCGGCCCGGTGGGGAGAGAGGGCGCTCTGGCCGGGTTCGGCCAGCTCCGGGCTGTCGGAGCGAAGGTGGTCGAGGAGGTCGTCGATGAGTTCGAAGCGGGCGCTGTCCGCGCGGGCAGCGAACCGCGACAGCGTCGCCAGGTGGTCCAGGGTGGCCTGAGGATCCAGGGGGGTGAAGACCAGCCGGTGCGTGCGTACCGCGACCGGATGGGCCGGGATGTCGATGACGACCGCGCCGTCGGTGTCGGTGTAGGCCAGGGCCCCGGCCGCGATCAGTGACCTCGCGGTGTGCGTGACGTCGTGGCCCTCCCAGGGCCCGGCGTCGGTGCCACTCACGGGGGCATACAGGCGCCAGGGGTCTGCGGTGAACTCGTGTGAGCGTGCGGTGCGCTGCGTACGGCGGGCGTTGCGTTCCCGGGCACCGGGCGGGACTCCATGGGGCAGGGAGGCGGACAGGTACTGCCAGTGGCCGCCCGCTGCGGTCTGCTGCAGTCGTTGTGCGCTCTGTCGCATCACGGCTGCCCATGCCCTGGCCCGTTGCCGGGGGTGTTCGGATGCGCCCTGGTCGGTGAGGAACGCATCGAGGGCGTCGGCGGCGTCGGCGAGCTGGAACGCGTAGGGGACGGTGACCTCTGGCGGGGCCGGTACTTCGCCCGGATGCAGGGCAAGGTCGTTCAACCCGGTGGTGAACAGCAGTGCGTGTGCGACCGGGTCGGCCGCTCGGAAGGCTTCGGCCAGGTCGTGGTCCGCGTCCCAGTGCAGCGGCGACACCGGGACTTCGGCGAGGTGGTCGCGCCACTCCTTCGCGCTCGAGTAGGGACGGATCGTGTCCCCGGCTTCGCGGGTCACGGGGTCACGCCCGGCCGGAGGGAGGGCACTGTGCTGGTCGCCCTCGGGGACTGTGTCGCGCTCGGCGCGCGCCGGATCGCTGGACGGCGCGGGGCCGGCCGTCGGCTGGGCGGCCTGGGCGTTTGTCTGGGTGGCCGCGGGGGTTGGGGTGGGTTCGTTGTCGCGGCTGCGCTGGTCTTCTTCCCAGGTGGGGCGGGGGTTGGCGAGTTGTGTGCGGGCCCAGTCGTCCCGGCCGCTGGCGTACTCGTGCAGCAGGTGCTGCAGCGCTACGGCGAGCTCGTGGACGTAGCGGTCGGCGCCCTGCCCGTGCGCCTCGACCAGGGCACGGTCGAGGGTCTCGTTGTGGGGTGCGCCCTCCCGCTTCAGCCGGTCGAGCAGGCTGTAGACGACGGTGCGCTCCAGTGCATGGCGGCGCGGCGACTGGTCGAGGAGGTGCGGCGGGTTGCTGGCCAGGGGGAAGTCCTTGTCGAGCGCGTCTAGTTCGGCGCTGAGGTCCCTGAGTGCGTCGAGGCCGTTCAGGCTTGGGTGCGCGTCCTGAGCGGCGGCCAACAGGCTCATGAGCTGTGTGTGCAGCGGCCGCAGGGCCGCGTTGACGGCGGCGAGGCGCACTGCGTCGGGCCGGGTGGTGTGGGCGGGGCTGTACGGTCCGATCGGCACCGCGCCTTGTGGCCAGCGCACCACCACTCTGCGCTCGCCGAGGCGTTCGGTGGTGTATCCGGCGCGCTTGAGGTCGGAGTCGAGGGTGATGCGTCCGGTCGCGATGACGGCCGTGGTGGCAGCGGCGCCGGGGAAGTCCTGTTCGGTAGCCGGGCGTACGTGGAAGGTTTCGGTGCGGTCGCCGCGCCGGCGGTGGGCGTCCAGGATGGCGTGGACTTCGGTGGCGAGGTGATGGCGTTCGGCGTCCAGGCCGCGGGGTGGGTTGACGGTGACGTGGCGGGCCTCGCCGCTATGGGCGCTGCGCGGGTTGTCCTCGGCGACGGTGACGGGCTGCCAGCCCAGATCGTGCAGCTTGCCGATGCGGGCGTCGCGCTCATTGGGTGCCTCGAACCGCATCATCGTCATGGTGATGCCGACGGTGCCGTCCAGGTTCGGCACCAGCGTGTATCCGCCGCCGCCCCGGGCGGCGGGAACCAGCCCGCTGTCGTCCAAAACCTGGGCGATTGCGCGCTCGGCCGCCGTGACGGTGCCGGTGGGCGCGGTGGCCGGGGAGGGCAGGCACAGCGGGGCCTGCGCGCCGTCGGGGAAGAGCCGGGGCTCGTCGGCGGAGGCGATCCAGTCGGCTGCCAGCTCCTGTGCGGATGCCGCCAGGGCGGCGATGACCGCCTGGTCGGCGTCCGGGAGCTTGTGGTGAGCGGCGCGCTCGGCGAGGTAGCGGGCGGCCCGCGCCACGTCCAGGGTGGCCCGGTAGGCGTCTGCGCGCCTCTCCAGCTTCTCATCGCGGGCGAGGATGCGCGCCGGGCAGCGCAGCGCCGCCGCGCCGAGGTCGTCGGTGTGCGGGCTGGCGAGCTTCTCGCGGACCGCGTCCAACGCGAGGACCTGTTCGATCTGGTCCAGCAGCGGGGCGCGCCGGTTGCGGAACGCGGTGATCGACCGGCGCACCATGCCGCCGGGGAACTCGCTCCGTAGTGCCGCGGTGACGGCGGCCGGGCGGGTGGCCTGGAGCGTCTGCCACCAGGCGGCGAGCGGCCCGTCGCCCAGGACGTCTCCCCCGCTGCGGGTGATGACGTTGGTGAGCAGGGTGATCTGCTCGGCGGGTAGGTCGTGCTGCCACTCGGTGCCGTACAGCCATGCGGCCACGGCCTGCCGGGCGGCCTGGGGCTCGGCGCCGGGTTCGGCGTGGGCGGCGAGCTCGGCATCGTTTTCGGCCCGGCGGCGCAGTTCGAGCAGCGCGAGGTGCAGGCGCGGATCGGCGTCCCGCTCGGTGGCGGCGAGGTTCCCGGCGTGCGCGGAGGCGGCCTGGGCCGCGGCCTCGAGCCTGCTCCCGTCGTCGATCTTGTCGAGGCGTTGCAGGTGTGCCTGGCCTCGTACCTGTTCGGCGAACGCGGCCAGTGCCCGGTGGTCGCTGTAGACGATGCCGTGATCGCGGGCCTGCATCAGTGCGGCCAGCACGATGGGCGCATGGCCCATGGTCAGGGGCCGCTGGCCCTCCAGCACCGCGGCGCGCACCAGCTCCAGGAGGTCCTCCTGCGCGGCAAGCCCCTCCGCGGCACCGGCGTAGGCCCGCGCGCCCTGCGGGACGGGCGCCAGCTCCGCGGACGGTGTGTCGGGTGCGGGTACGTCATGGGTGGCGGCGCCGTCGGCGGGAAGGGTGAGCAGGTGGCGGCCGAGCCGGTCGACGTGATGGCGCGCCAGGTTGTGCAGCGCCAGCGCGAAGAAGCCGCGCTGGGGGCCGCTGTTGTTGAGCAGGGTCTTGGCGGCGTCCGCGACCTTCTGGTGGCGGTGGAGCTCTCCGGCGAGTCCGCCGACGTCACGGTGTCCGTCCCGCAGGCGGAGGGCCGCCTCAAGGTCCCGGCCCGCCTCGGCCGGCAGGTTGTCGTCGAAGGGCAGGTGGTCAAGTAGGTAGGCGAGCGCGGTGATGCGTTCCTGGTCCTGCTGCATGTCGAGGGCCGGGTAGGTCTCGCCGGTGGTGCTGATGCGGCCCGGCACCAGGTGGTCGGCGAGCCGGTCCGCGGCCTGCCGGACGAGGCGCAGGGCGTCGTGGGCGGGCTGTGCCGTGTGGTGCCTGCTGTGCCGTCCGATCACCTCTTCGACGGCATGGAGCGTCTGGGCAGCAGTCTTCGACAACTCCTTGGCCTGGGCCGCCTGGTGGTGCCAGTTGCCCGCGCCGCCGATGAAGGGCAGAGCCTGGTCGAAGGCGGTGATCTGCTCGTTGTCCGTGAGGACGGTGCGCAGGTGACGCACCGCGTCCTTGTGCAGCGCGTGAAGCGCCGCGCCGGCCTCGTCGAGTTCTGCTGCGATGGTGATCGGCTCGGTCAGGGTGGCCTCGAAGGCCTGGGCTCGCTCTTCCAGCGAGGCGCCGATGGGGCGGCGCAGGGCCAGCCGCATGGTGTCGCCGGCCGTCTCGCCCACCGGAGTGAAGATCCGCGGCTCGCTGTCGCTCCCGGTGACGGTGAGGACGCCGTTGTCCCAGACCGGGGTCTCGCCACCGGCGCGCAGGGCGAGCGCGTACAGCTCCGCCGCGGTGTAGGTGACCGTCTCGTCCCAGGTCGGGGAGCCAGCGGTGCGCATCAGCTCGGAGGGGGGAAAGTGCTCGGCGATGGACTGGGCGAGGGCGCGGGCGCGCTGCTGCTCGCCGTCCTCGGCGCCGCTCGGCCAGGCCTCCTCCCCCGCGGCGGACAGGGTTTCGGTGGTGACGTGCATGCGGGCGGCGTGGTCGTAGGCGGCCGAGGCCAGCGCGCTGATGCTGGACTCGTGGCTGCCGTCGTCTTCGAGGCGTTGCTGGAAGGCGTGGGCGAGCTCGACGAGCGTGCGGCACCAGTGCGCGGCCTCGGGACGGGTGCCAATCTGCTCGGCGGTCGCGTCCTGCCAGAGCGCGGTGGCCGCTTCGTCGGCGATCTCCTTGAGGGCCTTCTCGCTCATGTACTGGTGTCCGCTCCAGGTGCGGGTGAACTCCCCGAGCGCGGCGACGAGTTGCAGGGCGCCGGTGCGGACGGCGGCCTGGTCGGGGTAGGGGTCCTCGGTGTCCCCCATGCCCTGCGGATCGTCGAGGTGCCAGGCGGCCAAGGCGGCTGCCGGGACCGGGACCCCAGGGACAGGAGCGGTGGGGGCCGTCGCGTTGTTCAGGCGGGCCGTGACTTCGCGGACCAGGTAGGTGTGCAGGTGTTCAGCGGCGGTGGTGGGCGCGTCGTCTCGGCCGAAGTACAGCCTGAGCAGGCGGGCGGGCAGGAGGTCCTGGTGGGCGGCGAGGTGTGCCTCGGTGAAGCTGCTGATCAGGTCATCGGGGTCGTCGCCCAGGCTGCCGGTGAGGCGCAGGCGCAGGTCGATGTCGCCGCTGGCCGCGTCCGCGAGCGCGGCCACCTGCTCGGCCCACGGCTGCCACTGGCCGGGAAGGTCGGTGCCGGCGGCGGGCAGCGGGCCCAACTGCGTCGGCGCGTCCGCGGGAACGGCCTCGAGCAGGGCGCGCCACATGGTGCCGAAGAGGCCAACGAAATCGCCCATCGGTCCGACGTCGCTGTGCAGGGCCCGCCGCAGGCGGGGTGACATGTCCTGCTCGCGCTGTTCCAGCCACGCCCACAGCGCCGGTGCCTGGGGCACCTCGGCAGACGACGAGGCGTGGAAGTGGACGGTGGGCAGCAGCTGCTCGTCGGCGCGGGCCTGCGCCGTGAGCGCGGCGATTTCCTGCTGGAGTTGCGGATCGGCTTCGTCGACGAGGCTCTGGATGCGGTCGGCGTGCCGGTACGCGGTGCTGTTCAAGGTCATCAGCAGGTCGCCGTGGCCGAACTGGCCCTCGTCGGACTGCTCGTGCCAGACCTGCCGGGCCAGCTCGCCTATCTGGTGGCACAGGGCGGGCAGGACCGGGGAGACGCCCGCGGTCAGGTCGCCGTGCTCGTCGCTCAGGTGCTCCAGGAGCCGGAGCAGGGTCCGCTCACTGGCCGACTCGTCCGGCGTCAGCGCCCCGGAATCGGTCACCCGCTGGGCGAGCCGGATGAGGTAAGCGTGCCGGGCGGCGAAGTCCTCGTAGCTGGTGAAGGGGTTGGCCGGGTCCAGCTTCGGCCTCGTCAGGTGCAGGATGCCGCTCTGGCGCGCGGCGTCCGCGGCCAGGTCGGGCTTGTTGACCACTGTGGCCGCCCAGCGCCGCCACATCTCCGTCGCCACACTGTCCAGGGCCTGCCAGCCGAGCATGCGGTCGGAGACCTCCTGCGCCCGCAGCCGCGTGATGTCGACCACCTGGTCCAGCAGGGACACCCAGCCGTTCGGGGTGGCGCCGGGCCTCGGCGGGTTCAGCAGGGCGGACAGCGCGATGACGGAGTGCCGCTCCGCCGAGGGAAGCTGGTCGAGCGGGCCGACCTCCTCGGCCCACTCGCGCCAGGCGGCCTGCAGGCCGGCCAGGGCGGCGACCGCTTCCAAGGGGCTGGTGTAAGTGGTCTTCCCGGCGGCCTTGCGCAGGGATGCCCGGCTGACGTCGGGCATGCCGCGGGCGGCGGCGCGGGCCAGGTAGTTGTCGCTGTGCCGCAGCAGGGTGGTGAGCTGGGTGAGGGCCTGGTGCAGCGGGCGGGCCCCGCCGTTGTCGGTCAGTTCGCCGCGCAGGAGCAGCAGGTGTTGGTGGGCCTCGGACACGGCCCGCCAGTGCTCTGCGGGTCCGCCGTTGCCACCCGGTTCGGGCAAGCTCGCGGCGGCCTCGGCCAGGGCGTCCTCGGTGGCCTGGGTGTGCCACGGCGTGACGTCATCGAGCAACGCACGGTGCTCGGACAGCCACTGCCCGAGGTCGGACAGGAGACGGTCGGCGGCCTCGACGGCGTCCGGGCCCGCCTGGAAAGGGGTGGGGTGGAGGACTTCCAGGGCCCACTCCCCCGCCTGGTCGGCACGCACGAGTATGCCTGTGCCCGGCGCCTGCACGGCCGCAGGCTGCGGGGCGGTGGCCGCATAGGTGATCAGCGCGTCGAAGGTGTCGTTGTCGAGGTCGTCCAGGCCGGGCCAGTCACGGGGCTGGTTGGCGAGGAACGCCCGGGCGTCGTGGGCGGTCATGCCCTTAGCGAGGGAGACGAAGCGGGCGGCGTCGTCCTGCGCGGGCAGTGGCTGGAGGGTGCCCGCGCGGCCGCCGCCGCGCGACCACAGGGTCCACGGGACTTCTCCCTGCCAGGAGATCCGCAGGCCGGAGTCGGAGCCGAGGCGCTGGTGCAGCTCCTCGCCGCGGCACACGAACACTTCGCGGCCGCGCTGGACGGCGTACAGGGTGTCGGGGTCGGGCAGGAGGACGAGCCGTGCAGTCTGCGCGGTCTGCGCGGTCACATGCGCGGCCAGCAGGTCTATCGCGCCGTCGTTACCGAAGAACGCGTCGATCAGGGACGCGTCCTGCGCTGACCCAAGGTCGCCGAGCTGCTGGTAGACCTGATCTTGTATCCATTCGCGGATGAGGTCGACGACGAGGTCGTTGACGGGTTCGTTGCTGACCACGAGCCCGAAGGTGTGCGGGTCGGTGGCGGCGGCATCCAGAAGCCGGTCGACCAGCTCGGCGTGCTCCTGCCACTGGGGAGGAATCGGCAGACGTCCGCCCGTGCGGGCGGGCTGGGTACCGGTGGCGTGCTGGCCGAGCGTGTGTGCCAGACGTGCGAAGGCGCCGGTGAAGCCGCGCGGGGTGAAGTCGGCGTGCAGGGTGTGGCGCAGCAGTGGGCTCATCTGATCCGCGCGCTCACTCAGCCAGTCCAGGAGCGCTGGCGCGTACGCCACGGGTGCGTTGCTGGTGAGAGGGTGGGCGGGGGTCCCCATCGCGGCGAGCAGCTCGGGGTCGGCCAGCGCCTGCTGGGTGAGGGTTTCGAGTTCGGCGTCGAGGTGCCCGTCGGTCTCGATGAGGGTGGCGTGCACGGACTTGGCGTGGCGGGCGGCCGCGCTGGCGAAGTCGGTGAAGTCGCGCTCCATGTGGGCGCGGTAGCCCTCGTCCTCGTGTTCGCGGGTCACCTGGCGGACCAGCTGTGCCGCCGCGTCCAGCAGGTGCGGCCATGCCGGGTCGATCCGGCCTTCGGGGGTGTTCAGCGGGCGCTGGTCGATCTCCTCAAGGAACCGCGACAGGCGCCGTTCGGTGGCCGACTTCTTCGGCCGGCTCTGGGCGTGGACCCGGCGGGCGGAGCTGACGATCGCGCCGTGTGAGCGCTCCAGCCCCTCGCGGTCGAGGCGGCCGTCGGTGTGCGCGTACGGCACTGCCGGGTCGAGGTCGCGGGAGGCGACCTCAAGGGGGCGCGGGCTGGGGGCGAGGAGGGTGTCGGCCAGGTCCGGATCGGTGAGCACCGTCCGGGCGAGACGCCCCAGGTGGGCGGGGAGTTTGCCTCTCGCATTGCTCAGGTCCACCAGCCCGGTGGCCCGGGCGAGGCCGTACATGGCCTGCAGGTGCGCGGCGGCGCCGCCCGGGATTTGTGCGGCGGCCACCCGTGCCTTCCCGAGGGCGACCTGCGCCTCGGTGCGCTCGAGTCCATTAGGTGTGGTGCTCTGGGCGGCGGCCTCGGCGAGAGTGTCGAGGGCTTGCTGGACCTCGGCCGCGCTCGCATAGGGAGCCTCGAAACGCCGGGCGGTCTCGCGCAGCCAGGTCTCGTCGGGCTCGGGCGGCGGGGTGTGGGCGAGGCGGTCGACGTGGAGGGCCGCGGTGCGCGCGAGGTGGCGCAGCCGACCGGTGGCGCGGCGGTCGGTGGGTGCGAAGTCCGGGTGCGCGGCCAGCGCATCGGCAGCCAGCTGGGCCCGGGTGTAGGCCTGGAGCTGCAGGCCCCAGTCCTCGGCGGGAGTTTGCTGAGCGTGTTCCCAGGACTCGGCGAACTCCGCGATGGCCAGGCCGAGCTCTTCGGCCGGCTCGGCGGGCAGCTCCTGTGCGAAGTCTTCCCGCCATTGGCCGTACAGCGCGTGCAGGGCCTCGCGTGCGGTGGCGGCGGAGTCGTGTTCGTTGTCCGTGGCGTACGGGGCGGGGCGGTCTTCGCCGAGGATCCAGCGGTCCTGGGGGGAAAAGTCGTCGCTCGTGGTCGTGTCCTGCACGGACTCGCCTGCGAGCTCCCCCGCAGGGGCAGGGGCGGGGGTGGATGCCGGGGCCTGGGGTGCGGGGGTGCCGTTGGCGGTGGGGTCGGCCGGGGCCGGGGCGCGGACGGTGTCGTCGTCGCCGTCGCGGATGGCCTGGCCGAGGGGCTGGTTGTCCTGGCTCCGGGTGGCCATGAACTGTTCGAACCGGGTGCGTGCTTGGTCCTCGATGGTGCGGGCCAGGTCGTTTTCTCCCGCGTGCTGGGCCAGGGTGGCGCGGTGCCGGTCGAGGAAGGTGCGGGCGAGGCGGGTGAAGTCGCTCAAGGGCGTCTGCATGGTGGCGTGGTCACGGCCCTTGAGGGAGCGCAGGAGCTGCTCGGCCTGCTTCAGCGAGTTGGTGAGGGCGGCTTCGGTGTCGTGGCCGTCGCGGACCTCGTGGGCGGCGACCGCCTCGAACAGGTCGTGGCGTAGCTGGGTGAAGGCCCGGGGGATGCTGTCGCGGTCCCAGGTTTGTTCGGCGGCGCGGCTGAGCGCGATCTCGGCGGCTTCCACCTCGGCGAAGGCCTGGTTCCATTCCCGCTGAGTGGCGAAGACGGGCACCGTTGCCGGCGGCGGTACTGCGGCGGGCGGCTGCGGAGCTGCCGCGGTGGGCATGCCGGTGCCGGCCGGGGCGGGTGCAGGCTCGTCGGCCGCCGGCGTGACGGTCGCGGGTGAAGTGCTGGTCGTGGGTGTCTGCTTGGGGTCTTCGGCCGGGTTCCGGGCCGCGGGAGTCTCTGCGGCTTTGGGGGCTTCGGGGGCGGAGGGTGCGGCGCGCCGGGCCAGGCCGGTGAGGCGGGCGTCGTTGGAGACGGCTTCGAGGCGGGAGCTGTCGCGGCGGCGGGCGATGAGCTGGCGCCCTTGGCTGGTGACGGCGTGCAGGACGGGGCTGTCCTGCATGAGGAGGCGCAGCAGGCCGTGGGCGGCGAGGGTTTCGGTGCCCACGGTGTACTTGGCGGACAGGCCCAGGTCGTCGAGGCGGACGTACTCACGGCCGTCCTCTGCGCCGGACTGGTCCGGGCGGGGTTCGTCGGAGTCCTCCCACTGGGCCAGCGCGGCAGGGCTGTCCAGGGTGGCGGTCCAGCGCTGTTCATGCAGGGCGGCCAGGCGGCCGAGCCGCTTGAGGTCGGTGGCCATGGGGTTGTTCCTGCCGAGTGCCTTGGTGGCGTCCTCAATGGCGGTGCGCCACAGCTCGGGCGGCACGATCGCTGCGGCCGGCGCCAGCACCTCGCCGGCCAGGCGCTTCTCGCGCAGGCTCCGGCTCTCCTCGTGCAGCTGGGCGAGGGCCTTGGTGAGTTTGCGGGCACCGGGGCTGCTGGCCGCGTCGGGGTGGGATTCGACGACTGCGCGCAGGGCTTCGGCCATCAGCCGCTCAGCGATCCATGTGGCGAGGCGGTCGGTGTAGTGCGGGAAGTCCTCCTGTTCCTCGTCGGCTGCCGTGGGGCCGTCGGCGGAGGCACCGGTGCCGCCGCTGCCTGCGCCGGAGCGGCTGCGGGAGTGTCCACCCCCTCCGCCTCCCCCGCCGGCGCGGGCCATGGCAGCCCCGTCCTGGGCGCCGCCCGCGTAGCTGGGCACGCCTCCGGCGGGGCCGTTGCTCTGGACGGGGGCCTCGGTTTCCAGCTCGGCCATCAGGGCGGCCAGCTTCGCCTTGGCCTGAACGAGGTTGTCGTCGTCGTGGTAGACGGTGCCGAGGTAGGACTGGGCGTTGGCGACCTCGGCGAGGGCGTGAGCGTGCTGTTCCTGGGCGAGGGCGAGGTCGTCTTCGAGGTGGGCCAGGCGGTGTTCGAGGGACTGGATGGTGCCGGAGACGGAGGCTGGATCGTCGGTGAGCTTCTTGCGGACTACGGTGATGTCCTTGCCCGCGCCGAAGTCGAGTTTGAGGTCGAGGAAGTCCATGCGGGCGAAGATGGGCACGCCGCCGAGCTCGGCGACCTCCAGTGGCGGGTGGTTGCGCTGGCCGCGCAGCTCGTCGAAGGTGTCGACGAGCCGGAATTGCAGAGCGGCTGCCGCTTCCTTGCGCTTGGTGTAGGTACGCCTGGTGCCGGTGCGCTCCACAACGGTCATGGAGAAGTCGGTGTCGCGGGTGGAGCGGCGGGTGCCGGGCGTGGTGGCGTCGCCGAGGACGGTGGTGAGCCAGGAGATGCTGGCCTCAAGCTGCTCGGCACGCAGGGTCTCGGTGTCGATGGTGTGCCGCAGGCCGTACTGGGCGGCGTTGTGGGCGTGCTTCTCGGCCTCCATGCCGAGGATCTCGTTCTGGAGGGTTCCGACTTCCTGCAGGCGCGGGTCGCCGGCGCCCATGGCGACGGCCTCGACCATGTACTCGTTGAGGTCCATCGCGATGTCTTCGATGGTGCGGTCGGTGAGCTTGCCGCTCATCAGCTGCTGGATGAACTTGGCCTTACCCAGGACGAGCTGCCACACATAGGCGTCGAAGCTGTTCTCGGTGACGTAGTTGTAGACGTGGACCTCGCGCTGGAGGTCGTAGTTGAGGTTCTTCTGCCGTACGACGCGGCCGGTGCGCTGGTGCAGGTCGACGGGGCGCCAGGGGCAGTCCAGGTGGTGCACGGCGATCGCACGCCGCTGCACATTTGTCCCGGTTCCCATGGTCTCGGTGCTGCCGATGAGGACGGAGATCTTGCCGTTGCGGGCGTCGCGGAAGAGGGCGGCCTTCTCCCGGTCGCTCTTGGCTTCCTGCATGAAGCGGATGCCGTCGGTGGGCACGCCGCGGGCGGCGAGCTCCATGAACAGCCCGTCGTAGACGGTCCATTTGCCCTGCTTGAGGGCGTCCTTGGAGGGGGTGCCCAGGTCGGCGAAGACCAGCTGCAGCGAGCCGGGGAGTTCGTCGGGTGCCGCGTCCTTGGGGCCCTGGTAGACGTCGTCCTTGTGCTTGAAGTACAGCTCGGCGATCTTCTCAGCGGCGATCGAGATCTTCGTCTGCTCGCCGTCTTCGAGGGCGTAGCCGATCAGCCGCGGGTCGAGGGCTGCCTGCCTCATCCAGCTGGCCAGTTTGAGCATGTTGTCTTCGCTGGGGTCCACCGAGCGTGAGCGGATCGCGCGTGCCCGGCTGCGGGCCTCCTCGGCGATCTCGGCGTTCACGCTGGTGGGCGGGCAGCTGATGATCTGCGGGCCGCCCTTGTACTCGTCGGGGACCGGTAGCCCGAGGTCTTCGGCGGTCTTGACGTCGGTGGGCACCCACCAGGCCGTCAGCAGTTCGGGCATGTTGGTGAAGCGCGCGAACCGGGACTTGGTCTGCAGGCCGCCCTCGGGGGCGATCTCGATCTTGGTGTCGATCTCGGCGTGGTTGGCGACCCAGTCGTCGAAGTTCTCCAGGCCTTCGGCTTCGAGGATGTCGGGGCGCAGCAGCTTCATCCACACGTACGCCTCGGCAATGGAGTTGACCACCGGGGTCGCGGACGCTCCGGTGATCACGCGGGCGCCGTACTTGGCCCGCATGTACTCGAGCTTCATGTGAAGGTCGGTCGCACGGATCGACCCGGCGATCGACAGCCCGGCGTTGTTGGACGGGTTGTACAGGTTCTTGAAGTTGTGGATCTCGTCGACGAACAGGTAGTCGATGCCGAGCTGCTCCCACGACAGGCCGCCTTCGCGGATGGAGCGCATCCGGGCGCGCAGGGCCTGTTCGCGGACGAGCTTCTTGGTCTCGACCGCCTTGACGGTGTCGTCGGCTTCGGGGTCCTTGCCCTCGGCGATGAGCCGGTCGCGGCGGCGCTTGAGGTCGCGTTCGAAGTCGGCGAGCTGGTTGGCGATGTAGTTCTCGTGCTCGGCCGCGGAGAGCGGGATCGCCTTCATGACGCCGTACGTCATGATGATCGCGTCCCAGTCGCCGGTGGCGGCCTTGGCTGCGAACCGCTTGCGCTTGCGGCGGGTGGATAGGTCCTTGGTGGAGGCGGTCAGCACCTTCGCACCGGGGTAGGCCTGCAGGAACTCCCTCGTCCACTGCTCGGCCATGTGGTTGGGGACGACGATCGCGGGCTTGCGCGCGAGGCCGAGGCGGCGCAGTTCCATGGCGCCCATGGACATCTCGAGCGTCTTGCCGGCGCCGACCTCGTGGGCGAGCAGCGCCGAGGGTTCGTTGAGGATCCGGGAGACGGCGGCCTGCTGATGGGGGCGGGGGGTGAACTCGGTGGACAGGCCCGGGAAGGACAGCTTCGGGGCGTCGTCGTAGTTGCGCAGGACGAAGGAGTTGAAGCGGGTGTTGTACAGGTTGGCGAGGTGCTCGGCGCGCTCCTCGTCTTTCCACAGCCAGGTGCGGAACTCCTCGTTGATCTTCTCCGCGTACTTGTTGGCGACCGTCGTCGCGGTCATCGCCTCGGCCCGGGCTGCTGCTTTCTCCGCGGCGGTGGCCTCTTCGGGCCAGGAGGCATCGACCCGGATGGGCCGCTGGTTGAGCAGGGCCCGCACGATCTGGACCGCGTTCATCTCCTGGGTGCCCCAGACCGCGGTCATCATGACGTCGTTCTCGCTGTGGCAGTCGACCGTCCAGGTGGAGCCGGCGGCGCGCTCCACCTTGATCGACTCGTCGCGCAGCAGGCCGCGCAGGAACTCCTGGACGTAGGAGGCGTCCACCCAGGGGGCGCCGAGCTTGACGCGGATCTCCCCCGGCGGAACGTCCTCGGGCTGTACTTCGGTGAGCGCCGCGACGTTCGCGACGAACCGCTGATCGACGGCGGCTGCGTCCTGGGCCTGGGAGAGCTTGAGCCGGACGTTGCCCGACAGGTACTCGGCGGCCGGCACCAGGCGCCCGGTGTGGGGCTCCTCAAACACCACCCCGAACAGCGCATCCCGCGCGGCCTGCTCACCGTCCAGCTCGAGCAGCCGGGCTACGACGTCGAGGCGTATCTGGCCGTGCAGGTCGAGGCTGATAGCGGCGGCCTCTTCGGGCGTCTCCGCCCGCTCGGGCAGTGCGCGAGGGGCTGCGACGCGCTGCGTGAAGATCTCGGACTTGCGGGCGGTGCCGGTTTCCTCGTCGAACTCCTCAAGCGCGTACACCAGCGGGGCGTGCGGGTCGTCGGCGAAGCCGCCCTGCGGCGGCGGGACCCGCGCCCAGACCTTGAGCTTTCCGGCGTCGCGCAGCTCGTCGCGCACCGCCTGCACTTCGGCCAGCAGTTCGCGCAGCGCGGCCGGGGCCTTGGCGGCGTTCCAGCCGAGCAGGACCTCCAGGTCGGCGTCGGTCATCACTCCGTCGCCGAGGTTGTCGATGGCGGCCTGCTGCTTCGAGCCGAGCCGGCCCGTCACCTCCAGGGCCGCGTCCATCAGCTGTTCGGAGAGCTCCTCGGGGACGTCGTCCCAAGTGAGCTTGCGAGTGCGCTCCACCCGGTCGAACCGGCTGACCGGCCCGTACTTCTCGACGTACGCCTCGTAGTGCGCGTTCAGGGTCGAGCGCAGGAAGGTCAGCCAGGCGTCATCGGCATCCGGCGAGGTCTCGGCGTCCAGGAGATCGGAGACCGCGTCACGTATCAGCAGCAGGGCCCGCAGCTCGTCCCGCTGGGTCTTGGGGCAGGGGTGCGGTTCGCTGTCCTCCAGCCGCGCCGACCAGAAGCTGCCGTCGGGCAGCACGATGATCCGCCCGTCGAACCGTTCGGCGTTCTCGTCGAACAGCTCCCGCGCGTCGGGGCCCTGGACCTCCTCCTCGCGCCGGGCCGGGTTCTCGGTCATCCCCAGACCGGCCTCGACGGCGGCCGCGATCTCCCGCTGCAGTTCCCTGTCCAGGCGCGCGGCGGTGTCGCTGCTACCGGCGAGGACCTCGGGGCGGTGCTTGCCGCCCCGAGCCCGCCCGGGCACCAGGGTGCCCAGCACGTTGCGCGGATGGGCCTGGAAGTACTCGTTGACGTCCATCCGCTTGTCGTCGGCGGCCTTGACCTCTTCGGTCTTCGTGAAGGCCGCGCCCTGCTTCTTGTGGGAGGGCGCCTTGCGGCGGAAGACCAGCAGGTCGGTCGCTACGTCGGTGCCGGCGGCCGCGGCGTGCGCGCCGTTGGGCAGCCGGATCGCGCACACCAGGTCCGCGAGTTCGCCCATCTCCGCTCGGGCGGCCTTGGACGACTTGTCGAGGGTGCCGGTGGAGGTGATGAACGCGGCCACTCCCCCGACCCGCACCCCTTCAAGGGCCTTGATGATGAAGTGGTCGTGCATGGGGAAGTTGCCGGGATTGTGCCGGGGGTCGTTGAGCCGGGCGGAGTGGAACGGCACGTTGCCAATCGCCGCGTCGTACTCGCCGGGCCTGACCCGCGACTTCTCAAAGCCCTCGTTGAGGATCCGCGCCTGCGGATACAGGGCCTGGCTGATCGCCGCGGTAACCGGGTCGAGCTCGACGCCGGTCATCTCGGCCCCCTCGGGGGCCATCCCGATGAACGTGCCGATCCCGGAGCCCGGCTCCAGCACCCGGCCGCCCTTGAACCCGAGCGCCCGCAACGCCCGCCAGATGATCCGCACGTACGCTGCGTCGGTGTAGTGCGCGTTCAGCGTCGTCCGCCGCGCCGCCGAGTACTCCGCCTCGCTCAGCAGCTCCCGCAGCTCAGCCTGCGCCGCCTCGTACTTCTCACGACGGGCCTTGGTCCGCTCTCGTGACGGGTCGAACACATTCGGCAGCGCGCCCCACGACGACCACCGCGCCAGCACTCGACGCTCTTCGTCGGTCGCTTTCCGTTCTTCGCTCTGGAGCTGGCGCAGGACCCGCAGCGCGGCCAGGTTCGCCTCCAGCCGTGGCATCGGCGATGCCGGAGCCAGATCGTTCTGGTCCTCGGGGCGGAACTCCTCCTGGGCGGCCATCTAGAGCAACCCCTGACGGACCAGGGCTTCATCCGAGAGCCCGGTCAGCTCCAGCAGGCGAGGAACAGCACCCGCACGAAGCCGTTCACGCTCCGCGGCGCTGAAGTCCCCCGGCTGCTTCCGGCCGGCCAGCAGGTCGTGAAGGTGTTGCTCACGCCACTGCTCCTCGGCCACCTCGGAGCTGCTGAGGTGTGGGTCATCCGCCAGGTCGACGTCGTCCTCGGCGGGCAGGAGCACGAGCTCGCACAGCACCTCGCGCTCGGCATCGTGGCGGATCTGCTGCAGACGGCCAGCCCGTTCGAGGAAGGACTCCCCCGTCACGCGGGGCGCGTTCAGGCGCTCAGCGGTCCAGCGAATCCGCACCTCGTCCTGGACATCGGCGCCTAGCTCAGTGAAGAACGCCTCGGGATCATCGATCTCCGCGATGTGCCCGGGCCGGAACTCCTGCCAGTGCTGCTGCGCGCGCCGCCCGTACTGATTCACGTCCACACTCCCCACGTCCGGTGGGCAGCGCAGAACGATCAAGGGCTAAGAGAGGCTCCTCCTACGCTGCCAGCAACCGATGCTTGGTGGTGAGAGAGGCCCAAAACGGGTCTGAGCTGGGCTATCCCGTCGAGCGGGACCGATGAAGGAGGGAGCTGTTGCTGTGTTCCGCACTGCGGACTGGAGGTGGTTGACCGACAGCAGCAGAAAGTTCGATATCAGCACGTCTCTTGGCGGGCTACCTGCGGACCGTACAGATCCCAGGGGCGCTGCCCCTGGACCCCGCCAGGGGCGAGCGGCCCCTGGACCCGCATGGCGGGGGGCGCTGCCCCCGACCCCGGCAGGGGGCGTTGCCCCCTGCACCCCCTCCTGGGGGCCTACTCGCCCCCCAGACCCCCAGCGCCAGGCCCTTGGCGGCCTGGACCAGCCCACCCCGCATGCCCTGCGCCGGCTCCTAACGTCGCCGACGCACCGCTCGGGCGCTGGGCGCCCTCCCTGGGCAAGCGGGACAGGAACGGGCCCAACGGCCGGACTGGGTCACTGAACCCACCCCAGGACGCCTGCAACTGCTGCCCTCAGGGGGTTGATGACGGGGTGGTACTGGTTCAGGACGGGGTAGAGATTGGCTGCAAAGGCGAGGCTGGTTAGTGGTTCGGAACTTGTGGGCGTGGTGCGACAAGCGAAGCGATGAACGGTCCGCTGTGGTGCTTGCATTGTGGTGGAAGGTGAGATATCACGCGCGCGCACGCTCTAGAGGTTAGACGGATGCCCGTTGCTGCAGGTCAGAGCGCCCAGCAAGCAAAACGATCATGACGTCCAACTCATACTACTGGCGTCTCAGTATGAAGCGAGCACCTTGTCCACCCATGACGATTGCGCGGTGTACGCGCAATGTTGCGCGCTTCGATGCGCGAGCTCGCCACAGCTGCTGTCGTGGCAGCGCTAACGACTGAACCATGGGCAGGTGATTCCAGAGGAGGCCGGCGGGTCACGCGAGGCTCGGGTCGGCTCGTACGCACGTTTGCCCGCCGGACATGGGGCGCGGCCCTGGCCTTCCGAGGTCCACGGGCGCGGAATGGAAAGTTCCAGCAGGCACACACTGTGAGGGTGCAGCAGGTCAGCCTCCGGCCATGCGTTCCATGCTCTGCAGCTCATACTCGACACGCCAACGCGCACATACGGCGCGTCGTTGCGCAGTATGTGCGCAATCAGTAGGGTGCTCTCTGTCTAAGATTCGATCTTGAGGAGTGCGCTTCGCCATGTCGGCAAGTTCCGCCCGAGGCCCGGACGTTAACGGGTCCCTCGGGCCATCTCCAGTCCCCCGCAAGAAGCCGGGTGGCCGAGCCAGTCCCTATCGGCAGCCGGGGAGTCTTGCGCCTCGTCCGAACGTCGTTGAGCTTCCCGATGGCCATCGGGCTCACGTCGAGCCGCCCGTCACAAGCGATGGCTTCATCGGCGGCGGGTTCGCGATGGATTCGCTCGCCTTCATGCGCTGGGCTTCCGCCTACTTCTACGACGACAACGTCAGCCTCTGCGTCCTCCTGTTCTTGATCGGGAGCCAGGAGCCGGGCGGTCTTGCATGCGTCACCCAGAAAGAGATCGCTCAGGGCATTTCTGAGCAGATGTGGGAAGACCTACGTAAAAGACGTGATCAGAGCCAAGTCTCACGGTCCATCTCCAAGCTCACCGCACTCGGTTTGGTTCACATGCCTAAGCGAGGGCACTATCAACTCCAACCCGCGGCCACGCTGCGAGGCGGCACCCAGACGTTTGAGCGACCGGTGCGACAACGAAGTGGGGCCCGGACGGAGAAGGTCCGTGTGAGGGTCGACCAGCTGAGTATTCTGGCGGATCTTCTGGACGACCCGGATGTTCCTGAAGCCTTCAAGCAGCTGGCTCGGCCCGATCCGGAGCTTCCTCGTCGTCGAGGAGCGGCCAAGCAGTCCGAATCTGAGTCCCCCGGAGGGCAGTGTTGATGGCAGAGGCACCCATGGTTGATGAGGCCCCGGCGGAACTCACCTGGGGCTCCTTCAACGTCTTCGCGTACACCCCGAGCATGCCGGGCATCGCCTACCGGGTACTACACCACCTGCTAGGCGAGCAGAGGCCCGGCGGTCTATGTCAGACCACCGAGGTGGAGATCGCCGAAGCGCTGAAGGTACATCGCTCGCAGGCCGGCCGCGGACTGCTTCACCTGGGGCTCGCCCGCATGGTCTTCCGGAAGACCAAGGGCCTCTACCAGCTCAACCCTATGCTCAGCGGCTTCCGTACGCCTGCGGAGCACAAGGCAGCCATCGACGGCATGGCCGAAGAAGACTGGCTCGACGTCGAGGACTACCAGGAGCGGTACGACAGAGCCCTCGCAAGGCACGAGGAGGAGGTCCGGCTCCGTACGCTGGAGCGGAAGCACGGCAAGGTCCCGACAGCACCAGGTGTGGCTGACCTAAGCGCAGCGCGCCGCCGGGGACGCCGGTAGCAGGTCAAGAAACAGCGAGGCCCCACCCGAAGGTGGGGCCTCGCTGCGTCTAAGATTCGTGAACACTGTACCCCGAAACCGGAGCCGTTTGCCAGCGGAGTCATCCGGTCAAGGCGGGAGCAGCTCCCAGTGCCCCCGACAGGCCGGAGCTGCCCGCGATGTACAGCGCTCCCCCCAAGCGGCGTTTGGCCTGCCGGGACGAGTACACCCGGGCCCGGATGCGACCCATAGACACATGCACCGTGGTCCACCTACCACTGTCGATGCGACGAGAGGGGGGACCAGCCCTCGGCGGGTTCCCCCCTCGTGCGCCTGCACGGCCTCGCTATCAGCGCTTGGAACGCTTGCGCTTGAGCTCGGCAGGAACTGTCCAGTACTCCTTGACGAACGTCACTGCCGGTCAACGAGGCGACGCGCCGCTGTTCGCCGAGGTGATGAACCGCATCCGCGTGCCCCGCCCTGGCAGCGGCCGCCCACGCACCCGGCCCGTCTACGTCCTTGCCGACCGGGCGTACTCCTCACGTGAGATCCGCGAGTACCTGCGCCGACGGCAGGTCCCGCACACCATCCCGGAGAAGCGGGACTAGGCCGGACATCGGCGCCGCCGTGGCAGCGCGGGCGGGCGCCCACCCGGCTTCGACCTCGAGAAATACAAGGTGTTCTTCCGGCCCGGTGGTCGTCCGGGTCCGGGATGAGCGGGTTTTGGTGCCCGGGCCGGGCAGACGGCCTTGGGGCGGATGTGCCGAAAGTCGCGGCGGACTCGTGCCGGGGTCAGCCTGTCTGAGGTGACGGGCTTTTCCCACGGACGGCGCCGGTCGGCCGCCAGTGGCCGGGCCAGTCACAACTGGGTGTAGGCGGCGAGGATCAGCCAGGTCCAGCGGTCCACCGCTTCGGGGGTTCGGATCTTCGGGCGGGTCCAGCCGAGGGTCTGCTTGAACAGACGGAAGGTGTGCTCGATGTCGAAACGCCGCAGGTACGCCTGCCGGAGGCGGTCGACGTCCGATGCGTCTGCGTCGAAGCCCGACCACCACAGCCAGACCGGCTTCGGAGTGGCTCCACTGGGCAGGTGGTCGATGTCCAGGCGGATCACGGTCCCCTCGACGATCGGGAGAGTGCCGTCGGCTGCGGCCCAGGAAGAGCGGTGGGTCAGTTTGGGGTGGAGCCGGTCCCACGAGCGTGCTCGGGCGGTGCCGTAGAGGCGTGTGCCGGTGAGAGTTTCGGTGTCCGGAGTGCCCCAGGTGTTGGGCTGCCCGAAGACGAACTCGCCACCGTGCCGGGGCGGCCGGCCCCTGGTACGAGGCTGCCGCGGTGGGGCCGGCCGACGCAGGACGCGGTCCGAGCGCATCCGGGCCACCACTTGCACCGGCAGATTCTTCAGCAGGAAGGCGAGGCGGGGCGCGTCGTATCCGACGTCCGCGATGACGAGGATGTCCGGGTCTCCGGTCTGCCACTGACCTGCGGTGACCAGCCGCTCGACAAGGTTGCGCAACTGCCGGGCGGTGACGGTGGCGGTGTCGTCCCCCGGCGCCAGACGCAACGCGTCCAGCGGCGCGGTCCACGAGTTGCGGCCGGGTTCCAGCGCGCAGACGATCGAGGACGGCCACCCCGGGAACGGGAATGTGCGGCAGTCGGTTATGCAGAGCAGCATGTTCGAGAGCCGGTGTATGTGTAAGTGAATAAAGATTGTGCCTTTGTGACGGGCCAGATGCGCGATCAGCGGGTGCGGTTCCAGGCCCACGGTGGCCCGTCGTGGGGGTTGATACCAGTGCGCCAGCCCAGCTCCGGCAGGTCGTGTTCGAGGTGACACCCACTCTGACCTGCGGTTTCACAGAATCACAATCTTTATTCACTTACACATTCACCCAACACGAAACCTATGCACCGACCCACTGGCGAAGGGGGAGGTCGGCGAGGAGGCGGGCCGAGTGGTCCGGGAAGTCCAGCGTGGAGGTCCCACGCCGAGGGAGCTGCGACACCGACCGTCTGACGGTGCGTGACACGCACGACGGTCTGCGTGTACCGTGCGCGATGCAACCGAAGGGGTACATGCACGATTAGGACGCTTTCTTCACGAGCACCGACGTGTGCACCCTGACGCATCAGAGATCAGTGGAGGAGCCTTGGACGAGTCCTTGGACGCACCCGTACAGAAGACGCTTGATGACCTACTGGAGCTCGTGAGCTTCACGGACTTGAAGAGTCGTCTGGAGGTAGTGCGCCGCTTCCCGGCCCATTACGAAGATGAGCACGATGAAATGCTGGCCGAGGTGGTGCGCCAGATTCGCCCCTACCTCCGGAACGTCATCGGTGTCACCATCGGAAAGGGAGGGCAGGGGAAGACGACTCTCTCCGCAAACATGGCAGGCATGCTCGCTGCAGAGCAGGAGAAGCTTGCGAAGCAGGGGAAGAAGGCTCTGCCAGTCCTGCATCTTGAGCTTGACCTTCAAGGGGATGGTCTCTCTCACGACTTCGGTCTGGCTCGGTCTAAGTTCAACGACAAGGGTGCGGGACTGGCAAGTGCTGTCACCAATGACGCTCCCCTCCACGTCATTAAGACTGACCGCCAGTTCCTGCATGTTGTGCCTGCCGGCGCCAACAATGCGAGGATCACCGATGCACTTGGGGCACTTGTTGCCACGCACGGGCGGGCTGCGCACCTCTTGCTTGCTCTCCTGTTGGCTCAGATCAGCCATCTGTACCGCTGGATCGTCATCGACTTCTCGCCCGGCGATCGCAGTCTGCAGCAACTCGGCCTAGCCGCAGCGACGCACCTCACCGCCCCCTTGATGGACTCAGACAACGCGTCCGTCAGTGGTCTTGCGAACCTCGCTGTGCTGGCCAAGAGTACCCGTAAGACCAACCCTGAACTCGGCGTGGCGGCCATGTGCTTCCTGGGCTTCAGGAAGGTCCAGGGGAAGCCCACCAGCGACCTGACCATCGTCTGGCAGAAGCTCCGCATGGCTCTTCAGCGGCACAACGTCTCACCCGATGTCATCCTCGAGGACTATGTTCGCGAAGGCCGTGTACTAGCTAAAGAGGCTCGCAACTCTGGCATGCTCGCCCACGAGTTCGCCATGGCGGCCGCCGGTCAGTGGATTGACCCGCTCACAGGAGAGGTCGCCGAGCGGCCCAGGGATGAGAACGGACGCCTCATTGACGCTAAGCGGGCCATCGAGCTCGCAAACGACCACGCAGCCATGGCTCGTGCCGTAATCACCAGGGTCCGTGCCCGTAATCAGCAGCTGAAGGAGGCCACCGCATGAGCAGCGGGCCCAGCAAGAATCCGGCCAAGAAGGGCTCGGGGTCGGGAAGGTCGCGAGGAGGCTCCGCGGCGCAAGGCAAGGGAGCATCCAATCTGAAGATGCCCGACCTCGACTTCGGCGGCTTCGGCGACGCCGCCGACGACGAAGAGCAGGCAGAGGGTCTGCCCGCAGACATCTTCGGGGCGGGACCTGCAGCGTCCTCCCCGGGTGTCGAGAGCCCGGTCGAGTCAGAGCCTCCGCTGGTGCCTCATCAGCCCGTCGAGGAAGCCGGGCCTCGAACTCCCGCTGAGCAGGAACTCGAGGCGCCAACTGCCCCCCCGGCCCGCACTGAGATCCCTGCCAACACCCTTCTCGCAACTCCGACGGAGGCTGATGGTCGCAGCGAGCCACCGAAGACAAGCGCGCCCGAGGATGCTGGCCCAACCACCCTGCCTCCGGTTCCCGAGCCCAGCCCGAGCCAGTCAGCTCCGGAAGCAGCTCCGCCCGTCGCGCCGCCCCCGACGTCGGTCGCCGTGGCGCGTCGAGAGTCGACGCATGCCGTTGCCAGTTGGGGGTCGTCCACCGGTCTGCCGGCGCGACGACCGCGCCGCAACACCTCGAAGCCCTTCACGGCTGACCAACGGCAAGAGAATCGCGAACAGAGCATGCGGGAACTGTTCGAGAAGGCCCCGCGTTATGCCTCGCTTCTGAACACGTACGCGGTGGTGAAGAAGACCGATTCGAAGCCGCGGAACATTCAGCTGTACGGCCTTACGTTTGAGCGAACCGCCACTCAGATCGCCATCGACACCGCGGTCATGGCTCGAGTCACGCCGCGCATGCCGACGCCCCGGCTTATCGCGGGACACTATGTCGACACTGCGCTGCAGGGGGCACTCTCCGCGCTCAACCCCGCGGAGGCTGACGCCGAGCGCATCGAGGACGAGAAGGATGTCGTCTTCGCCTTGGCGGACCGGGCCATCGCCTATCGGAACTACATCGCCGATGACGAGTACGCGTCCCAGCTGCGGCACAGCCGCACCATCTGCCCTCTAACCGAGTCTGGGGACGCGCTCCTGACACGGCTGATGACTCTGCTGCGGACTATGCCGTCCGTGAAGGTCCAGCCCTTCGAGATTGTGAGTGTGGCGGTCTCGGACCTCCTTGACGGCATGACCCAGGAGCAGGACGCCTTCGAAGAATTCCTCGCGCGCAGCGTGGCAACGAATATCCAGTAGCCGACGTGAACATCCACGATCGGATGGATGTGGCACCCTCGTAGCCGCCGTGGGTTTGGTCGGCAGCCACAAAGGAGGTGCCCACCTCGTGTGACCAGCTCCGAGCCACCGGCTCCAAGGCGAAGGCATTCGCCAGCCGGGGCCTGGTCCTCTCCCCGAGGGGACCAGGCCCCGGCTTTCGGCGACGACTGCACCGTGCCAGGCGTGCCCGGCGATGGCGAGGCATAGGATGCGGAAGGCGAGACAGTTCGGCGAGGGCGTTCAAGGCCTAGCTTCCGACCCGAAGGAGCGCGGCGCCACGCGACGAGGGAAGATCGCGGTACTCGATTCAAGGTGGGGCCAGTCTCGCGCGTGAGGTAACGCTGGCACCGCTCCTCGGGGAAGGTGCTGCGTCCGGCTGCCCTCGGCGAGTCCACCGCTGCGTCTACGCCCAAATCCAATGTCCGTCCGTGGCGACGTATAGCCCTGCAACGACCTCCCCGGTGGTGGGGTCGATGGCGCAGCCGTCGGCACGCACGTACTGAGGCAGAGCCACGGCAGGGTGGGGGAGGGGGGGCTGCTGTGCGGCGCGGCGGCGCTCGGCGATGCGTATTTGTTCGAGGCGCCAGTGGGCTCGTTGGGCCTCGTGGTGTCGGCGGCGTCGTTCTGCTGTGCCGGCGGTGCCCAGGCGCTCGGCGGTCTCGGTCCAGCTGGTCACGGGGTCGGTGCAGTGCTGCGTCGGCTCTCCGGTGCCTTCCAGGGCTGAGGGGGAGAGGTGGTAGAGCTCCCCTTCGTGGCGGACGAGGCCGAGGTTCTTGAGCTTGCCGAGCTGTCGGTAGGCGGTCGGGCGGGATAGGGAGGCGCTGGCCTGGAGCTCGGTGAGGCTTTGTCCGTCTTGCTCGGCGAGGGAGGCGAGGATGGCGAGTCCGCTGCCGCCGAGTCCGTGGTGGGCGAAGGCGTCAAGGGTCATCAGCCGGCTTGCTGCCCTCGAGTCGAGGTTGGCGTTGGTGTCCGCCTGTCTCGCGGCTGGGCCACTCATGGCCCCCCCAGCCTTCGGCCCTTTGGGGGTGGACCAGTGGTGAGACGTCGTGGAGGGCAGGCGGGAGATGAGCATCCAGCGGGCGCCTTCGGTGGGGGAGCCCTTATCGAGCTGGCGCAGCATCTTGGTGGCGAGGAGGCGTTGATTGGAGTTGTGGGCGGTGGTCCGGCTGCAGCCCATTCTCTCGGCGAGGTCGCGTTCGGAGACGGTGTGGTCCCAGCTGCCTGCCTGGGAGCAGATGTCCATGCGGGCGATGAGGTTGCGCAGGTCGGTCTTGCCGGCGATGCCCTTCCATGGGGTGCATTCGATGCGGGAGCGGAAGGCGGCCAGGGCGGCGTGGAAGTCCTGGCGGGTGGTGAGTGGGTCGGTGGAGTGGACGTACTGCTGGGCGCCGTCCCAGGCCCGCTGAAGCCATGCGGCGGCCTTGTCGTAGCCGCGGCGGTGCTGGAGGGTGCGGGCGTGCTGGCCGGCCTTGTAGGGGCCGTCGAGCATGACTTGGACGAATGAGGCGCGGTTCCATCCCGCGCGGACGGCGTCGGCGGCGATGGCGCGGGTGATGGCCCAGGCGTGGTCGGACGCGGCGGTGTTCTTACCTCCGCGCTGGAGGTTGCCCGTCGCGTACGCGGCCTCTTGGTCGCCGAGGACGAGGAGTTTGTGCATCCGTACGGAGAGAGGTGGGAGCGGGGCGAGGAGCCCGGTCCGCGGCGGCTGCGCGCGAGTGCGGGTGGTCGTGGAGGGCTTGGTCTGCCGGTGCGTCAGGTGGGCGCGCTGGGGCGTGAGCGCGGCCATGCTCAGAGTGGGGGAGCGGCGGGCTGCAGGTACCGGGAGCGTGGTGGCTGCGGAGAGCAGGTCTATCGCGCTGTTCATGACTACAGCGCTCCTGCAGAGGTCCTTGAGGCGGCGATGGAGCTGGCCCTCGCACGTGGAGGAGGTGCTGCGGCAGCGCCCCGCAAACCGTTCTGCGGAGGGAGGAGAAGCAGGCACGAGCAGAGGTCATAACCGGATGATTCCGGCAGGGGTGGGTGACAAGCGGCAGCCGTCTGCTGCATCATGAATGCGATCCGTTCCCGGTGTCGTTGTGGAACGTCGAGGCGCCCTGGCAGGGGCGCGAGCTCCGGAGTGGGAGTGATTTCGCCCGGCTTCTCCGGAACGGAGAAGCCGGGACTCGCTCGACTGGCAGGTCGGGCGATGACGATGGGCTGGCGGCTGAAGAGGTGGTGGCACACCGCATCAGGCGCGAGGCCGGGCCCGGGTGTTGGACAGCCAGCACCGAGGCCGCAAAGAGCTAGGTCATCGGATGCCCCCCATTCGGGGGTCTGCCGTTCCTGACTGGCATGTCGTCCTCCTTGTCTGGTTGGCGCCTGCTTCGAGGCCCACGTGCGTGCGCGCCCGGCAGTGCGGGCCGCTGTGCGGGCGTCGAAGGGGCCGATGTGCCGCTTGTGGGGAGCCTGTGGCCCGGGGCGGGGTCACGCGGCCTGGGCGGCTGCGAATCGCGGTTGAGAGATGACGACGCTGGACCCGATGGCCGCTTGGACGGCGTTGCGCATCAGCCGCCAGTAGGCGACCAGCGGATCGCCGTGCGCGTGACTGGGGGCCAGGATGCTGACGGCGGCGACCACGCAGGGCTCGGCACCGGGGATGGCCGGGGCGCCGGGCAGGCGGCGGACCGGTACGGAGACGAGGAACCAGCCGGGCAGGGGCGCCTTGGTGAGTGCGACCTGTGTGGACCGAATCTGCCGCAGGTCCTCGCGCAGGGGGACGTCATGGCCGGCAAGGTTGGCGAGCATGACCAAGCCCGGGGCGTCGGAGTCGAGGGGCGCCCGGCGCAGTCGGTCCACGGCCCGGGGAGCGGAGGCCAGTTCGCGGCGCAGGCGCACGTCGTGAGCTCCGGCGGCGCCGACGCACAGGCGTTCGCCGGTGATGGGGGAGTAGGTGTGCAGGAGTACGGCCTGCTCGGTGCGGCTGTGCAGATCCTGAAGGAGGAGGGCGGCGTCGAGCAAGGGAGAGGTGCTGGGGTGTACGAGACCCGGAGAGCCGGTTGCGGCGGCGGGAGTGGGGCGCAGCTCCCAGTAGCCGAAGCGCGGCCGGAAGCAGACTTTCGCTTTGAAGAGTTGGAGCAGCCGCCGCCGCACTTCCTCCTCGTCCATGGTCGTCCGGGCAGCGATCTCGCTCGACTTGTGCGGTCCGGGGCCGAGCTGGAGCAGGGCATGGAGTACCGCGTTCGTGCGATCGCGCTCCCTACGCTGATGCGAACTACGTGAGCCGATGTCCACAATTCCTCCCCGGTGCGCCAAATCTGCCTTTCAGTAGTGGCAGCTGGTGCTGTTGGTCCGCCTGCAAGACCTCTACCTGGGCGCACAGGGGGATGGCCAGGAACACCCTCTTCCGGAAGACCCTCTTCCTGTGACGGATCGTGAAAGGGGAACTGGATCTTGCGAGGGAAGGGGTGGGTTTCGGGGCATTCGCTCCCGCTGCTCTGTGTCAGGTGTGTGGAAACATTCACGTTCCCCGGCGGAACAGAATGTCGATATATAGTCGTCGTTCCGCCGCGTGATCTGGAGATATGCCCGTCGACAGAACCAGTCATACGGGGCAAAACGGCCTCTCACTGGTGTAGGCCTATGCAGCTCTCCAGGCACTCGCGCCCGCATGCTGGCGGTCTGCAATCCACCAAGTCCCGCTGGACGATGCAATATGAGCATAGACAGCGGAAGAATCCGGTTAGGTGGGTTCTAGTCGGCGGGCGCCTGCGGTAAGAGCGATCGCCGGGATCGCGGTGTCGGCATGGCTCGGACCCAGCTGGTTGACGCTGGGGGCGGCAGCCCGATAGGCGGTGCGGCAGAGCGCCCGGCCGGGAGGATCTTCCCGGCTCCACCAGCGGCCCGGGCGAGCCGCCACATCCATCAACTCCGCGAGCTCCAAACCGGACAGTTCCACGCGCACGAGCCCGGCGACGGCCGGTTGTTGCATTCTGTCGGCGAAGTGCGCGGTGCCGTAGCGATGCGCGCACCGCGTGAGCAGCGACGCCAAAACCGAGGGCGCGCACAGCAGCTCGATCCGGGGGATGCCCGGGTGCAGTCCAGCCTGCGGCGCCGCCGCATCCACTCCATCGCGTACCTCCCTGTGCTGGACCTCGGCGTGCCGGCCGTGAGGCACCGCCCCAGCCACTTACGCACGCACGTCGGACGCGACGGTCGCCTGGTCTCTTCAGTGGCAGCACGCGGGAGCTGCTCTTAACTGGTGTTCCCCCCGAAGGGAAGAAGCGCGCTGGCACGCGGACAACCCGTCATTCCTCGGGCAGGCTGGCCATGACCGCACCGAACCAACCGCCCAGAAGGGGAGACGTCGCAGCAGGCGGACGTGAGCGAGCAGCCGCGGCCGAGAGGGCCGACGGGAGCGCCGGCTCCGCGATGCCGCTCACCTCCTGGTCCCGCATCAGATCCAGGCTCGACGACGCGAACAGTGCCGTCCATCCGGTGGTTGCTCAGATCAGGAGGCCAGCAAGCATGCACAGCCAGCCAGCAGGGAAAGACGCGGGCTGGGTCCCGAGCGCACAGAGCCAGCTGATCACCGGCGACGACGCTGCTCCCGATCACGGGCCTTTCGTCGCCGCCTACACGAGCCCGGCCTGGTACGGCCAGGCCGCCGCCCACGACCCCGCCCCCACCCCTGCGCCGTCCGCGCCCCACCCACCCGCTCCACACCCGCAGGAATCCGTGCCGACGGCGCCCGCACCCTGGCCCGTCCAGCAGCCGGCACCGGTGCAGGCCGCACCCTCACCGCCCCCGGCCATTCCGGGCCCGCCTCCCGCGGCCCCGTTCCAACCCGGGCCGCTTCCTGCGCAGGCCGGACACGGATGCCCTGCTGCTGTTGCTTATCCCGCCCCTGCCAACCCCGAAGGAACGGCGATCCCCACCGGCGGCCCCGCTTCAGCTGGGGCGGCCTGGCCGCCCCAGCACGCCGCCGTGCCGGCCGCGACGCCGGGCACCGCACAAGCGGCCCCCCTGGCCCCCCACGCGCCGCCGTCGTCGGCACCCCCCGGGACGGCGCACGCTCCCCTGGGGCGCAGCGCCGCGACCGAGCTGTCCTCCGAACGGCTCCTGCGCGGTGCCCCGCCCAAGCCGCGCAGCACCCGCCCCGGAACCCGCCCGGCCCGCTTCCGCATCGGCGGCGCGCGCGAGGACACAGAGCTGCAGCGCAAACTCGAGCTCATCCGCACACCGGTCCACTCCTGCTACCGGATCGCCGTGATCAGCCTCAAGGGCGGCGTCGGCAAGACCACCGTGACCACAGCCCTCGGGGCGACGCTCGCCAGCGAGCGCCAGGACAAGGTGCTGGCCATCGACGCCAACCCGGACGCCGGCACCCTCGGGCGCCGAGTGCGGCGCGAGACCGGCGCGACCATCCGCGGCCTGGTGCAGGCGATCCCCACCCTGCACACCTACATGGACATCCGCGCCTTCACCTCGCAGGCCCCCTCCGGCCTCGAGATCCTCGCCAACGACGTCGACCCGGCCATCTCCACCACCTTCAACGACGCCGACTACCGCCGCGCCGTCGACGTACTGGGCCGCCAGTACCCGATCATCCTCACCGACTCCGGTACCGGCCTGCTTCACAGCGCCATGCGCGGCGTCCTGGACCTCGCCGACCAACTGATCGTCGTCGCCACCCCGTCGGTCGACGGCGCCTCCAGTGCCAGCACCACTCTGGACTGGCTCAACGCCCACGGCTACGCCAACCTGGTCAGCAGGGGGCTCACGGTGGTCTCCGGCGTACGCGAGAAGGGCCGGATGATCAAGGCGGAGGACATCGTCGCGCACTTCTCATCCCGGTGCCGCGGGGTCGTCTCGGTTCCCTTCGACGAGCACCTGGCGGTTGGCGCCGAGGTGGACCTGGACCTGATGCGGCCCAAGACTCGCGACGCCTACCTGCAGCTGTGCGCCCTCGTCGCCGAGGGCTTCACCACCCGCAGAACGCCCCCGCCCGCCGCGGCCCCCGCCGGCCCGGCCCGCCACGCTTTCCCGGCCCAGCCCCCGCAGCACGGCTACGCACATCCCTCCGGGCACCCGCAGCAGAGCCCGTTCCCGCCACCGCCGCGGTAAGCGCTCTGAGCGCCGGCCAGGCGGACGTCACCGCCGTGAGGCTGCGGTGCCCGGATCGCGGCGCCCCGACCCGCTGACGCCCGGTTCTAACTGGCCCACCGTCAGGGGCGGTCGGGGACGCTGCAGGACTGGAGGGCAAACTTGTGACGGGACGTCCGACGGGGTCAGCGGCTTTCGCATTCCAGGGGGCGGCCCAGGTCGGCCAACGCCGCAGGAGGCAGCCCCGCTCGGAGCAGGGGGAGCATCCGCTCGTGGTCCTGGAGCAACCCCCCTCCGTCAACGGGCCACAGCCGGGGGTCGGCCACCGCGACACCGACGTACGCCCGGCCGGGCCCGTCGTCCCAGGTAGGATCGAGCGCGGTTCCGTCCGGCCGGGCAACCCACGCGTGCGGCAGGTAGTAAGGGAGTCCGACGTGGGTCTGGGCGAACCCCTCGACATAGACCACGCCCTGGTCCTGATGCTCCAGGGCGTACCGGGCGGCATTGCTGTAGCAGAGCCGTGCGGGCATCGTGGCCAGGTCGGCCGGTCGGGGCGCGAGCGCGAAGCGTCGCCCCAGATCAAGCAGCAGGTGGAACGCAGTCGGGTAGTGCCACCCGCGGGTGGCAGCGTATGCGCCGCCCGCGAGCTCGGCATGCTGGCGCAGGTGTGCGATCAGCGCGTCCTCGGCGGCGACGAAGGGCGCGGTGGGGAAGCCGTGGGTCATGACGGGGCGGGTACGTCCTGGGAGGCGCGGGCAACGGCCCCCATCTTTGCGCACCGCCGCGGCCCTCGAGGCGAGAGTCGGTCAACCCGGCAGCTGTCCCGGGGACTACCCATGGTCTGGAGGCGGCTGAACGGCCGGAGCAGGGGGATCCGGTGGGTACCGGGCACGGCCCAGCCCCCTGGAACCGTGCCCGCCGCCTTTGCCCGCCACCGCAGGTGCCGCAGCGGCCGGGGATCAGGGTTCGGTGGTCCACCCGCCGAGCGCGCTGCCGGCCCGGACGGTCGCGTCGATCACCGATCCCCGGCGCCTCGGGCATGCCGGTGCAGGGCTTCAGCAGGAGAACGGCTCCCGTGATCGTGTCATGGTGGATGATCGGAGCGGCGCAGGAGTTCCGCTCGTTCATGCAGTCCTGGAAGCCCAGTCCATGGCCAACGTCAGGGATCTCCGCGAGGGAGGCGAGGAACTGCTTCGGGTCGCAAAAGGCCTCGGGGCCGGCTTCGTTGGGAATGGCTTCGGCGGCGACACGCTGCTGTATGTCCGCGGCTGAGGTAGGCCAGGATCGTGCGGCCGGTGGTTCCGGTACGCAGCGAGCGGGCGACGGAGAGGACGTCGCGGTGCGTCATGCCGAGCTCTTCGAGGTCGGAGTCGCCGACCGCCATGCCCAGGCACTGGCGGCCCGCGATCCCAAAGGGCGCCCTGAGGTACAAGAAGACAAGGCACCCGTTGGCGGCATGGCGCAGGGGGTGCGGGGTCTCCTTGGCCTCGTTGCCGCAGAGCGAGTCGTTGTTGCTCAGTGCGGCGAAGCCGAGGTCGGCGGCCGCCGAGCCGAGGTCGTATCGCCCGCGTATCGAATGCACGAAGTGTCCGGTGTAGATACCGCTCTGCAAGATACGGCCCACGGTTGAGTCGTCCAGGCCGCTGATCTTCGCGATGGCGACGGGGTGGAAAGGTGCAGGCCCTGCTGGCGGAGATCGCCAACTGGCTGCCGCATGGGGAAGACACACCCGCTGAGGGGCGACGTCGTCCGGGGTGAAGCCCTCGTGCTCCCATCGGCCAGTCTGGGAGACCAGTTGGAAGACGCCCGGCCGTGTCAGGGTGCGGCGCGGCGCAGGCAGCGCCGCACCCTACGACCAGTATAGCGACGCACTGCCCCAGACGGTGACGCCTCGTGCGAAGGCTGATTCCATGCCGTGATGGCCGTTGGTTGGCCTGGAACCAGACATCGCCGGCGTAGGCCCCGTAGCCGCCGAGCGACAGCCCGTCCCCGGCGGCCGATCGGCAGACCCGAATCCCGGTGCCGTCGATGATCCGGGTCTTCCCGTCGGCACCGAGGTGGTCGATGATTTCAGGATCCGCAGCCGCCCCGCGGCCTGCCCGGCCTGACGGCGCACTTCGCTCGGCGAGCAAGGGCCGTATCTCTCCGAACGCCCGGGTGATGGCGTAGGGGGCGATACCGAACCAGCAGGCGAGCATGTCGTGTCTGGTGGCATGCCGGAGGTGCACGAGCGTGGCCAGGAGCCGGGCGACGAACACCAGCCAGCGTTTCGCACCTGCGCCCACGGCACGCTCCCCGCGGCCGGGACCCAGGCTTCGCCTGGTGTCATACTGCCGTAATCGGCTCAGCCCTGCGACGAGTTCAGCGACCCTTCCTGCCGACATGTCCGTGGTCCTCCGATCACTGAGGATCGCTGCCGGGAGACGCGTTCCCCAGGACACGACCACGTTCGACGACCAGAAACTCGAGATTTCACCGCCTCCCGTGCACGAGCTCGTCAGGTGCCGCACAAAACCGGTGGTCCCCCTTGTATTTGCGGCCTGGTGCCCAGCGGTGAATCGCATTCCGTTTAGGCTGCACACGGAGGGCTCTTGCACCTCAGGGCCTTACGAGCATCACTGGGCAGGCAACGCCAACTGGCATATCCCGCCACGTATTGGCCTGCCGTTTTCCATGACGCCGGTGGTGAGACATGATGGACCGCGTTCATGTCATGAACGGGAGAGGAGGACAAAATGAAGCAGAATGCATTGAAGGGGGCACTCCGAACGGTGTTGCAACGCCGCCGAGCCATGCTGAATCCTGCTGACTACGGCTTCACTCGCCTTGCGCCCCAGGGGCGCCGCCCCGCCGGCGGGGGCCTCTCCCAGACCCAGGTCGACGACATCCTCGGCTTCGGCCGCGGAACCTACGAGCGGCTTGAGAACGGCCGTTACAATAACGCCCCCGAACACGTCCTGCGGGGCGTTGGCGAGCTGTTCAAACTCAACTCACACGAGTGGGTGTGGCTGTGGCGCATGACATGGCGCCATGACCCCCCACACCCCATCAATCCGGAGCAGAACGAAGAGCTCGACGGCACGTGGCAGCAGGTCATCGACAGCGTTCCGCACGCCGTCTACATCACGAATCACCGCTGGGACGTCGTCGCTTTCAACTCCCACTTCCCGCGGCTCTTTCCCGAGCAGGCGCACCCCGCGAACACGATGGAGTACATGCTGCTCGACCCCGCAGCGCGGCGTCTGCTTCCCGACTGGGACAGTGCTTGGGCCCCCTTCATCGTCCCCCAGCTGTGGGCAGCGCGCGCCGCCTATCCGGATGACGAACGAATCGCGGACATCGTCCAGCGTGTCCTCGCAGATCCTGTCACTGGACCGTACTACCGGGACTTCGGGCCCGTATTCGTTCACCCAGACGGTACATGCCGCCCCTTTAACCACCCCGAGCACGGCATCGGCTGGGTGAGTCTGGCGACCTCATCACCGCTGAGCTCCAGTCGGTTCATCACCATGACGATGATCTTCACGCCAGGTGCAGAGCGGCCAGTAAGCCCGCCGCCCATACGAGCCACTTGTGACGGCACCGGGTAACCGGCCCATTCAGCCAGCTGCCAGCTGCTCTTACGGGCCCCCGTGGCGAGCACCCCGCGTACGCGGCCGCCCGCCACGTGAGCGTGTGGTCGGGCCCTGGTCGTGCTCCGAGCCCGGTGGCAGCCCGGCTGCGTGCGACCTGTCGAGCCGGGCTCCTCCCCGCCGGCCTGCCAGAGTTCGTTGAGTACTCCACAGTGGAGCTTGGCCCACACCGGAACTCTCGACCACTCCGTGAGCCGCCAGTGGGCCGTGGCCCCCGACGGCCCAAACCAGTCCGTGAGTTATCGTTGCGAAGCGGGAAGAGCAGGCACACGGTCTGTTGAGTTTCAGTCCGGGGGAGTCCAGCCGATGGCGAGGCAACTACGCGCCGAGCGGACCCGCGCGACCATCGTCGGTGCGGCGGCCGACCTGTTCGACCGCCGCGGCTACGAGTCGACCAGCCTGAGCGAGATCGTCGCCCACGCTGGGGTATCCAAGGGGTCCCTGTACTTCCACTTCGCGGCGAAGGAAGACCTCGCGCACGCCATCCTGGAGATGCAGTCCTGCACCTTCCGTCGGCTGGCGAAGGCCCTGGACGGGCGTGGCTACTCCTCGCTGGAGGAGTTGATGCGCCTCATGTTCGGCATGACCCGGGTCTACGAGGAGGGGCCTGTGCTACGGGCCGGGATGCGGCTGGCCGCAGCGGGAGCACTGGTCCGACCTCCGTTGCCGCATCCCTTCACCGAGTGGCGGGAGGTCGCCGCGGCCCGGCTGCTGAACGCATTGCGGCAGTCCGATGTGCACCCCGACATCGACGTCGGCTCCGTCGCCGACGCCCTCGTCTCCTCGGTCGTCGGGAACTGCGTCGTGGGCAGTGCCCTCGAACCAGCCGGCCGTCAATCCCGTCGCCTCGCCGAGATGTGGTATATCCGAGTCCGGGGCATGGTCCCGGTACCCCGGCGCGCGCGCTACCTCGCCCTCGCGACCCGTCTGGAAAGGGAAACAGGCACGGCCTGACGCTGCGGTCACCTGAATGCGGCAGGGGCCCACTGTGCACCCCGCCGCGGTCGGCCCTTCGCCCTCTGTAGCGCGAGCGGGGACTGGTCGGGCGTGATCCCTGGGCTCAGCCGGTGATGCGACTGTCCTGATGCGTGTGCTTTTGTGTCTCACCGCGGCTGGCTTCGTGGGTATCGCTCTGCTTGCCTACAGCTCGGCTACGGCGAAGCCAGCCAGCAGGACTGCGGTGCCGCCGATCTCACCGATGATCAGGGCCTCGCGTACACCGCGCAGGCTGGGTCTCCGGTCGCGCATCTGGTTGTCGGTTCGGCCCTCGATTGCAAGCCGCACATAGTTCGAGATCGTCAGGATGAACATTGCGATGATCGCTGCGGCGGCGGTGGCGTTCACTGCGGATGGCCAGCCGGAGAACTGGACGAGCGGCGCCACGATGGCCGCTGCCGCGAAGCTGTACATCAGTCCGGCACTATGGGCCACGTTGACGTAGCGGTGTGCTGTTCCATCTGTGGACGATATCGACTGTTGCCATTTCCACACCCCGAGGATCAGCGATACGAGGAAGATCAGGCCAGCAGCGAAGAGAACCCAGGCAGTTTCCTGGCGGATCATGGTGCGCCTCCGAAAGATGCAGGAAACTGCCCGCCTGTTGAGGTCGGGCAGCTTCCAGAGGGTAGCGAGGGTGGGTTGTCCTAGGGGCTGCACAGTGCGCTGCCCCTTCCCGCGGCCGCGCCGGCGGGTTCGGTCCGCTACGTGGGCAGCGACTGGCGGAGATTCGGCGCGCGCGTCACCTCGTGAGCCAGTTGAGGAACTGGCTCCACCGGCCGGTGCTCGTCGCCTTACGCGCGGTGCCGGACTGATGGGCGCGTTCGCCTGCGGGAGTCTGGCCCTGGGCAGGTACCCGTTCGGGGGCTGCGAGTGGGGTGAAGCGGACCGGGAGCGCGGTGAGGCCGCGAGTGAAGGGACCGGGGCGCCACGTCAGGCTGTCTTCGGGCACGGCGGCTTGAAGGTCGGGGATCCGGTTGAGGAGGTTCTCGACGGCGGCCATGGTGATCTGACGGGCGGGGTCCTTCGAGGGACAGGCGTGCGGGCCTGCGCTCCAGGCCAGGTGGGACCGGTTACTGCCGGACTGCCGGGCGGCGGCCAGGCTCGGGCTATTGTTCGCAGCGGCGAAACTCACCATGATGAGGTCCCCTGCCTGGAACTTCTGCCCGGCGAACTCCACGTCAGAGGCGGGATAGTGTGGTGCCAGATTGGGCACCGGAGGGTTCTCCCACAGTGTGTCCTCCATCGCTTCGTCGATCAGTCCTCCCTGGCGGGCGTACTCGTCGTGGAGGAGGATGCGGTGCAGGGTGTTGCCGATCAGGTTACGCAGCGGATCGGCGCCCGCGCCTAGGAGAAGTGAGAGCTGATACACCATCTCCTCATCGCTCAACTTGGTCTCGTGCTGCATCAGCCACGAGGTGACGTCGTCGCCGGGCCGGCTGCGCTTAAGGCCCACGAGCTCACCAACCGCTCCGAAGAGCACCTCGGCGGCCCGTTCCGCGTTGACACCGTCGAACATGCCGGAGATGCCGAACAGGATGCGGTCGCCGATGTCGGCGGGGCAGCCGAACAGCTCGTTGAAGACGAACAGCGGGAGCTGTCTGGCGTAGTCGGCCATCAGGTCGGCGGAGCCGCGGGAGCCGAACTGGGAGATCAGGTAGTCCGAGACCTGGTCGGTGCTTCGGGCCAGCCGGCCGGTATCGATGCGGGCCATGGTGTCGGTGATCGCCTGGCGGAGCCGCAGGTGCTCAGCGCCGTCGCTGAACATGGCGTTGGGACGGTAGGCGAGCAAAGGAACGACGGGACTGTCCAGCGGGATCAGACCTTCGTTGAAGTCTCGCCAGCGGCGTGCGTCCTTTCGGAAGGTGCCGTTGTCCTGGAGTAGGCGCAGTGCTGTCGCGTAGTCAGTGACGAGGGAGGCGTCGACACCTGGGGCGAGTTCAACGGGTGCGGTGGGGCCGTATGCCCTCGCAAAGTCGTAGTAGGCGTGCGGGTCGGCCGCGAAGTCGGGCCCGTACAGCGGTATCCGTCCGTCGGGGTGGGCGGGGCATCCGGGCGGGGGCACCGCGTCGGGGGTGTTGGCGTCCATGACGGCTTACTTACTCCTGGAAGCACGGTCCCGGGGGACCGGGGTGGGATTCAGGGCAACGGTCGTGCCTGGATGGCAGATTACGTTGTGCGGGCCGCCGTGCAGAGGGCACGGGGTGTGCGGTCACTTCCTCAGCCAGGCCAGGAACTGGGACCACTTCCCAGCGCCGCCCGCCCTGCGGTTCTCTGCGCTGTGCTCAACGTGGGCCATCGCGTGCTGTGGAGGGACAGGCGCTGTAGGCCGGCCCTTGGCCTGGACTGCGCTGAAGCGGACGGGGAGCGCGTTCAGAGCGCGGTGGAATGGACCGGGGCGCCAGGTCAGCAGGCTCGCCGGCACGGCGAGTTCGATGTCTGGGAGCTGGCCGAGCAGGTTGTCGATGGCGGTGACGGTGATGCCGGTCGCCGGCCTCTGCGAAGGGCACGCGTGTGGGCCAGCGCTCCACGCCAGCGAGGCCCGGTTGGCCGCATGGTTGCCCTCTGACTGCACCATGCCCATATTCGCGGCAGCGAAGCTAACCATCATCAGCTGGCCCGCCGTCACCCGCTGGCCGGCATACATACGGTCGTCCGCCGGATAGTGCGCGGCAAAGTTCGCAATCGGCGGGTTCTTCCACAACGTGTCGTTGACGGCATTGTGAACATCCTGGTAGGCGCCCCGATCGTGGGTGAGGATGCGGTGCAAAGTGTTGCCGATCAAGTTTCGCAAAGGCTCAGCCCCCGCCCCCAGAAGTAGTGAGAGCTGATGGACCATCTCCTCGTCGGTCAGGGCGGCCTCGTGCTCCATCAGCCATGAAGTGACGTCGTCGCCAGGTCGCTCTCGCTTGAGGGCCACGAGCTCACCGACCGCGCCGTGCAGCAGTTGCGCCGACTCGGCGGCATTGACTCCGTCGAACATTCCGGCGATGCCGAACAGCACCCGGTCACCGATCTCCGCAGGACAGCCGAACAGTTCGTTGAAGACGAACAGCGGGAGCTGCCTGGCGTAGTCGGCCATCAGATCGGCGGAGCCACGGGCGCTGAACTGCGCTATGAGATACGCGGAGACCTGCTCGGTGCACTGGGCCAGTCGGCGGAAGTCGATGCGCATCATGCTCTCGGTCACCGCCAGTCGTAGCCGCTGGTGCTCGGCACCGTCGGCGAACATGCAGTTCGGCCGGTACGCAAGCAGCGGCACGACCGGGCTGCCCTCGGGGACCTTGCCATTGTGAAGGTCCCGCCACTGACGGGCGTCCTTGCGGAATGCCGGATCGCGCAGCAGCTCCAGGGCCGCCGTGTAGTCCGTGACGAGGGTGGCCGCGACACCCGGTGCGAGTTCCACGGGTGCCGTAGGACCGAAATGGCGAAGGTAGTCGTAGTACGCCTGCGGATCGGCTGCGAAATCTGGACCGTACAGCGGCACCCTGCCGCCAGAGTCATGAGCGGGGCACCCCGGCGGTGGCACCGGTGTGGGATGAACATCCATGACGCTTTGCTCCTTCCAGTGCAAGTCCAAACAGTGCGGAAACCAGAGAGAGACGTCTGCCGGCCATTGGCCACCCCCTTCGGCATCCCGCACGCCCGTAGACGGGACGGGAGGGCCGTCAGATGGGCCGGGCCTCACACGACACCCGGTGACGCTCCGGCTACCTGTCCGCAGCACGAGCCGCATCAGGTGCGCGGGATCTCACCGTAGCCACAACTGTTGCATCTCACAGCAGTTCGGTCGATGGACCCAGGCGGGTTGGTCGGTCGCGCGTGGAGGGCGGAGCCGACCCTGCCTACCTGGGTGGCCGCCACCTGCTCACCGACGGCACAAGAGCCAGTGGCATCGCCTGGCCCTGTGGCAAGCCGAACCGGCGCGGGACGAGTACCGACCATTTCCCTGCAAATCTCGCAGGCAAATGACGTCGAGAAATGGGCCATCATGAACCCCACCCACAGGTCCAACCGGAGGAGAGTGGCAGTGAATTACTCATGGAAGAAGGCACTCAGAACGTTGCTGGAACGACGCCGAGCCGAGCTGGTCCCTGCCGACTACGGCCTGTTCCGTCGAGCCCTCCAAGGAGGCCACGCCGCTGGCGGAGGCTTCTCCCCGGCCAAGGTCGACGTACTGCTCGGCATCGGACGAGGCACCCATGAGCGGCGGAGGGTGGGCGCTTCGCTGATCCCCCGAGCACCTCCCCAAGGCTCCGCCTCGCAGCGCGGGGAGTCCTGGTGGCTGCACGGAGGTCCAGCAAGCCCTCGACACTCTCGCCGAGGCCGCCGGCGGACGAACCGGCCCGTCTTGTAGGCCCGCGCCTGTCCCGCCGGCACGCAGAGTGGGCGCTGGTGATCGTCACCCGGGGGAAGGCCGCCTACTCGCCGGGCGAGTGCTTCGCCCACGTAGCCGACAGCCTTCTCGCGAACCCGGTCACTGGTGAATGATGCCGCGGCTTGGGCCGCAATTGCGTCCACCCCGGCAGCTCGGCCAGCCCGTTTCCGTCACGCCGAGTACCCGAGATGACTCAGCATCCACACTCAAAAGCGGCCAGGGCAGATTTCACCCGTCCGTTCCGGCGTCGGCGGCGCCCAACGTTGAAGTCTGCAGGTAGACCCCACCATCGATCCGCAACCAAGCATGGAGGCTCGGTGCCTGCGCACATAGGCAGACCCGTCGTGAGGCTCGCTCGTCATCGCATCACCACCGCCGCCCTGCATGAGCACATCCGAACCGTCTATCGCCATCCGGACGACCCGGCCCGAGACCACCCCCGGGCCGCGATCTGGCGGCGTCTCATAGACAACACCGGGGTCCAACAGCGCTGGTGGACCCGGCCGCTGGAGGAAGTGACCGCGCCGAGCGGCGTCGGCCGGCGGACCGAAGTGGCATTCAACGACGCACTCGACCTCGGCGAACACGCTGCACGTGAAGCCATGGCCACCGTCGGCCTCAATGCGGCTGACATTGACGCCATCGCGACCAGCCACACCACGAGCTTCTCCGTACCGAACTTGGACGTGCACCTCGTCGAGCGCCTTGGCCTGCGCCCCGACGTGTCCCGCATGCCCCTCGCCACCCTCGCCTGCTCCGGCGGCGCCCAAGCCCTCATCCGCGCCCTCGATTACACGACCGCCCGGCCCGGTTCCCGCGTGCTCGTCGTTGCCGCGGAAACCCTTTCTACGATCTACCATCAGTCGGAGAGCACGCCGCAGTCGATGATGTATCGCGCCCTCTTCGGAGACTCTGCGGCCGCGTGCGTTGTTACCGGCGTGACAAAGTCGACCACCGAGGGCCTCCCGCCGGGCTTCGTCGCTCTTGATCCGTTCGAGCTGGTGATGCCGAACAGCCTCGACCGATACTGGGGCGTCATCGACGAGGAAGGACTGCACTTCGCGTCCACCAAGGCAGCCGCTGGCGCCGCCTCCGACGCCCTGCCACATCTAGTCGATTGGCTCGACGAGCGCCCGCTCGAATGGGCAGCGATTCACCCCGGCGGGCCTCGCATTATTGACGAGGTCGTCACCGGTGTCGGCCTCAACGCCGATAAGGATGGCCGCCACTCCCACGCCTCTCTCGCCGAGAACGGGAACCTAGGCGGCGCTGCCGTGCTCGACGTACTGCGACGCACCCACGACAACCAACCAGCCCCCGGCGCTCCCGGCGCACTCGCAGCCTTTGGCCCCGGTTTCACTATCGCCGCCCTCTACGGCAACTGGACGTAATCCGCCCTACCGCGCGACCCGACGCGCCCGCAACCGGGACCCGCCTATGAACACACACCGTAACGACCGGACGAAACCAGTGCTAGGCGTGAGCATGCGGCTTCGCGGTGATGAGCGGCCAGGCCCCGTACGCTCACGTCCCTTGCAAATGGTGCATGAGCCGACCACCACCCGAGTCTTCTCGAGCACGGGGCCGTCCCAGCCGACAATGCTCATGATCGGTACGGGAACCCGGGCTCCGGACATCGTCAGCACGCCGACCACCTCGTGCCGAGACGGACTAGGTACCGAACAGCCCTCGACTGCACAAGGAACGGGCTCCGTTCACGCCTGCATCCCCGGGGGCCCCAACCGCGGACAGGGACAGAGCCGCATCGACAAGGGGGAATTGTTATGAAAGCCGACGTTCAACCTCGCGCCGGCCGGGAGGAGACCGCAGGGAACCTGGCCTCAGAGATTCAGGCCAGAAGGCTGCACGACTTCCTCAAAGGGCGCCGCGAGCACCTCAAGCGGAGCCAGGAGGACATCGCCCACCGCCTGGGCATCAGCGGTCGGGCCTATGGCGACTGGGAGCGGGGCCGGGTCAAGGAGTGGAAGGACGAGAAGCTCTATGCTTTGGCGGAAGCCCTCGAGATGACGGAGTACCAAACCACCCTGCTGTTCCTCTACGCGGTCGGTCGCGCACCGCAGCCCGACCTACGCGCCGCGCTCCACCGCCCCGAGTCGGAAGACCCCGCCGTCGCCGCCTTCTTGGGCGACTACACCGTCGTGATGGACGCGCTCTCACTGCCCTCGTTCGTCATCGACCAGGCGTGGGACGTGAAGATGGCGAACAAGGCCTTCCGGGACCTGTTCAGCAGAGTGCGGGCGCACCCCACCGCGATGCCCACGCGCAACTTCCTGAGGTTCGGACTCTTCCACCCGGACGCCCCGGCCATCCTCATAGACCACATCAAGTGGCAACTCGCCATGCTCGCCCAGTTGTCGTCCAGCCTCGAGCGGCACAGCGAGGACAACGGGCTCCAGGCCATCCGCCGCGATGTGTACCGCCATGCAGCGCTCCGCGACGCCTACCTCACCGACATGCCGAACTGGGTCTTGGGCACCGGCGCCGACCTGGTTCACCACGAGGGCGCGGTCCGCGAACTGCGCCACCCTGAGCCGGGTGTCGGCCGCCAAGGATGTCGGCTGGTCGAAGAGACCCCCCGATCACTCCAGCGTCTCGGGTTCACGCGCCTCACCCTTGTGCTCATCGACCTCGGCGAGCGGTTGACGCCGGAAGCGGCCAGGCAGCCTGCCTAACAAGCAGGCCGGGCACGCTGACATAGTCGGCGGGCTCACACATCTGAACCGGTATCGGGAACCCGAGCAGCGGCGCGACGTCGGGATATCGAGGCTGGGCTCTTCGAGCTGGTCAAAGACCGCGTACGCGCAGCGAGCGGCCTCCTGGGCCAACTCGTTTTCGGTGAAGACAGCCCTCCAGCGGGCCGCGTACGGGGTACCACTCCCGCCTTTGCTCGGAGCACGCAGCGGGCCTGGAGGCTGCATGCTCGGAGCCGTCCAGGGTCTTCGGCAACGGACGCGGAGGACCGGGCCGCCGGACACAACCGGGTAGGCGAGGATGGTCACCTACGGGAGTGTCTCCGCAGGATCCGGACTGAGGCGGCGAGCATCATGGAGGAGTACTACTCGAGCCATGGCCCGCAGGTGCCGATCGCGGCCTGACGGACAGGGTGGCGCAGACCACCGTTCTGGTTCTGCTGGCCGACCCGGAAGTCCGTCGTCTGGGCGAGGAGATCCGGCTCGGGCTGCAGCTGTGCCCTCGGTATGGGGCCCTGCAGGATTACACCAGCAGGCGCTCCGGGACGGCGACCACGTTCTTCAGCGGGGCTGTACCGGCACACCTGGCCGGTGGGGCGCGCCTGTGTCCTGGACGCGGGGCACGAGTCAGAGGATCCGCATTGGTGCGCGGGGAAGGGACGCCGCTTGCGTGGGTCGGGAACGCCGCGGACGATGACTGAGCGCGCTTTTCTGCGACGGCGGCAAGCCCTGCTGACTGGCTGAGGCTGCACGGCCGCGCCTGGTGATCGGTGACGACCGCCACAGCTCCGGTGTGGGCCGGTGCGGTCGCGGGCGCAGTCCATGAGCGTCAGCTCGCCAGACGCATGGCACCGCTGCCCAGCTCGCAGCGTGCGCTCAGCCGTGCGGCGCAGGCCAGCGCGGCCGCGGCGTATTCGCGCCGGTTGCGTTCCATCTGCGGGCGCAACCCCATGACGACGAGCGAGCCGTACACGGTCGAGCCGCGCCACAACGGCACACCGAGCATCTTCCAGTCCGGCAGCGGCGACTGGGTCAGCACGTACCCCTCGGAGCGTATCTCCCGCATCAGGTGGCTCTGCGGAGCGCCGTCGAGGTGCGAGAGGATCGCCAGCCCGGCCGCGTCTGCGGTGAGCGGCGCGTACCGCAAGGCCACCTTGGTGTCGACATCGGCGTGGTTGAACGCCGCCTGGAAGTCCCTGCGGCGCCCGTAGGTGTGGTCGAGCATCAGCCGCCCGGGAGTGTCGTCGATCAGGACGGCGCTGAACGCCATCGCGACCTGGGCGGTCTGCCGCTGCAGCACGGTGGTCTCACGGTCGAGGGCGCTGTCATGCGGCAGATTCAGGTGAACGCTCGCATCCGGGCGGTGGTTGGCCACGTCGGTGGCGATGCCGTAACGGCCCGGTGCGCGGTAGATCAGGTGCTTGGCCTCAACGCCGGCGCGCAGGATGCGATGGACCGTCGACTTGGTGACTCCGGACTCGTCGATGATGCGCCGCAGCGGGTGCAGTCCGGGGCCCATGCTGTTCAAGGTCTGGAGTACGAGATAGACCCGGGCGTGGGCGGTCATGCCGTCATCCACCGTGCCGGCGGCCTCGACAAGCTCGGTGTCGATCACTGGCAGTCCCTCCTGGTCGGCACGAGCGGGCTTGATCCCGCCTCACGGGGCCCGTCAACCACATCTCTACCGTGCAGATCCGGTCTTGTGGAGGAACCACCTCTTCCTGGAAGAGGGTCTTCCACGAGGTCCTCAAACACGCGTCCCGCCTCGGGAGTTGCCCACACTGTGGCTTCAAAGCAGCAGGTCACGGCCGCTTTCGCAGAGACGCGTGACCGCGCGCTGCGCAGGGGACGGGGGAGTACCGCCTAGTGGTGCCGAGTGCCACCCCATGGGCCAGTGTCCCGCTGATACCTGGAGTGACCTGCGTAAATACCGCCATCTCCCACGGGATGGACCGCGTCCCGCCAGTAGCAATCAGAAATTCGGTTCACGTCCCGCTGCGCGACACGACGAGCCGCATGTCGACCGTAGCCAGGGAACCGGCGCGAGGAGCCGTTGCCCCAGCCCGAGCGTCCGGCGAGAGTGACAACACCCTCTGGCACCGCCAGCGAGCGCACCACTTCCTACCTTCTGGAGCACTGCTCGTGAACACCCATGCGCCCTACCAGGACGACGGCCCCGTCGGGCACCTCCTCGTCCTGGGCAGCGGGCCGCAGGCGGAGTGGGAGTACGCCATGCAACGCCTTGGCGCGGTGGGGCCGCTGCTTCTCGTCGATGCGGAGCAGCCGACCTGGCAGCAGCCTCTCCTTGCCGAGGCACGGACCGCCAACCTCCTGAATCCGTCCGAAGTGCTCACCGCGGTACAGAGGTTCGCTAGCACCCGGTCCCTTGCCGGCGCGCTCACCTTCCACCCCGCGCAGGCCCGTACTGTCGACCTGCTCCGCCGCGAGCTCGCCCTGCCTGCAGCGTCCGCCGCGACAATCGAAGCGACCACCCTGCGCCATCGCACGGCGCAACTGCTCACCGCTGCAGGCGTAGACAACAGCGGAGCCCTCCACGCGGACACCTACGACCAGGCCCTGGAAGCAGCCCACCAGGTGGGATTCCCCCTGGTCTGCAAGCCCGCCGCGCCACGCGTGCGGTACGCAGCACGCCAGGTGAGAGGTCTGTCCGAACTGGCCGAAGCCTTTTCGGCGGCCACCGCCGCCGCCTGGCACGGCACCGGCACGGTCATCGAGCCTCTGCTCGCCGGCATCGAGGCAACCGCGTACACCGCCGACTTCCCGACCGGCCCCAGGGTCGTCGCGATCTCCCACGCAACCTTCGACCCGCAGGCCGAACCTGCACTGGTCCCGGTGGAAGTGGTCGTCGACGCCGATGACGTCTGCGCGCCGGCCGTTGAGGACACTGCAAGCCGAGCGCTGGCCGCTCTGGGACACTGCTCGGGACCGGCCCAGATCCGCATGCGGATCACCTCTACCGGGCCACGCGTCATCAGTGTCGCAACCCATCTCACCGACCCTCTGCTCGGCATGCTGATCCAGCAGGTGACGGGGATTGACCTCGTCTCCCAGGCAGGCCACCACGCCCGCGGCCGGGTCCTGCACGCCGACGAGAGCCGCCTGGGGGCGACCGCCGTACGTTTCCTCCAGGGCTCCGAAAGCGCCGCCCTGCTGCCGCCGCGCGCGGGGATGTACCCCCACATCACCCCCTACGCAACCTTCCGACCGTATCCGGCCGAGCACCCAGTGGGCCCTCTGCAGCGCAGCGGACACATCCTTGTCTCCGGCACGGATTATCCGCAGTGCACCGCCCGATTGCGCAGTGCCGCTGCCGAAATATGGTCAGCACGCCTCTCCGCATAGCCCACCGACAAGGAGTCCCGAGCATGTGCTCTCCCGCGTTCTTCACCGGCGAACTCCCCGCATCCCTGCTCACGCGCAGGGACCCGTCACCGGCGCAACGCCCAGCCCCACCGGCGCAGACGGCACCCATGCACGGCCAGGTCCCCGGAGGACCCCGCCCGGCTGCTAACGGTGGAGGACCCCCGCTGCACCACGAGACACCCTGAGCGAGAGGATGGCGGCTGCTCGCGTACATCCCAGAAGGGGGCTCACCATGCACAGCGCCGTGAACGAGGCACTGGCGGACATCCGGGTAGAGCATGCCAGGCATCTCCTGGGCCGCACTATAACCGGCACGACCCCCGTGCCCTGGCCGATGCCCTTGAGCAACTGGGAGCCGCAGGCCGCTCCGCCGTCCCGCGCAGCATCCCCGAGCAGCCGAACGCGAAGCTTCGCGTGGGCGAGCGGGTTGTGGGCTCCCTTCCCGAACGGCTCCGTGTGGTTGCACAGCGCCCGGTCGCCCTTCCCAGTCCTTCGCTTCAACTTCGTCATCGACGACAGCCTCCCGCCCTGGGCGGCAACGCAAGACTGGCTCCCTTGCGATGGGCCGAGATTCCCGCCACGGGGCACGAGGCCGCAACTGGCGGTGCCGGACCCCGGTCAGTAGCCCCTGCGGGGGCTACCGGCGGTTGCGGCAGTCCAGCACCGTGTCTGAAGCCCCCGCTTCCCCGTCTGCAAGCCGAGGACTTCTGTGCCCACCTCTGCCCCGATGACCACCGCACCTCATCTGCCCGTCTTGCCGCACACCGGGACCCGAACCATCACCCGCCCCGCGACTCTGGACGACTTCGACGCGGTGAACGCGTTGCACGACCGCTGCTCGCTCGCGACGCGCTTCGCCCGCTACCAGGCCGCCCGGCGCTCACTGCGCCTCGCCGAGTTCCACCATCTGACCCGCCCCGACCGCAGCCTCACCTGGGTCACCCACCCGGAGGATGAACCGCAGCAGGTCATCGCGACCACCAGCCTGGTCCGCACGACCGAGCCCGACACCGCCGAACTCGGCATCATGATCGAGGATCCCTGGCAGAACCGGGGCCTGGGCACCATGCTGGCGCAGTACGCCCGCGCGCAGGCCCGCACCTTTGGCTGCTCCTTGATGACCGTCATGACCGGCTCGGACAACGTGCGCATGCTCAAGATCATGAAGACACTCGGCGCGGCCCGGCCGGCCATTCACAGCTCCACCGTCGACCTCACGGTTCCCGTCGAGTAGCCCGATGGACCTGAACGAGCAGGCAGAGCACCTCCACCTGACGAGACCGGACGGTGCGCGCCTGGCCGTCTACCGGCGAAAGCCGAGCGCCCCACCCGAGGTGACGGTGGTAGTGGCGCACGACTGGTAAGCCTCCGCCGCCGTGTGGAACGACGTTGCTTCGGCACCTTTCCACCGACGACCGGATCCGCGTCCCCACCTTCCACCAGCGCGGACACGGAGCCTCTTCCCGGGTCACGCCCCGACGGTCATGCGCGTGCTGGCCGAAGATCTGCAAGCCGTGCTGAGGACGTTCAGCCCGGATCCGGCGATCGTGGCCGCGCACTGGATGGGGGCAATGGCCGCGCTGACGAGCGCCGCGACGGGCGTACAGACCACCGGCGTGCAGCCGGCCAGCTCGCCGACACCGCTCATTGGCGGCCGCCGACACTATGCTGCGGGCCGCCGCCCAGATGCTGTTCACCAAGCGCGGGGCGCTCCGGGCCGCAGGACGCCTTCCCCGGAACCAGTACCAGCTTGCCCGGCGCAGCGCGACCGCGACACGTGTGGGCCGGGGGGAGGTGATCGGCATGAGGCAGTAATGTCATGTCCCGGCAATCGGGGAGGGAGTTGAGCCAAGTGATGCGCATCTCAACGTCCGGGAGGCGACGGTGGGCGCTGGGCACCGCGGTGTGCGGCGTACTGATCGCGGGGTGCAGCAGCGGCGGAGGAAGCGACGGTGACGCGAAGCCGCTCGCAGCAGGCGCCCTGCGGCCCCTGCTGCTCACCGAGGCAGACCTCGGGTCCGGATACGCCCAGGTCCAGGAGGAGCCCGGGAGCGAGAAGTTCGACGACATCTCGGTCCAGGGCTGCCCTGCCCTGGAGAAGCTGGGCCAGGACGGCGAGGAGAACATGTTCGCCGCAAAGGCGGAGGCAAGCTTCACCTACGACCGGGACGCCACGCTGGGCGAGGAAGTGCACAGCGACCGCCCCTCGGTGCTCTCCAGCAAGTTGCGGGAGCTGTTCGGCGCCTACACGTCATGCCCGACCTACACGATGACGTCGGGCACCACCCCCATCGAGGTGAAGGTTTCCAAGTCCGTCACCCCGGAGCTGGGCGACGAACAGTTCGCCTACACCTCGACGATGAAACTGCCCTCCGGAGCGCAGGTGTTCAAGACCATGGCAGTCCGCAAGGGCAATGTCGCGGTAACGCTGGTGGGCGCCCCCGCCCTGGTGGACCGCCACATCAAGACCGCCGTCGGCAAGCTCCCCGCAGACAGCTGACCGAGACCGGGGCAGCGGTGCCGGTCGCCGGGCAGGCGCGCTATGCGGGGCTGGGGAACTCCTCCAGGAGCTTGGCCCGCTGGGCGGGCCCCAGGCCCTGGACACGGCGCCCCTCGGGGATGCCCAGCGCGTTCATCGACCGGGTGGCGCGGACCAGGCCGATGCCGGGCAGTGCGGTCAAAAGCTGCCGCACCGGCATGCGGCCGACCACGCTGTCCGCCCGGTCGAGTACCTGGGCGAGCGTCAAGGTCCCGGCCTTGAGGCTCGCCCGCACGGCGCTGCGTGCCTGCCGGGCGAGGATGGCCTTCTGACGCGCGGCGTCGCGCTCGTCATTGGTGAGGGCGGGAAGTGCCATGCTCTCCTACCTTTCTGGGTGAGATCTCGCGGTCGCGGACCTCGGCAGAGTTGGGCGAACCGCCAGTCGTGGTTCCCGTCGGGGCCGCGACCGGGCGGAGTCCTTTACGAGGGCCGCGCCGTCCCGGGCGGCGAGCACCAGGTCGTAGCCGCCGCGGCTGGCCCCGGTGACCACGGCGGCCGGCACGGTCAGGCCGCCCGGCGGTAGCGGGGGAGGAGGTCCTCGCGCAGCGAGGCGAAGACGCCGATCGCCGATTCCAGCACGTCGAGGGTGTGCGCGTCCGTACAGGCGATCCTCAGCTGGTGGCCCTCGCCGGCGGGCGGCAGCACGGCGTTGGTGTACACCCCGTGCTCGACCAGGAGGCGCTGCGCCGACAGCATCGAGAGCTGGTCGGGGAACCTCACCGGGATGACCGGGCTGGCGCTGCCGGCCACGTCGTAGCCGAGCGCGTCCAGGGCCCGGCGCAGGTACTCGGCCGCCGCGAGCGCGTCCGGCTCCGCGTCCGCGCGCCGGCGGACCTCTCGCAGCGCCGCGTGCGCAGCCGCGGTGTCGGCCGGACTCAGCCCGGCCGAGAAGATCTGCGGCCGCGAGGTGTGCCGCAGGAAGTCGATCGTCTTGGCGTCGGCCAGCACCGCGCCGCCCTGCGACGCCAACGCCTTGCCGAACGTCAGGGTCATCAACGGCACCCGGCCCCGCATGCCGGACTGTTCGACCACCCCGCGGCTCCGCCCGAACACTCCCACTCCGTCGGCGTCGTCGACCAGCAAGGTGGCCCCGAACTCCTCGCACACCGAAACGAGGTCGGCCACCGGGGCGGGGCCGCCTTCCATCGCGAACACCCCTTCCGTAGCCACCAAAGAAGAGGCCGTCGGCACGGCCGCCAACTGACGGGCCAGATCATCGGGGTCGTTGTGCGCGAACCGGCGCACCACCGCGCCGGAGGCTGCCGCCAACCGGGCACCATCGATCAGCGAGGCATGGGCCTTCTCATCCAGGAGCACCTGGTCGCCGCGCCCGGCCAGGGCGGACACGACACCCAAGTTGGTCATGTAGCCCGTGCTGAAGATGAGGGCCGCCTCATAGCCGAAGAAGTCGGCGAGGTCCGCCTCGAGATTCTCATGCAGATCCAGGTTCCCGTTCAGCAGCCGGGATCCGGTCGCGGACGTCCCGTACAGGGCGATCGCGTCCTGCGCGGCACCGATCACCTGCGCATTCACATTCAGCGCACGGTAGTTGGTGCTGCCGAGCATGCAGACCTCGGCGCCGTCCAGCACCGCCTGACCGCCCTCGGACGGCCCCTGAAAGGCCGGGTAGAACGGATAGAGCCCAACATCGCGTGCCTCATCAGCCCGGGTATAGGCACGGCACTTCTCCAGCAGGTCCATCAGCGGGATCCGATCTCTATCGCGGGTCGGCCGAGTTCCGCACCACCCTCACCGCGCCGCGCACCGGACAGGCTCTCCAGAGGCGAACGTCCCACCTCCTGGGCTTGCGATCTGACCCCGCGTCCCGCCCCGCGGGACACAGCCACCGGACCGCTGACGTGACCGACCCCCGCGCCTCGTACAGCCGGATCACGGTGCGACCCGGCTGTGTACCCCGGCACCGCCCGTGCCACGGAACCGGCATGAAGATCATCTCCCACCAGGTGAGGCCACGCGCAGCCGCCCGCCCCGATCCCTTCCCGACCACCGCATCCTCAGATCGAGCCCGCCCAGCCACGCCGCACGGCAGACGAAGCGCACACCTGCGCCTGTCACCCGTCCACAATTCCCTCAAGGCCAAGGAGCAGCGGTGGCCCGTGACAACCGCCCCTCCCCCCAGCCCCGACCTGCTCCGCTCTACCAGCCCGCCGCCTACTGGACGCTGGTGGCCGGCTTCACCATCTGCCGCAGCGGCTGCGTCGTCGTGCCGTTCCTCTCCCTGTACCTGGTGCGCCAGCAGCACTTCAGCGCATCGGACGCAGCCCAGGTCAGTGCCGCCTTCGGGGCGGGCTGGGCCATCGGCCCCGCCATCGCGGGATGGCTCGCCGACCGCATCGGCCGACGCCGGACCCTCCTGGTGACCCTGTCCGCCGTAACCACGATCTACCTCCTTCTCCCCGCCCTGCACACGCTCCCCGCACTGACCGCCGCCGCGTTCGCCGTCGGCCTCCTCTTCGACGCACCCCGCCCGGCCGTCCTGGCGCTCGTCGCCGACCTGGTGCCCGAGGCCGCCCGAGGACGGGCGTACGCCCGCCTCTACTGGGCCTCCAACATCGGCGCCGGCGTGGCCGGCTCTGTCGGAACGGCCATCTCCGACCGGCACATGACCGCGCTCTTCTACGTCGCCGCCTCCTCCAACCTGGCCTTCGCGGTCACCGTGCTGATCCGCAGGATCGGAACAGGCCCACGCCCGACAACACCCCGCAAACGCCTCGACTCCCCGGCCACGGGCTACCAGGCCCTGCTCCGCGACGGGCGGTTCCTCGTCCTGACCGGCCTCACGCTCCTGTATCTCTGCTCGTACCAGCAGGTCTTGTTCGGACTGCCCGTGGCCATGGACCACGACGGGCTGAAACCCTCGGCCTACGGGATCATCAGCCTCATCAACGCGATCGGCGTCGTCGCCTTCCAGCCACTTCTGCAACCCTGGATCGACCGCCGTGCCCCCCTGGTGGTGTGCGCCACCGGCGCGATCACCCTCGGCCTGGGCATGGGCGGAAACCTCGGCGCTCGGCAGTCCCTCATCGGCTACGGCTTCGCCGCCGCCGTCTGGACCCTGGGCGAGGTGCTGTTCTTCAGCAGCATCATGACGGTGGTCGAACGCCTCGCACCCGCCGATGCCCGCGGCCGCTACACCGGCATCTGGGCGACCACGTTGGGCATCTCCGCTCTGATCGCCCCCCTCATCAGCTCCGCCGCCCTAGATGCCGGCGGACTGGAGCTCATGTGGGCAACGAGTCTCGCCCTGGGCACCCTCGCCGCAGCAGGCCTCCTCTCACTGAAGCGGCGCATCGACATCACCCCCACCGTGCCCGACGCCGTGGACCTGAATGTCGCGCCCCGCCGGACGTGGCGGTTGACCGGCTAGGGCGGGCGCTTCGTAGCGTCCCCTGGCGCGCCTGCCGGACCGACCGGCGGCACCGATAGCGAGGAAGCATGTCTGCCATCACCCGCATCGACCAGATCCCGACGTCCCACACGGTCTTGCCGGCCAGTAGCCACCCCGACCTGCAGCGCCCCGGAGCCGTGCACCACGGCTGGAACACCGGTCGCCAGCTTCTGCTGCACGCCGCGGGAAGCCCCCTGGCCACCCCGATGACCAACCAGCCCCACCCGCTCAGGCAGCAGGCGATCCAGCACCTGCGCGCCCTCACCAAGCGCGTCGACGACGTGGCCGGGCCGCTGATGCTCGCCCTTCACGTCAGTGCCGTCCAGCAGTCTCCCGCGGACGCGGACACCACCACCCTGATCCCGCTGGTCGGCGAGGCACTCGCCGACCTGGGCGACTGGGGTGTCCGTGCCCCGCTGCCCGATCAGCTCGACCTGATCACCCGAGCCGTCCACGCGATGCAGCCCTGCATGCCCCACTGACCGTGCCCTTCCGGGTTTGGGGGTGCTGTTCCGCCGCGCGGAACAGCACCCCCAAACCCGGAGCCGAGCGGTGGAACGCCCACCCCTGATCGCCGTCTCGGGCCCGCGCACTCTGCTTGCCTCCCCCCATGAACGCGATATGGCGCGGAACACGCCAGCCACCGGCCGGACGCGTGCCCGACGCGCCCGCCCGCTTCGACCAGGTGCTCGCTCACGCCCGTGCCGACAACCGCGCCGCCTTGGCCACCTATCTGCCCGCCGGCTACCCCACCCAGGCCCAGAACCTGCGGATCTTGCACCGCCTCGCCGAAGTCACCGATGTCATCGAGCTCGGCTGGCCCTACAGCGAACCCAGCCTCGACGGCCCGGTGATCCAAAAGGCCGCTGCCCAGTCGCTCGCGGCAGGGTTCCGCGTCCAGCACCTCCTGGAAAGCATCCACTCCCTGACCGCCTCACCCGCGAGCGTGCTCGTCATGGCGTACTACCCGACCCTGTTCAAGTACGGCCTCGACCGCGCCGCCCATGACCTGGCACAGGCCGGAGCCGCCGGGGTGATCCTTCCTGACCTGCCGATCGAAGAGGCCGACGGCTGGCTCACCGCGGCCCAACGTCGCGGACTGCACACCGTATTCGTCGTCGCCCCATCAACCAGCGACGCCCGCCTCGCTCGCATCAGCAGCGCCGCCGGCGGCATGCTCTACGCGCCCGCCGTTGCGGGAGTCACTGGTTCTACCGGCCCCCTGCACCACGCATTGCCGGCGTTCGTACAGCGCCTGCGGACCGCCACCCGCCTCCCGATCGGCGTCGGCATCGGCGTTTCCACCCCCGCGCAGGCCCAGGCGGTCAGCCGCATCGCCGACGTCACGATCGTGGGATCCGCGCTCATCCGCGCCATCGACGCAGCACAAGGGACCCGGCGGCAAGAGGAGGCCGCGGCAGACTTCGCGCGCACCCTCACCACGGAACTCCACCGCCCCGACACCCCACGGGCGGCCGCATGACCCCACGCTCACCGTCCTGCTCCCTGCTGCATGGAAGGCCCGCCGTGAAGCTCTCAGTAGCGCACGGTACTTTCCGTGCGTCTTTCAGTAGCGCACCGCCGGCCGGCCCTGGGGGGAACGAGCGCTGCTGACCTCCTACTGGGCCCTGTCCGGGTACGGACTGCGTGCCACCCGCGCTCTGACCTGGCTGGTGGCGGCCATGGCCGCCACGATCGCGGTAATGGTGCTGTGGGGCCTGCCCTCTGATGTCCAGAAGCCGACCACCTTCGGCCGCCAGGCAGCCGTCGGACAGGAGATCATCCTCACCACCGATACCCCCGACCCAGCCAACCCCACCAGTCCACTGACCGATCGCGTCACCGCGGAACGGCTGGAGAGGAGTCTGCGGGTCGTGATCAACTCGGTGATCTTCCGCTCCTCCGGCCAAGGCCTCACCACCACGGGCACCTCCACCGAGATGACCTCCCGGCTGGTCGAACCCGTCCTGCTCGGTCTGGCCGTCCTCGCCATCCGCAACCGCGTCAAACGCTGACACCAAGGGGAAGGGACGCCACGGTCACTGAAGTGATCAGTTCACTCACACCGCCCCAAAGCGCCGCACGGACGATTTCAGTGCGCAGGCAGCACCGCCCGCTGCTCTCTTCCGTGCGGCCCGACACGGCGCTCCGTCGCGGTTGCACGGCTAACCCCCGCGCCCCCTACCTTCGCCGTAGTCGCCCCCGCTCCCTCAGCGAGGTCGCACCGAAGGCAGCCGGACACGCCGCCCTTCCAACAATCCAGCCACCCCCTGCCATGGAGTGTCATGCTCTCGACATCCTCGGGGATGGACCACCGATTCCTGAAAGCTCGCAAAGCCGCCATGCAGGCACTCGACTCGCAGAGCGGCACCACACAGGACATCAGCGCCGACGTCGCACTCAAAACCGCCCTCGACGCCTACGCCATCCCCTCCGCCTTCCGGCACACCGGCGGCTGCTGCACCGCCCGCTACATCTCCATTGGGCCCGACAGCCCCATGCCCGAACATCAGCAGTACATCGCCATCACGGACGACGCCTCGGTGGACCATCCCATCGCGCACCATAGCGGCTGGCTCGCCATGCGGTACGGCCCGGAATTCGACGGCTACGCCGACAACGACCTGTACAACCGCGAGTCCTCTCTCACCAACCCCACCCTCGCCGACATGGCGCACGACAGCGCCAGCTGCGCACGAGCCATCCGGAACTGGTTCGACGGCTCCACCACCCAGTGGATCCGCAACGAGGTGAGCCTCGAAGGCCTCGCGGGCCCCTACCACTGCCAGACCCGGCCCGAGCACTGGGACGGATACTGCGCCCCGCGCTTCACCCGCACCGTGATGCGGAAGATCTGCGCCGACACGCAAGACGCGCACCGTGCGGGCCACTGGAACACACCGGCCCACTTCGAGGGCGACACCGTGGTGATCGTGACGCCACACGGCCGCACCGAGGTCCTCCCGGACCAGGACGGCCACTACCGCCCCGGAGCCTTCCACTGGCCCTGGACCGAGTTCACCGACCGCGACACCACCCCCGTCAACGAGCTCCTACGCGCCGTCCGGTGGAAATACGAACGCGAGCCGGACTCCTGGACCGTCCTCGCCGCCGACCACGGATGGCGAGTGAAGGTCATCGACGTCCTCCCCACCCCCTCGCCCCAGAAGGCCCCGCACGTCGCGGACGCCCTCTACAACACGCTCTACGAGACGGCCCTGACCTCCTACCAGGTCATCGCCAACGGCCCGGGCGACGCTGCGGCCGCCGTCCGCGCACACTTCGCGACCACCCGCGCCGACCGCGACCCGGACGCCACCGTCGTGTTCTTCGACCGGCCCGGCACTCACCTGCCCACACACCATCCGTAGCCGGCGGCAACGCCCGTGACCGAGCCGAACAGGCCCGGCCGTCGACCGACCACTCGCATCCACCACCAAGGAGCCCAGCATGAGCACCAAGAACGCCCTGCGCACCATCGACATGATCCGCCGCGCCGGCAAAGCCGTGGACGCCTACCGCACGGCCCAGCACGCCGTCCGGGAAGCACACGACGAGCACGGCGCCGCACAGGCGCAGCTCCACCACTGGCACGACCGCATCCACGCGATGGGCGGAGTCGACCGTGCCTCCCCGGCGTACTCCGCACTCCTCGCCACCGTCCAGGAGCACCAGGAGGCCGAGCAGAAGGTCGGCAAGACCGAAGCCCGCCTGCAGCGCGCCGCGGCCACGGTCCAAGCGCACCGGCGGGCGCTCAACCGATACCCGACTCAACGCATCCGGCGACGCGCCACCACCGTGCTCCTGGACCGCCTGGCCGACCACCCCGTCGACCTGGTCCGCGCCGCCGATGTCATCGTCATTCAGACGAGCTCCGGTAAGGACTCCCTGGTGGCGATGCACCGCACGGTGGCTGCGGCCAAGACCGCAGGCTGTTTGCACAAGGTGCGCGTCATGCACTGCGATCTCGGCTCCGAGTGGCCGGGGGTTCCCGAACTGGCCCGGCGCCAGGCCGAGCGCTACGGGATCCCGTTTCTTCTCGTGACCCCCGACGGCGGCTTCCTGGGCATGGTTGAGAACCGCCAGATGTGGCCCGACGCCAAGCGCCGGCTCTGCACCTCCGCGCTGAAGCGGGACCCCACCGGTCCCGTCATCACCACCTGGGTGAGAGAGCTCGGCCTCGACCGCCAGGCCATCGTGCTCAACGTGATGGGAGTCCGCGGGGCCGAATCCGCCTCGCGCGCCCTCAAAGCGCGCCTGGCGCTCGACACCCGCACCACGAGCGCCAACCGGCTCGTACTGACCTGGAACATCATTCATGGGCTGTCCGAGCTTGAGGTCTGGCAGGACATCGCCAGCAACGGCCTGGAGTACCACCCCATCTATGACGCCGGGCTCGAGCGCCTGTCCTGCGTCTACTGCGTCCTTGCCGGACCGGACTGGCTCATCCTCGCCACCCGCGTCTGCTTCGCCCTTGAGCTCCGGCACCCGAAGACCTTCGCCGAGCTCGAACGACGAATCGGCCACAGCTTCAAGCAGGACTTCACCCTGAACGCCATCATCGCCGCAGCCCGCATGCTCGACGCTCTCGACGGGCCCATCACCTGGCGCCGCGGCGACGCCGTACGCCGTCACCTCGGGCCGGCCGCGGCCGACCAGTACCTCGCTCTCACCCGCTAGCCCCGCCCAACCACCCTGCCTACCGGCAACTCACGAAATGAGACCCCGATGACCAGCACCCTGACCGCAACCTCGACCGCGCTACGAGAGATGGACTACCTCCCGGGCCACAGCCCCATCCTGGAGCCGCCCGAGGGCCCGCACAGCGCCCTCGCGTGCACCTGCGGCGGCCTGCTCGCACTCAAGCCGGACACTCAGCCCGCCCAGAAGATCGTCTTCGACCTTCACCTGGAGGAGGTCCGGCGCGAATCCCACTTCGACTAGAACCCGGCCAGTCCGGCAGGTCTGCCACCCACGCTCCCTGGCGGTGCATCCGAAACCGGTGCGCCACCGGGGGCTGCATGCGAGGGGAGGAGCGCCCGACACTGAGCCGGCCAGGCACCCCCGCACCTCAGTCGCTCTGGAACGCGGAGGCGGCGATGGGACTCTCGGCCCGATTCCGCCATCTCGCCGGCAATCGGGCCGCAGCCATTCCCGCCACTGCGAGAGCAGCAGTTGCGTGCCTTGGCCCGGGCTCACCCACGGTACGGACAGCCGTCCGAGCTGGGCCCAGTAGCCCGCTCACGGCACCCCGGTCCGCTACCCGCGCCCGGGGTCGCCGCCTTGAGGAGCTGAGAACTCATGACGAAAACCCCCGCTGGCCACCCCACCACCGGCACGTCGGCCCGCGTCGGCCGCCTGATGCGAAACACTGGCGCCGTCGCCCGCGCGGCCTGGCAGGGCTGCCCCGAGGAAGGACTCCCGCCCGTACGGAAACTGCGGCGACCGGGCTGGCTGGGCCAGGTGCGCATCTCAGGCGAGCACACGGACCCCTGCGAGGTCCAGGCCGGAACCGAGAGGGTCACCGACTGGCGTACCGCCTACACCGCCCACGGAGGCAAGGACCCCGTCGCGAACGAGTACTTCGGGCTCCCCGAAGACCTCTTCGACCCCGCCGACGACGGTGCCCTGGACCGCGCGGCGGATGCCATCGCCCACCTGCCGGTGGTGCTGCTCAGCGGCCTGTACGACGGCATGGAAGACGGGCTGGCCCGGACCAAGGCGCAGCACGCGGGTAGAACCAACGGCTGGGACCTCATCGAAGCGTACGTCCGGCTCGGCCTCGTGCCCCCGGCCAACGTCCTGTACCTGCCGCATGTCCCGGACCAAGAGCCCACCGAGCGACTGACCGCTTACCTGATCGCGGCCTACTTGCAGGGGGCATGCCGTCAGGCAGCCGGGCAACTGCGCAGCGACGCCCGCATGGCACGGCGGCTGCTTTCCCTGCCCCACACTCCGGCCAGCCCCAGGATCGAGGCGCCCACGCTGGCCAGCCCGGCCCACAGAGCGGGGGAGTGACCATGTCCAAAAAGGCCGAGCGCGACATCCTGGGAGAGCTGCTCTTCCGAGAGTTCGGCGCCTACGCCGCAGCTCTCGACGAGCACGGCGAGGACTGGGCGCGAGCTTGGCCCTCGGCCACGTGGCCTCCTCACACCCCGCTGGCCGTCCTGCAAGGCCGGTTCGCCGTGGCCCGCGAGGCCGCGGCAGCAGTCGGCCTCGAGCCCAGCGACGCCGCCATCACCGAGGAGCACCAGGCGCGTCAGGAGTACCGCGCGATGTTCCCCGACGGACCACCGGTCTTCATCGGCTGACCCGGCGTCCCCGGCGCCCGCCCCACTCCAGCCCCGGCCTGCCCTTCCATATGGCAGACCGGGGCCTGCGCGTCCCTCACCAACGCCCTGCGAGCCATTGCAGTTTGCAGTTGCGCCGCTTGCCTCCGCCCTCCGCACGGTCCGGACAACCACACGCCACCTCGAGGAGAAGCAGCATGCAAGTAGCCCACGACGTACGTGAAGTCCTCGCCCGTGCTACCTGCGAGGGAGTCACCGTGCGCCTGCCCCTGGACGTGGATCCAGCCCGCCCCGGGCTGGGAGAGCGAACCGCCCGGGCCCTCACCGCCGCAGGCGCACTCTTCAGCCACCGGCGACAGGCCTTCGTTTTCGCCGATCTGTTTCCCTTCGGACAGGCCCAGCCGCTGATCGACAACATGATCGTCAACAAGAAGACGGCGCCGCGGCCCTACCGCGGTGAGGCGCCCTGCCCGCCGGCCATCGCGGAGCAGATGTGCGACGAGCTTGACCTTCAGCCCGGCTGGACGGTCCTTGAGCCTTCAGCCGGACACGGCAACCTCGCCGCCGAAGCCACTGACCGCGGATGCGCCGTGGACTGCATCGAGCTGGAACATTACCGCGCACGGGACATCAAGGAAGCCGGTCTCGGCCGCCATGTCATCACCGCCGACTTCCTGACCCTGCCCCAGCAGCCCCGGTACGACGCGGTGATCATGTACCCGCCGTTCCGGCGCGACCTTGCCGCCGCTCACCTTGTTCATGCCCACGGCTTCCTGCGTCCCGGTGGCCAGCTCGGCGCGTTGGTCTCCCTCGGCTTGGAGAACGGAGTCCGCAAGGCATCCGTCGCCCTACGCGGACTCCTGCAGAGGCACAGCAGCAGAAGGTACGTCCTGGAGGGCGAGGTCATGTCCCCCTCCGGACGCCCCTTGAACACGGAGCTGTGGATCATCTACGGCCCACAGCACTGAGTCAGCTCTGCGTGCCCGGGGTCTTGGCCCTGGGCACGGCCGGTTGCGCGGCTTGCCCAGCCGCTCCGCACGGTTGCCCTGCCGGACTCGCCCGAGTCCGTGGCACCCAACCGTCTTCGCAGGAAGGGGCGGCTCCACGGTGCTCACGCACGGAGCCGGGCCGCCGCCGGCACCGCACCGAACAACCAACCTCTTGGAGCTGAACCGCCATGGCCGCGCCCACGGTCCGCCCTCGCGTGATCATCGTGTCGTGCGGGGGACGCAAGAGCACGGACGAACAGCCGCTACCGGCAGGCGAGATGTACAGCGGCAGCTACCACGTGGCCCTGCGCCGCGCAGCCGGCGCGCTTGCCACCCAGAATCAGGACAGTACCTCTCGCGTGCTGATTCTGTCTGCCCTCCACGGCTTCGTCGCCCTGGACGACCTCATCACGCCCTACAACCTCCGCATGGGCGACGAGGGGTCCGTCACCGCCGAGAGGCTCCGCCAGCAAGCCGCCGACCTAGGCGCTCTCCACGCCGACGTCATCGTCCTGGGCCCTCGTGCGTACGTCGAAGCCTGTCGTGCCGTTTGGCCAAAGCTGACCGACCTGCTCGCAGGGACGCGTGGCATCGGTGAGCAGCTCGCCAAGCTGGCTGCCATCTACGCCCCCGGCCGCCACTGCCAGACGCCGACATCCTTGGCCCACCCGGACGACACCACGAGCACCGGAAGCACCATCGAGGAGATCGAGCGCCGGGCGCACGCGCGCCAGAACATCGAGGAGCAACGAGCAGCCCGCAAGCGGGCGCGCTACGCCACCTACTCCCGACTCATCATCGAGCACGCCGGCCGGGCACACGGCACCCTCACCTTCCCCGGCGACGTAGCCAAGAGCGCCGCCCGCGCAGGAGCTGCCCGTCGCTTCACGGCCCTCTACCGCGTCCAGGTGCACGCACGTCCCGACGATTCCCGCACCGTGGACGTACACGGCACCCCCCGGGACGTCGCCCGCTTCCTGTCCGCGCTCCCGCGAGTACTGGAAATGACCGAGTCCAGAGCCTCCGAGGCCGCCCGCCTGTACGGACGCTGGGAGCGCCATTCCAACGCCCGCTCCCACCTGGCCGACATGGCCACCGCACAGCGTCGGACCCGTGCCCGCGACTTCCGCGCTGCAGCCTTTCAGGTGGTGATCGATGTCCTCCTCGACCGTCCAGACACAGTCCCCGAAGCCACGGACGGCGTCCCACCGTGGGACCAGGTCTACCCCCTGGCCGCAGGCATCGCGCACTACTACTGGTTCGATCCCGCGACCCTTGACGACCCCGACGAAACCGCGCGCATTCTCGCGACCGCAGAACGCCACCACATCACGCCCCCAGCCACGGCGTAGCCACGACTCCCCGGAGCGGCGGAGGTTGCCCGGCTAGCCGTTTGCCCCAGCACGGTCGTCCCATCGACCGGGCTACCACGACCCGGCCAGCCGACAACACGAGCCCCTGGGGCGGGCCGCCAGGATCGAGCAACTCCTACCCCACCGCCACGTATCCGGCATCCGGCCGCCACGTCCGGGCGCTCCTCACCACTTCCTCACCTCCGCATCAACCAACAGGGCCCGCCTCGAGCCATCACCCGGGCCGACAGGCGGGTCCTGCCTCGCTTTCCGGATCTCTGCGCAACGGCCCCGCCTTCCTTCATCGGCAGGGAGTTGCGGGGCTTGCCGTGACCCGGGCGATTGTGAGCGCGCTGGGCCTGCCCCCGCGCCGCGAGGCACATCCCTTCCACCCCAGTGGAGGGCCGGCCCAGCCTATTGCGCAGCCCACCCCCCGCCAACTCACCGCCGACACAGGGCCCTCGGTTCCGCAGTCAGGCGTTGTCTGCGAAGGGGATCGGGCGCTGGCATGGCACCGAGACAGCACCGTGGCCCGCGGCCGGGCTGTCTCATCGACTGCCTCCTACACCGCACACCACCCATCCGAACCTCTGGACTCGTGGAGTGCCTCATCATGGCCACCGACTGGCTGCTCTCGCAGAACGAACAAATGAAGAAGCAGGGCATCTTCAACTGGACACTGCCCGCCTGGGTGGTGCAACTCACGGGTACCGCCCCGGACGGCACCACAACCGTGCGCAGGGTCAACGTCTGCCCTTCGGCCGGGGTCTGCGCAAAGCACTGCTACGCGCTCGGCTCCGACTCCGGATACATCCGCTTTCCGGCCGCCCGCGCCCGCCACCTGCGCCATCTCCGCATGGTGCTGGACACCCCGCTCCTGTGGCAGAAGCGCATGGCCGACGAGCTGCGCCACCCTCGCTACCAGCCTGACTCCGAAAAGGGCACACTGGGTCATATCAGAATCCATGACGCCGGCGACTTCTTCGACGACGCCTACACCCTCATGTGGCTCGAAATCATGAGAGGCGCACCCGAGGGGCTGACCTTCTACGCGTACACCAAGGAAGTCAGCCGGTTCCGGCGCCTCGTCGAACCGAACCCACCCGACAACTTCAAGTACGTATTCTCCCGTGGCGGCAAGGAAGACAAACTCATTGACCCGGCCCGCGACCGCGACGCGGACGTGTTCCTCACCCTGGAGGATCTGGAAGCCGCCGGGTACTCCTCGCAGGCCGCCTCCGACCTCCTGGCCGTACACGGCCCGCCCCGTGTCGGGATGACCGTGAACCGCCACCGCAAGGGCATGACTGCCTCCTTCGGAGAGTTGCAGCGGCAGCGAGACGCCGAAGCCGCCAACCGGCGTGAACGTCAGCAGGCCAAGGCCCGCGCTTCCAGCTGACCGAGCAACGGCCCTCCTGAGGCCCGCCCCGTGCTGTCACCGGCCCGGGGCGGGCTCACTGCGTGTTCCCCCGCTGAAGAGCGCCGCGCACCAGGTTGCCGGTTGCCGGGCTAAGCGCACGCGCGGCCAGCGTCGGACGAACCGACGCGGCCCGCAGCCGCGCCCGACCATCTGGAGACCCGCATGCGGTTCCTGATCACTGACGACTCCCGGCGAATCCTGACCGCCCTCGACGTCCCCGACGCCCCCGAGGGCGAGAGTGCCACCATCGGCATCGAACGAGCCGACCGACCCGACCTGCTGTACGTGGGCGCCGACCTGCACAACGACGGCACGGTCGTCGTCGGGCACTGGCCCGACGGCGAGCACTGGGACCGCCTTCTGAGCACCGCCGGCGTCCGGGATGCCTGCAGCCACTCCACCCCGGCCCACCCCGCAGAGCCCACATACACCCGCGCACACCCTGCCCTGCCCGTGCTCGCGCTCGCCGGGGTCATTCTGTTCATCGCCATCCTGCTCGTGCTCGTCGCAGTGCTCGCCGGTTCCGGCAACGGCACCAGTCACTCCCCAGTACGCTGCACCACGGGCATCACGCTCGGCGCCCCCGCAGGTACACACCCGTGCGCCGCGCACACGACGGGGAGTGTCCCTGGCCTGGGGAACACTACGGGAACACGCCAGCCCGCGGGCCCGGCGCGGAAGGAACCGGCACGGAAGGCCCCTGCCCCGATGCCCAAGGCCCCGGCCGCTCCGAAAGCGCCCACCGTGACCAAGCCCCTCCGCTGACCCCATCCCCTCCCGCTCAACCAAGCGCCCCAAGGCCCGCCTCGCCGACCCCGGCCGGCGGGCTCACGCAGGTTCAGCGAGGCCTCTCCCGCCTCGGATTGCGGAGCTAGCACTCGGTGCGGCGACCGTCCACCGTGGCCGGACCGTCCCGGCCGGTGAACGAACCCACCCACGCAAAGGAGAACCATGGGCGACAGCCACTTTCTTGACCACGCGATCACGGCCGTCCGCGCAGCACTGGCCACCGCGCACGACCTCCGCCGGCTGGACGTCCGGCGCACCGCGGACCCGGACATCTACATCACGGTCACCCACTGCCCCGACCCCGCCGCCAACCACAACCAGGCGGAGCAGCACGCCGCCTACACCGCGACGCTGCACGAGGCGGGGTGGGACCAGGCGGTCAGCCTGGGGCCACTGGTCCTGATCCCCGGCATCCCCCCGAGCGACACCGCGCCGGACACCTACACCGCAGTCTGGGCGACCACGCTCGATGGCCTCACGGACCCCGTGGACGCCGCCTACGAAGCGCGCGGACAGCAGCACGACTACGAACTCACCGAAGCCGTCTTCACCATCGCCGACGCGACCGGGCGCCCCCACGTCATCATCACCGACGACCTCGAACCCAAACCCGAACCCGAGCCCGAGCACGCCGGACGCGTCGAGTCTCCCTACAGCCACGCCCCCACCGCATAACCACACCCACTCCACCGGGCCGTCCTCCGACACCGGCAAACCGGCCGTGGGCGCATCACCAGGTCCGCCCACGGCCGGCGTCGTGCACCCTCCGCACGAACTGCCACCGCGCACGCGGCGCCAGCGCTCGTGACCCAGCACGTGGCGCTCTTGCCGAGCTAGCCGGCTGTTCGTTCACCGTTCCCCTCGCTCGCAGACGCAGGGCTGCCACGAGAAGGGATACCCATCATGACCGCGCCCGACCTCAATGCCGGAGACCTCCCCAACCAGACCACGCACCGCCCCCGCCACCGCTCGACGACCCACCGCAGCACCCGCGAGCTATTCGACCACGACGGGAAGTTCTTCCGATCAGCACCGGACCGATGCCCGGCGCACACGCCTGCTCGTCCCCGGGCACCCACCCCTAGGTGCCGAGGGACGGCGATCGTCGAGATGCGCGCCTTCAGCTCCAACCCGGTCTTGCTTGCACTTGCACCGCTTTCGTGCCGGGCACTCACCGTGACTCGCGTCCGGCACCCCAGCCGGACGCGCACCGCACGGAAGGACAACACATGCTCACTCCGCCGCCCGACATGCACCCCGGTTGCACCTGGGCCGACCGGCCCGTGACCGCCACTACCACCTTCGGCATCGGCACAGCCGCGACCGTCGAGCCTCGGACGGGGCTGACCACCCGCTACACCGTCCACGCTTATGACCCGCGCGCCGGAACCGCACTCGTCAACCCTGAGCAGAAGGAGGACCGCGCCGGCGTGGTGCGCTCCGTTCCCGACAAGGAGCGCACCCGCCGCCAGGTTGCAGTCGGCGACCTGGACGAACTGCGTCTCGTCCACCGTCGGACCCGCGACGACATCACCGGGCTGCACACCAACCATTGCCGTCACACCATCAAGGCGGCGTTCACAGCCGGGGGAGACCGGGGCGTTCCCGGCCATCGCCGGGTGTACCGGCTGTGGATGCAGACGACCGAAGAGCGCACCTACCGGTTCCTCGTCCGGGCGCCGTCCCAGGAGGCCGCGTGCGCCCTGGCCCGCTCCTGGTGGCAAGGCACTCCGAGCCCTACCGGCTACGTCGGCGGCCACCTTGAGGACGGCGAGTTCATCGACATCCTGACCTGTGAGGGCGTCCGAGACATGCCCGTCTGGCCCTACCCCGACGCGATCGCCGACCCGGTCTAGCTCCTCTGCCCTGCCCCTCCCGCTCCGGCTGTCTACTCCACGACGGCCGGGGCGCGGTTGCCTCCAAGTCCACCAGACACTGACCGGCTACTGCAGTTGCCCGGCTAACCCACCACGCCACGACGGTCTCCATCCCGCGGCTGGTCGCCGCCTTCCTCATCCAAGTCCCGGAAAGGGCTCGTCCATTCATGATCAAGTACACGCTGCACGTCCGTGACTTCGCAGTCCAAGCCGCGAATCTCATCTCCGAACCCGACCCCACTGGCTCTTCCCAGACCCCGACCGTCGACAATCCGCTCAACCCCACCCGCGTGACCGTCTACACCGCGACCGGAGAGGCCGCCGCGCTGCGCATCGCCCAGCGTCACCTCGACCTCGTTCACGCCAGACTGGCCTACGACAACCCTGGCTCCGTCAGCCGCACGGCCACCGACATCGTGTACGCCGAAGCGCGCTCCCGCGCCGAGGCCCTCACCCCGGAACAGCGCCGAGAGGAGAGCTTCCACGCCCTCCACAGCGACGATGACGCCCTGCGGATGGACGCCTTGAGCGACGTCATGGAAGAGCACAGCGAGCTCAACGCCTAGGCTCATCTCCCCCCAAGATCTCGCCCCCGGCACCCTCGTGGCGCTGGGGGCTCGCGCAGCTCGCGCCGTGTCCTCCTGCGGCTGATGGAGTGCCGACTCCTGCTTGCGAGGCTTGCCCGCCGCCCGCCGCCACTGCACAGTGCGCTCACCGACCCCCGGGGAGCGACAACCATCTGCGTCGCCCGCCCGAAGCGCCTCTCACTCGACACCCCCAATCAAGGGTTGCGGGGCTTATCCCCGCCCGGGGGAGTGTCCGTGCTGCCAGAAGGACACCCCTGCCCCCTCCAGCGATGGGCCGGGCCGTACAGCACCACACCTCCTTCCCACCTGTAGTGACACTCCGAGCAAGGGAGACGATGTGATGACCGAGACCGCCAGCACCTACACAACCGCCGGAATCGCCGCCGGAATGAGTACTTACCCGCACCCGAAGCCGGTCCTGGACACGAGAGCGCTGGCCGAAGCGATCCGCGTACAACTTCGCACCTGGGTGACGGCCGAGTTCGGGATCACGGTCCCCACCCCAGAGATTGTCACGGCCCGGCCCGCCGACAGCACCGCCCAGCTCCTCGGCGAGATCACCGAATACGTCCACCTCTACGGCGTGGAGACGGATGGCGACGCCGAACCGTGGGGCATCGCGCACGTGCTCAACGCCCACGCCGACAGCCTGTACGCCGCACGCGGACACGGTGACGCCTACCTTCTGGGGGCCCTGTACTCGCTCATCGCCGCCCGCGCCCACCTGAGGGACGGCTACGAGGGACGGTTCGAGCTGGACCCGTTCGGCGGCGACCGGCGCGCCATCAACGAGAGGGCGTTGATCGAGACCATCCGCGTACAGCTCGCCACGTGGGCGCCCGACACGTTCGGGACCGTCGTACAGCTCCCCGAACGGTGGGAGATGCGCTGCGCCGCCGACCTGTCCGACGCCATCGGGAACGTGATCGGGGCGGCGGAAGCGAAGTACGGCGACGCGGACGACGACGACAGCATCCGAGGCATGGCGCACCTGGCAAACGCCCGCGCCCACGGCCTGAAGGCCGCCCACGGCCACGGCGACGCCCACCTGTTCGCCGCCCTCAACTCGCTGGTCCTGGCCGCCGCCTCCCTCGCCTGACAGATGTCCGGACCCGCGTCCCGCCGCCGAGTGCGGCGGGACGCGGCCCAGGAGGGTCGTGGCACCTGCCGCCTGCCGCCCCCCGCCTGCCCGAGGAGCCTTGATGCCGCAGACGAACCCACCCACACCACCCACACCACCCGCGCATCCGTTCCCGCGCCCGGCCTGTGACCGCGACGCCTGTTACCTCGAGGCAGCCGGCAGCGGAGCCCTGACGTTGAACAGGCCATGGAATCGGCCCCGCCGCCTCCTGCACTCGCACTCACACGCTAGCGGTGTGCTCCCACGTCACGGGAGCACACCGCGAGAAGGTGATCCAACAGGTGGGAGGCACCGGGCTCCGCCCGCCGAGGGCGGGTTTCCCGGTGCTTGTGTGGCGCCATGACAGCTACGCGCTTGGGGGGCGACGCGGGCCCACCCCATACCCTTCCCGCTGGAAATGCTGAGCTCCCGCCATTGCACCGGTCGTTGCGGCACTGCACCGCGCTCTTTCACGCCTCGCACGAGGCCGGCGGCTCCGGGTCCGGCTGCCGTGACCAGGTGCAGATGCTGCCAAGCACGGAGGCAGCCAGATGACGGGAACTGTGTTTGCCCCCGTGCCAACCCTGGTGCAACCGGTCTCCTCTCGCCGACTGCTCAGTGGCGTCTTCGCGCTGTTGGGCGTGGTCATGGCCATGTGGGGCGCGCGTATGCCGGCAGTCCAGGCCGCCGCCCAGCTCGGCCCCGGTCGGCTCGCTATCGTCCTCCTGTCAGCAGCGGCAGGCATGGTCCTCGGCCTTCAGCTGGGCGGCCGGCTCGCTCACCGCTACGGTCCGGCTCGTCTTCTCGCCGGCCCTGCCATCATTTTCGGTCTGTCCCTCGCTCTGCTGGGCACCTGCCGGACCCTGACGTCTCTGTCTCTCGTGGCCATCGTCTTCGGTCTCGGCCACGGCCTCCTGGACGTGGGGGCCAACTCAGCGGCCGTCAATCTCGAGCGGGCCTACCAGCGCAGGATCATGTCCAGCCTCCATTGTGCGTACAGTTTGGGCGCGCTGGCCGGCGCCGGCCTGGCCGCACTCACCGCCTGGGCGCCCTACGAGGTCCTGTTCGTAGCCGTCGGAATCCTGACGGCGACGGCCGCCGCCGCTGCCATTCCCCTGATCCGATCTGCAGGACACCTCGACGCACCCGCCCAACTGAGTCCGGCGCAGCGAGACGATACCCCCCAGCTTCCGCGTCGCACGGTGTGGTTGCTCGGCTTCCTGGCCGCAGCCTGCCTCCTGGGCGAGGGCGCCGCAGCAGACTGGTCCGCGGTCCATCTCCACACCCTCCACACGTCCGAAACGATCGCCGCGGCCGCCTACGCCGCCTACAGCGCCGCCATGGTCGTAGGCCGCCTCTTCGGCGACCGCCTGAACGCTCGCTTCGGACCGACCACCATCGCCCGCGCCGGCGCCGCCCTCGCAGCAAGCGGACTTGGCTCTGGTCTGCTCATAGGTTCCGCCCCGGCGGCGCTGATCGGCTGGATGGCACTGGGCCTCGGCTTGTCCACCGCGGTGCCCTCCCTCATCAGCGCGGCAGGACGGGGAGGCCCTCGAGCCGTCGGCGCCGTCGCCGCCACCGGCTACCTCGGCCTGCTGTTGGGGCCGGCCGCCATCGGAGCGCTCGCCTCACTCACCAGCCTGCCCATAGCCCTCGCCCTGCCCGTCCTGCTGGCAGCAGTCGTCGCCCTCTTTGCCCACCGAGCATTGGACCCCAAATGACCGCGCCCCTCACCCCCTCCGCCCCGAACCTCGAGTGCCTCATTCTCGACTACAACGGCGTCATCGGACTGCAGCCCACCCAGCACATGTGGGCGCAACTGGCCGCACTCGCCGGATGGCCCGCCGACCGGACCACCGACTTCGAGACGGAGTTCTGGGCACGTCGCGCTCCCTACGACGCCGGTGAGATCAGCACTTATGCCTTCTGGAGCGGCCTGCTGCGTGGCCAGCTGGCCGCCCCGGAGGGCAGCGCCCTGCTCGACGCACTGCGCAGCACAGACGCCGAGATGTGGACCCACACCGACGAGGCCGTCGTCCAGGTCCTGCAAGCAGCACACGCAACCGGCCTGCGCATGATCATCCTGTCGAACGCCCCGCACCCCCTGGCGGACGCACTCGATCGTGCTCCCTGGTGCAGCACCCTGATCTCGAAGACCATCTACTCCGCCCGGCTCGGCGCCAACAAACCGCAGCCGCGCGCATACGAGGCCGCGCTCGTGGCTGCCGGGTGGCCTGAACCTGCCAACACGCTCTTCGTCGACGACCGGCGCGAGAACTGTGCCGCCGCGGCCCGACTCGGCCTGCGTACCCTGCATTTCAACGGCGACAGCCAGACACTCGCGTCACGCATTCCGCAGCTCTCGTCTCTGCGACAGGGGTCCGTGAATGCTGACCGGGTACAAGACGCTGCTCGTGCGTAGCCGACCTCCGCCCTCCGCGGCGACACCGACCTGGCCGTACACGCCCTCACCGCCATACCGCTTGGTGTCGAGCACGCCTGCGCGTCGGTGTGCGCCCACTGCCACCCGCTCTGCCTACGTCACACAGCGGTGACCCGAAGGTGCGGCTCGGTCGTGCGCGCCTGCGGCCTCTGCCAGGCAGTGCCTAACGACCTGCATGCTTCCGACGAGGTCTCCTTCACCACCGTCCAGGGCCTGACCACCGTCACCGGCCTCCTTCCCGTCTGATCGCCCACCGCGGGTCCGGGCCTTCCATACGTCGAACCCGGCCCCTGCGGCTTGCGGGACTTGCCGACCGGCGCAGCACGGTATGGACCGCCGCCCCCCGAGTGGGGCGGGGGAGGGGCGATCGCCCCTCCCGCCCCGGACTGACAGGACGTACCCGACGATGCGAAATCCTCCCACCGACTCCCGCGCGACCGCCCGGAGCCTGATCGAGGCGCTGCCCCAGCCACTGCCTCAGGACGAGGCACGTCGCGCCAACGCCGTGCAAGCCGCGCTGCTGACCAGCGGGCTGCTCGACATCACTGATCTGGGTAACTCCCCAGCTGTTGCCGCAGCCGCCCGTGACGGCCTCACCAGCCTGGCGCACCTCCTGGACAAGGACGCCCCGGGACACGGAGCCGGTCGACTGCTGCTGCTCCTGCTGGCCGAACGCGACGCATTCACCCCCCACCCCGTCCCCGACACGGTCCAACTCCGCGCCCGTGACGCTGCGACCGCCTTGTTGGGTCTGGCGCAGTGGCATGTCTCGGACGATCCGCTGCGTCTCCTCGGTGGCGCCTTGGCAGTCCACGCCGAGGAAGCACGTGACAGCAGTACCGGAAGGTCGTGACCGTGGACGGCGTGTGCTTGCTGGTTCCCGAAGCGATCAGGCGGCTGGAGGCCGAAGGCTGGCGCGTCGAGATCGCCGAGGACGGACTCCACCTGGCCAACGGGAAGCTCACCCGCATCGTGACCTACCGTGACTCGCTGACCGATCTCGTGGATCGGGGCGACACCGACGACGCGGTCTGGACCCTACGCAGGGCCAAGTCCGCGCGTAAACGCCCAGCGTCCTGAACCGCGCTCCGCGCGCCCGACGGTCCGCCCCCAGATACAGCCCGGGGGCGGACCGTCCTGTTGTAACGCCGGCGTGGTCCGTTTCGGGGCCCGCACCGTGTCCGCCTAGGCCAGCTACTTGCCCGCCTTGCCGACCACCACGCCACGGTACGGATATCCGCCCCGAGGAGCGGTACCACCCAGCGCCCCGTCCTTCGGGCGTGAATCCTCCTGGCCGCCACCTGCACCTATTTCTCCCGTGCGCTGCGCGCGACCGTTTTTGCCCGTGCCGTCTTCGGCACCTAACCGCATCCATATCCCCTCTCTCCGGAGTGACCTATGAGTTCCTCTTGGCGAAACGTCCCCATACCGGCCTCTGTTGCTCGCCTGCCCCGCAACAGTGCCGGACGTCCCGTCCCCGCGAACGTCGCCTGGTACGAACCCAATGACGACGGATCGATCCACGTAGACCGCGACCCCGAACTCGGCGGACATGTCACCTGCCCATGCACGCCGGGTCGCGGCACACCGAGGTTCGGCGAACAGTGCCCCGTACGGCAGCGGCAGTTCATGCTCCAGCGGCAGTGCGGACTGTGCACTGAAACAATCGCGCCCTCAGCGCAGTTGGCGTTCATCGGCGAGACCAACGCTCAGTACTACCTGGAACCCCCACTCCACCAGGTCTGTGCGGCCTATGCCCTGCAGGTCTGCCCCGTGCTGCACGCGGCTGGCGAGCACATCGAAGTGGCACTCACCGCCTCGTACACGCTGGCCGAAGACCGGATCACCGGAGTTACAGCCGACGGAGCACTGCGCCGCAGTGTCTTTCCGCTCGGCTCCCCTGCTGCCTACCACCTGGCGGTTCTGGAGTTCTATCTCGCCTTCCCAGACAACCCTGAACGACATGCCGCGCCGACATGGCTGGCCCACTACGCCCCGAATTAGCTCCCAGGCCCTACCAGCCACCTAACCACCCGCCCCGGCTCCCGTGCTCTTCGGGCGGCGGGGCGGCCCCATACCCGACCGCAGCCGCCCGACCCCCAGGAGGATGGGGGCCGCAGTAGGCCCCGGCCAACCGCCAGCCGAGAGATGCACCCGCACCCCCCACCTGCGGTCGAGCCCTTAGCAGCCGAGCCTCTCTCACCTCCCTGGGACGGCTCGACACCCTTGCTTCCACGGCGCATTTCACCCGGCTGGTGTGGTCTTCGTTTGCGTGCCTTGATGGGGTTTCGGGCTGCCTGGTCGTGTTCATGTCACGGGGGCCGGTCGGTTCCTGGTGACGCCGTGACCAGGAATCGGGGAACCCCCCATGATCAAGGAGAAGAGCGCAGCCCGCCGGGTGGAGATAGTTGACCTGTTCGGCGGGCCGGGTGGCTGGGACCTGGCCGCGCATCGCCTCGGTCTGCCGGTGACCGGGATCGAGCACGACCATGCGGCGTGTGAATCGAGGCGGGCTGCCGGGCTGGACACCGTCGAGGGCGACGTCCGCGCCTACCGCCCCAACGACTTTCCCACCGCCACTGATCTGATTGCCTCGCCGCCGTGTCAGCCGTACTCGATCGGCGGGAAAGGTGCCGGACGCAGGGCGTTGGACACGGTCCTGCACTTCGCGGACCAGTTGGCCGCGCGCCGGGACATTCGGGCGGGTCTGGCCACTTTGGACGACGAGCGCACCGGTCTGGTCCTGGAACCGCTGCGTTGGGCGCTTCAGGCCCTGGACGACGGGCGCCCGTACCGGACGGTGATGCTGGAGCAGGTGCCCACCGTGCTGCCGGTGTGGGAAGCGATGGCCGCGGTCCTGCGGGTTGAGGGCTACACGGTGGTTACGGGCCGGATGAACGCCGAGGAGTACGGCGTCCCGCAGACCCGGGCCCGCGCTGTGCTGGTCGCCCGGCGCCTGGGCGAGGGCGAGGCGGCACTGCCCGCCCCGACCCACCGCCGCTACAGCCGCACCACCGACCAGGACGGCGGCAACCCCGATCTGCTGCCGTGGGTGTCGATGGCGCAGGCGCTGGGCTGGGGGATGACGCACCGTCCCGCGCTGACCGTCGCGGTCGGCACGGCGGCCGGGGGCCCGGACCCCTCCTGTGTCGGCGGTTCGGGAAGCCGCGCCACCCTGTACGGGGAGCGGGACGCGGGCCGCTGGATCGCCGACACCCGGCTGGTGGACGCCGATGAGCTGCCCGCCTACCGCGGCGGCCGCAAGGACATGATCCGGGTTTCCATCGCCGACGCGGCCGCGCTCCAGACGTTCCCGTCCGGCCATCCCTTCCGGGGCTCCCGGACCAAGCAGTACGAGCAGATCGGCAATGCGATGCCGCCGCTCCTGGCCGAGGCCGTCATCCGGCGGGCGATGGCCGCCGAGCTGGCCGCCCGCATCGGCACCCAGGCAGCCTGACCCGTCCCTTCCGGCCCCCGGCCTGCGCCCCCGCGCATGCCGGGGGCCGGTGTGGTGCTGACGCCCCCCGCATCCCGCCCTGCCTGCCGTGCCACGCATTACGCGCCCCTCACCCGCTGGCGGCTGATGACGTTGCGCCGCTTACCTCGCGCACTGCCACTGTGCGGCCGCCGGCCCTTTCGGGGCGGGGGAGGTGTGAGCGCTCCTCACACCTCGATCAAGTCGACAGGAAGCAACACGAAGGTTGGTAGTCGCTATGGGAAACGCGTCGAGGCCCGGCACCGTCCCCGTCCGGGAAACCGACCACGAGCCGTTCGAGGTGGATGGAGAACAGTACTTCGTCCGGGAACTGGTCTGGAACGGCATCGAGGGCCGCTCTTACGACCTGGTGAGTTGCCGTGATGAAGAGGTGCTAACGGAAGACGAGTCGTTCGACAACTACCCCACCGATGCGCAGATCGCTGTGGTACTCGAAGGGCACGGCATCGACGTCGAGTTGGAGACGTGCAAGATCTGCCGGAAGGAGATCCTTCTGGCCACCGCGCACCGGCACGACAACGGATGGGTGGGCACCTGCCACTGGGACGAGCCGCTGCGCATGACCGCCTGAGGTCCGCGCGCGAGCGCCCCGTCGCCCCGGAGCCCGTCCGGTTGCGTGGCGCGCAACTCCGCGCCGCCCCGTCTGACGGCCCGTCCCCGGCATCTGCCCGGGGGCGGGCCGTCCCGCTATTCCTCCGCCAACTCCCGCTTCCTGACACACCGTGTTGTGGGGCTTGGTGTGTGCCGGGTCAGGGTGCGGTCACCGGGCCGGGGGAGCGGTGACCACCTTCCTGCTTCCCCGGCTCGCTCCACTACCCGCCCGCCGACACCCAGCGGCCCTGCCACGGCCCGGCGACTGCGGTCGGGCGGTGTTGCGGGGCTTGCCCCGCGCCCCGTCAGGGTGCGGTCGCCGGGCCGGGGGAGCGCTGCTCCCTTCCCGCTCCGGGGCTCGGCTCCCTGTCCCGCTGGCCGCCGGGCCCTGCCCGGGGTTTGCCCCGGCTCCGCGCCGCCCCGACCCGCCCCCGGGCCGGGGCGGCGTCATGCCCGCCGTCCCGCGCGGGGCGGCTCTTACGCGTCCGCTGCTGCGCGCCGT